>NZ_JBHXVG010000001.1:0-562438 GCF_042672405.1 Streptomyces sp. NPDC127197 | reverse complement strand
CCCCTTCTCCACTTTGAGCCCACGCCCCCCGTCTTACCCCTGCCCCCAACTATTACACCCACCACACAAACCCCCCGCATTAAAACACGCGGGCCCCCCCCAACCCCGGGGGGCCCCCTTCGACTTCGAGCGTGTGGATCAGACCTGGCCGGCCTTCTCCAGGGCGGAGCAGCAGGTGTCCACCAGCAGGCGGGTCACCACGTACGGGTCGACGTTGGCGTTCGGGCGGCGGTCCTCGATGTAGCCCTTGCCGTCCTTCTCGACCTGCCACGGGATACGGACCGAGGCGCCACGGTTGGAGACACCGTAGGAGTACTCGTTCCACGGGGCGGTCTCGTGCAGACCGGTCAGACGGTCGTCGATGCCGGCGCCGTAGTTCTTGACGTGGTCGAGCGGCTTGGAGCCCTCACCGAGCGACTCGCACGCGGTGATGATCGCGTCGTAGCCCTCGCGCATCGCCTTGGTGGAGAAGTTGGTGTGCGCACCGGCGCCGTTCCAGTCGCCCTTGACCGGCTTGGGGTCGAGGGTGGCGGAGACGCCGAAGTCCTCGGCGGTGCGGTAGAGCAGCCAGCGGGCCACCCACAGCTGGTCGGAGACCTCCAGCGGGGACAGCGGGCCGACCTGGAACTCCCACTGGCCGGGCATGACCTCGGCGTTGATGCCGGACAGCCCCAGGCCCGCCTTCAGGCAGTTCTCCAGGTGGGCCTCGACGATCTCACGGCCGAAGATCTCGTCGGCGCCGACACCGCAGTAGTAGCCGCCCTGCGGGGCCGGGAAGCCGCCCTCGGGGAAGCCGAGCGGACGGGCGCCGTCGAAGAAGGTGTACTCCTGCTCGATGCCGAAGATCGGCTCCTGCGCGGCGAACTTCTCGGCGACCTCGACGAGCGCGGCGCGCGTGTTGGACGGGTGCGGGGTGAAGTCGATGTTCAGGACCTCGCACAGCACCAGGACGTCGTCGCCGCCGCGGATCGGGTCCGGGCAGGTGAAGACCGGCTTCAGCACGCAGTCCGAGGCGTGGCCCTCGGCCTGGTTGGTGGAGGACCCGTCGAAGCCCCAGATCGGCAGCTCGGCACCCTTGGCGTCGTCGGCCAGGATCTTCGTCTTGGAACGAAGCTTGGCCGTCGGCTCGGTGCCGTCGATCCAGATGTACTCAGCCTTGAAGGTCACGGGCCACATCCTTCGGGGGTGGGTCTGGGCGCGTTTGCGGGTGCTGCGGCGCTGCGGCACTGGGGCGCCGCGCTTGTTTGCCCGGCAGCCTGTCAACAGGCGATTTCCCGATCATTGCCCGTTTGTGAACCCCGTGTTACCTGGTCATGCTGTGGCGCGGCTCACGCGGTGAGGACCTGGTCGGTGCGGAAACTCGGCGTTCGCGGTCGCGGACACGAGGTCCGCCCGACGGCTCGTATGCGATGGGAATACGGTGCCCCGGCACGGCTACTCCCGCTCGGAGCGGGCAGGGCGGCGTGCGGAGCGGGCCCGCTCAGTCGCCCTCGGCCGCCGCCTTCCGCACCCCCTCCAGGAAGCCCCGGATCGCGGCCCGCTCCCGCTCGTCGTAGCCGCGCAGCAGCTCCACCGCACGCTCGATGAGCGGCCCGAAGAAGGACCACCCCAGCTCGACCGCCCGCTCGTCCACCTCGACGACTACCTTGCGCCGGTCCCGCCCACCGCGCACCCGCCGCACATGCCCGGCCCGCTCCAGGCGGTCGATCAGCGAGGTCGTCCCGGCCGAGTTCAGCCCCAGCGCCGTGCCCAGCCGCCCGGCCGTCATCTCCTCGCCCCCGCGCGCCGCGTCCATGAGCGCGATCAGGGCGCGTACGTCCGTGGGGTGCATGCCGCTGCGGTTCGCGAACCGCGTGCTGTGCAGGCCGAGTTCGACCGTCACCGCGCGCAGCAGATGGACGATCTCCATCTCCGGACCCTGGGTCGGCATGCGTCTCCTCCGTTATTATCTCGCTCATCGAACATCTCGCTGAGCGAGATAATAAGGGAGGGGCTGAGGACGGGCATGAGCGACGCGTACGACGACGACGCCTTTCAGGCGGCCTACGACAAGGTCATGGCCAGGTGGCCCGCCCAGCGGGAGGCCGTCCGGGTCCCCACGCCGTACGGCACGACCCACGTCAACGCCTGCGGCCCGCACGACGGACCCCCGCTCGTGCTGCTGCCAGGCGGCGGGGGAGCGACCTCGGCGTCCTGGTTCGCCCAAGCGGCCGACTTCGCCCCTACCCATCGGGTGTACGCCGTCGACCTGGTCGGCGCCCCGGGTCGCAGCGCCGCGGCCGGCGACCGCCACCCCCGTACGATCGCCGACCTCACCGCCTGGCTCGGCGCCGTCCTCGACGGGCTGGGCGCCGGTCCGGCAGTCCTCGGCGGGCACTCGTACGGCGCGTGGATCGCCCTCCACCACGCCCTGCACGCGCCCGCCCGGGTGCGCCGCCTGTTCCTCCTGGACCCGACCCAGTGCTTCGCCGGGTTCAAAGCGGCGTACCTCGCGCGTGCTCTGCCGATGCTGTTGCGGCCCTCGCCGCGCCGGGTCCGCGCCTTCCTGGAGTGGGAGACCGGCGGGGCGGGCCTGGACCCCGACTGGCTCCGGCTCCAGGAGGCCGCCACCGGCTTCCCCTCCGTCAGGCCGGTGACGGGCCCGCGCCCGGCGCCCTTGGCGCTGCGCGCCCTGGACATGCCGGTCCTGCTGCTCCTGGCCGGGAACAGCAGGACCCATGACACGTACCGGGTGGCGGCCCGAGCGAGTGCGGTGCTGCCACGGGTCGAGACGGTCGTCCTGCCGGACGTCTCCCATCACGCCCTGCCGCACGCTGCACCCGCCGAACTGGGCCGCCGCCTCAGCGGATTTCTGAGAGGCTGAGCCTCACCCCACCTTCTCGATCAGCGCCCGGCGGATCAGGAACTTGCCGGGCTCCCGGACCTGTTCGAAGGCCGCGTTGTTGAGCAGGACACAGCTGCCGGAGACCGAAGTGACCTCCACCGTCGTGGACTTGTTGTTGTCCAGGTTGGTGACTTTCAGCTTCGTACCCGCCGGGAACTGGTTGCTGGACGCGGCCGGCGCGCCACCCTCGCCGGAGAGCGTGACGGTGGAGCCGTTGCACACCTGCTGGCCGGAGGCCGCGGCGCCACCGCCGTTGCCTTCCGGGGCGGCGGTCTGTGAGGGCTGCGCGGCCTGGCCGCCGCCCGCCTGCTGCTGACCGCCCTGCTGGCCGTTCTGCGCCGCCTGGGAGCCCTGAGCCGACTCCCCCACGACACACCCGGACGCCTCCTGCTGGCGTTTGATCTGCTCGATGACGGCCTCGCGGTTGGCGATCCGCGCCGTCGACTGAGCGTCGGGCTTGGCCTTCTGGTCCGCGATGAACCGCTCGTTGTTGCCGAGGGCGGTGGCGAGCCCCTGGCAGACGGACGACTCGGCGGCCGTCTTCGGGGGCGCGGCGTTCGAGGTGGTCGCCATGAAGAAGGCACCGCCTCCCGCCACCGTCGCCGCACTGACCAGCAGGGCGATCTTCTTCTTCGTACCGAGAGTTCTCCTACGCGACATGCGCGCCTCCTGGGAGGTAGGGGAGCGTACGCCGCTATGTACGAGATCCCGAACGAGGTTACTCAGCGGTTACAGGAGTACGTTGAAGTAACGTACATCACATGGGAGTTGTCGGCGGGGCCGTGCCAACCGTGCTAACGGGACAGGGCCTCGCGTACGGCCTCGTCGGTGCGGGCGACCACCGCCGTGCCGTCGTCCGCGGTGATGATGGGCCGTTGGATCAGCTTCGGGTGCTCGGCGAGTGCGGTGACCCACCGGTCGCGCGCGGCGGCGTCCCGTGGCCAGTCCTTGAGGCCGATTTCCTTGGCCGCGGCCTCCTGGGTGCGGGTGATGTCCCACGGTTCGAGACCGAGCCGGCTCAGTACGTCGCGGATCTCGTCCTCGGTCGGTACGTCCTCCAGATAGCGGCGGACGGTGTAGTCGGCGCCCTCGGCGTCGAGCAGCTTGACGGCGCTGCGGCACTTGGAGCAGGCGGGGTTGATCCAGATTTCCATGCGGGCACGGTACGCCGCCGCGATCGCCTCGCACGACCCCCTGAGGCCAGGGTCGCAACGACGAGCTCTGTTCGAATTTTCCTTCGTCTCACAGGCACCTCGCAGATCGTGTGTGACACGGCGGCATTCCCCTGCTCACCTGGGCGTTTGGCAGGTTCGCCGACTCCCCGGATGTCAGTGGCGGCCAGTAGACTGGAAGTAGTGTTCGAGGGTGTTGCCGGAGTGTCCGGGCGGCGCCCTGACCGCGACAGGAGGATGCCTGTGCCCGCTGCCGCACTGAAGCCGAAGCCGACCCAGTCCACCGCCAACCGTCCCGTGCTGCTCGACCGGCCGTACGCGCCCGTGGAGAAGCGGCCGCTGCCGCCGGGGCGTCCGCGCGAGTGGTACGTCACGCACAACCGCCGGCTCAAGGCCATGCGCCTTGCGATCGCCCTGCTCGACTCGGGCGTGTACGCGCCGAACCAGGCCCGGAACGAGACGATACGAAGCACCGCGGAACTCATCGGCGTCCACCCGCCGTCGGACACGACGTGCCACATGGTGCGTGCGCTGTTGCGGTACACGCGCTGAGTGGTGGCGCCGGGTGCCGTGCTGTTGTGCGGTGCCCGGCGCCGGCGTTGCCGGAATGCGCCGATCGGTACTCCAGGGTCCCGCTCCTCACCCCGCCAACTCCCGCTCCAACGGTGTCCGGAAGCGTGGAGTGACGCGCGTCGTCCCCACCCACTCCCGAAGTCGCGCCGCCTCCGCCTCGATCGCCGCCTGCGCCTCCCGGCCCACGCCCGCGCCGTCCAGTACCCGCCAGACGATCTCCCCGTCGGGCCGCTGGGCCCAGCCGCCCACCACACGCCCGTCCCACCACACCGTCGGCCCCACGTTGCCGCTGCGGTCGAAGAGGGCGGGGCGCAGGTCGGGGGCGAGGAACCAGTCGCGGAGCTGCCAGCCCATCGCCGTGGGGTCGAGGGCGGGCAGCAGGGCGGCCCACGGCTCCACGGGCGCCGTCACCGGCTCGGTGTCGCCGTCGACGACGTACCCCGTGCCCTCGTCCAGCCGGACCTCCTGCGTCCCGATCGCGGCCAGCGCCCGCCGTACCTCCGTCACCCGCCACCCCGTCCACCACTTCAGGTCGGACTCCGTCGCCGGGCCGCACGCCGTCAGCCAGCGGCGCAGGAGTGCGGCCTGGGCCTCGGCGACGTCCAGTTCGGGATGCTCGGGTGCCAGGGCCCAGCGGGCCTGGGTCGACGTCCAGGAGCCGAGCGGCCGGCCGCGTACGACCTTCCCCTCCACGCCCAGCAGCCGCAGCAGCCGGGACGACACGGTGTGGACACCCTCGTAGCTCTTCCCGGCCGCGTACGCGAACTGCTCCCGCAGGCGCGGCTCGTCCTGCGTCAGTTCGGCGGCCGTCGCCTCGCCGCGCCGGGCCAGCGCGGCCAGCGTCGACTCCTCGACCTCCTTCAGCCAGGCCGCGTCCGGAGCCCCGGCCTTCGCCATGTCCTTGACCAGCGAGGCCCGCTCACGGGCGGCGACCGTGAGACCGGTCGAGGCATGCACGACGGCGGTCAGCTCCGTCGGGAACACGAACACGGTGTGCCGCATGCCGTGCATCCGCACCAGGGCCCGGTCCGTGTACAGCGCACGCTCGGTCTCCGCCACCGTCTTCGCCTGCTCCGCGAGCCGTGCGCCCACCGCCAGATACACCGTCGCGGGGTCCGTGCCGTGCAGCGCGACGAGCGCGCCGGCGACCTCCTCGGGACGCGCGCCCCGCGCCGCCGGCGCCAGCCGATGCCGCAGCGCCAGCCGCGTCCGCCGCTCCGCCACACCGACATACGGCTGCTGTCCGCCACCCATGCTCCGACCTCCACCCGTTCAGTCGCGTCCACAGAGCATCCTGCCGAACACCACTGACAACCGGCCGCCACCTGCGAAGCTGAACCCGACCAGGACCAGCGCCTCGTCCGCCGGATCCGCGTGTCGATCACGGACACGGCCTGCTCGAAGCGTCGCCCAAGGCTCAACTCCCGTAGCTTGCCCGTGTTTTGC
Source organism: Streptomyces sp. NPDC127197 (assembly GCF_042672405.1). Lineage (NCBI taxonomy): Bacteria > Bacillati > Actinomycetota > Actinomycetes > Kitasatosporales > Streptomycetaceae > Streptomyces > Streptomyces sp. NPDC127197. Next base: position 556,363 of record NZ_JBHXVG010000001.1, on the reverse strand, counting down.
CGTGCCCGGAGAAGTCGAGGGCCGGCCCGCCGCAGCCGCGCGCCACGAACTCGCCCAACAGCGGCAGCAGCCGCTCCTTGCTGCCGTTGCCCGCGCCGTGCAGCACAACGGCGGTGGCCGCTCCCGCACCACCGCCGTACACCGCGTTGAGCTCGCTCATGGCCCCCCATTCACTCACGCCGGTCAGGCCGGGGGAGGTGTGCTCTCCGTCTTCGGTGCCCGTGCTGCCGCCAGTGCCTCGCGCAGCTGGTCCTCCTCGGCCTGGCTCAGTGAGGTCTGCACCAACTGGCCGCCGTAGGGTGCGATTTCCGGAATCACCTTGTCCCCGGCCGCCTGCCTGATCAGCGCGAACAGTGCCGCCGCGCCCGGGCGCAGATTCTGGCTGAGCTCCTTCATGAAGTTGTCGTTGATGCCCGTGTCGGTGACCGCGCCGCCGGCCGCTCCGGCCGCCGCGCCCACGGCTGCGCCGAGCAGCGGCGCCAGGAAGAGCAGCCCGATCACACCGCCCCACAGGGCGCCGCCGGCCGCGCCCGCCGCCGTGTGGCTCACGGCCTGGTGCAGCTTGATCTTTCCGTCCTCCCGCCGCTCGACGACCACCGCGTCCTCCAGCTCGACCAGATGCTGCTTGGACAGGTCGAACAGCTTCTGCCGCACCTGCTCGGCGGTGGCGAGGTCGTTGTACGCGACGACGAAGAGATTGCTCATGCCGGACACCCCTTATTAACGTTTCGCGCCTTTTTCCCGACTTTATAGCCGTGCTGAGAGGCACGCAGGCGGAAGAAAAGGAGATGCGCCACCCCCACGTCCCGGTGCACTCTCGAGGCATCCCAACCCACCGCCCAGGGAGGCCCGTCATGGGCACCATCGTCATCTCCGGGACGGTCGTCCTGGTCGTCCTGGGATTCGGAAACCACCTCTACTGGCTCGCCGCCGTCGCCCTGCTCTTCGTGTACGTGCAGTACGGGCGCGGCGCGTCCTCTACATCCTCGTCGGGCGGCGCGGCCCCGTCAGGGGCGGCGCCCGCGACGTACAAGGCGTACCGCGACCGCCGTGACAGGCAGGCCAAGTGGGAGCGCCGCTACCGCCGCGAGCGCCCCCTGGAGGCCCGCCGTCAGGCGCGCGAGAAGAGCAGGTGAGAGCGGGACCTGTCGTGACGGCGGCCCCGGGTCACAGCCCCGGGGCGCCCCACACCGGGAACCAGCGCTCCAGGTCCTGTTCGATCCGCAGGTCGTCGGCGAGGGCCGCCTTCACCTGCAGCTCGAGCGCGTTGTCGCGCCGCTGCCCCGCGCCGGGCAGCGGCGCGAACGGGTAGAAGGTGCCGCGCTTGTAGAGGTAGACCAGCGCGAGCCGGCGGCCGGGCCCGTCCTGGAAGCCGGCCAGGGAGCACAGCAGCTGCGGGCCGAAGCCGTTGACCTCCATCGAGCTGTTCACCGCGTGCAGGTCGTTGACGAGCAGCGGCAGCTCGTCGGGGCCGCGGCGGGAGACCAGCCAGGAGTAGCCGTAGGCGTCCCGTTCCAGCTCCACCGGGGGCCCGGTGCGGTCGGCGTCCGCGTCCAGCAGGGCCTGCACCTCGCGGTGCGTCTGCTCGAAGGCGCCGCCCTCGACCGTCGCGAAACACACCGCGCCGTGCCCGGTCGGCGTGAAGGCGGTCGCGGCCTGCAGGGTGACGGCCGCCGAGGGCAGCGCGAACAGCTGGTCGAGATCGGGCGCGACCGGCTTCGTACGACCGAGCAGGATGTCCAGCAGCCCCATCCTCAGCCGCCCTTCCCGGGCGCCGCCGCCTCACCCAACTCCCCGGAGATCCGCCCCAGTTGTTCCAGCCGCTGCTCCAGGGTGGGGTGGGTGGAGAACAGCCGTCCGATGCTGGGCCCGGCGCCCAGGGCCGGCGTGAAGTAGAAGGCGTTGAAGGCCTGCGCCGTCCGCAGGTCCTTCGTCGGGATCCTGGCGATGTCGCCGGACACCTTGGTGAGCGCGGACGCCAGCGCCGAGGGCCGTCCGGTCAGCAGCGCCGCGGCCCGGTCCGCGGCCAGCTCCCGGTACCGGGACAGGGCCCGGATCAGCAGGAAGCTGATCGCGTACACGGCCGCGGAGACGGCCATCACCGTCATGAAGACCACCGCCGTGTTCTGGTCCCGGCGCCCTCCGAACACCTGCGAGTAGAAGGCGAACCGCACGATCAACCCCGCGATCACGCCCAGGAACGACGCGACCGTGATCACCGCGACGTCCTTGTGCGCCACGTGCGAGAGCTCGTGCGCGAGCACGCCCTCCAGCTCGGCCGGCTCCAGCCGCCGCAGCAGCCCGCTGGTCACACAGACCACCGCATGATCGGCGTTGCGCCCGGTCGCGAACGCGTTCGGCATATCCATGTCGGACACGGCGACCACCGGCTTGGGCATGTCGGCGACCGCGCACAGCCGGTCGACCACGCCGTGCAGCTCGGGATACTCGTCCCGCTCCACGATCCGGCCACGCATCGCGTACAGCGCGATCCGGTCGGAGAACCAGTACTGCGCACCCAGCAGCGCCGCCGCGACCACCACGACCAGCACCCAGGACTTCAGCAGTGCGATCAACGCGGCGACGAACGCCACGTACAACAAGCCGAGCAGAAACAGCGTGACCGTCATCCGCACGGTCAACCGCGGGTCGCTCCGGAAGCGGCTGTGCATGGAACACCACCCTGCGTTCAGGCACTCGTCCCACTGCCCAGTGTGCACCCGCCCCACCCCATGAAGCGGTCGCGATCAGCCCTGGGACCGGCAAAGGCTTCCGGACCGGCCCTAGTACGGCGCGCGGAAGTTGATGTATCCCAGCAGAACGATCACCGCGACGACGCACCCCAGGACCACGGCCGTCGATATCCACCCGGACCGGCGGGGCCGCACCGGGTCGGGGTCGCCCCGGAAGGGCACCGGCTCCGGCGGATTGTGCTTCCAGCGGGCGGCGAGCATCCGGGCCCGGGCGGAGGGTTCCTTGTGCTCGGCGTCGTTCGCCCACTTGTGGTCGAACTCGTGCTCCCAGTGATCCTTTTCCGACATCCCCCGCTCCATACCTCTTCGCTCCATGCCTCTTGTCATTCAAGATGCTGAGTGATCGAGGGAAGACTAGCCTTTAGGGGAAGGCCGCACCTGGGATTGCCTTCCGTCGGCGGGATTCCCGTGGAGACGCCGGCGGCTGAAAACGTACTCCTCGCACTCAGGCGGCAACACCGACGACCGCGCCGTACTTCTACCGCTGCGGCCGCGGCCATCCGTCCGGCTCGTGCAATGACCGCACGATGGGATGGAAGGAAGGTATCTCCATGAACGCACCACGTGCTAGGCGTCTCCTCGCGCTGTCCGCCATCGGCGTACTGATGGCTGGTGGCGCCGCGATCGGCACAGCAGGTACGGCCTCGGCGGCCACCCCGGCCACCACGGCCACCGTTCCCACGAACTGGGGCGACGACTGTGACTGGTGGGGCGACTGTCATCGCTTCGGCGACCGGTTCGACCACCGGTTCGGGTTCTTCAACGGCTTCGACCACTTCGACCGCTTCGACCGCTTCGGCGGCGGCCCCGTGGTGATCGTGGTGGGCTGAGGGCGGTAGGGATTCCGCCGGACCGAATGCACACGGCCGAGGGCCGCCACCTGAAGTACTTCAGGTGGCGGCCCTCACCGCATCTCGGACGTCGAAAGCGTCGGCTTTCTCAGACGTCGAAGTACAGCTCGAACTCGTGCGGGTGCGGACGCAGCTGCAGCGGAGCGATCTCGTTCGTGCGCTTGAAGTCGATCCACGTCTCGATCAGGTCGGCGGTGAAGACGTCGCCCTGGAGGAGGAACTCGTGGTCGGCCTCGAGGGAGTCGAGGACGGCCGGGAGCGAGGTCGGGACCTGCGGAACGCCCGCGTGCTCCTCGGGAGCCAGCTCGTACAGGTCCTTGTCGATCGGCTCGGCCGGCTCGATCTTGTTCTTGATGCCGTCCAGGCCCGCGAGGAGCAGCGCGGAGAACGCCAGGTACGGGTTGCCGGAGGAGTCGGGCGCGCGGAACTCGACGCGCTTGGCCTTCGGGTTGGAGCCGGTGATCGGGATACGCATCGCGGCGGAGCGGTTGCGCTGCGAGTACACCAGGTTCACCGGCGCCTCGAAGCCCGGCACCAGACGGTGGTAGGAGTTCACCGTCGGGTTGGTGAAGGCGAGCAGCGACGGGGCGTGCTTGAGGATGCCGCCGATGTAGTAGCGGGCGGTGTCCGACAGGCCGGCGTAGCCCTGCTCGTCGTAGAACAGCGGGTCGCCGTTGCTCCACAGCGACTGGTGGACGTGCATGCCCGAGCCGTTGTCGCCGAAGATCGGCTTCGGCATGAAGGTCGCGGTCTTGCCGTTGCGCCAGGCGACGTTCTTCACGATGTACTTGAAGAGCTGGAGGTCGTCGGCGGCGGCGAGCAGCGTGTTGAACTTGTAGTTGATCTCGGCCTGGCCGGCGGTGCCCACCTCGTGGTGCTGGCGCTCGACCTGCAGGCCGGCGCGGTTCAGCTCCAGGGAGATCTCGGCGCGCAGGTCGGCGAAGTGGTCGACCGGCGGGACCGGGAAGTAACCGCCCTTGTAGCGGACCTTGTAGCCGCGGTTGTCCTCCAGCGCACCGGTGTTCCAGGCGCCCGCCTCGGAGTCGATGTGGTAGAAGGACTCGTTCTCGGACGTCTTGAAGCGCACGCTGTCGAAGACGTAGAACTCCGCCTCCGGGCCGAAGTACGCGGTGTCGGCGATCCCGGTGGAGGCCAGGTACGCCTCGGCCTTCTTCGCCACGTTGCGCGGGTCACGGCTGTACTGCTCGCCGGTGATCGGGTCGTGGATGAAGAAGTTGATGTTGAGCGTCTTGTCGCGGCGGAACGGGTCGACGCGGGCGGTCGAGAGGTCGGCGCGCAGCGCCATGTCGGACTCGTGAATGGCCTGGAAGCCGCGGATCGAGGATCCGTCGAAGGCGAGCTCGTCGTCCGGGTCGAACGCCTCGACGGGCACCGTGAAGTGCTGCATGACGCCCGGCAGGTCGCAGAAACGGACGTCGATGAACTTGACGTCCTCGTCCGCGATGAACTTCTTGGCCTCGTCGGCGTTCTGGAACATCCAGCTCCTCCTACTCCCGACCGTCCCGCCGGGGTGGTAGTTCGTTCGTGCGGCCAGTGCGGTGGCACACGCTGACCTCGACCCTAGGGACGTGTCATTTCTCGGGCGTGACCCATTTGTTTCGCAGAAGTTAACCGGTTCCGTTCCACGGTAGCGCGGAACGACCCCGCCGTACCCCGGTCAAATCCGGGCGCAGTACCGTGGTCGGGTGGACAAGAGGCAAGCAATCGGATCATGGCTCTCCGGCCCGCGTGCGGCCATGGAGGACGCGGGTGCCGACTTCGGTTACCGGGGCGAGCAGCTCGGACTGCCGGAGGACGGGCCGGGCTCGATCGCCCGCCCCGGCCGGCGGCTCGGCGCACTGGCCGTCGACTGGGCCCTGTGCCTCTTGATCGCATACAGCTTGATCACGGACGGCTACGAGCAGGCCACCGGCAACTGGGCCCTGCTGATCTTCTTCGTCCTGGGCGTCCTGACCGTCGGCACGGTCGGCTCCACACCCGGCAAGCGCCTCTTCGGCCTGCGCGTCGTCGCCCTCGACACGGGCACCGTCCACCCCGGTCGCGCCCTGCTGCGCACGGCCCTGCTGTGCGTGGCCCTCCCCGCGCTGATCTGGGACCGCGACGGCCGCGGCCTGCACGACCGGCTGGCGCGCACGGTCGAGGTCAGGATCTGACCTCCCAGATATTCAGACCCCCACACATTCATGGGCCGGGCCCCGGAACCGCGAAGGTTCCGGGGCCCGGCCCATTCATGACGTGAGCCGACGGCCTTACCGCGCCTTCGGCCCGCCGCCCCTCGGCATCCGCATGCCCTTGGGCATCGGACCCTTCGGCAGCGGCATGTTGCTCATCAGGTCGCCCATCGCCCGCAGCCGGTCGTTGGTCGCGGTGACCTGCGGCCCGGTCAGCACGCGCGGCAGCTTCATCATGGTCGTGCGCAGCTTCTTCAGCTCGACCGTGCCCTCGCCCGTGCCGACGATCAGGTCGTGCACCGGCACGTCCGCGACGACCCGGTTCATCTTCTTCTTCTCGGCGGCCAGCAGGCTCTTCACCCGGTTCGGGTTGCCCTCGGCGACCAGCACGATGCCGGCCTTGCCGACGGCCCGGTGCACCACGTCCTGGCTGCGGTTCATCGCCACTGCGGGGGTCGTCGTCCACCCCCTGCCGATGTTGTCCAGCACGGCCGCGGCGGCGCCCGGCTGGCCCTCCATCTGCCCGAAGGCGGCCCGCTCGGCCCGGCGTCCGAAGACGATCGCCGTCGCGAGGAAGGCGAGCAGGAGGCCCAGGATGCCGAGATAGATGGGGTGACCGATCAGGAAACCGATCGCGAGGAAGACACCGAAGGTGACGATTCCTACTGCTGCGAGTACAAGACCGATCGTCTTGTCGGCCCTGCGGGTCATCTTGTAGGTCAGGGCGATCTGCTTCAGTCGCCCGGGGTTCGCAGCGTCCGCTGCAGTTTCCTTCCTCGCCATGCCACGAGTCTACGTGGCTCCCGGAGTGCCTTCGACGGCAGTACGGGCAGTACGGGTTCAGGAACGGCCGGCGAGGACCTGCTCCACCACCCGCTGCGCCTCGACCCGGTCCTTGGCCCGGCGGCGGTCCTCCAGAACGGAGGTCCAGGCGTTGCGGCGGGCGGTGCGCTGGCCGCTGCTCATCAGCAGCGACTCGACGGCGCGCAGGGCGGTGGTGAAGGACGGGATCGCTGTGGCGCGAACGGGCGCGGCCTGCATGGTGAAGGTCCCCCCTCGGTACGGCTTCGGGGCCGGGTTTACGTGGCGTGAGTCCAGGGTCACTGATTGGTGTTACCAGGGCGTGACCGACCGGTCAAACACGAATGAAGCCTTGATACGGGGGTCGAAAACGCTGACGCGGCCCTGACGTACGCCCCTATCTGCGAGGACGGTCAGGGCCGCGTCGAATCGGCCACTACTCATGGGTAGCTGCTTGTGCGCGAATTCACACGATTGTCGTAACGCCCGCGGGCAGCGCCGGTGTGACGGTGGATCAGACGGCCTGGGCGGCGATGTACGTGCCGCGCTTCTCGATCGCCATCTGGTAGAGGCGACCGGCGCGGTACGAGGAGCGGACCAGCGGGCCGGACATGACACCGGAGAAGCCGATCTGCTCGGCCTCCTCCTTCAGCTCCACGAACTCCTGCGGCTTGACCCAGCGCTCCACGGGGTGGTGGCGCACGGACGGGCGCAGGTACTGCGTGATGGTGACCAGCTCGCAGCCGGCGTCGTGCAGCTGCTGCAGCGCGTCGCTGACCTCCTCGCGGGTCTCGCCCATGCCGAGGATCAGGTTGGACTTGGTGACCAGGCCGTAGTCGCGGGCCGCAGTGATGACCTTCAGGGAGCGGTCGTAGCGGAAGCCGGGGCGGATCCGCTTGAAGATCCGGGGCACCGTCTCCACGTTGTGCGCGAAGACCTCGGGGCGTGAGGAGAAGACCTCCTCGAGCTGCTCCGGGACCGCGTTGAAGTCGGGGGCGAGCAGCTCGACCTTGGTCCGGCCGGCCTCGCGGTGCGCGGTCTGCTGGTGGATCTGGCGCACGGTCTCGGCGTACAGCCAGGCGCCGCCGTCCGCCAGGTCGTCGCGGGCGACGCCGGTGATGGTGGCGTAGTTCAGGTCCATGGTGACCACGGACTCGCCGACCCGGCGGGGCTCGTCGCGGTCGAGGGCCTCGGGCTTGCCGGTGTCGATCTGGCAGAAGTCGCAGCGCCGGGTGCACTGGTCGCCGCCGATGAGGAAGGTCGCCTCGCGGTCCTCCCAGCACTCGTAGATGTTCGGGCAGCCGGCTTCCTGGCAGACCGTGTGCAGGCCCTCGCTCTTCACGAGGTTCTGCATCTTCGTGTACTCGGGACCCATTTTCGCCCGGGTCTTGATCCACTCGGGCTTGCGCTCGATGGGGGTCTGGCTGTTGCGGACCTCCAGGCGCAGCATCTTGCGTCCGTCGGGTGCGACTGCGGACACGTCGGCTCCCTGTAGCTTCGATTCTTCGGCGTACACCAGGGTACGCCCGTGCAGTTTTCGGCCCTGCGTGGTGGGCAACCTGCGGGGGCCTGGGTCGCATTCCCCAAAGCTCGCCCGCGCTTGCGGGGTGCCGCTGCGCCCACCCGTGCCGCCCTGGGGTCCCCCCAGGCCCTTAAGGCACTGGGGGAGGCACGACTGCCCGCAGCTCCCTCGGCTGCTATGCCGATGCTCGTTCGATCTCGCGCGGCTTCAGGTCCGCGTTTTCCAGTACGTCCCTCAGGTGCCGTTCCACCACCGGCAGCACCTCCTCGATCGTCACGTCGCGGCCCAGTTCGTTCGCGAGGGAGGCGACGCCCGCGTCCCGGATGCCGCACGGGATGATCTTGTCGAACCACTTGTTGTCCGGGTTCACGTTCAGTGCGAAGCCGTGCATCGTGACGCCCTTGGCGACGCGGATGCCGATCGCCGCGATCTTGCGGTCCTCGCGGCGCTGGCCCGCGTTGGAGGGGGCGTACTCCGGGCCGTTCAGGCGGGGGTCGAACTCCTCGTCCTGCAGGCGCGGGTCGAAGTCGAGGGAGAGCCCGCCGAGGGCCGGGCGCTGCTCCACCGGGTCGCCGAGCACCCACACCCCGCTGCGGCCCTCGACCCGGGTGGTCTCCAGGCCGAACTCCGTGCAGGTGCGGATCAGCGCCTCTTCCAGGCGCCGTACGTGGGCCACCACGTCCACCGGGCGCGGCAGCTTCTGGATCGGGTAGCCCACCAGCTGGCCCGGGCCGTGCCAGGTGATCTTGCCGCCGCGGTCCACGTCGATGACCGGAGTGCCGTCCAGGGGGCGCTCGTTGTCCGCCGTGCGCCGGCCCGCGGTGTAGACCGGCGGGTGCTCCAGCAGCAGCACGGTGTCGGGGATCTCGTCGGCGAACCGTGCCGCGTGCACCCGGCGCTGTTCGTCCCACGCCTCCTGGTACTCGACGGCGTCCGCACCGAATCCCATCCGGACGAACCGCAACTCACTCACGGCAAGCGCCTCCCTAGAAGGTCGTAAGGCATGAAACGCGCCTACGCCACTGTACGACTGCTCCGAGCGCGTCAGTCCCGGGGGCAATCCTCACACGATCGGATGAATGAATGTCGAAGTGTGCGATCGACTGCTCACTCTCCGCTACATTCGCGCCGTTCACGAGGCCATAAGGGCTGCTCACAGGCAATCCGGGCACCGCAGGGCCTCTGCGAGGCCCGAAAGGCAGGAGACCGCACCGCAGATGACGGAACGACCCGCGCAGCGCACTCCCAACCGCCAGCTCGCCGCGCTCATCGCAGAAGCGGGATTCTCCAACGCAGGTCTGGCCCGTCGTGTGGACCAGCTCGGCCTCGAACACGGCCTCGACCTGAGATACGACAAGACCTCCGTCACCCGCTGGCTGCGCGGACAGCAGCCCAGAGGGGCCACCCCGGCCCTCATCGCCGAGGTGTTCACGCGGCGGCTCGGGCGTCGGCTCACCGCACAGGACCTGGGCCTGGACGCCTGCGCCCCGGTCTACGCCGGCCTGGAGTTCGCGGCCGGGCCCGAGGAGGCCGTCGACATCGTCAGCGGACTGTGGCGCAAGGACTCCGGCAGCCATGCCGAGCTGCGCAAGATCGCGTTCACCGCGGCCGGGCTCGTCGTGCCCAGCCGGGACTGGCTGATCGGGCGGGCCGACGAGAAGGTGGCCCGCGGCGAGCTGCTCACCCGGGTGCCCCCGCAGGGCCGCCCTGCGGTGCCCCGGCAGCGCGGCCGGTCCGAACGCGCCTCCGGCCATCGGGTCACCGCCGGTGACATCGCCGCGCTGCGCTCGGTGGGCGAGCTGTTCCGCACCCTCGACAACGCCTACGGCGGCGGCCACGCCCGCCAGGCCCTCGTGCGCTACCTGGAGCACGAGTGCGAGCCGATGCTGCGCGGCACCTACGGCGAGCAGACCGGCCGCCGTCTGTTCGCCGCCGCCGCCGACCTCACCCGGCTCGCCGGCTGGACGTCGTACGACATCGCCGCGCACGGCCTCGCCCAGCGCTACTTCGTGCAGGCGCTGCGGCTCGCGCAGGCGGCCGGGGACCGGGCGTACGGCAGTTACGTCCTGGCCACCATGAGCCGGCAGGCCGTGTACCTCGGCCACGGGCGCGAGGCGGTGCAGCTGGCACGCGTGGCGCAGCAGGGGGTGGGCAGTTCCGCCCCGCCCGTCGTCCAGGCTCTGCTGCACGCCGCCGAGGCGCGCGGGCACGGGGTGCTGGGGGAGGTCCGGGCCTGTACCGCCGCGCTCGTCCGGGCCGAGCGCACCCTGGAGGCCGCCCGGACCGGGGACGAGGTGCCGCACTGGGCGCGGTTCTTCGACGAGGCCCAGCTCGCCGACGAGTTCGGGCACTGCCACCGGGACCTGCAGCAGTTCCGCGCCGCCGCGCAGCACGCCGAGCGCTCCCTGCAGCTGCGAGCCCCCGGCTTCGCCCGCAGCCGCCTCTTCTGCCGGGTCGTCCTCGCCACCGCCCGCCTCGGCCTCGGCGAACTCGACCAGGCCTGCGCGCTGGCCGCCGAGGCGGCGGGCCAGGCCGCGGAGATGCGCTCGGTGCGGGCGGTGGAGTACGTCAGGGACTTCGAGCGACGGCTGGAGCCGTACAAGGACGCGGCACCGGTACGGACGTACCGGGACAAGGTGGCGGCCCTGAGCTGAGCCGCCGGGGCGCGGTCACTACCGTGGACCGGGGCTCACGCCGCCCGAGGCGTCGGCGTCGGCTCCGCTCCGTGCATCGACCCCGCCCCCAGGTCCGCCAGAATCGCCGCCGACGCCCGTCGCCCGGAGTGCAGCGCACCCTGGACGCTGCTGGTGTCCCGGTGGTCGCCGCACACGTACAGGCCCGCCATCAGCCGCACCGGCCGCCGCAGATCGTGCGGCGGCCGCATCGCGGGCACGGCCTCGGCGGTGTGGTGCACGGCAAGGGTCTCCCAGCGTGCCGTGGAGGTGCCGTAGAGGCGTGCCAGGTGCATCCGTACGGCCGTGTCGACGTCGGTCGGCGGGACGCCGAGCACCGTCGAAGAGATCAGCGCCCGGCCCTGCGGCGCCCGGGTCGGGTCCACGGCGCTGACCACCGCCGTGTGCGCCACCGGCCCGCCCCGGTCGGCGTCGAGCAGCAGCGACGCCCCGGTCTGCGGCGGATCGTCGGTCGTGTGGTGCACCACCGTCACCGGATGGAAGTCCGGCACCCGCAGGCCGGGCAGCAGTTCGGCGGCGGTGCGCGCGTCCGTGGCCAGCAGGACGGCCCGGCAGCGGAACTCGCCGTGCTCGGCCGTGGTCACCGACGTCGTGGCGACCGAGGTGACCTGCACGCCGGTGCGCACCGTGCCCGGCGGCAGCGTCCGCGCGAGCAGCTCCGGCAGCGCCTCGGCTCCGCCCTCCGGAAGTCCCATGCGCCCCCCGGCGAACGCCCGCAGCGCGAGGTCTGCGCACCGGCTGGAGGTGGTCAGGTCCGGGTCGCACAGCAGGGCGGCGAGCAGCGGGCGCACAAAGCCGTCGATCGTGCGGGCGGGCAGCCCGCGCTCCGCGAGGGCCTGTCCGGCGGGCAACTCCGGGCGGGCCAGCAGCCGTTCGACGGGCATGCTCCCGATCCGGGCGAGCGCGGCCCCGAGCCGCGCCTGGTCGACGGCGCCGCCCAGCGGGGCACCCGCCCGCCCCCGCGGCACGGCGGCCTGCCGGGGAACGGCCGCCAGGCCCCTGGGCGACCCCGACCCGGGCCGGGGGACGGCCACCCGGCCCCGGGCCGGCGGCGCCACCCTGGGGGCGCTCGCCAGGGCGCGCACGGCGTGCAATGCGCCCCTTGCGCTCCCTCCGCCCGCCGGAGCGCCCGCGCGCTGCCGACGGCCGTCGCTGTGCAGCAGGACGCCCGGGGCGAACAGCCGCAGGGCGAGCGCGTCGAGCCCCGGCGCCAGGCGCAGTTCGGGATACGACGTGAACAGGAGCTGTCCGATGCGGTCGAGCCGGAAACCGTCGACCTTCTCGGTCGCCATACGGCCGCCCGCACAAGGGGCGGCCTCCAGAACCGTGGTGGTGACTCCTGCACGGGTCAGCCGATGTGCAGCCGAGAGTCCGGCGACCCCGGCTCCCACGACGACGACGTCCGCCTGAAATGCGGGCTCTAGCACGTGCCCCTCCTCGAGGTTGCGCAGCCGGTGGAGACCTCATGCCCCCAACCGGCGCCGGGGATACCCGAGTTCGGGTCGAGGTTAGGGCGGTGATCGGCCGTCGGCAGTCGCGCATGGACAGAGCACGGTCGCACAGCGGTCGCATACGGTCGGACCCAACCGTCACTTCGCGGCCCGGATCGTCTCCTCGATCCCGGGGAACGCGAACGAGAACCCGGACTCCAACAGCCGCATCGGCAGCACCCGTTGACTGCCCAGCACGTCCCCGGCCATCTCGCCCAGCACGACCCGCAGCACCGGCGCGGGCACCGCGAAGAGCGTCGGCCGGTGCAGCACCCGGCCCATCGCCGCGGTGATCTCACGGTTCGTCAGCGGCTGCGGAGCCGTCAGGTTGAACGGTCCCGACAGGTCGTCGCGGTCGAGGAGATGCCGGATCGCGGCGACCTCGTCGTGCAGCGCGATGAACGACCAGTACTGCCGCCCGTCGCCCAGCCGCCCGCCCAGTCCGGCCCGGAAGAGCGGGAACAGCCGCCCCCAGGCGCCGCCCCCGCGGGCCACCACCAGCCCGGTCCGCGTGAACACCGTGCGCACGCCCGCCTCCTGCGCGGGCGCCGCGGCCGCCTCCCACTGAACGCACAGCTCGGGCAGGAATCCGGCCCCTGCAGGCGCGCTCTCGTCGACCGGCCGCTCCCCGGTCTCCCCGTAGTAGCCGATCGCGCTGCCGTTGACGAACACCTTCGGCTGCTCCTGCGCCGGCAGTGCGGCGACGGCCTCGGCCAGCGCCCGCGTGCCGAGCACCCGGCTGTCCCGGATCCGCGCCTTGTACGCCTCGGTCCACCGGCGGTCGCCGATCCCGGCGCCCGCCAGGTTCACCACGGCGTCGCACCCCGCGAGCCCGGCCGCGTCCACATATCCGCCCTCGGGATCCCAGCAGACCTCGTCCGCGGTCCGGGCCGCCCGGCGCACCAGCCGCACCACCTCGTGCCCGTCCGCGGTCAGGGACCGCACCAGGGCACTGCCGATCAGACCGGACGCACCGGCCACCGCGATTCGGGAACGTTCCATACGGCCATCATGCCGCCGGGGCCGCCGAAATCCCCGAGGGCGCCTCGCCCGTGCGACGTACGCTGACCGTCATGCCGGACCCGCAGATACACATACGTCATGCCCTGTACGAGGACGAGGAGGCGCTGGCCCGGCTCGACCGCGCCACCTGGTCTCCGCTGCACGCCGTCCAGCCCCGCCCCCGGCCGCCGTACGAGCCCTTCTTCAACGACCGGTTCGGGCCGCTGGACCATCTCGTCGCCGAGCTCGCCGGACGCGGCGACGCGGTGGTCGGCTACGTCCGGCTGGGCTTTCCCACACCGCTGGAGTGCAACGCCCACGTCCGCCAGATCCAGGGCCTGGCCGTCGCCGAGGAGGCGCGCGGCGCCGGGGTCGCCCGTGCGCTGCTGCGTGCCGCGCAGGACGAGGCACGGCGCCAGGGAGCCCGCCGCATCACCCTGCGCGTCCTCGGCCACAACACCCCGGCCCGCAAGCTGTACGAGTCCGAGGGCTTCGTGGTGGAGGGGGTCCTGCCCGAGGAGTTCTTCATCGACGGCGCGTACGTCGACGACGTCCTGATGGGGCGTTCGCTGTAGCTCGCACAGGCAGCGCCTACGACGTGACCAGCTCGCCCGTGTCCACCGGTGTCGTCGCGTCCGCCGCCCGCGCGGCGTCGCCGGCGACCTCGTCGGCCGTCAGGACGTAACCGGTTTCCGCGTCGGAGGTGGAACGCGCGAAGACCACGCCGTACACCCGGCCGTCGGTGGTCAGCAGCGGGCCGCCGGAGTTGCCGGGGCGGACCGTGGAGCGGATCGAGTAGATCTCGCGGGTGACGCTCTCGTCGTTGTAGATGTTCTGGCCGGTCGCCCGCACCCGGTTCGCCACCGTGGCCGCCTGCAGGTCCAGGCCGCCGTCCTGCGGATAGCCGGCCACCACGGCCGCCTCGCCGCGCTCGGCGTCGTCGACGAAGTCCAGGACGGGGGCGCGCAGACCGGGCACGTGGAGCACCGCCACGTCCCGGTCGGGGGCGAAGAGCACCACCCGCGCCTCGTACGCCTGCCCGATCCCGCCGACCCGTACGGTGGGGGCGTCGATGCCCGCCACCACATGGGCGTTGGTCATCACATGCTCCGCGGCGTACACGAACCCGCTGCCCTCGCGGCCCTGGCCGCCCGCCACGCCCTCCACCTTCACCGTGCTCAGCTTGGCGGCGTTCGTGGCGCGCGCCGTGACGCTGTCCCCGGAGGGCTTGGCCACCTCGGCGGTCGACTCGTTCTCGAAGGGGTTGAAGACCTGCGGGAAGCCCGCCTCGGTGAGCGCCGACGTGGCCTGCGAGAACCAGGCGGGCGTGGTCTCCGGCATCGCGTTCTGCACCGCCCCGAGCAGCCGCGAGTCCCGTATCGCCGAGGTCAGCAGCGGCGACGAGGACGCGGCCAGCACACTCGCCGCCACCCAGGCCACGATCAGCACGGCCACCGAGTTGGCCGCGGCCCCGCCGATCCCGTCGGCCATCCTGAGCGGCCCCCGGTCCAGCTCGCGGCGCAGCCTGAGCGCCAGCCGCCCGGCCAGCTCATGACCCACCGCCGCCGGAACCAGCACCGTGAGCACCGCGGTCACCGTCGCCGCCGTCGTCCCCGGCGTCACCAGGTCCATCACCCACGGCAGGATCCACACGCCGATGACCGCACCGCCCACGAACCCGGCGAGCGAGACACAGCCGGCCACCAGTCCGCGCCGGTACCCGGAACCGGCGTAGACCAGGATCACCAGCACCAGCAGGATGTCGAGCAGGTCCACGGAGCCGCCTTTCTCTAGGACCCGTCGCGTCGGCACGCGCCCGGCATGCCTTAGTACGCGCGAGAAGGGCCCAGTGATCAGCCACGCGCGCGTGTCGGTCGGGAACCGGCCACGCATGCATGTACCTCGGAAAACGCCGCGGACCCGGACGATGGTTCCACCGGGTGGCACACCACACATCGCGGGCGGACCGCATCCGACCGACAGTGGGGTCATGTGCGTGTTCCCCCATGGCCCTTGGCGAGGGCGAGGTGCTCGACGACATGCCGTGCGCGGACCCGGCACCGCGGTGGGGCTGCTGGGCTGCCTGCCCGGGCTCACCGCGGTGGCCGTTCTGGCGCTGTGCGCGCACGGCGTGGACAGCTCCGGGACGGCCGCCCGGGCCGACCGTTCGCTCGCGGCCCGCCACGCCGCCCCGTACACCGCGCCCAAGCCGCGGGTCGTTCCGAGGTCGGTATGGCTGAAGCAGGGCGGGCTCCCCGCCCGGCAGCCACCGCCGCGCTACGACGACAAGGTCGTCGCCGTGTTCGTGCACCACACCGACTCGCCCAACGGCTACAAGTGCGCCGACGCCCCCCGCATCATCCGCCACCTGTACACGGGCCAGACGGGCATCCGCCATTGGGACGACATCGGCTACAACTTCCTCGTCGACCGCTGCGGCACGATCTACGAGGGCCGTGCGGGCGGCGTCGACCGCCCCGTCACCGGCGCCCACACCCAGGGCTTCAACCACCGCACCGCCGGCATCGCCGCCATCGGCACCTTCACCGCGGGTGTCGAGACGCCGAAGGCGATGACCGACGCAATAGCGGCGCTGGCCGCCTGGAAGCTGGGCCTGTCGGACACCGACCCGCGGACCCGGGTCCGCCTGGTCTCCAGCAACAGCAAGAGCCGCTTCACCGCCGGTACTTCCGCCAGACTGCCGGCGCTGGCCGGCCACACCGACGGCTTCCAGACCAGCTGCCCGGGCGCGGCCCTGACCGCGCGGCTGCCGGAGATCAGGGAACGCGCCGCCCGGCTCCAGGGCAGGACATGAGGCCCACAGGGAACCGGTGCAGGGCCGCCTGAGCGGGCGTCACTCCTTGAAGCGGTCCCACAGGCGCGGATACCGCTCGGCCAGCACCCGGTCGTTCTCGAGGTCGATCGGCGTGCCCTCCGGTTCCGCGGCGGCGGGCGGGACGCCGAGATCGGGGGCGACGGTGCCGGTGAGCTGCTCGTAGGCCTCGTCGGCCGCGTAGCCGAGCTCCTCGCCGTCGCCGTCGATCTCCTCGTCGAAGTCGTCCAGCAGGTCGGCGAGCGAGTCCGGGTCGTGCAGGGCGCCCTCGAACACCTTGCGGCCCTGGCCGATCAGCCAGCACCGGAAGAAGTCGAAGGCGTCGTCGCTGGCCCCGTCGAGCAGCACCCAGGCGGCGCCCCACAGGTCCCAGCGGTAGGAGCGGTTGTAGCGGGCCTCGAAGTGACGGGCGAAGTCGAGCACCGACTCGGGGTCCATCTGCGCGAGCCGGTCGACGAGCAGGTCGGCCTGTTCCTCGGGGTCGCCCTCGGCGGCCTCGCGGGTGGTGTCCACGAGCTCCCAGAACTCCGTCTCGTCCATCACGGGTCCAGCATCGGGCCTGGACCGATGGGACGCACGTGGAGTGCGGCGGATTGTTATCGGCGGTAGAGCTCCGCGAGCCGGGCGGCGTCCTGCGCGAACTGCTCCCGCAGCCCTTCGGGAGCCAGCACCTCGACCTCCGGCCCGAGCGCCGTGAGCTGCGTGTGGGCGACCTCCTCGGACTCCACGGGGAGGGTCAGCGTCACCCACCCGTCGGCGTCCGGAGCGCCCCCGTCCTCAAGCGCCTCCCGCGCGGAGAGCGGATCGACCGCCCACGGCAGCCGGCGCATGCCCTCCGCGGACAGCCGCACCACGACCTCGGCCCGCAGGATGGACCGCGCGAACTGCTCGGCCCGCTCCTCCCAGAAGCCGGGCAGGTCGAACTCCTCGTCACGGGTGAAACGCTCCGCCCCGGCCTCGACGGCTGTGAACCGGTCGATCCGGTACACCCGGTACGTCCGGTGGGACCCGTTGGACGCCACCTGCGCGCACAGGTACCAGACACCCGCCTTGAGGACGAGCCCGTACGGCTCCAGCTCGCGTTTCACCTCGCCCTCACCCCTGCGGTAGCGGGCGGTGATCCGCCGGTCGTCCCACACGGCGTCCGCGACGACCGGCAGCAGCTCGGGTGTCTCGGGCTCCTTGAACCAGTTCGGCGCGTCCAGATGGAACCGCTGGGCGGCCGTACGGGAGGCGTCACGCAGGGACGGCAACAGTGCCGCCGACACCTTCAGCCGGGCCGCGGAGGCCGCGTCCTGAAGCCCCATCTCCCGCAACGGGCCGGGCACGCCCGACAGGAACAGCGCCTCGGCCTCGCTGCGGTGCAGTCCCGTCAGCCGTGTCCGGTACCCGCCGATCAGCCGGTACCCGCCGGCCCGCCCCCGGTCGGCGTACACCGGAACGCCCGCCTCCGAGAGCGCCTGTGCGTCCCGGGTGACGGTCCGCTCGGACACCTCCAGCTCGCGGGCGAGTTCGGCGGCGGTCATGGAGGGCCGGGACTGGAGCAGCAGCACCATCTTGATCAGCCGGGCAGCGCGCATGGGTTCATCATGGCGTGCAGAAGGGGACCGGCACGCAGATGGTGCCGGTCCCCTTCACAGTGCTGCCCTGTTTACAGGCCGTAGCGCTCGCGCGCCTCCTTCACGGCCGTCGCCTTGACCTCGCCCCGCTTCGCGAGCTGGGCCAGCGCGGCCACGACGATCGACTCGGCGTCGACGCCGAAGTGGCGGCGGGCGGCCTCACGGGTGTCCGACAGACCGAAGCCGTCGGCGCCCAGCGAGGAGTAGTCCTGCTCGACCCACTGCGCGATCTGGTCCGGGACCTGGCGCATGTAGTCGGACACCGCCAGCACCGGCCCTTCGGCGCCCTGCAGCGCCTGACGGACGTACGGCACCCGCTCCTCGCCGCGCAGCAGCGCCTCGTCGGCCTCCAGCGCGTCCCGGCGCAGCTCGCTCCACGAGGTCGCGGACCACACGTCGGCGGCCACGCCCCACTCCTCGGCGAGCAGCTGCTGCGCCTTGAGCACCCAGTGGATCGCCGTGCCGGAGCCCAGCAGCTGGATCCGCGGGGCGTTCACCGCCGGGGACAGCTCCGCCGACTCCGCCGTGTTGAAGCGGTACAGGCCCTTGACGATGCCCTCGTCGATGCCGAGGCCCGACGGCTTCGCGGGCTGCGGCAGCGGCTCGTTGTAGACGGTCAGGTAGTAGAAGACGTCCGGGTCCTCGCCGGGCGCGGCCTCGCCGTACATGCGGCGCAGACCGTCCTTCACGATCGTCGCGATCTCGTAGGCGAACGCCGGGTCGTACGTCAGCGCGGCCGGGTTGGTCGCGGCGATGACGGGGGAGTGGCCGTCGGCGTGCTGCAGGCCTTCACCGGTCAGTGTCGTACGACCGGCCGTGGCGCCGACGAGGAAGCCGCGGCCGAGCTGGTCGCCGAGCTGCCACATCTGGTCGGCCGTGCGCTGCCAGCCGAACATCGAGTAGAAGATGTAGAACGGGATCATCGCCTCGCCGTGCGTCGCGTACGACGTGGACGCGGCGATGAAGTCGGCCATCGAACCGGCCTCGGTGATCCCCTCGTTGAGGATCTGGCCGTTCTTGGCTTCCTTGTAGTACATCAGCTGGTCGCGGTCGACCGGCTCGTACGTCTGGCCCTTGGGGGAGTAGATCCCGAGGGACGGGAAGAGGCTCTCCATGCCGAAGGTGCGCGCCTCGTCGGGGACGATCGGCACCCAGCGCTTGCCCGTCTCCTTGTCGCGGACCAGGTCCTTGATCAGGCGGACGAAGGCCATCGTGGTCGCCACGTTCTGCGAGCCGGAGCCCTTGTCGAAGGAGGCGAAGGCCTTCTCGGCGGGCGCGGGCAGCGGCGCGACCGGGTGGACGCGACGCGCCGGGGCCGGACCGCCGAGGGCGGCACGGCGCTCCTGGAGGTAGCGCACCTCGGGGGAGTCGGCGCCGGGGTGGGCGTAGGGCACGACACCGTCGACGAACGCGCTGTCGGCGATGGGCAGACCCAGCAGGTCCCGCATCGCCTTGAACTCGTCCACCGACAGCTTCTTCATCTGGTGGTTGGCGTTCTTCGACGCGAAGCCCTGACCGAGGGTGTGGCCCTTGACCGTCTGGGCCAGGATCACGGTCGGGGCGCCCTTGTGCTCGACGGCGGCCTTGTACGCGGCGTACACCTTGCGCGGCTCGTGACCACCACGGGAGAAGTGGAAGCAGTCGAGGATCTTGTCGTCGCCGATCAGCTTCGCCATCTCTGCCAGCGCCGGGTCGGCGCCGAAGAAGTCCTGGCGGATGTAGGCGGCGTCGCGCGTCTGGTACGTCTGCACCTGGGCGTCGGGTACCTGGCGCAGTCGGCGTACGAGCGCGCCCGTGGTGTCGAGCTGGAACAGCTCGTCCCAGGCGGAGCCCCACAGCGTCTTGACGACGTTCCAGCCGGCGCCGCGGAACTGGGCCTCCAGCTCCTGCACGATCTTGAAGTTGGCGCGGACCGGGCCGTCCAGGCGCTGCAGGTTGCAGTTGATGACGAAGGTGAGGTTGTCCAGCTCCTCACGGGCGGCCAGCGCGAGGGCCGCCGTCGACTCCGGCTCGTCCATCTCGCCGTCGCCCAGGAAGGCCCAGACGTGGGAGGCGGAGACGTCCTTGATGCCGCGGTTGGTGAGGTAGCGGTTGAACCGCGCCTGGTAGATCGCGGAGAGCGGGCCGAGGCCCATCGACACCGTCGGGAACTCCCACAGCCAGGGCAGGCGGCGCGGGTGCGGGTACGACGGGAGGCCGTTGCCGCCGGACTCGCGGCGGAAGTTGTCGAGGTGGTGCTCGTTCAGCCGGCCGTCGAGGAAGGCGCGGGCGTAGATGCCGGGGGAGGCGTGGCCCTGGATGTAGAGCTGGTCGCCGGACCCGTCGGCCTCCTTGCCCTTGAAGAAGTGGTTGAAGCCGGTCTCGTACAGCCAGGCCGCGGAGGCGAAGGTGGCGATGTGGCCGCCGACGCCGTATTTCGAGCCGCGGGTCACCATGGCGGCCGCGTTCCAGCGGTTCCAGGCGGTGATCCGGGCCTCCATCTCCTCGTCACCGGGCACGGACGGCTCGGCGGCGGTGGGGATGGTGTTGACGTAGTCGGTCTCGAGCAGCTTGGGCAGCGCGATGCCGGCGCCCTCGGCACGCTCCAGCGTGCGGCGCATCAGGTACGCGGCACGGTGCGGCCCGGCCGCCTTCGCGACGGCGTCCAGGGAGGCCTGCCATTCGGCGGTCTCCTCCGGGTCGCGGTCCGGGAGCTGGTCGAGCTCGCTCGGCTGGATGGCGTTGGGGTCGGTCATGTCGCCGCCTTCCTCAGTCGAAGGGGAAGCCGAGGGGGTTTCCCTCATCGGTTAAGGGTTCGGTTGCCCTTGGTCTTTGGCAGGACAGGGCGTGAGGCTCTGGTGCTGTAACACCATGCGGCTTCCGCCGCGTGGCCCGTCGGCGACTGTAACTCCCTGATCGATGATCGATCAAAGGGTTGAGGGCGAAAACCTCTTGATCGCGAGAAAGTCGGCACGCGGTGCCTTTGCGGCAGGCACGCGGTGCCGGTTTTTCCTGCTCAGATGAGGTGCGGGCGGCTAACTTGGGCTGGTCCCCTGAACGGCCAGTGCGTTCAGGGGCATCCGGCGAGGAACTTCGTGCTCCGGTCAGGCGTAGGCGGCCGCAGGACGTGCCGTGGCACCGAACGACTTCCAGAGCTGCATGAACAGGCGCACCAGGGCGGCCTCGATCAGGGCGACGGCCACCTGGGTGACGATGGTGGTGAGGATGTGCGGCATGGTGAGCCGCCTTTCGTGTGCAGTGTGCGGGGTACGGCTCCTTTGTCCGGGCCGATGTCATCCGCGAGGCTGCGCGATGGTGTCCTTCAGGTGAAATCTGCCTTGCATCCCGGCGATGCCCTGCGCCGCGGCCGGCACGACAACCGACCCCGCCGCCGACGCCAGCGCGATCGTCCAGCCCACGGGGCCCAGCGGCCGGCTGCCGAAGAAGTGGCTGAGCCCGGGCACGCTCACCACCACACCCAGCACCGCCAGGGACCCCGCCACGGCCGCTGCGACCACCGGATCGCGGCCCGCGTCCGCCAGCGTCTGGAGCAACTGGGACGTCACCAGGGCGACCAGGGCGACCGTGTCGGCGTGCCCCCGGGTGCCGGTCGCCCGGGCGAGCACCCAGGCGACGGTGGCCGCCGCCGTGGTGAGGACGGCGCGCAGCCGGATGTGGCGGGTCAGCGCCCTGCCGAGCGAGGCCTCCGGCCCCTCCGCGAGCAGCCGGCCGGCGTGGTCGGCGGGCGGCCGGGCGGCGATCGCCATCGCGGGCAGCATGTCGGTGAGCAGGTTCACCAGGAGGAGCTGGCGTGCGTTCAGCGCGCTGCGCCCGGTGAGCAGCGTGGTCGCCAGGGTGAAGACGATCTCGCCCAGGTTGCCGCCGAGCAGGATGCCGAGCGCCTTGCGCACCGAGGCCCACATGGCCCGGCCCTCGACGAAGGCGTCGACGATCGTCTCGATGCGGTCGTCGGTGACGACGACATCGGCGGCGGCGCGGGCGGCCGGGGTGGCCCGCGAGCCGAGGGCGATACCGACGTCGGCGATCCGGATGGCGGGCGCGTCGTTGGCGCCGTCGCCGGTGACGGCGACGATCCGGCCGGCCGAGCGCAGCGCGGTGACGATACGGACCTTGTGGGCCGGGGTGACCCGGGCGAACACCGTGATGTCCGGCAGCGTCCGGGCGAGCGCGTCGTCGTCCAGGGCGTCCAGCTCCGCCCCGGTCATCAGCCGGGGCTCCTCCTCGGGCCGCAGCTCCCGGGCGATCGCGGCGGCGGTGCTGGGATGGTCCCCGGTGAGCATGACGATGCGCACCCCGGCCCGGGACAGCCGGTCCACGCTCTCCGCGGCCGTGGCCCGCACCGGATCCGCCAGGCCCAGCAGGCCCAGCAGACACAGCCCGTCGACGTCCTCGTCGCCGAGCTCGGCGGGACCTTCCTGCGGCGCGCCCGCCGGCAGGACGTGCTCGGCGACCGCGAGGACCCGCAGGCCGCGCCGGGCCAGCCGGTCGATCTCCGCCTCGATCTCCTCCCGCAGCAGGTCCCCGAACGGCTCGGTGGCATACGGCTCGGCGGTACCCCGGCGGATACGGTCACAGCGGGCCAGTACCACCTCGGGTGCGCCCTTGACGGCGAGCCGTGCCTCGGAGTCGGTCCGCCCCAGCACGGCGTGGAAGCCGCGCCCCGGCTCGAACGGCAGCTCCGCCAGCTGCTCCCAGGCATCCGAGCCGAGCCCGGCGGCCCGCTCCGGGGAGGCACCGAGCAGCTCGGCCCCCGCCGCAATGGCACGGTCGGTGGGGTGGGCGAGCGTCGCGGCCGGGCCCCGCGGACCCGCCAGGGCCGCCGTGGCGACGATCCGGCGCAGCGCCGGGGTGAGCCGGTCGGGCGGACGGCGTTCCAGGGCGTCGGAGACCTGCTGAAGACTGATCCGTCCCTCGGTGAGCGTGCCGGTCTTGTCGAAGCACAGGACGTCGGTGCGGCCCAGCGCCTCGATGGTGGAGGCGCTGCGGACAAGGGTGTCGCGGGTGGACAGCCGGCGCGCCGCGGCCAGCTCCGCGACCGTGGCGACGAAGGGCAGCCCCTCCGGTACGGCCGCGACACACAGGCTGACCGCGGAGCCCAGGGCGGCGCCCGCGGGTCGCCTGCGCAGCAGGTCGACGGCGAACAGGACGACCCCGGCGGCGATGGACAGCGGCAGGAACCACCGGCCCAGCGCCTTCAGCCGCCGCTCCACACCGCTCTCCGGCGGCCCGCCCTCGGGGCCCGCCTCCGCCGCACTGCCCGCCTCGGTGGCCGCCCCGGTGGCGACGACCACGGCGAGGGCCTGGCCGGCCGCCACCGTCGTCCCCTGGTAGAGCATCGACGTCCGGTCCGCGACCGTCCGGGCCGCGGTCGGCGCGGCGCTCTTCACGACCGGCAGCGACTCACCGGTGAGACTGGACTCGTCCACCTCCAGACCCTGCGCCCGCACCACCCGGCAGTCCGCCGGAACCGCGTCCCCGGCCCGCAGCTCGATCACGTCGCCGCGCACCAGATGCTCACCGGCCGCCTCCACCGCCTCGGCCCGGCCGGGCCGCCGCACCCGCACCCGCGCCGAGGTCGCCTCGACCAGCCGTTCCGCCGCCTCGTCGGCCTGCTGCCGCTGCACCCCGCCGACCAGTGCGTCCACGCCGAGCACCCCGCCGATGAGTACGGCGTCGAGCACGGAGCCGAGCGCCGCCGAGATGCCGCCGCCGATCGCCAGAACTGGCGTGAGCGGATTGGCCAGTTCCTCCGCGACCCGGCCGATCAGGGTGACGGCGCCGTCGTGCCGGTCATGGCCCTCGAACTGCCTGCGCCGGGCGGCCTCGGCCTCGTCCAGCCCGCGGGACGAGGTGCCCAGACGGGCCATCACCTGACGCACCGTCATGGCATGCCAGGGCGTGCGCTCGGCGGCGGCCGGGGCGGGCCGGCCGTGCAGCTGCCAGCCCGCCCAGAAGCCCGCCGCGATCCCGGCGATGGTCACCCCGTCGGTCACCAGGCGGGCCCGCACCCAGGCCCGCGGGCGGGGCACCAGGAGGGCGAGGCCCGAGCCCAGCACGGCGCCGGCGGCCTCCAGCCGGGTGCACAGCCGGCTGATCCGCCGGGCCTCCGGCAGGGCCGTCAGCAGCAGGTGGACGACATCGGGCGGGGCGGCGACATCGGCGTCCCACGGCACATGCCGGGTGACGGTGATCACCCCGATGCCCAGGTCCGCGCGGACGAGCGCGCGCCGGGTCCGTGCGGAGACCACCGCGACACCGTGCCCGTCGGCCTGGAGTGAGCGCACCAGGGCGGCCGTACGCCGATGCCCGGTGGGCGCGGCCTCCGCGAGCCCGAACCGGCGGTGCAGACCGGGCGGGCCGCCCACCAGCCGCACCTGGCCGCACTCCCGCGCCGCGCGCACCAAGTGGTGGGCGAGCGGGTGCAGTTGGGGCACCAGGGCGGCCACGGCCACCGGCGTGCCCGCCCGCAGCACGAGCATCACCTGCGCACCCTCCTCGGCCCACTGCCGGGCCTGTGCGGCCGTCGCCGCGGGTACGCCGGCGCCGCGCGCCTCTCCCGTGAACGGCCGCAGCTCCCAGCCGCCCTGCCGCCGCGCAGGCAGCGGCACTCCGCCGTGCCGGGCCCGCCACCTGGGCGGCGGCCCGTCCGGCGCGATCAGCTCGTGGATACGCGCGTGGATCTCGTCGTCCCCCGGGCCCTCGCCCTCGGGACCCTCGGGTCCGCCGGTCTCCGGTCCGCCGTTCGGGCCGTCGGCCTCGGAGCGGACCGGCTCCGGGCCGACCGGCAGGGCAGCGAGGGGACCACCGTCGGCCGGCCCGGAGGGCGGTAGGCGCAGGACGTTCTCCACCGTCCAGGCGCCGTCGGCCAGTACCCGGGCGTCGAGGACCACCGTGTCGATGCGGTCCAGCCGGCGCAGCGTCTCCGGCCGCAGCACCAGGGCCCCGCGGTCGGAGACGGCCCGGCCCACCGAGGACGCGAACGCCTCCCGGCCGAACCGCGGGCCCCTCGGCGTCCCCGCGATCAGCAGCGCCAGCGCGTGGTCGTGGCCGAGCCTGCCGAGCGCGGTGAGCCCGTACGCCGCGAGGGAGGCCGGCGCCGCCACGTTCGCGTACCGCTCGCCCGGGCCCGGGGGCAGCGGTGCGGGCCGCTCGTAGCCCGGGACGGCGTCGTGGCGGTACGTGCCCTCGTGCACGGCCAGCCTGCGCGCCCAGTTCCCCCACGCCGCGCGGCGGGCCTGCACCTCCGTGTATCGGGCAGCGGCCAGTACGGCGGCCACCAGCGCGCCCAGCGGCCGGTACGTCAGCGTCGTCACCACCAGGTTCGCCGCGGCGAAGCCCCGCTCCGCGGCCGGCTCGCCGATCCGGCGGGCGAGGCCCTCACGCAGCGGCGGCATCGACTCCACGAGCTGGAGCGCCGAGATCACCACCGGCGGCAGGCCCCGCAGCCCGACGGCGTTCCCCACCGACGCCACGCCCACCGCCACCAGGCCCGCTCCGAGCCGTACGGCCGCGCCGATCCGTGCCCCCGCCGCCCCGGGGTAGCCCACCGGCGGCCGCCCCGCATCCACGCCCCCGGCACGGAGCGCCTCCTCCTCGGCGGCCGCGTCCGCGGCGGCGACGACGTCGACCAGGGTCTCCGGATCGGTCTCCGGCCCGCAGCCCACGTACACGCAGCCCAGCGTGCCGTTCACCTCGGCCCGGCTCACCCCCGTCACCCGGCGCAGCGCGGCCTCCAGCTCACGCGCCGCGGATGCCGTCCCGGGCCGTCCCAGGCGCCGAACCTCGATCTGCACGCCTCCAGGGGTCCACCAGAGCCGGGGCCCGCGGGGCCGCAGCATCGGCCCGACCCCCGGCAGCGCCGCCGGTACGCCGGTCAGCCCCTGCGCGACGGCCCGGACCGTCGAGGCGACGGCGGCCGTCGTCGAGGGCACCACGGACGCGGGCAGCACGGACCTGGTGAGCACGGAGGACAGCTGTGGCCAGATCACGCGCGGCCTCCACCATCGGCCGACGAGGGGACGGGGTCGCCGCCTCGGAGGACGACACGGCTCCCCTCAGTATGTGCAGGTCCCAGCAGCCTCGCCCGGGACAGGCGCGCCTGATGGGCCGCGTGGCCGAGTGCCCCCTACGGCACGAGCGAATCCCGAAATCAGGCGTGATCGTCGGCGGCGCGCGGCGCGCAGCCCAGCACGTGCTCCTTCACCAGGCGGCCGATGTCCGGATCGCGCCGCCGGAACGCCTCGACCAACTCCTCGTGCTCCTCGGCGTAGGACTGCTGGACCGTGCCCAGCCAGCGGATGGAAAGCGTCGTGAAGACCTCGATGCCGAGGCCCTCCCAGGTGTGCAGCAGCACCGAGTTGCCGGCCGCCCGGACCAGCTCGCGGTGGAAGGCGACCGTGTGCCGCACCTGGGCCGTGCCGTCGGACTTGCGGTCGGCCTCGTACAGGGCGGCGACATGCGGCTGCAGGGCCGAACAGTCCTGGGACAGCCGCTCCGCCGCCAGCTCCGCCGCGATCGCCTCCAGGCCGGCCCGGACCGGGTAGCTCTCCTCCAGGTCGGCCGCCGTCAGATTCCGCACCCGTACGCCCTTGTTCGGCGCCGACTCGATCAGCCGTAGCGACTCCAGCTCGCGCAGCGCCTCCCGCACCGGCGTCTGGCTGACCTCCAGTTCGGTGGCGATGCGCCGCTCCACGATCCGCTCGCCCGGCTGCCAGCGTCCGCTGATGATCCCCTCGAGGATGTGCTCGCGGATCTGTTCGCGCAGCGAGTGGACGACGGGCGCGGTCATGAGGGCTCCTTAGGGAGGGGCAATCCAGACCCCGGGGCGTTTGACGTTTAGACAATAAGGCCGCCGGACCGTCCCGGAGGGGCGCGCGGGGGCGCTTTCGCGCAGGTGAGACGAGACTTACACGCCCCGGCAACGCGGGACGCCCCCGCCCGGAGAGCTCCGGGCGGGGGCGCCGTACGACCTGTCAGGTCCTGTCGCAGAAATCAGAGGCCGAGCTCGACCTCGAACTCGCCCGCCTCCAGGATCGCCTTGACCGCCGTCAGGTAACGGGCCGCGTCGGCGCCGTCCACCAGGCGGTGGTCGTAGGAGAGCGTCAGGTACGTCATGTCCCGGACGCCGATGACCGTGCCCTCCTCGGTCTCGATGACGGCCGGGCGCTTGACCGTGGCACCGATGCCGAGGATCGCGACCTGACCCGGCGGAACGATGATCGTGTCGAACAGCGCACCGCGCGAACCGGTGTTGGAGATGGTGAAGGTCGCGCCCGCGAGCTCGTCCGGCGTGATCTTGTTGCCGCGGACCTTGCCCGCCAGGTCGGCCGTGGCCTTGGCGATACCGGCGATGTTGAGGTCACCGGCGTTCTTGATGACCGGGGTCATCAGGCCCTTCTCGGAGTCCACCGCGATACCGATGTTCTCGGTGTCGAAGTAGGTGATGGTCCCCTCGGCCTCGTTGATCTTGGCGTTGATGACCGGGTGGGCCTTCAGCGCCTGCGCGGCGGCCTTGACGAAGAACGGCATCGGGGAGAGCTTGACGCCCTCGCGCGCCGCGAACGAGTCCTTGGCCTGGGCGCGCAGCCGCATCAGGCGGGTCACGTCGACCTCGACGACCGAGGACAGCTGGGCCTGCTCGTGCAGCGCCTTGACCATGTTGTCGCCGATGACCTTGCGGATGCGCGGCATCTTGACGGTCTGGCCACGGAGGGGGGAGACCTCCAGGACCGGCGCCTTCTTGGCGGCCGGAGCAGCGGCAGCAGCCGGAGCCGGGGCAGCGGCGGCGGCCTTCGCGGCCTCGGCGGCGGCCAGGACGTCCTGCTTGCGGATCCGGCCGCCGACGCCGGTGCCCTTGACGGTGGACAGGTCGACGCCGTTCTCGGCGGCGAGCTTGCGCACCAGCGGGGTGACGTAGGCGCCCTCGTCGGTCGGCTGAGCGGCGGCGGGGGCCGGAGCCGGAGCGGCCGGCGCGGGCGCCGGAGCCGCAGGCTGGGCCGGGGCCGGGGCCGGAGCCGGAGCCGGAGCCGGGGCGGCAGCGGCGGGCGCGGCGGGTGCCGGAGCCGGTGCGGCGGGGGCGGCCGGGGCCGGAGCAGCAGCCGGAGCCGGGGCGGCCGGGGCCGGGGCAGCGGCCGGAGCCGCACCGGGAGCGCCGATGACGGCCAGCTTGGCGCCGACCTCGGCGGTCTCGTCCTCGCCGACCGTGATCTCCAGCAGCACACCCGAGGTGGGCGCCGGGATCTCGGTGTCGACCTTGTCGGTGGAGACCTCGAGCAGCGGCTCGTCGGCCTCGACACTGTCGCCGACCGACTTCAGCCAGCGGGTGACGGTGCCCTCGGTGACGGACTCGCCGAGCGCGGGCAGGACGACGTCCGTGCCCTCGGCGGCGCCACCGGCCGGAGCCGCGGGGGCGGCAGCCGGAGCGGGAGCCGGGGCGGCCGGGGCCTCGGCGACCGGAGCCGGGGTCGGCTCGGGAGTCGGCGGAGCGGGCACCTCCTCGACGGCCGGGGCCGGGGCGGCAGCAGGCGCGCCCGTGCCGTCGTCGATCACGGCCAGCTCGGCGCCGACCTCGACGGTCTCGTCCTCGGCGACCTTGATGGAGGCCAGGACACCGGCGGCCGGGGCCGGGATCTCGGTGTCGACCTTGTCGGTGGAGACCTCGAGCAGCGGCTCGTCGGCCTCGACGCGCTCACCCTCGGCCTTCAGCCAGCGGGTGACAGTGCCCTCGGTGACGCTCTCGCCGAGCGCCGGAAGGGTTACGGAAACCGCCATGGTTTCGGTTGCTCCTTACGAATTGCGGAAGTCTGTGTCGTCGCGCCCGATGACCGAGAGCGTCAGTCGTGGGAGTGCAGCGGCTTGCCGGCCAGGGCCAGGTGGGCCTCGCCGAGGGCCTCGTTCTGCGTCGGGTGGGCGTGGATGAGCTGGGCGACCTCCGAGGGCAGCGCCTCCCAGTTGTAGACCAGCTGGGCCTCGCCGACCTGCTCGCCCATGCGGTCGCCGACCATGTGGACGCCGACCACCGCACCGTCCTTGACCTGGACGAGCTTGATCTCGCCCGCGGTCTTGAGGATCTTGCTCTTGCCGTTGCCCGCCAGGTTGTACTTCAGGGCGACGACCTTGTCCGCGCCGTAGATCTCCTTGGCCTTGGCCTCGGTGATACCGACGGAGGCGACCTCGGGGTGGCAGTACGTCACCCGGGGCACGCCGTCGTAGTCGATCGGGACGACCTTCAGACCGGCCAGCCGCTCCGCCACCAGGATGCCCTCGGCGAAGCCGACGTGCGCGAGCTGGAGGGTCGGGACCAGGTCGCCGACCGCGGAGATCGTCGGGACGTTCGTCCGCATGTACTCGTCGACGAGGACGTAGCCGCGGTCCATGGCGACCCCGGCCTCCTCGTAGCCCAGGCCCTGGGAGACCGGGCCGCGGCCGACGGCGACGAGGAGGATCTCCGCCTCGAACTCCTTGCCGTCGGCGAGGGTGACCTTGACACCGTCGGCCGTGTACTCGGCCTTCTGGAAGAAGGTGCCCAGGTTGAACTTGATGCCGCGCTTGCGGAAGGCGCGCTCGAGCAGCTTCGAGCTGTTCTCGTCCTCGACGGGGACGAGGTGCTTCAGGCCCTCGATGACCGTGACGTCCGTACCGAAGGACTTCCACGCGGAGGCGAACTCGACGCCGATGACACCGCCGCCGAGCACGATCGCCGACTTCGGCACGCGGTCCAGGACCAGGGCGTGGTCCGAGGAGATGATGCGGTTGCCGTCGATCTCCAGGCCCGGCAGCGACTTCGGCACGGAGCCGGTGGCCAGCAGCACGTGACGGCCCTGGATCCGCTGACCGTTCACGTCCACCGAGGTGGGGGAGGACAGCCGGCCCGCACCCTCGATGTAGGTGACCTTCCGGGAGGCGATGAGCCCCTGCAGACCCTTGTACAGGCCGGAGATCACCTCGTCCTTGTACTTGTGCACACCGGCGACGTCGATGCCCTCGAAGCTCGCCTTGACGCCGAACTGCTCGCTCTCGCGCGCCTGGTCGGCGATCTCGCCCGCGTGAAGCAGGGCCTTGGTGGGGATGCAACCCCGGTGCAGGCAGGTGCCGCCGACCTTGTCCTTCTCGATCAGGGCGACGTCCAGGCCCAGCTGCGCCCCGCGCAGGGCCGCGGCGTAACCACCGCTACCACCGCCGAGGATCACTAGGTCGAAAACGGTGCTGGCGTCGTTCGCCACGTCACGTCCTCCATGCATGTGCGCCGTACGCCGGTCGACGATGACCGGCTGGGCGGCTGGTGTCCGGCCGCTCTACTTCGGCCCTTCGGTGGGGCCCTGTCCTGCCGAGCCCCATCTTCGCACTTGTCACCGCGGGACGAGACGCGGGGCCGGAGTGTGATACGTCGCACGCTCGTTTGTCGATGTGCGGCTCCGCCGCGCGGGCGCGACCGGCCCGCTCGCAGCGGAGCCGCCGTACGACAAGGAGACCCGGGTCAGTGGGCGAACCTCAGCCCAGATCACCCGAAGCGGTCAGCTCGGCAAGCCGGACGAGCGTCCGCACCCCGGACCCCGTACCACCCTTCGGCGTGTACCCGAACGGTCCCTGCTCGTTGAAGGCGGGCCCGGCGATGTCGAGATGCGCCCAGGTGATGCCCTCGCCCACGAACTCCCGCAGGAACAGCCCGGCGACCAGTCCGCCGCCCATCCGCTCACCCATGTTCGCGATGTCGGCGGTCGGCGAATCCATTCCCTTGCGCAGGTGCTCCGGCAGCGGCATCGGCCAGGCCGGCTCCCCGACCTCCTCCGCGGCCTCGTGCACCGCGGAGCGGAACGCCTCGTCGTTGGCCATGACGCCGAACGTCCGGTTGCCGAGCGCCAGCACCATCGCGCCGGTCAGCGTCGCCACGTCCACGATCGCGTCCGGCTTCTCCTCGGACGCCGCCCACAGCGCGTCGGCGAGGACCAGCCGCCCCTCCGCGTCGGTGTTCAGCACCTCCACGGTCTTGCCGCTGTACATCCGCAGCACGTCACCGGGGCGGGTCGCCGAACCGGACGGCATGTTCTCGGCCAGCGCCAGCCACCCGGTGACGTTGACCTCCAGCCCGAGTCGCGCGGCGGCGACGACGGCCGCGAACACGGCGGCCGCCCCGCTCATGTCGCACTTCATCGTCTCGTTGTGACCGGCGGGCTTCAGCGAGATGCCGCCCGAGTCGTAGGTGATGCCCTTGCCGACGAAGGCGAGGTGCTTCTTCGCCTTGGAGTGGGTGTACGACAGCTTCACCAGGCGCGGCGCCGCCGCCGAGCCGGAGCCGACGCCGAGGATGCCGCCGTATCCGTCCTTGGCCAGCGCCTTCTCGTCGAGCACCTGCACCTTGATGCCGTTCTCCTTGGCCGCGGCCTGGGCGACCGCGGCGAAGGCCTCCGGGTTGAGGTCGTTCGGCGGGGTGTTGACCAGGTCGCGGGCGCGGTTCAGCTCCTCGGACACGGCGGTGGCGCGCTCGACGGCCGCCTTGTGCGCCTTGTCGCGGGGCTTGCCGCCGAGCACGACGGCCTCGGCGAGCGGGGCCTTGCCGTTCTTCTTGCCCTTGGCGGCGTTGCTGTTCTGCGCGTTCTCCTTGTACACGTCGAAGGAGTACGCGCCGAGCAGCGCGCCCTCACCGATCGCGCCGACGGCGGCCGCGTCCGCGACCGGCAGGGCGAACGCCGCCTTCTTGGAGCCGGCCAGCGCGCGGGCGGCGACGCCGGAGGCCTTGCGCAGCGCCTCCGCGTCGTACTCCGCATCCTTCTCGGGCAGGGCGCCCAGGCCCACCGCCACCACGAGCGGCGTCCTGAAGCCGGCCGGTGCGGGCAGCTTCGTGATCTCGCCCTCGGCCCCGGAGGCACCGAGGGTCTCGAGGACGCCGGCCAGCCCGCCGTCGTACGCCTGGTCCACGGCCTCCGCGCCCGGTGCGACGACCGGGCCCTTGTCGCCCTTGGAGACACCGATCACGATCGCGTCGGCCCGCAGGCCGGGC
Organism: Streptomyces sp. NPDC127197; assembly: GCF_042672405.1. Lineage (NCBI taxonomy): Bacteria > Bacillati > Actinomycetota > Actinomycetes > Kitasatosporales > Streptomycetaceae > Streptomyces > Streptomyces sp. NPDC127197. Next base: position 524,611 of record NZ_JBHXVG010000001.1, on the reverse strand, counting down.
GCCGCGGCGGTGCTGAGAGTCAGAGCAGTCACGGTGGTGAAATCTCGCTTCCGATGTGAAGTTGCAGGGGTCGAACGGGATGGGTCGACCGGGCCCGACAGCCGACCCCAGGTGCACCTCACGCGCGGTATTCGTCCGGGCAGGTGGACACCGGACACGAGACTACGCCCGGCAGGCTTTCCCTCATGCCTGCGGGCGTTCACCTCTGGGTGGCGTCGTCGCCATGTCCCGATCCTCGCACTTCATGAGCCGGGTCACACCCGTGGGGTTACTGGCCGAGTGCGAGAACCACCAGCGAGGTCGTCGCCGCCGTCTCGGCGAGGCCGCCGAAGACGTCGCCGGTGACTCCGCCGAAGCGGCGGATGCAGTGGCGCAGCAGGAGTTCGGCGACCGTGACGGAGGCGACGACCGCGAGGGCGGTACGGGCGATGTCGTACGGCCCGAAGAGCGCCCCCAGGACAGCGGCGGCCCCCGTGACCGCGAGGGCCGCGCCGAGCGCCCCCCGCGCCGGGACGACTCCGGCGACGGCCGCCCCCAGCCCCTCCGGCCGGGCCGGCGGCACCCCGCCACGGGCGGCCAGGGTCAGCGCCAGCCGGGCGGCGGCCGCCGAGACGACGGCGGCGAGCGCACCGCGCGCCCAGGAGGCGTCGTAGAGCTGCGCCAGGGCCGCCACCTGGGCGAGCAGCACGAAGACGAGCGTGATCACCCCGAACGGCCCGATGTCCGACTGCTTCATGATCCGCAGCGCGTCCTCGGCGGGCCTGCCGCTGCCCAGCCCGTCCGCGGTGTCGGCCAGCCCGTCGAGATGCAGCCCCCGGGTGAGCGCCGCCGGCACGGCGACACCGCCGACGGCGGCGAGCAGCGGACCGGCGCCGAGCAGGAGCAGCAGCAGACCGATCCCCGCGGCGCAGCCCCCGACGACCAGCCCGACGACCGGCGCGCACAGCATTCCGCCCCGCGCCGCTCCCCGGTCCCAGCGGATCACCGTGACAGGAAGGACGGTGAGCGTGCCGAAGGCGAAACGAAGGCCGTGCAGGGGCGGGAACTCGGGCATCCCGGCAGCGTACGCGAGGACTTGTGGAGCACCTCGGGGGGAACCCGGTCAAACTGGACGCATGGGAGTGTGGCTGGAGCGCAACATCGTCGAACCCGGCAAACTCCCCCTGCTTCTCGCCCTGACCGCCTTCGTCGTCACCTTCGTGATCACCCGGGTCATCACCCGCCTCATCCGGGCGGGCAAAGGCCCCTTCGGCAACGTCAGCGCGGGCGGCGTGCACATCCATCACGTCGTCCCCGGCGTGGTCCTCACGGTCATCGGCGGCTTCTGTGCCGTCGCCGGCGGGCAGCACGGTTTCGGCTCGGCCCTCGCCGCCGTCGTCTTCGGGATCGGCGCGGGCCTGGTCCTGGACGAGTTCGCGCTGATCCTGCATCTGGCGGACGTCTACTGGACCGAGGCCGGCCGCAAGAGCGTCGAGGCGGTCGTGCTCACCACCGCCCTGGTCGGCCTGCTCCTCCTCGGCTTCGCGCCGTTCGGGGTGAACGACCTCAGCGAGGACGACCTCCAGGACCGCGGGTCGGCGATCAGCGCGATCGCCGGGAACTTCCTGCTCGCCCTCATCGCCCTCGCCAAGGGCAAGGTGCGTATCGCGATCTTCGGGGTGGTCATTCCCTTCGTCGCCCTCTTCGGCGCGATCCGTCTGGCCCGCCCCGGCTCCCCCTGGGCGAAACACCTCTACCGTCGCCGCCCCCGCGCCCGCGCCCGGGCCCAGCTGCGCGCCTACCACCACGACCGCCGCTGGGCGGGCCCCAGCCGCAGACTCCAGGACTGGATCGGCGGCACCCCCGACCCGGACCCGACCCACGCCCTCGAACGCCACACACCGTAGCTGCGGGCAGTCGTGCCTCCCCCAGTGCCTTAAGGGCCTGGGGGACCCCCAGGCGGCACGGGTGGGCACAGCGGCACCCCGTCGGCGCGGGCCGACCCCGACTGCCACCGGGACGCCCCGCACTCGCCGCCTGCGCAGCTTCCGCAGCCGCCTACTCCGTCTCGCCGGCCTCCGCCTGCTCCTCCGTCACCGAGTCCGCCTTCTCGGGCTCGTCCTTCTCGGGCTCCGCCTGCTCGGGCAGCTCCGCCGCCAGTGCCGCCGCGGCCTGCACCAGGGGCAGTGCCAGCAGGGCGCCCGCGCCCTCGCCGACCTTCATCCCGTGGTCGAGGAGCGGCTCCAGAGCCATCCGGTCCAGCGCCTTGGCCTGTCCCGGCTCCCCGCTGTTGTGCCCGGCCAGCCACCAGTCCGGCGCCCGGAACGCGATCCGCTGGGCCACCAGCGCACACGCGGCGACGACCACCCCGTCCAGGATCACCGGCATCTTCCGCACGGCGCTCTGCAGCAGGAACCCGGTCATCGCGGCGAGGTCGGCACCGCCCACCGTCGCCAGGAGCTGCAACTGGTCCCCGAGCACCGGCCGCGCCCGCCGCAGCGCGTCCCGGATCGCGGCGCACTTGCGCATCCACGCCAGGTCGTCGATCGCGAGGCCGCCCCGCCCGGTCACCACGGAGGCGTCGGTTCCGCACAGCGCGGCGACCAGCACCCCGGCCGCCGTCGTGCCGCCCACGCTCACATCGCCCAGCACGACCAGATCCGTACCGGAGTCGGCCTCCTCGTCGGCCACCGCGACCCCGGCCCGGAAGGCGGCCTCGGCCTCCTCGGCCGTCAGCGCGTCCTCGATGTCGATCCGGCCGCTGCCACGCCGCACCCGATGCCGTACGACGTCCTCGGGCAGCGTCCCCGGATCGCAGTCCAGTGCCATGTCGACGACCCGCACCGGCACGCCGAGCCGCCGGGCGAGCACGGACACCGGCCGGCCGCCCTCCAGCACCTCCTGCACCAACTCCGCGGCACTGCCCGCGGGCCGCGCCGACACTCCCAACTCCGCGACGCCGTGGTCACCGGCGAACAGCACCACGCGCGGCTGTTCCACCGGCCGCACCGGTACGGCGCCCTGCGCCGCGGCCAGCCACTCACCCAGGTCGTCGAGGCGCCCGAGCGAACCGGGCGGCACGATCTGACGCTCCCGGCGCGCCTCGGCGTCGCGGCGCACCCCGCCGTCGGGGCGCTCGATCAGATCGGTGAAGTCGTCGAGATTAAGCGAGCTCATTCGCCGAACAGTACCGGCCTCGATCGAACAGAGCGGCGCCACATGGCCACCACCACCCCACGACGTCATTGCACCCAAGATCGCGATCCCATACGTTCCGGTTTGCAGGGGAATGTCGTAGGCCTCTGTCCGTCTTCTCCCGGGAGCCGCCGATGCCACCCACGTCCCCCGACCCAACGGCGGCCGAGCGACGCCGTGCCGCCTGTTTCGCCGAACTCGCCCTGGGCACCGCCCGCTTCCACGCCCCGCGCCGCGCCGACTGCCCCTGGTGCGGCTCGGCCCGCCTGCTCACCCGCTTCACCGCCCCCGACCTGCTCCACCACAAGCCGGGCACCTTCACGCTCGACGAGTGCCGGGACTGCGGCCACACCTTCCTGAACCCGCCTCTCTCACCCGAGGGCCTCGCCTTCCACCACCGCTACCCGCACGACCCCCGGCCGGGCCGACGCCGGCTCCGGGCGGCCGCCCGCGCGCTGCTGCCCTTCCCGGAGCCGGAGAGCTGGCTGGACGTCGGCACGGGCGACGCGCACTTCCCGCAGGCGGCGCGGGAACTCTTCCCGTACACGGCGTTCGACGGCGTCGACCCCACCCACCGCGTGCTGGGGGCCCGCGCGGCCGGCCGGATCGAGGAGGCGTACGTCGGCCACCTCGCCGCGCCCGACCTCAGCGCACGCCTGCGCGCCCGCTACGACGTCGTCAGCCTGCTCCACCACCTGGACCGCACCCCCGCCCCCCGCGCGGAAATCCGGGCCGCCGTCACCGCGCTGCGCCCCGGCGGCCACCTCCTCCTCGAAGCCCCCGACCCCCAGTGCGTGTTCGCCCGGCTGCTCGGCAAGTGGTGGCTCCCGCACACCCTGCCCCGCCATCTGCACCTGATCCCGCTGGACAACCTCCGCAGGGAACTGGAGTCCCACGGCTGCACGATCGTCACCGCCGACCACCGCCCGGCCCACCGGCCCCACGACCTGTCAACGGCCGTGTCCCTGGCGGTGTCCCACGTCCTGCCGGCCCCGGACACCCCGTGGCGGCCGACCGCACCGACCCCGCTCCAGCAGACGGTCCGTACGGCCTTCCGGTGCGCCGCCCTGCCCCTGACGGCGGCAGCCGGCGCCGCGGACCACACCCTGGCGCCCCTGCTCCGCCGCACCCGCTTCGCCAACGCCTACCGGATCATCGCCCGCCGCACCTGACCGCGCAGCGGCGGTGGACGGTCACCCCCGCAGCAGCACCGCCTGCCCCGCCACCACCAGCAGCACCTGCTCGCACTCACCCGCGAACGCCGCGTTGAGCCGCCCGAGTTCGTCCCGGTACCGCCGCCCCGACGCCGTGACCGGCACGATCCCCGACCCGACCTCGTTGGACACGGCGACCACGACCCGCCGGGTCTGCCGCACCGCCTCCGTCAGCTCGCGCACCCGCTCCCGCAACGCACGTTCACCCCCGTCGGCCCACTCGGCGTCGTCCCACGCCTCGACGGAGTCCATCGCGTCGGTCAGCCACAGCGACAGACAGTCGATCAGCAGCGGCGGCCCGTCCTCCTTCAGCAACGGCACCAGATCGCACGTCTCCACCGTCCGCCACGAGCCGGGCCGCCGTTCTCGGTGCGCGGCGACCCGCTCCGCCCACTCGCCGTCCCCGTTCCGGGTGCCGCCCGTCGCGACGTACAGCACATCGGGGAACGCCTCCAGCCGCCGCTCCGCCTCCACCGACTTCCCCGACCGCGCCCCGCCCAGCACCAGCGTCCGGCGCGGCACGTCCGGCACGTCCTCGTACGCCCCCACCGCCAGCGTCGTCCCGTCCGGCACCGCGCGCGCCCCGGCCGCCGCCAGCCGCCGCCGCAACTCGGCCCCCGGCGGCACGTCGTGGTCCAGATGAACGGCGACGACATCGGTCGTCGGCCCCACCGCGCCCACCGCCCGCAACCGGGCCAGGCCGTCCGGCCGCCCCACCACGTCCGCGAGCAGCATGTCGTACGGCTCGGCCTGGGCGGAGCCCTCCTCCAGCCCGGCCGGTGCGCCGCCCGGCGGCAGATACAGCACCCGCCGGCCGTCCGGCCCGGTGACCGCGTACCCCGTGCCCGGCGAGTCCATCGCCACCGCCCGCACCCGATGCCCCGTCAGCAGCGCCAACTCCCGCCCGTCCGGCACCCGCCCGGGCTGCGGCAGCCCGGCCGGCACCTCCACCGGCGGCCCGTCGTGCGGATGCGACAGCAGCACCTGCCGTACGCCCGACAGCGAACGCCCCGCCCGCGCCGCCGCGAACGCCGCACCCGGCGTCAGATCGAGCAGCAGCGCCCCGTCCACCACAACGGAGGTGGCCGCCCGCGCATCCACGCCGAGCGCGGTCGCGCAGGCCGCGCAGGGACAGTCGGGGCGGGGCAGTCCCGCCGGGGCACCGGTGCCGAGCAGAGTCAGTTCCACGCCCCCGATTTTCACCGCTAGCCGCCGACACTGCGCGCCCGGGACCCGCCGCCTGCGCAGCTGCGGGCAGTCGTGCCGCTGGGGCGGCACGGGTGGGCGCAGCGGCACCCCGCAGGCGCGGGGCGAGCGAAAGGCCGGGACCAGCCCCCACAAACCCGCACGGTGACAGATCACCCGCAGCCCCACGACGGCACCCAGCGGAGCGCATAGGCTCAGCACGGGAGCCGGACCAAGATCCGGCGTGCTGACACCTGGGAGGCGTACATGGCGGCATGGACGTGGCGGTTCGAGAAAGCCGACGGGACGGAGGTCCAGCCCGCGGTGCAGCCCGAGGAGTTCACCACGCAGGGGGACGCCGAGTCCTGGATCGGGGAGCACTGGAAGGAACTGCTCGCCGGGGGCGCGGACCAGGTGCGGCTGTTCGAGGACGCCACGGAGATCTACGGACCGATGAGCCTGCACGCGGACGAGGCGTAGCGGGGGCAGGGGGCGGCCGACGGCCGGGCCGCCCCGTTCTCACTGCTCGCCCAGCGTCACGTCGACGGTCCGCTCGTCGCCGTTCTGGGTGAACGTCACCGTGGTCCGGTCGCCCGGCTGCGCGGTCGCCAGCGCCTCGGCGAGCGAGGTGATGGTCGTGATGTCGTCGTCGCCCAGCCGCGTGATGATGTCCCCGGGTGCGATCCCCGCCCGCTCGGCCGCCCCGCCCTCGATCACCTCGACGACGGCGACCCCGGCGGGCCGGAACTGGTCGTCCACGACCGTGCGGCCGGTGATGCCGAGCGCCGCCCGGCCCGAGTCGGTGACCCGGCCTTCCTTGACGATCTGATCGGCGACCGTCTTCACCATCGACGCCGGGATCGCGAACCCGATGCCGGGCGCCGCACTGTCCCCGAACTTGGGGTCGAGGGCGGCGAGCGTCGGGATGCCGATGACCCGTCCGTCGAGGTTCACCAGCGCGCCGCCGCTGTTGCCGGGGTTGATGGCGGCCGACGTCTGCACCATGTTGGGGAGCGTCGCGCCCGTACCGCCGCCGCTGCTGCCCTCGGTGACGGTCCGTCCGGTCGCCGACACGATCCCCTGCGTCACGCTCGACGACAGTCCCAGCGGCGAACCCATCGCCAGCACGATCTGCCCCACCTCGATCTTGGCCGAGTCCGCGAAGGCCGCCGCCTTCAGGCCCTTCGGGGCCTTGTCCAGCCTGATGACGGCGAGGTCCTGCTGCGGGTACGAGTAGACGAGCTCGGCGGTGAGTACGTCCTCGCTGTTCGCCGTCGTCACGGCGAAGGTCCTCTCCTTGCCGACGACATGCGCGTTGGTGACGACGTGCCCCCGGTCGTCGTACACCACGCCCGATCCCAGAGAGTTGCGCCCCTGGATCTGCACGACCGACGGCAGGACGTCCTCGATCACCTTCTGGTAGTCGTCCTGCAGGTCCTTGGCGGCCACCGGCAGCGCGGCCTGCCTGGTCGTCGACTCCGGCTCGTCCGGCGAACCGGAGCCGGTGCACCCGGCGACGAGCGCAAGGGCGGCCGAGAGGGCACCGACGAGGACAAGGCGGCGCAGGGCACGGGTCACGATCAAGAACGAGGGAGCGTCCATGCCCCGAGTCTCTCCTCGGCACGACGCGCCTGCCCTGCGCTACTCACCCGAACGGGCAGCCCCAGCCTGCTATCCGCGCACTCCGCAGAGATGCAGCAACGCAGCGACCCCCCGATACGGATCCGTCCGCCCGGCCCGCTCCTCCGCTGCCAGCAGTACCGACACGTCGGTCGGCAGCTCCGCCCCGTCCGTAGCGGTGTCCGTGAAGACCCGCACCCCGTACCACGCGTGCAGCGGCGCTCCGATCCCGGCGAGGGTGGCGGTCAGCGTGCCCAGCCGGTCCGCCCGTACATCGAGCCCCAGCCGATTCCGGTACGCGGTCGTGTCGAAGGCCGCCAGCGCGGCACTCCAGTCCCCGGACAGCCCCGGCCGCATGGCCAACGCGTCACCGTTGCGCACCAGCAGCGACAGCAGCCCGCCCGGAGCGAGCATCCGCGCCAGCCCCGCCAGCAGCGGATCGGGATCGTTGACGTACATGAGCACGCCATGACAGAGCACCACGTCGAAGCTGCCCGGCAGGAAGTGCACCCCCGTGTCCCGCCCGTCTCCCTCGACGAGCCGCACCCGCTCCCGGATCCCCTCCGGCTCCGCGGCGAGCGCCGCCCGCGCCGCGGACAGCATCGCGGAGTCCTTCTCTATCCCCGTCACCTGGTGCCCGGCCCGGGCCAGCCGCAGCGCCTGCGTCCCCTGGCCCATCCCCACGTCGAGCACCCGCAGCCGCTGCCCGACCGGGAACCGCCCGGCTATCTGCTCGTCGAGCTGCCGGGCCACCAGTTCCAGTGACACGACATCCCGCAGCCCGCCGAGACCGCTGAGCCAGGCACCCGCCGCACCCCCGGAGAACGAAGCCGCGCTCAGGGCCGCTCTCCGCGCTTGACCTGCGGCTTCGGCAGCCGGAGTCGGCGCATCTGGAGGGAGCGCATCAGCGCGTAGGCGACCGCACCGCGCTTGTTGTCGTCGGGGAAGCGCTCGGCGAGCCGCTTCTTCAGGCGGTAGCCGGTGACGAACGAGTCGAGCACGATCAGCACGATCACGACGAGCCACAGCAGCAGCGCGATGGTCTGCAGCGCGGGCACCCGCACCATGCTCAGCACGAGGATGACCACGGCCATCGGCAGGAAGAACTCCGCGATGTTGAACCGCGAGTCGATGAAGTCGCGCGCCAGCTTGCGGACCGGCCCCTTGTCCCGCGCCGGCAGATACCGCTCGTCGCCGGTGGCCAGCGCCTGGCGCTGCCGGTCCAGCGCGGCACGGCGCTCCTCGCGCTGCCGCTTGGCGGCCTCCTTGCGCGTCATCGACGTATTTGCGACGCTGCGGCGCTGGGACTGGGCCTCACTGCGCTTGGGCGTCGGCCGGCCCTTCGGGGCCTGCGGGTCACGGGTCTGCTTGGAGTCGGTCAGCGGCGCCTTGTCGGCGACTGCGGCCTTCTCTTCCTTGGCACGGCTACGGAACACAAAACCCAAGGGTACGGGGTACCAGCGCATGGACCCCAGCCCGGTGGGGAACGATCCCGCAACACCAGTCGTCTGTAAGGGGACAGAGGGGACGATGCGTACGCCCTCGGGTCCCCCCGGGGCATACCCGGGGACCACCTACTCCCTACGCCGGAGCAGGAGCGTACTCAGTCGTCCTTGGGGATGAGCGCATCCGTCCCCGAACAGTGCGTCAATGGATGCAGGGCCCGTACTGTGGGTTCTGTCGCAGACCTGTGAGCTGGAGTCCGTCAGAAGGGGGCGCGCGAAGCCCATGAGCGGTGTCATGAAGCGTATGGGGATGATCTTCCGCGCGAAGGCGAACAAGGCCCTTGACCGGGCCGAGGACCCGCGCGAGACCCTCGATTACTCGTACCAGAAGCAGCTGGAGCTGCTCCAGAAGGTGCGCCGCGGAGTCGCGGACGTCGCGACCTCGCGCAAGCGCCTGGAGTTGCAGCTCAACCAGCTCCAGTCACAGTCCACCAAGCTGGAGGACCAGGGCCGCAAGGCGCTCGCGCTGGGCCGCGAGGACCTGGCCCGCGAGGCGCTGTCCCGCCGCGCCGCGCTCCAGCAGCAGGTGACGGACCTCGAGACGCAGCACGCGACGCTCCAGGGCGAGGAGGAGAAGCTGACCCTGGCGGCGCAGCGCCTCCAGGCCAAGGTCGACGCCTTCCGTACGAAGAAGGAGACGATCAAGGCGACGTACACGGCCGCGCAGGCCCAGACCCGCATCGGTGAGGCGTTCACCGGCATCTCCGAGGAGATGGGTGACGTCGGTCTGGCCATCCAGCGCGCGGAGGACAAGACGGCGCAGCTCCAGGCCCGCGCCGGCGCGATCGACGAACTCCTCGCCTCCGGTGCCCTCGACGACCCCACCGGCATGGCCAAGGACGACATCCAGGCCGAGCTGGACCGGCTCTCCGGTGGTACGGATGTAGAGCTGGAACTGCAGCGCATGAAGGCGGAGCTGGCGGGAGGCACGTCCGGTGGCCAGCAGGCCATCGAAGGCGGCACGGGCCAGTCGCAGGAGCAGTCCCAGCAGCAGCCGCAGGACACCCCGCGCTTCGACAAGCAGTAGGGCCCACGCCGAGGAGGGCGACATGATCGTACGGATCATGGGGGAGGGGCAGGTGAGGCTGGCCGACAGCCACCTCGCCGAGCTGAACAAGCTGGACGACGAGCTCCTGGCCGAAATGGAGAACGGCGACGGCCCCGGCTTCCGCCGCACCCTCCAGGCACTCCTGACCACGGTCCGCGACCTGGGCGACCCGCTCCCCGACGACTCCCTGGAACCCTCGGAACTCATCCTCCCGTCCCCCGACGCGACGTTGGAGGAGGTCCGCGAACTCCTCAGCGACGACGGCTTGATCCCAGGCTGAACCAGCCCGCGGGCATTCGTGCCTCCCCCAGAGGGGGACCCCCAGGGCGGCACGGGTGGGCGCGGGGCGGCACCCCGTAGCGCCGGGCCGCGCTCTCACCCCGCCGAACGCCGGGCACCATTCGCACCGACCCAGAGCCCAGCTACCGTAAACAGCCGTGACCACCCTCGAACGCGCCCGCCGCCAACTGAAGGCGCACCCCATGGCGCTGGACGCGACGCTGGCGGCCGGCGTACTGATCTGCATGGTGGCCGGCTCGTTCGTGGACCCGCACGGCAAGGGCGGCGTCAGCTGGGGCGTACGCACCCCGGACTTCCTCAGCCTCGTCCTCATGGCCCTCGGCGCCGCCGCCCTGGTGTTCCGCCGCCGCGCCCCGATGCGGATCCTCGTCCTCACCGGCACCCTCTCCGTCGTCGAAGGCATCACCGGCGACCCCAGAGCTCCCGTCGCGATGTCCGCGGTGGTCGCCCTCTACACCGTCGGCTCCACCACCGACCGTCCCACCACCTGGCGCGTCGGCCTGCTCACCATGACCGTGCTGACCGGGGCCGCCATGCTCGCCGGCCCCCTGCCCTGGTACGCGCAGGAAAACCTCGCCATCTTCGCCTGGACCGGCATGGCCGCCGCAGGCGGCGACGCCGTCCGCAGCCGCCGCGACTTCGTGCACGCCATCCGTGAGCGCGCCGAGAAGGCGGAACGCACCCGCGAGGAGGAGGCCCGCCGCCGCGTCGCGGAGGAGCGGCTGCGTATCGCCCGTGACCTGCACGATGTCGTCGCCCATCACATCGCCCTGGTCAACGTCCAGGCCGGGGTCGCCGCCCACGTCATGGACAAGCGCCCCGACCAGGCCAAGGAGGCCCTCGCGCACGTACGCGAAGCCAGCCGCTCCGCGCTCAACGAACTGCGCGCCACCGTCGGCCTGCTCCGCCAGTCCGACGACCCCGAGGCCCCCACCGAACCGGCCCCGGGCCTGGACCGCCTCGAGGAACTCGTCGGCACCTTCCGCAGCGCCGGCCTGCACATCGAGGTCGCCCGTGCCGACCACGACACGACCCTGCCCGCCGCCGTCGACCTGGCCGCCTACCGCGTCATCCAGGAAGCCCTCACCAATGTGCAGAAGCACGCCGGCGCCGCCGCGAAGGCCGAGGTCAGCGTCGTCCGCGTGGGACCGGACATCGAGATCACCGTCCTCGACAACGGCACCGGCGAGGACGACGGCCCGGGGACGGGCGGCGGTCACGGACTGCTCGGCATGCGCGAGCGGGTCACCGCCCTGCGCGGCACCCTCACCACCGGTCCCCGCTACGGCGGCGGGTTCCGCGTCCATGCGATCCTGCCGGTCAAGACCCGCAGCGGCCCAGCGAAGGACCCCGTATGACGATCCGTGTCCTGCTCGCCGACGACCAGGCGCTGCTCCGCAGTGCCTTTCGCGTGCTCGTCGACTCCGAGCCCGACATGGAGGTGGTCGGCGAGGCGTCCGACGGCGCGGAGGCGGTACGGCTGGCGAAGGAGCAGCGGGCGGACGTCGTCCTGATGGACATCCGGATGCCCGGCATGGACGGTCTCGCCGCCACCCGCATGATCAGCGCGGACCCCGCTCTCGCCCATGTCCGGATCGTCATCCTGACGACGTTCGAGGTCGACGACTATGTGGTGCAGTCGCTGCGCGCGGGCGCCTCCGGCTTCCTCGGCAAGGGCTCCGAGCCGGACGAACTGCTCACCGCGATCCGGGTCGCGGCCGACGGGGAGGCGCTGCTCTCCCCGGTCGCCACCAAGGGCCTGATCGCCCGCTTCCTCGCCCAGGGCGGCGACTCCCCGGACCGCGATCCCGCCCGCTCCGAGCGGCTGGACGCGCTCACCGGGCGCGAGCGCGAGGTGCTTGTCCAGGTCGCGGGCGGGCACTCCAACGACGAGATCGCCGAGCGGCTGGAGGTCAGCCCGCTCACGGTGAAGACGCACGTCAACCGGGCCATGGCCAAGCTCGGCGCGCGTGACCGGGCGCAGCTCGTGGTGATCGCGTACGAGTCGGGGCTGGTACGTCCAAGGGTGGACTGACCGCATCGCGTCCCTACTCCACCCGCAGTATGCGCCGTATAAGGAAATGGACCTGGGGGCGACGGATCGGCGGTTTTCCATGGCTCAGGGTGGTGGGGTGGGCGCTCACCTGTGCGCCCGCGGCTCCGCTCGGCCACGGAAGAGAGACGCTGACCCATGTCCTGGCTGTCAAGATTCAGCCTCGCGCAACGGGCCCTGATAGGGCTGATGTCCATCATTGCGCTCGCCTTCGGTGCGATCGCGATCCCGCAGCTCAAGCAGCAGCTGCTGCCCACCATCGAACTGCCCATGGTGTCGGTCCTCGCGCCGTACCAGGGCGCGTCCCCGGACGTGGTCGAGAAGCAGGTCGTCGAGCCCATCGAGGACAACCTCGAGGCCGTCGACGGCATCACCGGCGTCACCTCCACGGCGAGCGAGGGCAACGCCGTGATCATGGCGTCCTTCGACTACGGCAACGACACCAAGCAGCTCGTCGCCGATGTCCAGCAGGCCGTCAACCGGGCCCGCGTGCAGCTCCCGGACGACGTCGACCCGCAGGTCGTCGCCGGTTCCACGGACGACATACCGACCGTCGTCCTCGCCGTCACCTCCGGCGAGGACCAGCAGGCCCTCGCCGACCGGCTCGACCGGACCGTCGTCCCGGACCTGAAGGGCATCGACGGTGTCCGCCAGGTCTCCGTGGAGGGCGTACGGGACCTCCAGGTCGCCGTCACCCCGGACGACCGGGAGCTGGCGAAGGCGGGCCTGACCACGCAGACCCTCGCACAGGCCCTCGAGGCGGGCGGCGCCACCGTCCCGGCCGGCTCCTTCGACGAGGACGGCAGCAACCGCACCGTGCAGGTCGGCGGCGCCTTCACCTCGCTGAAGCAGATCAAGGACCTGATGATCACCGGCGAGGGTGTCGACAAGCCCGTACGCCTGGGTGACGTTGCCACGGTGAAGGAGGAGCAGGCCACCGCCGACTCCCTCACCCGCACCAACGGCAAGCCCAGCCTCGCCGTCGCCGTCACCATGGACCACGACGGCAGTGCGGTCGCCATCTCGAACGCGGTCGAGGACAAGCTGCCCGAGATGCGGGAGGACCTCGGCTCCGGCGCCACCGTCACGGTCGTCAGCGACCAGGGGCCGGCGGTGTCGAAGTCCATCGAGGGCCTGACGACGGAGGGCGCGCTGGGCCTGGTCTTCGCGGTCCTGGTGATCCTGGTCTTCCTGGCGTCGATCCGCTCGACCCTGGTCACGGCGGTGAGCATCCCGCTCTCCGTCGTGCTGGCCCTGATCGTGCTGTGGACGCGGGACCTGTCCCTGAACATGCTCACCCTGGGCGCTCTGACCATCGCGATCGGCCGGGTCGTCGACGACTCGATCGTGGTCCTGGAGAACATCAAGCGGCACCTCGGCTACGGCGAGGAGCGCCAGGAGGCGATCCTCAAGGCGGTCCGCGAGGTCGCGGGCGCGGTCACCTCCTCGACCCTCACCACGGTCGCGGTGTTCCTGCCGGTCGGCCTGGTCGGCGGCATGGTGGGTGCCCTGTTCGGCTCGTTCAGCCTGACTGTCACGGCCGCCCTGCTGGCGTCCCTGCTGGTCTCGCTGACGGTCGTGCCGGTCCTGTCGTACTGGTTCCTGCGCGCCCCGAAGGGCACCCCCGAGGACGCCGACGAGGCGCGCCGGCAGGCGGAGGAGAAGGAAGCGAAGAGCAGGCTCCAGCGCCTCTACGTCCCCGTCCTGCGCTTCGCCACCCGTCGCCGCCTGACCAGCGTGGCGATCGCGGTCGTGGTCCTCATCGGCACCTTCGGCATGGCGCCGCTGCTGAAGACCAACTTCTTCGACCAGGGCGAGCAGGAAGTCCTCACCGTCAAGCAGGAGTTGAAGCCGGGCACCAGCCTGGCGGCGACCGACGCCCAGGCGCAGAAGGTCGAGCAGCTCCTCGCCGACACCGAGGGCGTCAAGGACTACCAGGTCACGGTCGGTTCGTCCGGCTTCATGGCCGCCTTCGGCGGCGGCACGGACACCAACCAGGCCTCGTACGCGGTCATGCTGGACGACTCGGCCTCGTACGAGGACGTCCACGACCGTATCGAGAAGGGCCTGGCGGATCTCTCCGGCATCGGTACGACCACCATCGCCGCCGGTGACGGCTTCGGCAGCCAGGACCTGAGCGTGGTCGTCAAGGCGGCCGACGCGGACGTGCTGCGCACGGCCTCGGAGGAGGTCCGCAAGGCGGTGGCCGGCCTGGACGACGTCACCGACGTCACCAGCGACCTGTCGCAGAGCGTGCCCCGCATCTCCGTGAAGGCCACCGAGGAGGCGGCCGAGGCCGGCTTCAACGACCGGACGCTGGGCGCCGCGGTGGCGCAGGCGGTGCGCGGCACGACCGCGGCCAAGGCGACGCTGGACGACACCGAGCGGGACGTCGTCATCAAGTCGGCGAAGCCGGCCGAGACCATGGCCCAGCTGAAGAACCTCTCCCTGGGCCCGGTGAAGCTGGGTGACATCGCGACCGTGCGGGTCGTCGACGGGCCGGTCTCCATGACCCGGATCGACGGTCAGCGCGCGGCGACCATCACCGCCCGGCCGACCGGCGACAACACGGGTGCGGTGAGCGCCGACCTCCAGTCGGAGATCAACGCGCTGGACCTCCCGGAGGGCGCCACGGCCGAGATCGGCGGTGTCTCCGAGGACCAGGACGAGGCCTTCGCCAACCTGGGCCTGGCGATGCTGGCGGCGATCGCGATCGTGTTCATGCTGCTGGTCGCGACGTTCCGTTCGCTCGCCCAGCCGCTGATCCTGCTGGTGTCGATCCCGTTCGCCGCGACGGGCGCGATCGGCCTGCTGGTCGCCACGGACACCCCGATGGGCGTCCCCGCGATGATCGGCATGCTGATGCTGATCGGCATCGTGGTGACCAACGCGATCGTGCTGATCGACCTCATCAACCAGTACCGCAGGCAGGGTTACGGCGTCGTCGAGGCCGTGGTCGAGGGCGGTCGCCACCGGCTGCGCCCGATCCTCATGACGGCCCTGGCGACGATCTTCGCTCTGCTCCCGATGGCCCTGGGCATCACCGGCGAGGGCGGCTTCATCGCCCAGCCGCTGGCGGTGGTCGTGATCGGCGGTCTGATCAGCTCCACGCTGCTGACCCTGCTCCTGGTCCCGACGCTGTACGCGATGCTGGAGCTCCGCAAGGAGCGCCGGGCGAAGAAGCGGGCGGCGAAGCGGGCCGAGAAGTCCGGCGCGGCACCCCTGGCCGACGAGGACAAGTCCCCGGAGCCGGCCGGAGTCTGAGGCTCACCGAGCGCATGAGTAAGGGGTGCCCTCCCCGGGAGGGCACCCCTTACTGTTACCGGCGTTTACGGCAGTGCCAGCATCCGCTCCAGCGCCAGCTTCGCGAACGCCTCCGTCTCCTTGTCCACCTCGATGCGGTTGACGAGGTTGCCCTCGGCGAGGGACTCCAGCGCCCAGACGAGGTGCGGCAGGTCGATGCGGTTCATGGTCGAGCAGAAGCACACCGTCCGGTCGAGGAAGACGACCTCCTTGCCCTCGGGCGCGAAACGGTTCGCCAGACGGCGGACCAGGTTCAGCTCGGTGCCGATGGCCCACTTGGATCCGGCCGGCGCCGCCTCGAGCGTCTTGATGATGTACTCCGTCGAACCGACGTAGTCCGCGGCCGACACCACCTCGTGCTTGCACTCGGGGTGGACCAGGACGTTGACGCCCGGGATGCGCTCGCGCACGTCGTTGACCGAGTCGAGGTTGAAGCGGCCGTGCACCGAGCAGTGGCCCCGCCACAGGATCATCTTCGCGGCGCGCAGCTCGTCGGCGGTCAGCCCGCCGTTCGGCTTGTGCGGGTTGTAGACGACACAGTCCTCCAGTGACATGCCCATGTCGCGGACGGCGGTGTTGCGGCCGAGGTGCTGGTCGGGCAGGAACAGCACCTTCTCGCCCTGCTCGAAGGCCCAGTCCAGGGCGCGCTTGGCGTTCGACGACGTGCAGATCGTGCCGCCGTGCTTGCCCGTGAACGCCTTGATGTCCGCGGACGAGTTCATGTACGAGACCGGCACGACCTGCTCGGCGATCCCGGCCTCGGTCAGCACGTCCCAGCACTCGGCGACCTGCTCGGCCGTCGCCATGTCGGCCATCGAGCAGCCGGCGGCCAGGTCGGGCAGCACGACCTTCTGGTCGTCGCTCGTCAGGATGTCCGCGGACTCCGCCATGAAGTGCACACCGCAGAAGACGATGTACTCGGCCTCGGGGCGCGCGGCGGCGTCCCGGGCCAGCTTGAAGGAGTCGCCCGTGACGTCGGCGAACTGGATGACCTCGTCGCGCTGGTAGTGATGGCCGAGCACGAAGACCTTGTCGCCCAGCTTCTCCTTGGCCGCGCGGGCGCGCTCGACCAGGTCCGGGTCGGACGGCGAGGGCAGGTCGCCGGGACACTCCACGCCCCGCTCGCTCCTCGGGTCGGCCTCACGGCCGAGCAGCAGCAGGGCGAGGGGCGTCGGCTGTACGTCGAGCTCCTGGGTCTGGGCGGTGGTCACGACACGCACCCTTTCTTTTCTGCGGCTCGCCGACCCGGGGGATCCGGGCCGGCGGGACATACGGGACACCTTTTCGACTTTTCGTCGAAATGACGCTATCTATCATAACTGCTTCACGTCAGTTTGACGATGGCCATAGCGTCGATGTGACGTGAATCCCGACACCTGGGCGTCGCGCGGCGTTGTCGCGTTGTCCACAGGGCGCTGTGCGGCCTGCCACGCATGTGCGAGCATGAAGAAGAAGAAAGGCAAGTGCTCGGCCCGGAATGAATCCGCGGCCTTGCCGGTTGCACTCGTCGGCAAGCAGTCTCCGTACAACCCGGGAGAGATGTAGATGTCCGTATCGGACGAGACCACCACCGTCACCGACGGCATCATCCTGACCGACGCCGCCGCGTCCAAGGTCAAGGCGCTGCTCGACCAGGAAGGCCGCGACGACCTCGCGCTGCGCGTCGCCGTCCAGCCCGGCGGCTGCTCCGGCCTGCGGTACCAGCTCTTCTTCGACGAGCGTTCCCTCGACGGTGACGTGGAGAAGGACTTCGGCGGGGTCAAGGTCGTCACCGACCGTATGAGCGCTCCGTACCTGGGCGGCGCCACCATCGACTTCGTGGACACGATCGAGAAGCAGGGCTTCACGATCGACAACCCGAACGCGACCGGTTCCTGCGCCTGCGGCGACTCCTTCAGCTGAGCCGTGCACCGAGCTGAACAACTGAACACAGCATGAAGGCGGCGGCCCCGAGACGGGGGCCGCCGCCTTCACGTCTGTACGACTCGCTCCTACTCGGGCAGCCGGGCCCCCGACTTCTCCAGCGGGATCCCCTTGCCGTCCGACCCGACCACCTTCCGGTCGCCGAGCGGCTCGTCGAGCTGCACGGTGCGGTGATGGACCTTGGCGATCAGGATGCAGACCTTGTCCTTCCAGGGCGTCTCGGTCACGGTCACCGTCACCCGGTCGGCGCTCTCGGTCGCCTTCGCCTCGTAGTCGGCGCACACCCCGCCCGTGAAGCTCACGGTCAGCTCCCGGCCCTCGGCGGTGTAGCCCTCCACTCGCACGTCCCGCGTGGTCGGCGCCGACGTCGGCTCGTCACCCGGCGCGCTCGGCCGCGGGCTGGGCTGCGCGCTCGGCGTCGTCGAGGTGAGGTACTCGGGGTCGATCGCGGGATACGTGACCGTGAAGCCGTCCTCGGCACCGGGCGCCCGTACCTCGAACAGCCAGGACGGCACCAGCGTCTGCCGTGCCTGAACGAAGTGCGAGGCCAGCCCGAACACCGCGTCCTCGACCTCGACCGGCTCCGGCCGGGCGGCGGTGCTCGAAGCGTCCGTCGACTCCGCGCAGGGCGCGGCCGGCCGGTCCTCCAGCGGTACGGGACTGGCGCAGCCGCCGATGCCGACCCGGTGGCCCGGCTCCTGCGCCGCGTTCATCAGCTTCAGTGTCTCGGCCGCGCCGAGTACGGGATACGTGTCGCCCTTCACCGGCGCCTTCAACTGACCGCTGCCGGCGACCACTTCGCCCCCGGCGCCGACGGTGATCCCGGTCGGCCAGCCGTATGTGGCGAGCCCGCCGATCTCCGGCTCGGCGTTCACCACCCGCTGGGCGCCCATGACCTGGCCGGCGTCCACCTCGGCGGCGTCCTGCCCGACCGCCTTCAGGACGGGCGCGGCCGCCTTCCTCGCCGTCGCCTCGCTCACCGGGTCGGCGGCCGGGGCGCCGGGATCCTTGGCGCACACGGTGGTGCTCTCGCAGTTGTCGGTGCCGGGGACGTACCGGCTGAACGTCCAGGTCCCGGGCGCCTGCCGGTTCACCTGGAGGCTGGGCCCCTGACCGTCCTGGCCCCCGATCCGCCACGCCTGCCCCTCGCTGACCGGCGTCCCGTCGAGGCCGAGCGCCTTGGCGAGCCGCGTCACCTCCGCCTTCGTGACCTCACCCGTCGCCCGGTACACAGGCGCCGAGCCGGGGCCGTCCGGGAGTGCGCCGGAGGCCCGGTAGGTGACGCCGTTCGGGTCGGGCTCACCGGGGGCGATGCCGTTCGTGGCGCCCTCGGAGTAGCCGTCGAGGGCCAGTGGCGGGGGAGTACCGTCCCCGGCCGGCACCCCGGACCCCGCACCACCGCCCGCCCCACCACCGGCGGACGCCGCGAGATACGCCCCACCACCCCCGACGAGCAGCACCGCGGCAGCGACCGACGCGATGACCGCGGGGGAGCGACGCCGGGCCGGCCGGGGGGCGCCGTCGCCCTCGGACTCACCGGTGCTCGTGCCCGAGGCCTCCGAAACAGACACGTCCATCGTGTCCGACTCGTCCGAAGCAGGCTCCGGCGCCTCCGAGGCAGACGTATCCGCCGTGTCCGACTCCTCCGAAGCAGGCTCCGGCGCCTCCGAAACAGAGGTATCCGCCGTCCCCGAAGCCTCCGCAGCGCCCCGCGCGTCCTCGGTCGGCTCGGTGGCGCCGGTCTCGCCCGAGACGTCGTCGTTGTCGGGTCGCTCGGTGTTCACCGCATCGCTCCTTCGGCTGCACAGCTGTCCCTGGTGACCCGGCCCTGCCGGAAGGGGGCCGCTGATGGGTCGTATCCCGTATCCCCTTTACAGGGGACAGCGATGGGACGCAGCGGGGGAGCACACGGTTCCCGGGCGGGTCGGCTCAGTCGCCGTAGTCCGACATCGCCTCCAGCAGCCGCGCCGACTTCGGCGGCACCGTCACACCGTGGATGAGCGAGGGCGGAACCGGACGGGTGGCGATCCGGTCGGGGACCGTCCAGTGCGGAGCCATCCGGGCGCAGTCGCCGCGCAGCGACGCCAGGTCGCCTTCCAGGTCGGCTGGGGCGGGAGCAGGGGCGTCGATATTCGTCATGATGAAACCGTAGGCACGCCGAGACCCGCGAAGAAAGATCTACTATCGGGTAGTTTTACCTGCTTCACCGCCACCCACGCCCGTTGCGCCACAACCGGCCACCCTCAGCCATCCGCTTCAGCGCCCCCGCCCCTATTCGGTAGCGTGGACTGTCAACCCCCTCCACCCGGGAGATTCCACGCCGTGCGCATCGCAGTCACCGGCTCCATCGCCACCGACCACCTCATGACCTTCCCCGGCCGCTTCGCCGACCAGCTCGTCGCGGACCAGCTGCACACGGTCTCGCTGTCGTTCCTGGTCGACAAGCTCGATGTACGCCGGGGCGGCGTGGGCGCCAACATCGCTTTCGGCATGGGCCAGCTCGGCACCCGGCCGGTCCTGGTCGGCGCCGCGGGCTCCGACTTCGACGAGTACCGGGCCTGGCTGGACCGGCACGGCGTCGACACCGCCTCCGTGCGCATCTCCGAGACGCTGCACACCGCCCGCTTCGTCTGCACCACCGACGCCGACCACAACCAGATCGGCTCCTTCTACACCGGCGCCATGAGCGAGGCCCGCCTGATCGAGCTGAAGACCGTCGCGGACCGCGTCGGCGGCCTCGACCTCGTCCTCATCGGCGCCGACGACCCGGAGGCGATGCTCCGGCACACCGAGGAGTGCCGCTCCCGGTCCATCCCGTTCGCCGCCGACTTCTCCCAGCAGATCGCCCGGATGGACGGCGAGGAGATCCGGATACTGCTGGACGGGGCGACGTACCTCTTCTCCAACGAGTACGAGAAGGGCCTCATCGAGTCCAAGACCGGCTGGACGGACGAGGAGATCCTCGGCAAGGTCGGCCACCGCGTCACCACCCTCGGCTCCCGCGGCGTACGCATCGAGCGGGCCGGCGAGGACCCCATCGAGGTCGGCTGCCCCGAGGAGGAGCGCAAGGCCGACCCCACCGGCGTCGGCGACGCCTTCCGCGCCGGTTTCCTCTCCGGCCTCGCCTGGGGCGTCTCCCTGGAGCGCGCCGCGCAGGTCGGCTGCATGCTGGCCACGCTGGTCATCGAGACGGTAGGCACCCAGGAGTACGCGCTGCGCCGCGCCCACTTCATGGACCGCTTCACCAAGGCGTACGGCCATGACGCCGCCGACGACGTCAAGGCACACCTGAGCTGACCAGGGTCCGCCGGGGCAGACCCTAGGCCCACCGGCGGACCACATAGGCAGAGCCCTGGTCCGCCGGTTCCTCACCCACGTACTCCTGCCCCCGCATCGCGCACCACGCCGGGATGTCCAGGCGTGCCGCCTCGTCGTCCGCCAGTACCCGCACGGTGCCGCCCACCGGCACGTCGCCGATGACCTTGGCCAGTTCGATGACCGGGATCGGGCAGAGCTTGCCCACCGCGTCCACGACGAGGGAGTCCCCCCGTACCGCCGTCTCGGGAGCGGGCGCCCCCAGTTTCTCCCGGACCCCCGCGACCGCCCCGGGCAGCACCTGCAGGAACCGCTCGACGTCCTCCGCCGGCGCCCCGAACGGCAGCGACACCCGGACGTTGCCCTCGCTCAGCACCCCCATCGCCTTGAGCACATGGCTCGGCGTCAGCGTGCTGCTCGTACACGACGACCCGGACGAGACGGAGAAGCCGGAGCGGTCCAGCTCGTGCAGCAGAGTCTCCCCGTCGACATAGAGACAGGAGAAGGTGACGATCCCGGGTAGCCGGCGCACCGGGTCACCCACCACCTCCACATCCCCCACAACCTCCGGCACCCGCGCCCGGATCCGGTCCGTCAGCTCCCGCAGCCGTACCGCCTCCTCGGCAGCCTCCGCCTGTACGGCGCGCAGGGAAGCGGCCGCGGCCACGATCGCCGGAATGTTCTCGAACCCGGCCGCCCGCCCCGACTCCCGCTCGTCCGCGGGCCCTTGCGGAGCAAAGCGCACTCCCTTGCGGACCACCAGCAGTCCGACGCCCGACGGCCCGCCCCACTTGTGGGCGCTCGCGGTCAGCAGTGACCAGTCGCCCGCCACCGGGCCCCAGCCCAGCGACTGCGCCGCGTCCACCAGCAGCGGCACCCCCGCCTCCCGGCACACGTCGGCCACTTCGGCCACCGGCTGCACGGTGCCGACCTCGTGGTTGGCCGACTGCAGACACGCCAGCGCCGTGTCGGACCGCAGCGCCGCGGCGTACGCCTGCGGTGTCACGGCCCCCGTCCGGCCCACCGCGACCTGCGTGACCGTCCCACCGTCCGTCTCGTGCACCTCCGCCGCATGCAGGACCGAGGAGTGTTCGACCGACGACACGATCAGGTGACGTCCGACCCGCCGCCGCCCCGCCAGCGCCCCCGTGACACCGGCGTGCACGGCACGGGTCCCGGAGGTGGTGAACACCAGCTCGTCCGCCCGGCACCCCACGGCCTCCGCGGCCGCCTCCCGCGCCGCGTCCAGCAACATGCGGGCCCGGCGCCCCTCTCTGTACAGACGCGCGGGATCGGCCCACCCCTCATCGAGGGAGGCCTGCAGGGCCTGGCGGGCCACGGGATGGAGCGGGGCCGAGGAAGCGGCATCGAAGTACGGCACACGACCACGCTAACTCCTGCTCCGGAGGAGGTGTCAGAACCAGTCCGGAGGCGGGCATTCCACCCCTTCGGGGTGACCCGCGGCGCGTTGGGTACCCTCCCCGCGCGACCCCAAATAGCGTCCAGTAGGGTTTGGTCCGCATAAACATCCAAACCCCTGCCCGACGCAGGGCGGCGACCGACCAGCGAGAAGGCCGCAGCCGACGCGCGGGCGAGACTCTCGGGAAGGCGCTACGTGAGTCCCAACGGCTCCGACCGCTCGCCGCGGCGCCCGATGCGGCGGAAGCTGCTGCAGGCACTGACCGCGGGCCTGGTCCTGGCGACCGCTACCGGTTGCACATACGAGGACTTCCCCCGCCTTGGTATGCCCACCCCCACCACGGAAGAGGCTCCGCGGATCCTCTCCCTGTGGCAGGGATCCTGGGCTGCCGCGCTCGCCGTCGGCGTGCTGGTGTGGGGCTTGATCCTGTGGAGTGCCATCTTCCACCGGCGCAGCCGCACCAAGGTCGAGGTTCCTCCGCAGACCCGGTACAACGTGCCCATCGAGGCGCTGTACACGGTGGTCCCGATCATCATCGTCTCGGTCCTCTTCTACTTCACGGCCCGCGACGAGTCGAAGCTCCTCGACATGTCGAAGAAGCCCGACGTCACGGTCAACGTGGTCGGCTTCCAGTGGAGCTGGTGCTTCAACTACATCGAGAACGTCGAGGGTTCCACGGGCGACGCCAAGACCGCCAAGGAACTCGACGCCGTTCCGGACCGGTACAAGAAGGACTTCCCCGCGGACGCGGGCGGTGTCTACACCTGCGGTACGCCGGGTGAGCGGAACCCGCAGACCGGCAACCCCGGCCCCACGCTGTGGCTGCCCGAGGGCAAGACGGTCCGCTTCGTCCTCACCTCGCGTGACGTCATCCACTCCTTCTGGGTGGTGCCGTTCCTGATGAAGCAGGACGTCATCCCGGGCCACACCAACGCCTTCCAGGTGACCCCCAACAGGCAGGGCACCTTCCTGGGCAAGTGCGCCGAACTGTGCGGCGTCGACCACTCCCGGATGCTGTTCAACGTGAAGGTCGTCTCGCCGGAGCGCTACGAGCAGCACCTCAAGGACCTCGCCAAGAAGGGGCAGACCGGTTACGTTCCCGCCGGCATCGCGCAGACGAGCCACGAGAAGAACCGGGAGACGAACCAGCTGTGAGCATCCTCAACGAACCCGCGGGTGCCGCCGCGGCCGGCTCCTACGAGAACGAGCTGCCCGTCCGGCGCAAGCAGCCCGGCAACGTCGTGGTGAAGTGGCTGACGACCACCGACCACAAGACGATCGGCACGCTGTATCTCGTCACGTCGTTCGCGTTCTTCTGCATCGGTGGCGTGATGGCGCTCTTCATGCGCGCCGAGCTCGCCCGCCCGGGCACGCAGATCATGTCGAACGAGCAGTTCAACCAGGCGTTCACGATGCACGGCACGATCATGCTGCTGATGTTCGCGACGCCGCTGTTCGCCGGTTTCGCGAACTGGATCATGCCGCTGCAGATCGGCGCCCCGGACGTGGCGTTCCCGCGGCTGAACATGTTCGCCTACTGGCTGTACCTGTTCGGCTCGCTGATCGCGGTGGGCGGCTTCCTCACCCCCCAGGGTGCGGCCGACTTCGGCTGGTTCGCCTACGCGCCGCTGTCGGACGCGGTCCGCTCGCCGGGTGTCGGCGCGGACATGTGGATCATGGGTCTGGCCTTCTCCGGCTTCGGCACCATCCTCGGCTCGGTCAACTTCATCACCACGATCATCTGCATGCGCGCCCCGGGCATGACCATGTTCCGCATGCCGATCTTCACCTGGAACGTGCTGCTGACCGGTGTCCTGGTCCTGCTGGCCTTCCCGGTCCTCGCGGCGGCCCTGTTCGCGCTGGAGGCGGACCGCAAGTTCGGCTCGCACATCTTCGACGCGTCCAACGGCGGAGCCCTGCTCTGGCAGCACCTCTTCTGGTTCTTCGGCCACCCAGAGGTGTACATCATCGCGCTGCCGTTCTTCGGCATCATCAGTGAGATCATCCCGGTCTTCTCCCGCAAGCCGATGTTCGGCTACTCGGGTCTGATCGCGGCGACCATCGCAATCGCGGGTCTGTCCGTGACCGTGTGGGCCCACCACATGTATGTCACCGGTGGTGTGCTGCTGCCGTTCTTCTCCTTCATGACGTTCCTCATCGCCGTCCCGACCGGTGTGAAGTTCTTCAACTGGATCGGCACGATGTGGAAGGGCTCGCTGTCCTTCGAGACACCGATGCTCTGGGCGACCGGCTTCCTGATCACCTTCACCTTCGGTGGTCTGACCGGTGTCATCCTGGCTTCGCCGCCGATGGACTTCCACATCTCCGACTCGTACTTCGTGGTGGCCCACTTCCACTACGTCGTCTTCGGTACGGTCGTCTTCGCGATGTTCGCCGGATTCCACTTCTGGTGGCCGAAGTTCACCGGCAAGCTGCTCGACGAGCGCCTCGGCAAGATCACCTTCTGGACGCTGTTCATCGGCTTCCACGGCACCTTCCTGGTCCAGCACTGGCTGGGCGCCGAGGGCATGCCGCGCCGTTACGCGGACTACCTGGCCGCCGACGGCTTCACCGCCCTGAACACGATCTCGACGATCAGCTCGTTCGTGCTCGGCCTGTCGGTCCTGCCGTTCTTCTACAACGTGTGGAAGACGGCCAAGTACGGCAAGCCGGTCGGCGTCGACGACCCGTGGGGCTACGGCCGCTCCCTGGAGTGGGCCACCTCCTCCCCGCCGCCGCGGCACAACTTCCTCACCCTGCCGCGGATCCGCAGCGAATCCCCGGCGTTCGACCTGCACCACCCCGAAATCGCCGCCCTCGAGGAACTCGGGCACGGCGGTCACGGTGCCAGCGCCCTCGCGGGTGGCAAGGAGGCCGGCAAGTGAGAATCCAGGGCAAGATGTTCATGTGGCTGAGCGTCTTCATCCTCGCCATGGCGATCGTCTATGGCGTGTGGTCGAAGGAGCCGGCCGGCACCACAGCCCTCTTCCTGGCCTTCGGCCTGTCCATCATGATCGGCTTCTACCTGGGCTTCACGGCCCGGCGGGTCGACGCGGGTGCACAGGACGACAAGGAGGCCGATGTCGCGGACGACGCCGGCGAGCTGGGCTTCTTCAGCCCGCACAGCTGGCAGCCGCTCTCGCTGGCCATCGGTGGCGCCCTCGCCTTCCTCGGTATCGCGGTCGGCTGGTGGCTGATGTACTTCTCGGCGCCGCTGCTGCTGATCGGCCTGTGGGGCTGGGTCTTCGAGTACTACCGCGGTGAGAACCGCACCCAGTAGGACGCGCTGAGCGTCGGGAAGCCCGGACACTCCGTCAGGAGCGTCCGGGCTTCCCCCTTTCCCCAACCCTTTCTCAGCCCCTCACTCCCTCGTCCGGACGACTCACCGCGCCGACGTTGACGAAGCTCCATAGCGTGAGGTCATGAGCCACACAGCACACCTTCGGGGCACCCGCAGAGTCGGCGGTTGCACGCTGGTGGTCATCGCTCTCGGTGCGGGCGTCACCGCCTGCGGCAACGATGGCCACCCGCTGTCCGCCGAGCCCTACGACGCGGCGGAGCTGATCGCCTTCAACGGCCCCGCCGACACCGGGAAGAAGGTCGAGCCGGACAAGCCCCTGGAGGTCACCGCCGACGCCTCAGAGGGCCGTATCACGGACGTCACGGCCATGGACGCCGCAGGACGCCGCGTCTCCGGCGAACTCTCCGCGGACGGCGGCCGCTGGCACAGCACCTCCCCGCTGGCCGCGGACGCCCACTACACGGTCCGCGTGAGCACCGAGGACGAGGACGGGGCACCCGGCCGCCGGGTCCTCACCTTCGACACCGGCAAGCCCCGCGCCAAGAAGCGCCTGAACGTCACCTTCGGCCCCGTGGCGGGCACGTACGGCGTCGGCCAGCCCATCACCGCCGACCTGAACCAGCCCATCAGGGACAGGGCTCAGCGCGCCATCGTCGAACGCGCCCTCAAGGTGGAGTCCACCCCCACGGTGGAGGGCTCCTGGCACTGGGTCGACGACAAGAAGCTCCACTACCGCCCCAAGAACTACTGGCCCGCCCACGCCACCATCCGGATCCGCAGCAACCTGGACGGCATCAAGATCAACGATCACCTCTGGGGCGGCCCGGCGAAGCCCCTGAAGATCACCACAGGTGACCAGGTCATCGCCGTCGGGGACGCCGACACCCACCGGATGACGATCTACAAGAACGGCAAGGAGATCAACTCCATCCCGATCACCATGGGCAAGTCGGGCTTCGAGACCCGCAACGGCGTCAAGATCGTCCTGGGCAAGGAGTACTTCGTACGCATGCGCGGCACCACGGTCGGCATCGCCGAGGGCACCTCGGAGTCGTACGACCTGCCCGTCTACTACGCGACCCGGGTCACCTGGAGCGGCGAGTACGTGCACGCCGCCCCGTGGTCCGTCGGCGACCAGGGCTCCGCCAACGTCAGCCATGGCTGCATCGGCATGAACACCACCAACGCGGGCTGGTTCTACGAGAACGTCCGCGAGGGCGACGTGGTCCAGGTCGTCAACTCCAACGGCAAGATGATGGAACCCTTCGGCAACGGCTACGGCGACTGGAACGTCGACTGGAAGAAGTGGCGCCAGGGCAGCGCGTTGGTAGTCGGCAACCCAGAGGGCCCGGGCCCCAAGGAAACGCCAAGACTGCGACCAACGGCAGTGTGAGCGTCCCGAAGGGGCGCGGGGCTGTGTTCAATATGCGGCTCCGCCGCGTGGGCGCGACCAACCACAACGAACCCGCAGCCGCCCGAAACCTGCTGCCCCGCCCCCTCAGGCGCTCTGCAACCTCTTTTGCCGCAACAGAGAAGCCAACGCCCCCGCAAACTCCACCGGCTCCACCGGCAACGTCACCGCCGCATCAGCCCGACTCCACGTAGCCAGCCACGCATCCTGAGGTCGCCCGATGAGCAGCAGCACCGGCGGGCAGTTGAACACCTCGTCCTTGATCTGCCGGCACACCCCCATGCCCCCCATGGGTACGGCCTCACCGTCCAGCACACAGACGTCGATCCCGCCCTTGTCCAGCTCCCTGATGACGGCATCCGGAGTCGCACACTCGACGAACTCCACGACGGGGACGTCAGGAGCCGGCCTCCGGCCGGAGGCCAACCGCACCTGCGCGCGCGTGTTGGAGTCGTCGCTGTAGACCAGCACCGTGGCGGTTGGCTGCATGCTTCCTCCGAGACGTCAGTGTCGTACGGAAAGGCCGGACGGAACGGCCCGATGCCGCGGATGCTACTCCCTTGAACACCTCGTCAACACCGGTTCGGACACGCCTTCGATGGGCCATACGGGCAGTCCACACGCTGCGAACACTCCGAACGGCACCCCCCGGAGTGAGGGCGGGATAAGCGACCGACATAATGTCGGTCGTGGCGACAGCAACGACAGTAGATACCGGGCACGCGCACCCGTCGGTCAACCGGCCGAACCTCACCAGCGTCGGAACCATCATCTGGCTGAGTTCCGAGCTGATGTTCTTCGCGGCCCTCTTCGCGATGTACTTCACCCTGCGATCGGTGACCGGACCCGAGTTCTGGAGTGAGAAGGCCGCGGCCTTGAACTTCCCGTTCTCGGCGACGAACACCACGATCCTGGTGCTCTCCTCCCTCACCTGCCAGCTCGGCGTGTTCGCCGCCGAGCGCGGTGACGTCAAGAAGCTCAGGATGTGGTTCATCGTCACCTTCGTCATGGGTGCGATCTTCATCGGCGGTCAGGTCTACGAGTACACCGAGCTGGTCAAGCACGAGGGCCTCTCGCTGTCCTCCGACCCGTACGGCTCGGTGTTCTACCTGACCACCGGCTTCCACGGCCTGCACGTGACGGGCGGTCTCATCGCCTTCCTGCTGGTCCTCGGCCGTACCTACGCGGCTCGGAGGTTCACTCACGAGCAGGCGACCGCCGCCATCGTCGTGTCCTACTACTGGCACTTCGTCGATGTCGTCTGGATCGGCCTCTTCGCCACGATCTACATGATCAAGTAGCCGGGACCGACTCCCGAGCACCCATTCCAGAAGCATCGACGCAGAAGATCCTGACACCGGGGTAATCCGTGAAAAAGCTCTCCGCACGACGACGCCATCCGCTGGCGGCGGTCGTCGTCCTACTCCTCGCGCTGGCGGCCACTGGGGGGCTGTACACCGCGCTCGCCCCCGCGGGCAACGCGCAGGCCGATGAAACCGCCCAGTCCCTCGCCATCGACGAGGGCAAGAAGCTCTACGCCGTCGGCTGTGCCAGCT
The DNA here is from genome assembly GCF_042672405.1 of Streptomyces sp. NPDC127197. Classification (NCBI taxonomy): domain Bacteria; kingdom Bacillati; phylum Actinomycetota; class Actinomycetes; order Kitasatosporales; family Streptomycetaceae; genus Streptomyces; species Streptomyces sp. NPDC127197. Next base: position 496,283 of record NZ_JBHXVG010000001.1, on the reverse strand, counting down.
GCCACGGCACCGGCGGTCAGGGCACCTCCGACGGTCCGAGCCTGGTCGGCGTGGGCGCGGCGGCGGTCGACTTCCAGGTCGGCACCGGACGCATGCCGGCCGCGACCTCGCAGGGCGCCCAGGTTCCGCGGAAGAAGGTCATCTACACGCAGGCCGAGATCGACCAGCTCGCGGCGTACATCTCCTCGCTCGGCGCCGGCCCGAACATCCCGACCAAGGAGCAGTACGGCACGGAGGGCGCGGACATCGGCAAGGGCGGCGAGCTCTTCCGCACCAACTGCGCGCAGTGCCACAACTTCACCGGCAAGGGCGGTGCGCTCACCAAGGGCAAGTACGCGCCGACGCTCGAGGGCGTCGACCCGAAGCACATCTACGAGGCCATGCAGACCGGCCCGCAGAACATGCCCTCCTTCCCCGACACGACGCTGTCCGAGCAGAACAAGAAGGACATCATCGCGTACCTGGAGGCGGTCAACAGCGAGCACACGGAGAACCCCGGTGGTCTGGAGCTGGGCGGCCTCGGGCCGGTCAGTGAGGGCCTGTTCTCGTGGGTCTTCGGTCTGGGCTCGCTCGTCGCGGTCGCCGTCTGGGTCGCCGCTCGGACCGCAAAGGCCAAGAAGTCATGAGTAGCCAAGACATTCCAGAAGAGAACCTGCCCGCTGAGCAGGACCGCGCCGTAGCGGTCGCGGACGAGAAGGACCCGTTCGCCGACCCGGGCCTGCCGCCCCACGAGCACCGGATCCAGGACATCGACGAGCGGGCCGCCAAGCGGTCCGAGCGTACGGTCGCCCTGCTGTTCACGGTGTCGATGCTGGCCACCATCGGCTTCATCGCCGCGTATGTGACGATCCCGGTCGACAAGTCGATCTTCGTCTTCCCGATCGGTCACCTCAGCGCCCTGAACTTCGCGCTGGGTCTGACGCTCGGCATCGCGCTGTTCTGCATCGGCGCGGGCGCGGTCCACTGGGCCCGCACCCTGATGTCCGACGTGGAGATCGCCGACGAGCGGCACCCGATCGAGGCGTCCCCCGAGGTCCGTGCGAAGGTCCACGCGGACTTCAAGCAGGGCGCCAAGGAGTCGGCGCTCGGCCGCCGCAAGCTGATCCGCAACACGATGTTCGGCGCGCTCACCCTGGTGCCGCTCTCCGGCGTCGTCCTGCTGCGCGACCTCGGCCCGCTGCCCGAGACCAAGCTGCGCCACACGCTGTGGAAGAGGGGCAAGCTCCTCGTCAACATGAACACGAACGAGCCGCTGCGTCCCTCGGACGTCGCCGTCGGCTCGCTCACGTTCGCCAAGCCCGAGGGCCTGGAGGAGCACGACCACGACTTCCAGAACGAGATCGCCAAGGCGGCCCTGATGATCGTGCGGCTCCAGCCGGGCGACATCAAGGACAAGCGCGAGCTCGAGTGGTCGCACGAGGGCATCGTGGCGTACTCGAAGATCTGCACCCACGTCGGCTGCCCGATCTCGCTGTACGAACAGCAGACGCACCACGTGCTGTGCCCTTGCCACCAGTCCACCTTCGACCTCTCCGACGGTGCCCGGGTCATCTTCGGCCCCGCCGGCCACGCCCTGCCGCAGCTGCGTATCGGCGTGAACGACGAGGGCTACCTCGAGGCGCTCGGCGACTTCGAAGAGCCCGTCGGTCCTGCATTCTGGGAGCGCGGATGAGCACTACGACCACTTCCGAGTCCCGCTCTCGCGGGAAGGCACCGGCCGGCGAGCGCGTCGCCGACTGGGCCGACGGCCGGCTGGGGATCTACTCCCTGGCCAAGGCCAACATGCGCAAGATCTTCCCGGACCACTGGTCCTTCATGCTGGGCGAGGTCGCGCTCTACAGCTTCATCATCATCATCCTCACGGGTGTGTACCTGACGCTGTTCTTCCACCCGTCGATGAACGAGGTGGAGTACCACGGCAGCTACGTCCCGCTGCAGGGCCAGCTCATGTCCGAGGCGTTCGCCTCGACGCTGGACATCAGCTTCGACGTCCGGGGCGGTCTGCTCATCCGGCAGATCCACCACTGGGCCGCGCTGATCTTCCTGGCCGCGATGTTCGTGCACATGTTCCGGGTGTTCTTCACCGGCGCGTTCCGCAAGCCGCGTGAGATCAACTGGCTGTTCGGCTTCCTGCTGTTCGTCCTCGGCATGTTCACCGGTTTCACCGGCTACTCGCTCCCGGACGACCTGCTCTCCGGCACCGGTGTCCGCTTCACGCAGGGCGCGATCCTGTCCATGCCGATCGTCGGCACGTACATCTCGTTCTTCCTGTTCGGCGGCGAGTTCCCGGGCACCGACTTCGTGGCCCGCTTCTACTCGATCCACATCCTGCTGCTGCCGGGCATCATGCTCGGCCTGGTGGTCGGCCACCTGATCCTGGTCTTCTACCACAAGCACACGCAGTTCGCGGGCCCCGGAAAGACCAACAAGAACGTCGTCGGCATGCCGCTGCTGCCGGTCTACATGGCCAAGGCCGGAGGCTTCTTCTTCCTGGTCTTCGGTGTCATCGCGGCCATCGCGGCGATCGCGCAGATCAACCCGATCTGGGCGATGGGCCCCTACCGTCCGGACCAGGTGTCCACCGGCGCCCAGCCCGACTGGTACATGGGCTTCGCCGAGGGCCTGGTCCGCTACTTCCCGGGCTGGGAGATCAATCTCTGGGGCCACACGCTCGTCCTGGGCGTGTTCATCCCGCTGGTGCTCTTCGGTCTGGTCCTGGTGGTGCTCGCCCTCTACCCGTTCATCGAGGCCTGGATCACCGGCGACAAGCGCGAGCACCACATCCTGGACCGCCCGCGCAACGCCCCGACGCGTACCGCGTTCGGCGTCGCCTGGATCACGCTGTACATGATCACGCTGGTCGGCGGTGGCAACGACCTGATCGCCACCCACTTCCACCTGTCGATCAACGCGGTCACCTGGTTCGTCCGGATCGGCTTCTTCGCCGGACCGGTCATCGCGTTCATCGTCACCAAGCGGATCTGCCTCGGCCTGCAGCGCCGGGACCGGGACAAGGTGCTGCACGGCCGGGAGACCGGCACGATCAAGCGCCTGCCGCACGGTGAGTTCATCGAGGTGCACGAGCCGCTCAGCCAGGAGCAGCTGCACACGATCACGGCGCACGAGCAGTACCAGCCGGCCGAGATCGGCCCGACGGTCGACGAGCACGGTGTCGAGCGCAAGGTGAAGGGCTCCGAGAAGCTGCGCGCCAAGCTCAGCAAGGCGTACTACGGCGAGGACGCCCAGATCCCCAAGCCCACCGTCGAGGAGTACAGGGAGATCACGAGCGGCCACGGCCACCACTGATCACTGCGTTCGCCACGCCACGGCGAAGGGCCCCGTCCGTTGTTCGGACGGGGCCCTTCGCCGTGCCCGCGGCTGGATAGGGTGGACCTGTTCGAGACTCGTGTCCCGGTGTACGGGACTGACCCAGGAGCGGCTTATGAGCGCTGTGACCCCCGCTGGAGGCGACACCGCGGCGGGCCGTTCCTGGCCCGCCCTGCTGAACGGCCTGCTTCAGGGCCGCGACCTCAGCGCGGACGACACCGCCTGGGCGATGGACCTGATCATGCGTGGCGAGGCGACGGACGCCCAGATCGCCGGGTTCGCGGTGGCACTGCGCGCCAAGGGCGAGACCGTCGAGGAGATCGCCGGGTTCGTCCGGGCGATGTACGACCACGCGAACGTGATCGAGGTGCCGGGCGACACCGTCGACATCGTCGGCACCGGCGGCGACGGCGCGAAGACCGTCAACATCTCCACGATGTCCGCGATCGTCATCGCCGGCACCGGTGCGAAGGTCGTCAAGCACGGCAACCGGGCCGCGTCCTCGGCGTCCGGGGCGTCCGATGTGCTGGAGAAGCTCGGCGTCAATCTGGAGCTGACGCCGCAGCGGGTCGCGGAGGTCGCCGAGGAGGCCGGGATCACCTTCTGCTTCGCGGTGAAGTTCCACCCGGCGCTGCGTCATGTGGCAGCGGCCCGCGGGCAGTTGGGCATCCGGACGACGTTCAACTTTCTCGGTCCGCTGACCAACCCGGCCAAGGTGAAGGCACAGGCGGTGGGCGTCGCCGACCTCAGGATGGCGCCCATCGTGGCCGGCGTCTTCGCCGAGCGCGGCAACTCCTCCCTGGTGTTCCGCGGCGACGACGGCCTCGACGAGCTGACGACCGCGTCCACCTCCCGGGTCTGGGTCGTCCGGGACGGCAAGGTGACCGAGGAGAGCCTCGACCCGCGGGACGTCGGGATCGAGCTGGTGCCGCTGGAGGCGCTGCGCGGCGCCGACGCCTCGTACAACGCCGAGGTCGCCCGGCGGCTGCTCGACGGGGAGCAGGGCCCGGTACGGGATGCGGTGCTGCTGAACTCGGCGGCGGCGCTGGTGGCGCTGGCGCCGACGGCTGCGCCGCTGACCGAGCAGATCCGGGCCGGGATGGAGAAGGCGGCGGAATCGATCGACTCCGGTGCGGCGAAGCGGACGCTCGAGCGATGGGTGGCCGCGAGCAACGCGTAAGCGCTCCGATGGAACAGCCGCGATGCGCCGTCGATCGTCTGCGGCGCCATCGTGGCTGGTCGCGCCCACGCGGCGGAGCCGTATATCGGCACAGCCCCGCGCCCCTTCAGGGCGCTGCCGAACCGCGGCGTTCGGCAGCGCCTGAACGTTTCGGGATCCGGACAGGAGTTGCGCTTCGGCGATCAGGTCACGTAGTTTTCCGATCAGGTCATGAGCGACAGCTGAAAGGCCCCGGCCGGCTGTCCGGCAACCCTCCGTCCGTGGCGGGGTGCCCCGGGTGAAGACCAGGTCGTAGGCAGCGAGGTCTACGACAAGCGCGGACCCCTCGCACACTTTTGAACGAGTGTGGGACCAGGGGTCCTGGTCGTCGAGGGAGCCTTCCGTGAGCAAGCGAATGCGATAGGGCCGCAGAGCCCCGCCTCCGCACACCCTTTTCATCCTTCCCCGCGCTTGAGCCGTGCCGCTCGCGCGGTCATCTTCGCCTGCGATTACGGGAGTACACCCATGTCCGTCTCCACCGCTGCCGCCGCCCAGTCCGTTTGCTCCCCCCTGCCTGTTCTGGGCCGGGATGTCACCGTCCCGCTCGTCACGGGTGGCGAAGTCACCTACGCCGCGCTCGACTACGCCGCCAGCGCGCCCGCGCTGCAGCGGGTCTGGGACGACGTGGCGGCGTACGCGCCGTACTACGGCAGTGTCCACCGCGGCGCCGGATACCTCTCGCAGCTGTCCACCGACCTCTTCGAGAACGCCCGCAGGACCGTCGCCGAGTTCCTCGACTGCCGGGCGGACGACCAAGTGGTGTTCACCCGGTCCACCACCGACTCGCTCAACCTGCTCGCCGCCGCGCTCCCCGCCGACTGCCAGGTCTTCGTCTTCGAGACCGAGCACCACGCCTCGCTGCTGCCCTGGCAGGACGCCCGCGTCAGCTACCTCGACGCCCCGCGCACCCCGCAGCAGGCCGTTCAGACCCTGGAGCGCGCCCTGGCCGACCGCGACCCCCACGACCCCGCCCTCGTGTGCGTCACCGGGGCCTCCAACGTCACCGGCGAGCTGTGGCCCGTACGGGAACTCGCCGCGGCCGCGCACGCGCACGGCGCCCGGATCGTCCTGGACGCCGCCCAACTCGCCCCGCACCACCCGGTGTCGGTGCAGGACCTCGACGTCGACTGGGTCGCCTTCTCCGGGCACAAGCTGTACGCCCCCTTCGGCTCCGGCGTGCTGGCCGGCCGTGCCGACTGGCTGCGCGCGGCCGAGCCGTACCTCGCGGGCGGCGGTGCCAGCCGCAAGGTGACCCGGCGGGCGGACGGGGGAGTGGACGTGGAGTGGCACGAGAGCGCCGCGCGGCACGAGGCCGGGTCGCCCAACGTCATCGGCGCCTACGCCGTCGCGTCCGCCTGCAAGGCGCTCACCGAGGCGGGCTTCGACACCCTCGTCGCCCGCGAGCGGCACCTGATCGACACCGTGCGTGCGGGGCTCGCCGAGGTCCCGGAGGTCAGGGTGCTGTCCCTGTTCGGCGACGACGCCCCGCGGGTCGGGGTGATCTCCTTCGTGGTCGACGGCTGGAACAGCTCCCACTTCGCCGCCGCCCTGTCCGCCGAGTACGGCATCGGCGTCCGCGACGGCCTCTTCTGCGCCCACCCCCTCGTCCGCACCCTGCTGGGCAGCGACCCGCAGGCCCAGGGCGAGTGCGGTGCCCCCGAGGCCGCGCCCGGCGAGAAGTCCCTCAACGCGATCCGCGTCAGCTTCGGCGCGGGGACGCCGGACGAGCATGTGGAGCGCTTCGTGAAGGCTGTGAAGGAACTCGTCCGGCACGGCGCGAAGTGGCAGTACCGGACGGAGGAGGGCCGCTGCGTGCCCGTGGTCTAGACAGGCGACTCAGGAGTCCAGGCCGATGGCGAACGCCGCCTCCAGGTCGTGCTGCGAGTACGTCCGGAACGCCACGTGCGTGTCCGTCGCCTCCACGCCGGGGATCTTGCTGATCCGGCCGGGGATGACGTCGGCCAGGTTCTCGTGCTGCTTGACCCGGACCATCGCGATCAGGTCGTAGGTGCCCGTGACCGAGAAGACCTCGCTGACGGAGTCCAGCGAGGCGATCTGCTCGGCGATCTCGGGGATCCGGTCCACGCTGGTCTTGATCAGGACGATCGCGGTGATCACGGCTGGTTCTCTCCCTCGGTGGCCGGAGCTGGGGCGGCCTTCACTCTAGCTGTCCGGCCGAACCGCGCCCACGCGTAGAGGAAGCCCAGCGCGAAGCCCACCAGGTGGGCCAGGTAGGCCACCCCCGGCCCGCCGGTCGCCTGTCCCGCCGCCAGCCACTGCAGGGCCACCCAGAACGGCAGCACCACCCACGCCGGGAAGCGTAGCGGCAGGAAGAACAGGAAGGGCAGGAGGCTGGTCACCCGGGCGCGGGGGAAAAGGAACAGGAACGCGCCCAGCACCGCTGAGATCGCCCCCGAGGCGCCGACCAGCGACTGCTCGGAGCCGGCGTGGGCGCCCGCGTACCCGAGCAGGGCCAGGTAGCCGCAGCCGACGTAGAAGCAGGTGAACTCGACCCGGCCCATCCGTTCCTCGGTCATCACCCCGAACACGTAGAGGAAGAGCATGTTGCCGAGCAGATGCAGCCAGCTGCCATGGACGAAGAGGGCCGTGGCCGGGGTCAGGGCTGCCCTCGGGGCACCCTCGAACAGTTCTGCGGGCACGACGCCCCAGTGGCGGAAGTAGGCCTGCTGCGCGGCGAGCAGCGCGTCGCCGGAGCCGTACGCCGGAGAGAGGCCCGAGGCGGGGCCGGTCAGGAAGATCAGGCAGCACAGGGCGATCAGTCCGTACGTCACCGGCGCCGCCGGCCGCCGGACCGCCCGGCGGGCCACCGCACTCCACTTGCTGATCATGAACACAGAGCATGACGTAAGCGGACGCAACAGCACAGACCGCCTCGCCGCCGGGAACAGACCGGCGGCGAGTACGCGCCAGGCCGTAGGGTTACGAGCCACACGCTCCAGGGAAACTGGCGCATCACGGAAACTAGAAGGAAAGCGAACAGCCACGATGACGGTTCCCCTGCCCACCGCCACCACGCGGTGGCGCTGCACGCTCTGCGGCAACCTCACCCGGTTCGATGTGACCCGCTCGTCGAAGGTCGTCGAATACGTCCACCTCGATCTGGCCGGTGAGCCGAAGGTCGAGGAGCGTGAGGTGGTCAGTGAGACCATCGAGTCGGTGCGCTGCCGGTGGTGCAACGCCGTGGATCAGGTGGAACTCGTGGACAGGCCGGGCGCCGGCTCCTGACCGGGGGCGGGCCCCTACGGGCATTGGGGTGACGGATGGTGGAGACCGCAGGCGGGGGGCCGGGCGACGGCACCGCTGAGGTGCTCGACCGACCACTGCCCGAAGGGGTGCGCCGGAGGGTCGTGCAGATCGTCTCCGACGGCTTCGGCGGGCTGACCGTCGCCGAGTTGCCCACACAACTGAGGCAGTACGCCCGGTTCGCCCCGAATCGCCGCGCCAAGTTCGCAGGCAACGCCATGGCCGCGGCGCTGGAGACGGACCCGCTGTTCCGGCAGCGCATCGGCGAGAAGCTGAGGGAGGCTCAACCGGAGCTCGCGGGCGCCCTCGACTCCGGTGCGCCGCCGCCGGCCGCGGATCCGCTGGACGTGGCCGCCGCGGCCTATGTGCTGCGCCCCACCGGCTGGGTCAAGCTCGTGACCGCCGCCGGCGAGGAGGCCCTGCGGGCGGACGCCGAGCGCGCCGACGAGGAGAACCGGGCCGAACTGGAGCGGCTGCGCGCCGAACTCGCCGCCGCCCGCGACCACACCCGCGCCGAGACCGAGCGGCTGCGCGCCGAGCTGGAAGCCGCCAAGAAGGAAGCCGAATCGCTTCACCGCAAGCTGCGTGCCGCGCTCAGCGACGTCAAGCGCGGTGAGGCGGCCCTGCGCAAGGTGCAGGGCGAGATCGAGGCCGTACGCGCCGAGGGGCACGCGCAGGTGTCCGCCGCCGAGAGCGAGTCGCGGCGGCTCAAGGCGCGGCTGGGGGAGGCCGAGGCAGCCCTGGAGGCCACCCGGAAGGCCGCGCGCGAGGGGCGCAGCGTCGAGGACATGCGGGTGCGGCTGCTGCTCGACACCGTGCTGGACGCGGCGCAGGGGCTCAGGCGGGAGTTGGCGCTGCCGCCGGTGTCCGTACGTCCCGCCGAGACCGTGGACGCGGTCGAACCGGGACGAATGACCCCGAAGGACATCGCCGCGCGGGCCCTGTCCGAGAACGACCCCGCGATCCTCGACCAGCTCCTCGCGCTGCCGCAGGCACATCTGGTCGTCGACGGCTACAACGTCACCAAGACCGGCTATCCCCAAATGCCCCTGGAGAAGCAGCGGTTGAGGCTGCTCGGGCAGCTCTCGCAGCTCGCCGCCCAGTCCGGTGCCGAGGTGACCTGTGTCTTCGACGGAGCCGAGCTGGCCGCGCCGGTGCTGCTGGCGCCGCCGCGTGGGGTGCGGGTGCTGTTCTCCAAACCGGGCGTCACCGCGGACGAGTTGATCCGCCAGCTGGTGCGCGCCGAGCCGCCGGGCCGTCCGGTCATCGTCGTCTCGACCGACCGTGAGGTGGCCGACGGGGTGGCACGGGCGGGGGCACGGCCGGTGGCGTCGGCAGTGCTTCTCAAGCGATTCCAACGAGGTTGAGTCTGTTTTCAACGGGTTTGAGCCTGCGCGGCATACATCCCATGTACTACGTAACGCCTCAACCGCAACGTACGGACCGCTTGCCCGAATTGGTGTGATCTGCGTACAACGTAGCGTCAAGCGGGCGTCACATCATGTGAGTTGTGAGTAAAGAATGCAGGGTGTGACGGGATTTTTCAGCTGAGGATTTGAACTGATCACAGTCGGGTCACTAGGGTCTGCTCGAACCTCCGACCGGGTGATCACTCACATGAAGGAGCTCGCCCCCGTGGCGTCCCACCGTCGACCCAAGCAGCCGAGTCGCGCACGAGTGACCGTGCTGACCACCGCAGCCGCCGCTGCCGTGGCCCTGAGCTCGCAGGCCGCCAACGCCGCGCCGAGCGAGAAGCCGAGCAAGGACGAGGTCAAGGCCAAGGTCGACAAGCTCTACGAAGAGGCTGAGCAGGCCACCGAGAAGTACAACGGGGCCAAGGAGAAGCAGGAGAAGCTCCAGAAGGAGATCTCCACCATCCAGGACAACGTCGCCCGCGGTCAGGAAGAGGTCAACGAGCTGCGCGACGGCCTCGGTTCGATGGCCACCGCCCAGTACCGCTCCGGCGGCATCGACCCGTCCGTCCAGCTCTTCCTCTCCGCCGACCCGGACGACTACCTCGACAAGGCCTCCACGCTCGACCAGTTGAGCAGCCAGCAGGTCGAGGCGCTGAAGAAGATCCAGGAGAAGCAGCGCGAACTCGCCCAGGAGCGCGCCGAGGCCTCTGACAAGCTCAAGGACCTCGCCTCCACCCGCACCGAACTGGGCAAGAAGAAGAAGGAAGTTCAGGCCAAGCTCGCCGAGGCGCAGAAGCTGCTCAACACGCTGACGGCCGCCGAGAAGGCCGCCCTCGCCGCCGAGGAGGAGCGCGCCAGCCGGTCCTCCGAAGCCCGCGTGGACCTCGGCAACACCGGCGCCGCCTCCGGCCGGGCCATGGCCGCCTTCCAGGCCGCCCAGAGCAAGATCGGCTCGCCCTACGTCTACGGCGCCTCCGGCCCGTCCTCCTTCGACTGCTCGGGCCTGACCTCCTGGGCCTTCGCCCAGGCCGGCGTCGCCATACCGCGCATCTCGCAGGACCAGGCCAACGCCGGTACGCGCATCTACAGCCAGTCCGACCTCAAGGTCGGTGACCTGGTCATCTTCTACGGCGACCTGCACCACGTCGGCTTCTACGCGGGCAACGGCCAGGTGCTGCACGCCCCGCGCACCGGCACGGTCGTGCGCTACGAGTCGATCAACAACATGCCGTACCAGTTCGGCGTCCGTATCTGATCCACGGGCCGCGACCCTTCAAGATCAGCACGGCGTGCCGCCCGAACGGGCGAATTACGGCAACCGCGACTGACCCCACGCCCCGCCGTTGACCTGCGTCAGCGGCGGGGCGTCACGTTGTGTGGCCGCGGATCTCTTTGGTCGGCGCCCCGCGACGGGGCTACTGTCTGCCGCGTTTCCCCACCGCCGGGCTCCCGTCCCGGCACCGGGGGATTTTCCTGTCCGCCAGTGGAAGGAGCGCGGCTACCCGTGGGGTCCCATCGCCGCCTTGCACCGTCCGGGTTCGACCGGGGCGCCTGCGTGGCGCTGTCCGTCCTGTCGGCCACCGCGGCCGCCCTCGGCACCCTCCCGGCGCAGGCCGCGCCGCACGACGACACCCGCGCCGAGGTGGACCGCCTCTACGCGGAGGCCGAGAAGGCCACCGAGGCCTACAACAAGGCCGACGAGCGCACCGACGCACTGCGTGGGCAGGTGAGCCGGGCGCAGGACCGGGTCGCCCGGCAGCAGGAGCGCATCAACACCCTGCGGGAAGCGCTGGGTTCGCTGGCCGGCGCGCAGTACCGCTCGGGCGGCATCGACCCCTCCCTCGCGCTGCTGCTCTCCGAAGACCCGGACGAATACCTCGACAAGGCGTCCGTCCTCGACCGGATCAACGCCCACCAGGCCGGGCAGTTGAAGGACCTTCAGGAGGCCATGCGCGAACTCACCCAGGAGCGCGCGGAGGCGGCCGAGAAGCTCGGCGAACTGGAGAAGAGCCGCAAGGCCGTCGCCTCCCACAAACGCACCGTCGAGAAGAAGCTCGCCAAGGCCCGCCGGCTCCTCAACGCCCTTCCGGACGACGAACGCGCCGCCTACGACCGGGCCTCCCGTTCCGGCCGCTCCGACCTGCCCGACTTCGGCGGCGCCGTCCCCGCCTCGGGCCGAGCGGCCGCCGCGGCCGCCGCCGCCGTGTCCGCGGTCGGCAAGCCGTACGTGTGGGGCGCGAACGGCCCCAGCGGCTTCGACTGTTCCGGCCTCATGCAGTGGTCGTACGCGCAGGCCGGGGTCGCTCTGCCGCGCACCTCGCAGGCCCAGCGGGCGGCGGGCCGGCAGGTCCCGCTCTCCGAGGCCCGGCCCGGCGACCTGGTCACCTACCGCTCCGACGCCAGCCATGTCGCGATGTACATGGGCAACGGCCAGGTGATCCACGCCCCCTACCCCGGCGCGCCCGTGCGCTACGACCCGGTCGGGATGATGCCGGTCTCGGCGGTCACCAGGCCCTAGTGCCGCGACAGGCAACGTTCGCCCCGTCGCGACGCCCGGCACGCTCCCCCACTGCCTCAAGGGCGTGGGAGGTACCCCCACTCGCCGCACCGGCCGAAAGCCCAAGTACATCCAGTACGAGGGCTTCCGGCCGCGGCACTCCCCCAGCCTCCGGCCGGGGGGACCCCCAGAGCACGCACCGGACGCCGCTCCTTGACGGGCAAACGTTGCCTGCCGCGGCACTGGCACCTCCCCGTACGATCGGGAGGATGGCTGGTCGAGGGCGTGCGTCGGGATCCGGAGTCGTGGCGCTCTGTCTGCTGCTCGTCTCCCTGCTCGGCTCGCTGGTCGCTTGCGGCGGCCGGCCCGCCGCCGACCGCGCCGAGGCCGAAGTGCAGCGGCTGCTCGACCGGCGGGCGGCCGCGCTCCTCGACCGCGACGAGAGCGCCTACCGGCGGACCGGTACGGCGGTGGGCTTCACCAACCTGCGCGCGGTGCCGCTCGCCGACTGGTCGTACGAGGTCACGGCCGTGCACCGCACCGGCGACACGGCCACCGCCGACGCCGAACTGCGCTACCGCCTCGACGGCCCGGACAAGGCGCCGGTCACCGCCGGCCGCACCCTGGGCCTCGACCGTGCCGCCGACGGGCAGTGGACCGTGGTCTCCGACCGGCCCGCCCGCACGTCCGGCCAGCAACTGTGGGACCAGGGTCCGGTGACGGTGGTCCGGGGCGAGCACAGTCTCGTGCTGGGCGTCGGCCGGTCCCGCGCGGCGCTGCACGCCTTCGCCGACCTGGGGGACCGCGCGGTGCCCGCCGTGACGGACGCCTGGGGCACCGCCTGGAGCCGGCAGGTCGTGCTGCTCGTGCCCAGGTCGCTGGAGGGGATGGCGGGTCTGCTCGGCTCGCCCGCCTCCTCCTACCGCGGGATCGCCGCCGTGACGACCGGCGAGACGGGGGCGGAACAGGCGCCCGCCGACCGGATCATCGTCAACCCCGACGCGTACGGGGTTCTCGGCGACGTCGGCAAGCAGGTCGTCCTCACCCACGAGGCGACCCATGTCGCCACCCGCGCCCATACCAACGCCGCGACCCCGCTGTGGCTGTCCGAGGGATACGCCGACTGGGTCGGCTACCGCGACAGCGGGCGCCCCCCGGCCCAGGCCGCGCCGGAACTCGCCCACGCCGTGACCTCGGGTGACGTCCCGGCCGCGCTGCCGACCGACGCCGACTTCGGCTTCACCGGCGCTTCCACCTCGCTGGCCCGGGCGTACGAGGGCGGCTGGATGGCCTGCCGGATGATCGCGGACCGGTGGGGCGAGGCGCGGCTGGGCGAGTTCTACCGGGCGGTCGGCGCCCACGAGAAGCGGGCGGGGGCGGTCGAGGGCGCGCTGAAGGACGTGCTCGGGACGACGCCGGAGGAGTTCACGGCGCAGTGGCGGCAGTATCTGCGGGATCAGTTCGGCTGAGGCGGGTCCAGCCGGGCAATGGCCTCTTCCAGCCACGCCCGCTCCGCCTCGCCCGTCGCCCGGGCCACCCGCAGCATGCCCTGGCGGAACAGGTCGTCGGCCTCCTCCGCCCGTACGGGATCGCCGTCCCGGTAGAAGAAACTCGCCGGGGTCTGCAGGAAGTCGAGGCGGCGGCGGAGTACGGCGGCCTGCTCCCGACGGTCCGGCAGGTGACGCAGGAAGGCCAGCACCGTGTTGAAGCGCGCCTGGTCCGTGATGTCCGCGGGCTTGGGGTGGCGGAGCCGTTCCAGGAGGTCCGCGCGGCCCTGGTCGGTGAGTGACAGCATGCGGCGGGGCGCCGCGCTCGTGCCCGGCTCGGTGTGCTGGTCGAGCTTTCCGGCCGCGATCAGTCGGCTGATCGCCGGGTAGAGGGCCCCGTCGCTGACCGGGCGGACGTGGCCGGTCAGGGCCTTGATGCGCTCTTTGAGTTCATAGCCGTGCAGCGGCTCTTCGGCGAGGAAGCCCAGGATCGACAGCTCCAGCATCCGGCTCCGGTCCCTCCTTGCGGGTGTCGTACGGCGATGGTACCTCTTATCGAGCTACCTCTAATCGAGGTATCCAGCCAAGGGGCCCGCCGTGAACGCACACCGCAAGCAACTCGTCTCGCTCGCCCACCCCGTCTACCTCTCGCTCCTCGCCTCCGTCGCCGCCGGAATCATCAACACCGTCTGGGTCGCCCGGCTCGGCGGACCGGCGGTGGCCGCCGTCGCCGTCGCGACCAACACCGAGAACGTGCTCCTTGGCATCGCCCTCGTCTTCGGCTCCGGTACGACCGTGCTCGTCGCCCACGCCCGGGGCGCGCGGGATCCGGCCGCGGTGCAGGCGGCCGTGCGGGGCGGCTGGGCGTTGTGGGCGGTGGTCACGCCGGTGGTCGCGGTGGGCGGGTTCCTGCTGCGCGAGCCGCTGGCCCGGCTGGTCCTCGGCGGCGAGAGCGGTGCTCTCCCCCTGGCGGTCGGTTACTTCGCCGTCTCCCTGCCGGGCATGGCCGTCTTCTTCGCGCAGAACCTCGTCGACGGGATCCTCAAGGGCGCCGGCGACACGAGGACCCCGATGCGGCTCGCCCTGCTGGCGGGCGGGCTGATCCTGGTCTGCGATCCCTGGCTGATCCGCCTGTACGGCGTCCAGGGCGCCGCCGCCTCGACCGTGCTGTGCCGGTCCGTGGCCCTGGCGTTCGGGCTGGCGGCGCTGCGCCGGAACGTGCTTCTGCGGGAGTGCGCGGGGACGGGGCCGGCACCCCGGACGAGGGCGGCGCTGCGCCGCACGCTGCGGACCGGGCTGCCCATGGCCGCCGACTTCACCGTGCGGCAGGGCGGGGCGCTGGTAGTGGTCGCCATCGTGGCGCGGATCGGGGGGTCGGCCGTGGCCGCGTACTCGATCGCATACAAGGTCATGTACGTGGCGACCATGGCGTTCTACGCGGTGCGGCAGGCCGCCGCCATCCACACCGCGCACCTGCTCGGCGCCGGACGCCGCGAGGAGCGGGCGGCGATCGGGCGGGAGGCCGTGCTCGTGGCCGGGGCGGCGGGGCTGGCGGCCGTGGTGGTGCTGGGGGTCGCAGCGCCCTGGATCATGGCCGCCTTCGGCGCCGGACCTGCCGTCGCCCACGACGGGGTGCTGTTCCTGCGCTGCATCGGGCCCTACCTCCTGCTCATGGCCTGCTTCATCGCGCTCGGCGGGGTCCTCGAGGGGAGTGGTGGCGCGCCCGTGCTGCTACGGGTGACGGTGGCCGGCACGGGACTCCAGCCGGTGCTGGCGTACGGGCTGTCCGGGCTCGGGCTGCCGGGCGTGTGCCTGGCGTCGGCGCTCGCGATGGGAGTGCAGTGCGCGGCGGTCCTGGTGCTCTTCCGGCGGGCGCGGCGTCAGGAGGAGACCGGGGTCTCCTCGGTGCGGGCCGGGTGACGGGGGAACGGGGCTTTCACGGCGGGCCGGGACACCGTCGAGCGCCACAGGGTGCGGGCCGCGGTGAGTGTGGCGAGGACCAGGAGCCCGTTGCGGAAGAACAGGAGGGTGATGCCGAGGGCGTCGCTCGCGACGACATGCGAGAACCAGAGCGGGAACTCCAGCACCGTCGCGAAGGACGCCGCCAGGACCAGACCGGCCGGCAGCCGCATCCCGCTGCGGGGAAAGCACAGGCACACCGCCGCGAGACCGACCAGCCACACCAGGTACTGCGGGCTGATCACCCGGCTCGTGGTCGTGAACATCAGCACCGCCACGAACGCCGCATCCGCGAGCGTGTGCGACAGGAACCGCGAGGCCATCAGCCGCCACAGCAGCAGCCAGCCGAACGCCATCCCGGTGAGCGCCAGCGCCGCGGAGCTGACGACGTCGACGTACGGGCCGAGGAACTCCACCGAGCCGTAGTTGAGCAGCACCTGCCCGTCCCAGCCGTAGTGCCGCGCCACATGGAAGACGAGGGCGCCCAGCGACTCCACCTCGGTGCCCCGGTCACGCTGGAAGGTCAGGAAGGCGAACGCGCCGGGCATGGCGAGCGCGAACAGCGCCGCGAGCGCCCCGGCCGTCACCGTTGCCGCGGCCCACGCCCGGCGCCGCACGGCACCGATCAGCAGCAGCACCGGCCACACCTTCAGCATCGCCCCGAACCCGGCCAGCGCCCCCATCAGCCGGGGATGCCGCTGGCCCGCGAGGAGCGCGGCCACCGCGACGGCGGTGACCATCACGTCGTAGCGCGCGTACACGGTCGGCCCGAGCAGCGGTACGCCCACCACCCACACCCAGGCGCCGCGCACCGACCGGCCCGGCCGCAGGCCCGCGTACAGCAGCAGGGCGAGGACGACGAGGTCGGCGAGGCAGGCGAGGACGAAGAAGGCCTGCGCATAGTCGAGGAAGAACAGCAGCGCCGGGGAGAGGATCGGCAGCGCGGCGGCGGGCGGGTACTGCCAGGTGACGTCGTCCAGCGGGAACGTCCCGGTGCGCAGCACTTCGTACCAGCCCTGGTAGATCACGGAGACGTCGCTGGTGACGTCCGGGCCGGGGAAGACGATGACCTTGAAGACGAACAGGAGCAGTGCCAGGCGGGTCAGTCCCCAGATCACCAGCAGCCCTGCCAGGGACCGCGTGCCCTGCGTCCTGTCCACCGAAGCCCCTGTTCGTGGTCCGTGTCCGCCTTCGGGGCGCTGCCCCTCGTGTGCGGGGCCATGATCTCCCGGCCGCCTGTACGAGAGCCGTGCAGCGCGGCCGTACCGAGCTGCGAGTGTACGTTGGGTAAGGTCGGCGTCGATGCGCAAGACCCTGATCGTGACGAATGACTTCCCGCCCCGGCCGGGCGGTATTCAGGCATTCCTGCACAACATGGCACTCCGGCTCGACCCCGAGCGGCTCGTCGTCTACGCCTCCACCTGGAAGCGCAGCCGGGAGGGCCTCGAGGCGACGGCCGCCTTCGACGCCGAGCAGCCCTTCACCGTCGTGCGCGACCGGACGACCATGCTGCTGCCGACGCCCGCCGCGACCCGCGAGGCCGTCGCGCTGCTACGGGCGCACGGATGTACGTCGGTGTGGTTCGGGGCGGCGGCACCGCTCGGGCTGATGGCACCGGCGCTGCGCAGGGCGGGCGCCGAGCGGCTGGTGGCCACCACCCACGGGCACGAGGCCGGCTGGGCCCAACTGCCCGCCGCGCGGCAACTGCTGCGCCGGATCGGCGAGTCCACGGACACCATCACCTACCTCGGCGAGTACACCCGGTCACGGATCGCCACCGCGCTGACCCCGGACGCCGCCGCCCGCATGGTGCAACTGCCGCCCGGGGTCGACGAGAAGACCTTCCATCCGGACTCCGGCGGCGACCGGGTGCGCGCCCGGCTCGGGCTCACCGACCGGCCGGTGGTCGTGTGCGTCTCCCGGCTCGTGCCGCGCAAGGGCCAGGACACGCTCATCCTCGCCATGCCGCGGATCCTGGCCAAGGAGCCCGACGCGGTCCTGCTGATCGTCGGCGGCGGGCCGTACGAGAAGGAGCTGCGCAAACTCGCGCGGGAGACCCGGGTCGAGGAGTCGGTCGTCTTCACCGGCGCGGTGCCCTGGTCGGAGCTGCCCGCCCACTACGGCGCCGGCGACGTCTTCGCCATGCCGTGCCGCACCCGGCGCGGCGGGCTCGACGTCGAGGGCCTCGGCATCGTCTACCTGGAGGCGTCCGCGACCGGCCTGCCCGTCGTCGCCGGGGACTCCGGCGGCGCGCCCGACGCGGTGCTCGACGGGGAGACCGGCTGGGTCGTACGGGGCGGCTCCGCCGAGGACGCCGCCGACCGGATCGTCACCCTCCTCGGGGACCCGGAACTGCGCCGCAGGATGGGGGAGCGGGGCCGGAGCTGGGTCGAGGAGAAGTGGCGCTGGGATCTGCTTGCAGAGCGGCTCGAGGAGCTGCTCTGAGTAGAGCGGGCTCGGCGAAGTCCGGTGCGGTTCAGCCGCGCCCCAAAGGGGCGCGGGCTGTATCGACATGCGGCTCCGCCGCGCGGGCGCGATCAGTCACGACGCACCCGCAGGTGGCGTACCGGACTTCCAGCGGAGCGCTTTGTTACTTCTGGTAGATGGCCTCGATCTCGGACGCGAAGTCCTTCGCCACCACGTTCCGCTTCAGCTTCAGCGACGGGGTGAGGTGGCCCGACTCCTCGGTGAACTGCGAGGGCAGGATGCGGAACTTGCGTACCGACTCCGCCTTGGACACCGCGGCGTTGCCGTCGTCGACGGCGTCCTGGATCGCGGCCAGCAGGTCGGGGTCGTCCTTCAGCGAGGCCGCGGTGGAACCGGCCGGCTTGCCGTGCTCGGCCACCCAACGGCCCAGGAACTCCTCGTCGATGGTGACCAGCGCACCCACGAACGGCCGCGCGTCGCCGACCACCATGCACTCCGCCACGAGGGCGTGCGCGCGGATCCGGTCCTCGATCACGGCCGGGGCGACGTTCTTGCCGCCCGCGGTGACGAGGATCTCCTTCTTGCGGCCGGTGATCCGGAGGTAGCCGTCCTCGTCGAGGGTGCCGATGTCGCCGGTGTGGAACCAGCCGTCGGCCAGGGCCTCCTCGGTCGCGCCCGGGTTGTTCCAGTACTCCTTGAACAGGTGCTCACCGTGCAGCAGCACCTCCCCGTCGTCCGCGATCCGCACCACCGAACCCGGCAGCGGCTGGCCGACCGTGCCGATCTTCTGCCGGTCCCAGGGGTTGAAGGCGGTGGCGGCACAGGACTCGGTCAGGCCGTAGCCCTCCAGAACCGTGAAGCCGATTCCGCGGAAGAAGTGGCCGAGGCGCTCGCCCAGCGGGGCGCCGCCGGAGATGGCGTACTCGCCGCGACCGCCCAGCACCGCGCGCAGCTTGCTGTAGACGAGCTTGTCGAAGGCCTTGTGCTTGATCTTCAGGCCGAGCGACGGGCCGGACGGGGTGTCCAGCGCCTTGCTGTACGCGATCGCGGTGTCCGCCGCCTTGTCGAAGATCTTGCCCTTGCCGTCCGCCTGCGCCTTGGCGCGCGCGGAGTTGTAGACCTTCTCGAAGACGCGCGGCACGCCCAGGATCAGCGTCGGCCGGAACGCGGCCAGTTCGTCGGTGAGGTTCTTGATGTCCGGGACGCAGCCCAGCTTGATCGGCGCCATCATCGGCGCGACCTGGACCAGCCGGCCGAACACATGCGCCAGCGGCAGGAACAGCAGCACGCTGCACTCGCCGGTACGGAACAGCGGCCGCAGCCGCTCGACGATGTTGCCGCACTCGGCGAAGAAGCTGCGGTGGGTGAGCACACAGCCCTTGGGGCGGCCGGTGGTACCGGAGGTGTAGACGATCGTCGCCGGGTCGTCGGCCTTCGCCAGCGAGCTGCGCTCCTCGACCGTGTCGTCGCTCAGGTCCCTGCCCAGGCGGCCCAGCTCCTCGACACCGCCGGCCTCGATCTGCCAGACGTGCTTGAGGGCGGGCAGCCGGTCGCGCACCGACTCGACGGCGGCCGCATGCCCGTCCAGCTCCACGAGGCAGGCCGTCGCACCCGAGTCGCCGAGGATCCAGGCCACCTGCTCCGGCGAACTGGTCTCGTACACCGGCACGGTGACCGCGCCCGCGCTCCAGATCGCGAAGTCGAGGAGCGTCCACTCGTAACGCGTCCGGGACATCAGGCCGACCCGGTCGCCCGGCTGGACGCCGGCGGCGATGAGCCCCTTGGCAGCGGCTCGTACCTCGGCGAGGAAGGCGGTGGCCGTCACGTCCTGCCAGCTGCCGCCGACCTTGCGGGCGATCACGGCGACGTCGGGATGCTGCGCGGCGTTTCTGCGGACGATGTCGGTCAGGTTGCCGTCCGAGGGGACCTCGTACAAAGCCGGAAGGCTGAACTCGCGCAAGACTGCTGCTCCTCATAGGGCGCCGGCGCCACGACGTTGTGTGATGCGACGGTCCGGTCCAAGGCTCGGGCAGGTGCTCAGGGATCCGGCATGAGCCGTAGGGGCCCACTTGTTGAAAACCTGAGCACGACTGGACTGCCCGGACGTTACCCGCCGGTATGGCGTCTACGACAGGGGGGTCCGGCGAGATGTTCGCTGCGTCACACTGATTGGTATTCCTGCGCGCACAGTAGTCCACGGATTTCCCCACTGGCGAGTAATCGCAGGTCCGGCCGTCACTGTTCACGCATGTCCCACACGCCTACCCTTGATCGCCATGGCACCCACACCAGCCGGTAACCGCAGGACGCGCATCCACGTGGTCAGCGATGTACACGGCAACGCGCGTGACCTGGCACAGGCCGGGGACGGCGCGGACGCGCTCGTCTGCCTCGGGGACCTGGTCCTCTTCCTCGACTACGCCGACCACTCGCGCGGCATCTTCCCCGACCTGTTCGGCGTCGAGAACGCGGACCGCATCGTCGCCCTGCGCACCGCCCGCCGCTACGAGGAGGCACGTGAGTTCGGTGCCCGGCTCTGGGCCGGGGTCGGGGAGGACCGGGCGGCGGTGATCGAACAGGCGGTGCGCAAGCAGTACGCCGAACTGTTCGCCGCGTTCCCCACACCGACGTACGCCACCTACGGCAATGTCGACATGCCGCCACTGTGGCGGGAGTACGCCGGTTCCGGTACGACCGTGCTCGACGGGGAGCGGGTGGAGATCGGGGGCTGGGTCTTCGGCTTCGTCGGCGGCGGGCTGCGCACACCGATGCGGACGCCGTACGAGATCAGCGACGAGGAGTACGCGGCGAAGATCGAGGCGGTGGGCGAGGTCGACGTGCTGTGCACGCACATCCCGCCGGAGGTGCCGGAGCTGGTCTACGACACGGTGGCGCGGCGCTTCGAGCGGGGGAGCCGGGCGTTGCTCGACGCCATCCGCCGTACCCGGCCCCGCTATTCACTCTTCGGCCATGTGCACCAGCCGCTCGTCCGGCGGATGCGGATCGGGGCGACCGAGTGCGTGAACGTGGGGCACTTCGCCGGGACGGGGCGGCCGTGGGCGCTGGAATGGTGAGTCCGCCTCCGGTATGCCCAGGTAGGGGTGACGTCGGGCCGGTCGGCGCGCGGTAGCCTTCACGCTGCACACACGTGCGCACGACCACCTCTTGCCGGACCGCATCTGGAGGAGCCACGGCGATGGCGGAACACACCAGCTCGAGCATCGAGATCGAGGCGTCCCCGGCCGACGTCATGGCGGTGATCGCCGACTTCGCCCGCTACCCGGACTGGACCGGTGAGGTGAAGGAGGCCGCGGTCCTCGAGACCGACGCCGAGGGACGCGCCGAGCAGGTCCGCCTCGTCATGGACGCCGGCGCGATCAAGGACGACCAGGTGCTGGCGTACACCTGGACCGGCGACCACGAGGTCTCCTGGACGCTGGTGAAGTCCCAGATGCTGCGGTCGCTGGACGGCTCGTACCTCCTGAAGCCGGCGGGCACGGGCGCCACCGAGGTGACCTACCAGCTCACCGTCGACGTCAAGATCCCCATGCTGGGCATGATCAAGCGCAAGGCCGAGAAGGTCATCATCGACCGGGCATTGGCGGGCCTGAAGAAGCGCGTGGAGTCGGGAGAGTAGCTTCCGCGTCAAGCCGCGGGCATTCGTGCCTCCCCCAGTGCCTTAAGGGCCTGGGGGACCCCCCATGGGCGGCACGGGTGGGCGCGGGCGGCACCCCGTCAGCGCCGGGCTGCGCGACCCACCTCCCGAGCAACCACGCCGGGCGACAGGGCAACGCGGTTGAACCCGAACGTCCGTTACGGTTCAGCCCCATGCGCACCATCCTGATCACCGGCCCAGGCGGCACCGGCCGTACCACCGTCGCCGCAGCCACCGCGCTCGCCGCCGCCCGCGAGGGCACCCGCACCCTCGTCCTGGGCACCGACCGCACCGACACCCTCGGCGCGGCTCTGGGCGCGGCGACCGGCCCGGCCCCGGTCGAGATCGCCCCGCACCTCACCGCCTGGCGCCCCGACCCGGCCGCCGGCTTCCGGGACGACCTCGCCGCCCTCCAGGACCGCGCCTCCGCCGCCCTCGACCTCCTCGGCGCCCCCCGCCTCGACCCGGAGGAGCTCACCCCGCTGCCCGGCGCCGAGGAGATCGCCGTACTCCGCGCCCTGCGCGACGCCGCCCTCGCCGAGCGCCACGACCTCCTCGTCGTGGACCTGCCGCCCCTCCCGCACGCCCTCGACCTGCTCGCCCTCCCGGAGGAGCTCCGCCGCTACCTGCGCCGTCTGCTCCCGCCCGAACGCCAGGCGGCCCGCGCCCTGCGCCCCGTCCTCGGCCGGCTCGCCGGCGTCCCCATGCCGGCGGAGTGGCTGTACGAGACGGCCGCCCGCTGGGACGTCGAACTCGCCGCCGTGGAGGCGGTCCTCGCCGACCGGGACACGACCGTACGTCTGGTCGCCGAACCCTCCCCGGCCGGCGCCGACGCCGTCCACACCGCCGCCCTCGGCCTCGCCCTGCGCGGCCTGCGCCCGGACCGGCTGATCGCCAACCGGGTGTTCCCGGAAGAGAGAGGGGACGGCTGGCTCGCCGGTCCGCTCGCCCAGCAGCGCAAGGTCATCGACGAGTGGCAGACGACGTACGACGTCCGCACCGTCGCCCACCTGGGCCGCGACCCGCGCGGCCCCGACGATCTGCTGGCGCTCGCCGTACCGGAGGCCGGGCCGGCCGACGCCAGGGTCGACTGGCCCGTCGTCGACCGGCTCGCCCCGGACGGCGTGCTGGTCTGGCACGTCCCGCTCCCCGGAGCCGTACGTGAGGAACTCGACCTCGTCCGGCGCGGCGACGAACTCGTCGTCACCGCCGGACAGTTCCGCCGGGTCCTCCCCCTGCCGTCCGCCCTGCGCCGCTGCACCGTCGACGGCGCGGCCCTGCGCGACGACGAGCTGCACATCCGCTTCGCACCGGACCCCGGGCTGTGGCCTGCGGCACGGTGAAGCCGCTACCGCCGTTCGGGTAACGTCGTAGGGACAAGCCGTAGTCAGGAGTCCGCCATGAGCGAAGAGCGCCCCCCGTCCGACGCCGCTCAGGAGCAGGCGGCCGACGAGGTGCCGCCGGTCACCGACGACGACGCCTGGGCGACCGCGTGTGCCGAGGATCTCGCAGCGGAGAAGGCCCGCATCCGCGCCCAGTACGGCCCGCCCGCGGGTTCGGGCTCGGCCGCCGAGGAACTGCGCCGGCTCGTCGACACCGTCGCGGACAAGCTGTCCGGCCTGCAGTCCCCGCTGCTCGGGGCGGTCGCCGGGCCCGCCGCCCAGCAGGTGCTGCAGCAGGTCGTCCAGCAGGCGAAGGCCGCCGTCGAGCCCGTCATCGAACGCAACCCGGACGTCTTCGACCACCTGGCAGCGGCCGGCAACGAGCTGCTCGCCGCCTACCGCTCCGCGGTCGAGGCACAGGAGCGCCGCTGGACCGGCCGCATGGACGAGCTGGACGAGACCGACGACCGTGACGACCGGGGCGAGGGCACCGGCCCCGGCCAACGCATCGACTTGGACTGACGGCCACTGCCCCGGTCGTCACCGGGCCCGCCCTCCGGGCGGACGGCGGGCACCCGACGACAGGGCCTCGGGTACGGTTGGCCATAGCGGGGCTCGACCGAAACTGAGGGATTCATGGGACTCACCATCGGCGTCGACATCGGCGGCACGAAGATTGCGGCCGGCGTGGTCGACGAGGAAGGCAACATCCTCTCGACCTTCAAGGTGCCGACCCCCACCACGCCCGAGGCCATCGTGGACGCCATCGCCTCGGCGGTGGAGGGCGCACGCGCGGGGCACGAGATCGTCGGCGTGGGCATCGGTGCCGCCGGATACGTCAACCGCCAGCGCTCGACGGTCTACTTCGCGCCCAACATCGACTGGCGCCAGGAGCCGTTGAAGGAGAAGGTCGAGGCGCGCGTCGACCTGCCCGTCGTCGTGGAGAACGACGCCAACGCCGCCGCATGGGGCGAGTACAAGTTCGGTGCGGGCAAGGGCCACCGCAACGTCATCTGCATCACGCTCGGCACCGGCCTCGGCGGCGGCATCATCATCGGCAACAAGCTGCGCCGCGGGCACTACGGCGTGGCCGCCGAGTTCGGCCACATCCGGATGGTGCCGGACGGCCTGCTGTGCGGCTGCGGCTCGCAGGGCTGCTGGGAGCAGTACGCCTCCGGGCGCGCGCTCGTCCGGTACGCCAAGCAGCGCGCCAACGCGACCCCCGAGAACGCCGAGGTGCTGCTCTCCCTCGGTGACGGCACCCCCGAGGGCATCGAGGGCAAGCACATCTCCATGGCCGCCCGCCAGGGCGACCCGGTCGCCGTCGACTCCTACCGCGAGCTCGCCCGCTGGGCCGGCGCCGGTCTCGCCGACCTGGCCTCCCTCTTCGACCCGTCCGCCTTCATCGTCGGCGGCGGCCTGTCGGAGGAGGGCGAGCTGGTCCTCGACCCCATCCGCAAGTCGTACAAGCGCTGGCTGGTCGGCGGCAACTGGCGCCCGGTCGCCGATGTGATCGCCGCGCAGCTCGGCAACAAGGCCGGCCTAGTCGGCGCCGCGGACCTGGCCCGCGAGCCCGACCCGATCATGTGACGCCGCAGTCCGGTACGACCGTGCCCGCCGAGCCCCGCCCGGGGACGGCGGGCTCCGTCGTATCTTGATCGCCATGGCGACAAGTCTGCTGCCCAACTCCGGTACCGGAGCCGACGGTTCGGCCGTGATCCGGGTGCTCAGCTACAACATCCGCTCCATGCGTGACGACACCGACGCGCTCGCCCGGGTGATCAGCGCCTGCGAGCCCGACCTCGTCCTCGTTCAGGAGGCCCCGCGGTTCTTCCGCTGGCGCAAGAAGCTGGCCCGGCTCGCGGCCGCGTCGGGACAGGTGATCCTCTCGGGCGGCGCCCCCGCGGCGGGGCCCGCCCTGCTGTGCTCCCTGCGCGCCACTGTCGAACGCACCGAGGACGTCCTGCTGCCGCTCACCCCCGGCCTGCACCGGCGAGGTTTCGCGACCGCGGTGGTCCGCTTCGGCGGCGCCCGCCTCGGCGTCCTGAGCTGCCATCTCTCGCTGCAGAAGGACGAGCGGTACGAGCAAGGGGGCATGCTCCTGGACCGCCTGGCCGCGCTCGACGCCCCGCACGCGATCGCGGGCGGTGATCTCAACGAGCGGCCGAACGGACGCACGTTCCGGCGGCTCGCCGACGGCCTCCAGGACTGCTGGGCCGCCGCCCCTTGGGGCGGCGAGTACACATCCACCCCCATCGATCCCCATCAGCGCATCGACGCGATCTTCGCGACGAAGGGCATCGAGATCCTCGGCTGCGGGGTGCCCCTGGGGCACCCCGGGGTGACTGAGAGCGACCTGAGGGCGGCCACGGACCACCTTCCGGTCCTGGCCGCCCTCAGAGTGCCCGCAACCTAGACGACCGCGCCCCGACCCGGATCGTCGTCGTCCTCGTCGTCCGTGCGCATCCGCATCACCAGCGTCGCGAAGCCGCCCAGGAAGCCGCCGATGCTGAGTGTGGTCAGCCACCACGTCATGTCCCAGCCGAGCAGCACCGCCAGCAGAAGCAGCACGGGGCCGCCGATCACACCCAGCCACGCGAACTTGGCGGTGGCGTCGGCGGACGGCAGCGGCGGCGGCTCCGGCGGCACGAAGTGGCCCTCGTCGTCCTCACCGAGGTCGTCGTCGGAGGGCTCCTGCAGGCTGTAGTCGCGCGGGCCGCCGCTCACGCCGGGGGCGAAGCTGACGGAGCTGCCGAGCGGCTTGGGCGTCTCCTGCTTGGGCTCCGGCTCGTTCTGGGCCGTGTCGTCCTTGCTGCCCTTGCTGTCGTTGGTCTCGGCCTCCAGCAGCGCCAGGTCCTCGACCGACTTGAACGGCTTGGCGCCCGGCGGGTCCGGCGGCTCGTCCCCGTATCCGGCGACGATCGCCGCCCAGGCGGCCTCCTCGTCGAACGGCACGTTCTGCTCGCCGGGCTCGCGATGCTCCCGGTCCGGCCGGCCGGCGCGGTCCTCCCGCTCCTGCCGCTCGTCACGCTCCTCGCGGTCGGAGTCGTGCTCAGCCACCTGCCGCCGTCCCTTCCTTGCCGACACTGGGTGCGAGCCGGCCGATGAACGCGAGACTCTCCTCGAAGATCCGGTCCGCATCGTGGTCCAACGTCGCCACGTGGTAGCTCTGTTCCAGCAGCAGCTCCGTCACGTCCGTCGACGAGACCCGGCTGAGGATGCGCGCCGAGTCGGCCGGCGGCACCACATGGTCCTGTGGGCTGTGCAGAAGCAGCAGCGGCTGGGTGACCTGCGGCAACTCGCCGTCGACCAGGCGGAAGAAGGTCCGCAGGGAGTGCGCCGCGTGCAGTGGCACCCGGTCGTAGCCGATCTCCTCCACGCCCGGCTTGGCTATGTCGCTGGTGATGCCCTTCGTCGTCCGGACGAGATGCCGGGCCACCGGGAGGGCGTACGCCGACAGGCCGTGCACCTTGTTCCCCGGGTTGACGACCACGACGCCGCTGACCGCGTCCCCGTGCCTGGCGGCGAGCCGCAGGGCCAGGGCGCCGCCCATGGACAGGCCGAACACGAACACCTGCGCGCAGCGCTCGCGCAGGGCACACAGCTCGCGATCCACCTCGGCGTACCAGTCCTGCCAGCCCGTGAGCTGCATGTCCTCCCAGCGTGTGCCGTGCCCGGGAAGCAGCGGCAGGGCGACGGTCAGACCGTGCCCGGCGAGATACTCCGCCCAGGGGCGCAGTGACTGGGGTGAACCGGTGAAGCCGTGGCAGAGCAGGACGCCGACCTCCCCGCCGTCATGGCGGTACGGCTCGGCTCCAGGAAGGACCGGCACCTTCGGTCTCCTGTTCATGAGAGGGGCGAGAACGAGTCCAGGTGTGCATCACCGTACGCGACCGCACTGACACCGACCAGGGCCGTCGGACTCTTCGCCCGGCCGCCGGGTTAAGGTCTGATTTACAGACACAGGAGGCACTCGGTTGTTGTACGGCGCGATGAAGGTTTCCGTCGGGGGTCCGCTGAAGCTCGTCTTCCGGCCCTGGGTGGAGGGCCTGGAGAACGTACCCGCCGAGGGCCCCGCGATCCTTGCGAGCAATCACCTCTCCTTCTCCGACTCGTTCTTCCTGCCCGCGGTTCTCGACCGCAAGGTCACCTTCATCGCGAAGGCCGAGTACTTCACCACCCCCGGCATCAAGGGCCGGCTGACCGCCGCCGTCTTCAAGGGCCTCGGCCAGCTGCCGGTGGACCGCTCCGGGGCCCGCGGCGCGGGCGAGGCGGCGATCAGGAGCGGGATCGAGGTCATCGAGCGCGGTGAGCTGTTCGGCATCTATCCGGAGGGCACCCGCTCGCCGGACGGTCGCCTCTACCGCGGCAAGCCCGGCGGCCTCGCGCGTGTCGCGCTGGCCACCGGCGCGCCCGTCATCCCGGTCGCGATGATCGACACGGAGAAGATCCAGCCGCCCGGGAAGGTCATGCCGAAGCTGATGCGGCCGGGCATCCGCATCGGCAAGCCACTGGACTTCCGCCGCTACCAGGGCATGGAACACGACCGATTCGTCCTCCGCGCGGTGACCGACGAGGTCATGTACGAAATCATGAAGCTCTCCGGCCAGGAGTACGTCGACATGTACGCGACCGCTGCCAAGCGGCAGATCGCGGAGGCGGCCAAGGCGGAGAAGGAAGCGGCCAAGGCGGCCAAGGCCGCGCTCGCGCAGGCCGAGAAGGAACAGGCGCAGAAGGAAAAGGATCAGGCCGACCAGTAGGAACAGGCCTTCCAGTAGGAACGGGCCGAGCCGGGGTGGGGGGACATGGCCAGGCGCGAGCGCGTCATGAGGATGTCGGTCGAGCAGCCGCTGTGGCGTGCGCTCATGGGCTACCGCGTCCTGACGATGGTGTACGCGATCGGGCTCTTCATCAGCGCGTACGACGAGGTCGCCCGCCCTCGGGTGGCCATCGCCTACTTCGCGGTACTGGCCGTCTGGACCCTGGCCACCCTGCCCAGGGTCGCGAGCGCCGCGAGCTGCACCAAGCCCTTCCTCACCGTCGACCTCGCCATCGCCCTGACCGGCATCCTGCTCACCCGGGTCGCCGAGACCCCGGAGCGGATCGACGCCAGTGCGCCGACCCTGCCGTCGATCTGGACCGCGGGTGCCGTGCTGGCGTTCGCGATCAAGGGGGGCTGGCGCTGGGCGGCCTTCGCCTCCACGCTGGTCGCCGCCGCCAACCTGGTCCACCGGTCCGGCGTACCGACCCGCGACACCGTCCACATGGTGCTGCTCGTCTGGATCGCCTCCATCGCCATCGGCTACGTCGTCGAGGTCGCCCGCGCCTCCGAGCGCACCCTCGCCCGCGCCCTGGAGATCGAGGCCGCGACCCGGGAGCGGGAACGGCTGGCCCGGGACATCCATGACAGCGTCCTCCAGGTGCTGGCGATGGTGCAGCGGCGCGGCGCGGTGATCGGCGGTGAGGCGGCCGAGCTGGGCCGGCTGGCCGGCGAGCAGGAGGTGGCGCTGCGCACCCTGGTCTCCGGCGGGCTGGTGCCCGTCTCCCGGGTGTCGGAGGACGCCGCCGAGGGGGCGGTCGTACGCACCGTCGAGGAACCGGAGGACGACGGCCCGGTCGATGTGCGCGCGCTGCTCGCCCCGTACGCCGGCGCCCGGACCAGCCTCGCCGAGCCCGGCGCCCCCGTGCTGCTGCCGCCGGCCGCCGCGCGGGAGCTGGCCGCGGCCGTCGCGGCCGCCCTGGACAACGTCCGCAAGCACGCCGGGGAGGGCGCCCGGGCCTGGATCCTCGTCGAGGACGAACCCGACTCGGTGATCGTGACCGTACGCGACGACGGACCGGGCATCCCCGAGGGACGGCTCGCCCAGGCCGAGGGTGAGGGGCGGCTCGGGGTGGCCCTGTCGATCCGCGGCCGGCTGCGCGACCTGGGCGGCACGGCCGAGCTGATCTCAACCCCTGGACAGGGCACGGAAGTTGAGCTGAAGGTACCGAAGGACACGACGATGGCACGGGGCGGCGATGAGTGAGCAACAAGGCACGATCAAGGTGATGGTGGTCGACGACCACCCCATGTGGCGCGATGCCGTCGCCCGTGACCTGACCGAGTCCGGCTTCGAGGTGGTCGCCACCGCGGGCGACGGCGAACAGGCGGTCCGGCGCGCCAAGGCCGCCGCGCCCGACGTCCTCGTCCTCGACCTCAATCTGCCCGCCAAGCCCGGCGTCCAGGTCTGCAAGGAGCTGGTGGCCCACAACCCCGCCCTGCGGGTCCTGGTCCTGTCCGCGAGCGGCGAGCACGCCGACGTACTGGAGGCCGTGAAGTCCGGCGCCACCGGCTATCTGCTGAAGTCGGCCTCCACCGAGGAGTTGCTGGACGCGGTGCGCCGCACGGCGGTCGGCGACCCGGTCTTCACACCGGGCCTCGCCGGACTGGTCCTCGGTGAGTACCGCCGCCTCGCCTCCGACCCGGCACCCGGTGCGGGACCGGACACCGACGAGCCCAGGGCGCCGCGGCTGACCGAGCGCGAGACCGAGGTGCTGCGCCTGGTTGCCAAGGGCCTGAGCTACAAGCAGATCGCGGAACGACTGGTGATCTCCCACCGCACGGTGCAGAACCACGTCCAGAACACCCTCGGCAAGCTCCAGTTGCACAACCGGGTGGAGCTGGTGCGGTACGCGATAGAGCGCGGGCTCGACGAGGAGTGAGCCGCCTGGGCTCCGGAATGAGCCACGTGGCTCCAACCGCTGGGCCATTCCCCGGAATTGCCCGCACGGACCATGCCGTAGTGACCTGTATCACCATTAGCGTGCTCGCAGGGCATACGACCACCGCGGCGAAGGGACAATTCCATGCGGGTCGGAGTACTGACCGGAGGCGGCGACTGCCCCGGGCTCAACGCCGTCATCCGGGCCATCGTCCGTAAGGGCGTGCAGGAGTACGGCTATGACTTCGTCGGCTTCCGGGACGGCTGGCGCGGGCCGCTCGACGGTGACCTCATGCGCCTCGACATCCCGGCCGTGCGCGGCATCCTGCCCCGCGGCGGCACCATCCTCGGCTCCTCGCGCACAAATCCGTTCCAGCACGAGGGCGGTATCGCCCGGATCAAGGAGAACCTCGCCAAGCAGGAGGTCGACGCGCTCATCACGATCGGCGGCGAGGACACCCTGGGCGTCGCCGCCCGGCTGTCCGACGAGTACGGCGTGCCCTGTGTAGGGGTCCCGAAGACGATAGACAACGACCTGTCCGCCACGGACTACACCTTCGGTTTCAACACGGCGGTCGGCATCGCGACCGAGGCCATCGACCGGCTGCACACCACCGCCGAGTCCCATATGCGTGTCCTGGTCGTCGAGGTGATGGGCCGTCACACCGGCTGGATAGCGATCCACTCGGGACTGGCCGGCGGCGCCAACGTCATCCTCATCCCCGAACAGCGCTTCGACGTCGGCCAGGTGTGCGCCTGGGTGACCTCCCGCTTCAAGGCGTCGTACGCGCCCATCGTGGTCGTCGCGGAAGGGGCCATGCCGAAGGACGGCGACATGGTGCTCAAGGACGAGTCCCTCGACTCCTTCGGGCACGTTCGGCTGTCCGGCGTCGGCGAGTGGCTGGCCAAGGAGATCGAGAAACGCACCGGCAAGGAGGCCCGCACCACGGTCCTCGGGCACGTCCAGCGCGGCGGCACCCCCAGCGCCTTCGACCGCTGGCTCGCCACCCGCTTCGGACTGCACGCCATCGACTGTGTCCGCGACGGCGACTTCGGCACGATGGTCGCCCTGCGCGGCACGGACATCGTCCGCGTCCCGATCGCCGAGGCCACGGCCCGGCTGAAGACGGTCGACCTGAAGCTGTACGACGAGGTCGGGGTGTTCTTCGGCTGAGTTGTGGTGTCCTTCGGCTGACACCCCGTCAACTAGCCACCGTCCGGCCCGCCGTGCGCGACGGTACGGCCCTGCCCGCCCCGGATCCCGCCCCGGGCACGTGCGCTCACCGCGCTGGTCCGGGCGGCGGCCAGGGCGGGCCGGGGTACGGATGCGGAGTCGCCCGAGCACGCTGTGGTCGTCCTCGCCGCCACTCAGGCGGTCCCCGCCGGCGCCGGTGAGCGAACCACCCCCCGAGCACGCCCACCCACAGCCCCGTATATTCGCCCGTACGGCAACAATTCCGGTGAACCCCGGGAGGGCACCCGTGGAGATCCTGGCCTTCGGCGTACAAGCCGACGAAAAGCCCCTGATCGAGCAGGCCTTCCAGGCCCACCACGAGGTCCGCTGTCTGGACGTCTTCCTCAACGAGGACACCGCCCCCATCGCGGCCGGCCACGAGGTGATCTCCACCAGCGTCAACGCCGACCTCGGCCCGCGCGTCCTGGAAGCCCTCGCCGCAGCCGGAACCCGCATGATCGCCCAGCGTTCCACCGGCTTCAACAACATCGACCTCACCGTCGCCGAACGCCTCGGCATGACGGTCGCCCGTGTCTCGTACTACTCCCCGTACGCGGTCGCCGAGTTCGCCTGGACCCTCGCCATGGCGGTCAACCGCCGTATCGTCCGCGCCTCCACCCGCACCCGCGACTTCGACTTCCGTCTCGACGGCCTGATGGGCCGCGACATGCACGGCCGCACCGCGGGTGTCCTCGGCACCGGCAAGATCGGCGAGGCGTTCGCCCGGATCGCGCACGGCTTCGGCATGCGGCTGCTCGGCTGGGACATCGCCGAGAACCCCGCGTGCATGCAGCTCGGCATGCGGTACGTCCCCAAGGAACAACTGCTCGCCGAGTCCGACCTGGTCACCCTGCACGTCCCCCTCATGTCGGAGACCCAGCACCTCATCGACGCGGACGCCCTGAAGACGATGAAGAACGACGCGATCCTGGTGAACTCCAGCCGCGGCGGCCTCATCGACACCGCCGCCCTCGTGCACGAACTGCGCGCAGGCCGCTTCACGGGTGTCGGCCTCGACGTGTACGAGGCGGAGGCGGGCCTGTTCTTCCTCGACAAGTCCCTGGAGGCCATCGAGGACGACACCCTGGCCCGCCTCGTCACCTTCCCGAACGTCCTGGTGACCTCCCACCAGGCGTACTACACGCAGGAGGCGGTCGGCCAGATCGTCGAGACGACGGTGCGCAACGTCCTCGACTACACGGCGGGCCGCCGCTCCGAGAACGTGCTGGTGCCGCGCAGCTGACCGACCAGCTCCGCCACGACCGCGGCGCCGTTCAGCGTCAGCACCGACTCCGGGTGGAACTGCACCCCGGCAAAGGAGGGCCCGCGCAGCGCGTGCACCTCGCCGGTCGCGCTCCGGCTGAGCTCGACGCCGTGCGCGGCCAGCTCCCCGGCCGCCTCGTCGTCGCAGCGGGCCACGAAGCTGTTGTAGAAGCCGACGGTCTCGGCCCGCCCGAACAGGTCGATCGTCGTCTGCGCCCCCTGGTACGGCACGTCCTTCCGTACGATCTCCAGGCCCAGCTCGGCCGCGATCAGCTCGTGCCCGAGGCACACACCGAGCACACCATGCCGGTGTTCCCGGATCACCTCGGCGGTGAGGTCCCGGAGAAAGCGCATCTTGGGATCGGTCAGGTCGGACGGGTCACCGGGCCCGGGGCCGAGC
Source organism: Streptomyces sp. NPDC127197 (assembly GCF_042672405.1). Lineage (NCBI taxonomy): Bacteria > Bacillati > Actinomycetota > Actinomycetes > Kitasatosporales > Streptomycetaceae > Streptomyces > Streptomyces sp. NPDC127197. Next base: position 464,053 of record NZ_JBHXVG010000001.1, on the reverse strand, counting down.
ACGAGCGGCCCCTCGTGCGCGAGCACGGCATCCCGCAGCCCCGGCTCGTCGTACCGCCGCACGGTGACCGTGAGCCCCGACGACCGCAGCACATGCGCGAGCATGGCCGTGAAGGTGTCCTCGCCGTCGACGACCAGCGCGTGACCCGCGAGGGCGTCCGACCTCTTCTGCATCCGCAGCCAGAAGGGCGCGAGTGCGGCCCGCCGCCCGTCCAGCGCCGCCCGCACCCGAGGGTCGTCGGCCAGCCGGGGCCGCGCCCGCTCCTCGCGCGGCCTGGACGGCCGTACCCCCAGAGCCGCCAGCACGCCTGCCGCCTTCGCGTGCGTCTCCGCGACCTCGCCCGCCGGGTCCGAGCCCCGTACCAGCGTCGCGCCGACCGGCACCCGCAGCCGCCCGTCCGTGTCGATGTCGGCGGTGCGGATGAGGATGGGGGAGTCGAGGGTCTGGGCACCGCCGGAGTCGCGCCCGATCAGCGCCAGCGCACCGGCGTAGTAACCCCGCCCGCCGATCTCGTGCCGCTCGATGACCCGGCAGGCGTTCTGCACGGGTGAGCCGGTCACGGTCGCCGCGAACATGGTCTCCTTCAGCACCTCCCGCACATCCAGCGACGACCGCCCGCGCAGCTCGTACTCGGTGTGCGCGAGGTGCGCCATCTCCTTCAGCCGAGGCCCGACGACGACCCCGCCCATGTCGCCGACGGTGCACATCATCTTCAACTCCTCGTCGACGACCATCGACAGCTCCTCGATCTCCTTGCCGTCGGCGAGGAAGCCGAGCAGGTGCTCGGGCGTCGGCCCTTCGGCGGGATAGCGGTACGTCCCGCTGATCGGGTTCATCACGACCGTGCCACCCGACATGCGTACGTGCACCTCGGGGCTGGCACCGACCAGCGTCCGGTCCCCGGTGTGCACGACGAACGTCCAGTACGCGCCCCGCTCGCCCTCGAGGAGCCGCCGGAAGAGAGCGAGGGCATCGGCCCTGCCGAATCCCGGGATCCGGCCCCCGTACGTCCGCCGGATCACGAAGTTCGCGCCCTCTCCCCGCCCGATCTCCTCCCGCAGCACCCGCCCGACGATCTCCGCGTACTCCTCGTCACCGACGTCGAACCCGCCGCCCTCGACCCGCACCTCGTGCGCCGGGAGCCGGGTCAGGGCCTCGGCGAGCGGGATCTCGTACCTCTCCTCCGGCATCAGCGCCACCAGCGGCGTGCCGTCGTCGCGGACGTCGAAGCCGCGCTCGCGGATCTGGCGGAAGGGCACCAGGGCCAGGCCCTCGTCGGGGAGGTCGGCGAGCCGGTCGTACGTCCTGACCGGGCCGAGCAGCAGCTCCACCACCTCGTGGTCGTGGCCGGGAGCGCGGCGGCGGAGCAGGGCGAAGGGGCGGGGATCGTCGAGCAGTTCGAGCAGGTTCACGGGAGCTCCTTCTCTGAGGGTCTCTGAGAGAGGAGCGGCCCGGTCGCGAAAACACCGAAGGCCGCCCCTCGGGCGGCCTTCGCGAAGTCTTGCGTACGCGCAGTCAGTGGGCCGCCGGAGAAGCGGTCCACCACCAGGTCTGGTGCGAGTGCGCGAACATGAGCCGAACCCTACCCCATGTCCGCAGACCGTTACCGGCGTCTCATTTGCTGGGCACGGGGCCGGAAGCCGGACATCACCCCGTAATGTTGACGTCGTGACCGTGAACGCTAAGACCAGCGCCGGCGCTGGCAACACCTGGCGAAACCTGCCCGCGGCGCAGCAGCCCGAGTACCCCGACGCCGAGGCTCTGCGCGCAGTGATCGCGGACCTCGAGTCGTATCCGCCGCTCGTCTTCGCGGGCGAGTGCGACCAGCTGCGCGCCCGGATGGCGGCCGTCGCCAAGGGAGAGGCGTTCCTCCTCCAGGGCGGCGACTGTGCCGAGGCCTTCGACGCGGTGTCCGCGGACCAGATCCGCAACAAGCTCAAGACCCTGCTCCAGATGGGCGCGGTGTTGACGTACGCCGGGTCCGTGCCCGTCGTGAAGGTGGGCCGGATCGCCGGCCAGTACTCCAAGCCGCGCTCCAAGCCGACCGAGACCCGTGACGGCGTGACGCTGCCGTCCTACCGCGGCGACTCCGTCAACGGCTTCGACTTCACGGAGGCGGCCCGCGTCCCGGACCCCGAGCGCCTGAAGCGGATGTACAACGCCTCCGCCTCCACGCTCAACCTGGTGCGCGCCTTCACCACCGGCGGCTACGCCGACCTGCGCCAGGTGCACGCCTGGAACCAGGACTTCGTGAAGTCGTCCCCGTCCGGGCAGCGCTACGAGCAGCTGGCGCGCGAGATCGACCAGGCGCTGAACTTCATGCACGCCTGCGGGGCCGACCCGGAGGAGTTCAAGACCGTCGAGTTCTACTCCTCGCACGAGGCACTGCTGCTCGACTACGAGTCCGCCCTGACCAGGGTCGACTCGCGCACCGGGCAGCTGTACGACGTCTCCGGGCACATGGTGTGGATCGGTGAGCGCACCCGTCAGCTGGACGGCGCGCACATCGAGTTCGCGTCGAAGATCCGCAACCCGATCGGCGTCAAGCTCGGCCCGACGACGACGGCCGAGGAGGCGCTGCAGTACATCGAGCGCCTCGACCCGGAGCGTGAGCCGGGCCGGCTGACCTTCATCGTCCGCATGGGCGCCGACAAGGTCCGCGACAAGCTGCCCGAGCTGGTCGAGAAGGTCACCGCCTCGGGCGCGACCGTGGCCTGGGTGACCGACCCGATGCACGGCAACACCTTCGAGGCGGCCTCCGGTCACAAGACCCGCCGCTTCGACGACGTGCTCGACGAGGTCAAGGGCTTCTTCGAGGTCCACAAGGCGCTGGGCACCCACCCGGGCGGCATCCACGTGGAGCTGACCGGCGACGACGTCACCGAGTGCGTGGGCGGCGGCGACGAGATCTTCGTCGACGATCTGCACCAGCGCTACGAGACGGCCTGCGACCCGCGGCTGAACCGCAGCCAGTCGCTGGACCTGGCGTTCCTCGTCGCGGAGATGTACCGGGACCAGTAGCGGTCGACCCGTTACGGACAGTGTGGTGGGGCGCGGATCACATACGATCCGCGCCCCCTCCCACTTTTACGGCACCCCCGCGACGGGTAAGGTTAGGTTTGCCTCACCGATCAAGCGGGCCCGTGCTCCATCGGTTACGGCACGACCCTTTGATCCCGGCGGGAGGTGGACCGCGTGTTCGTCTGCAGTTGCTTCGGCATCACCGAGCAGCAGGTCAAGCAGCACGCGGAGAACGGCGCCTGCACCCCACGCCAGATAGCGTCGGCCTGCAAGGCGGGCACCGACTGCGGCTCATGCGTACGCCGGATCCAGGCGCTCCTCGGCAGGGGCGCGTGCCCGCGCCGGGAGCTGGCCGACCAGGGCAAGCCGGTGCTCGAAGAGCTCGAGGAAGCCGCTTAGCCTTCGCTCGGGTTCGGTCCGGATTCGGATGGATCGATCAGCTGCGCGATGTAGAGCGCCTCACCGAGCTTCTCCACCAGATCCAGCTGGGTGTCGAGATAGTCGATGTGGTGTTCCTCGTCCGCGAGGATCGACTCGAAGAGGTTCGCGGACGTGATGTCGCCCTTGTTGCGCATCACCTCGATACCGCGCTTGAGCCGGTCCATCGCCTCCACCTCGACCTGCCGGTCCGCCTCGAACATCTCCTTGACGGTCTGCCCCACCCGTACGTGGAACAGCCGCTGGTAGTTCGGCAGCCCCTCGAGGAAGATGATCCGGTCGGTGAGCATCTCGGCGTGCTTCATCTCGTCGAACGACTCGCTCCGGGTGTACTTCGCGAGCTTGTACCAGCCGTAGTTCTCCTGCATCTTCGCGTGCAGGAAGTACTGGTTGATCGCGGTCAGCTCGCCGGTGAGCTGCTCGTTGAGAAACTCGATGACCTCGGGGTCGCCCTGCATGGCAGCGGCTCCTTCCGCGTGGGGAATGGGAGGTTGCCGCCGCATGATTGCACCGGGTGTCGAAGATCGTCCAGTAAGTGAGGACTTAGTAAGTAAGTCCATGCTTAGTGCGAGTTGCCCGATTCTGGACCGGCCTGGTCAAGTGCACTGCGTCGGGTCTGTCAGGATGGAGCCATGGGTCATCCGGTGGAGCGCGAATCTGGAGAAGCAGCACAGTGCGAGCTTCCGCCGGGGCAGCGAGTGCAGCGTGGCTGGCCGGTCACGCACTATGGGCCGGTGCCCAAGTTCCGGCCCGAGCGCTGGGAATTCAGGGTCTTCGGCGCCACCGCCGACGGTGAGAAGCACTGCTGGAACCACGACGAGTTCACGGCCCTGCCCTACACCACCGTAGTGGCCGATCTGCACTGCGTCACGAAGTTCAGCATGCTCGGCGCGGAGTGGGGCGGAATCCCCGCGCGAACCATCCTGGAGATCGCCCCGCCCGCCCCGAATGTCACCCATGTGATGGTGTGGGCGGAGTACGGCTTCAGCTCCAATCTGCGCCTGTCGGACTTCGCGTCCGAGCGCACGATTTTCGCCACCCACAAGGACGGCGAACTGCTGACCGCGGAGCACGGTTTCCCGCTGCGGCTCATCGTCCCGCACCTGTACGCCTGGAAGGGCCCCAAGTGGGTCCGCGGCGTGGAGTACATGACCGCCGACCGCCGCGGCTTCTGGGAGGAGCGCGGCTACCACAACATCGGCGACCCCTGGAAGGAACAGCGCTACTCCTACCAGGAGGAGCCCGGGGACGGCCCCGAGCTGTGACCTTCGGCGTCAGCCGTCGTCCCTGAGCCTCTTCAGCCGGGCCACGTCCGCCGCGTGCCCTTCCTTGCCGCCGGGTGTCTCGATGATCAGCGGTACGCCCTCGGTTGCGGGGTGGGTCATCAGCGCCCGGAACGGGTCCTCGCCGATATGTCCGGCGCCAATGTTCTCGTGCCGGTCCTTGTGCGCGCCCACCACGTCCTTGGAGTCGTTGGCATGGATCAGTTTCAGCCGGCCCTCGCCGACCGTGTCCACCAGCAGGTCCAACGTGTGGTGCATGCCGCTCGGGCCGGTCAGGTCGTGTCCGGCGGCGAAGACATGGCAGGTGTCGAGACAGACCCCCAGCTTCGGATGGGCGTCCAGGGCCTCGAAGTACGGCCCGAAGTCCCAGGTGCGCGAACACAGGGAGGCGCCCTGTCCCGCCGTGGACTCCAGCAGCAGATACGGATCGTCGTCATGGGTGAGCTCGTCCAGCAGCGGAAGCATGTACTCCCGTACCTGCTTCAGGGCCACCGAGCGGTCCCGGCCACCGGTCGCGCTCCCGGTGTGCACGACCACGCCCAGTGCGCCGATCTCCCGTCCGCGCCGCAGCGAGTGCCGCAGCGACTCCACCGACTTCTCCACGGTGGCCTCGGTGTGCGAGCCGAAGTTGATCAGGTACGGCGCATGCACATACGCCGGTATCGACTCCGCCGCGCACGTCGCCCGGAACGCCTCGTCCTGCGCCGGGTTCCCGACGGGCGTGGCCCAGCCGCGCGGGTTGGCGACGAAGACCTGCACGGTCTCGGCCTTGAGATCGTGGGCGTACGTCAGGCCTGCGGAGTGCAGGCCGCCGGCGACGGGGACATGACCGCCGACGGGATTGCGGGAGGGGTGTTGACTCTTCACGCGTTCAGGGTGTCATGTCCCCGCGCGTGCTCCGTCAGCCGATCTCGATGGTGATCGTCGACCCCTTGGGAGCCGTGTCGCCGCCCTCCACCGACTGGCCCTTCACCTCGTCGCCGAACAGCCCGAGCAGACCGCGGTCCTCGTCGACCTGGAAGCCGGCGTCCTCCAGCTGCTGCCTGGCCTCGTCGACGCTGTCACCGACCACGTCCGGAACCTCGACCATCTCCGGGCCCTTGGACAGCGTCAGCGTCACCGTGTCGCCCTCGGCGGCCTGGCTGTCGGCCTGCGGCGACTGCCGGGCGACCTGGCCCGCGTCGTACTCCGAGTTGACCCGCTGGGACGCGATGCGCACCTTGAGGCCGGCCTCCTGGAGCTCGCTCCGGGCGTCCTCCAGGTCGCGGCCGGTAACGTCCGGGACGTCCACCGGGCTGCCCTTGCTGACGGTGAGCGCGATCGCCGTGCCCGCGCGGGTCTCCGTGCCCGTCTGCGGGTCCGAGCCGATCACGAACCCCTTGGGGACGTCGTCGCTGAACTCCCGGGTCACCATGCCCGGCTCCAGCCCGCTGTCCTTCAGCAGATCGCGTGCCTTGTCCAGCCGGTAGCCCGCCAGATCGGGGACCTTCACCGTCTGCGGGCCGTCGGAGATGGTGAGTGCGACGGAGTCGTTGTGCCGGATCCGGGCGCCCGGCGCCGGGTCGGTGCTGATGACCGTGCCGCGCTTCACGGTGTCGCTGTAGGCGTGCTCGATCTGCCCGACCTCCAGCCCGGCGTCCGCGAGCCGGTCCCTGGCCTCGGCCTCGGTCTTCGCCAGTAGCGGCGGGACCTTGGTGAACTGGCCGGAGTTGATGTACCAGACGCCCGTGCCGACGCCGAGCACCAGCAGGACGGCGGCGATGATCGTGAACAGTGTGCGCCGGGGCGGGGCCGAGCGCCGCGGAGCCGGAGCCGGCGGGGCCTGGAGCCGGCTGGTCCGGTTGAGCGGGGGCTCGTCGTCCTCGTTGACGGGCAGCTGCCGCAGCGCGGTCAGCGCGCGCGGGATCACGCTCGTACGGTCGTCGGCGTTGTCGTGTTCCGCGGTGAGCGCCTGCGGCGGCATCGCGTCGAGCTGGTCCGCGCCGAGCGCGCCGCGCGCCTCGCGGACCTGGGCGAGCAGCGCCACCGCGTCGTGCGGGCGGACGTCCGGGGTGCGCGATGTCGCCGAGGCGACCAGCTCGTCCAGCTCGTACGCCAGGCCCGGCACGGCGGCCGAGGGCGGCGGGACATCCTCGTGGATGTGCTTGTAGAGCACCTGGGCGGGGGAGTCCCCGGAGTGCGGCTTGGCGCCGGTCAGCATCTCGTACAGCACGACACCGCACGCGTACACGTCGACACGGGGGTCGGCGCTGCCCTGCTCGATCTGCTCCGGCGCGAGGTAGGACACCGTGCCGAGGACGGACCCGGTGGTGCTGGTGACCGTGTCCACCGCCCGGACCAGCCCGAAGTCGGCGACCTTGACCCGGCCGTCGTCCCCTATCAGGACGTTCTCCGGCTTCATGTCGCGGTGCACGAACCCGGCGCGGTGCGCGGCGCCGAGCGCGGCGAGGACCGGTTCCAGGATGTCCAGCGCGGCCCGCGGCTGCAGTGCCCCGCGCTCGCGCAGCACATCACGCAGGGTGCAGCCGGAGACGTACTCCATGGCCAGATAGACGTACGACCCGTCGGCGCCCTGGTCGAACACCTGGACGACGTTGGGGTGGGCGAGCCGGGCGACCGACTTGGCCTCGCGGATGAACCGCTCGACGAACGTGCCGTCCGTCGCGAGCGTCGGATGCATCACCTTGAGCGCGAGGACCCGGTCCAGGCGGGTGTCCACGGCCCGGTAGACCGTGGCCATCCCGCCGACCGCGATCCTCGCGTCGACGCGATAACGGCCGTCGAGCAACTGCCCGACCAGAGGGTCCTGAAGGGTCGTGTCCACGCAGGCGAGTGTACGAGCCGCCACCGACACGCCGCCCCGTTCAGCCCTGTTGAGGGCCCACTTGAAGCGCACCTGTGACGCAACCCACGAACCTAGAACGCGGGCCGCTCAGGATCCAGCGCAGCGAGTCCCTCCACAGGAGAAGACGCCTCCGCGAAGTGCCGCCGAGGGATCCGCCCCGCCCGGAACGCCAGCCGTCCCGCCTCCACCGCGTGCCGCATGGCGTCAGCCATCAGCACCGGTTCCTGCGCCCGTGTCACGGCCGAGGCGAGCATCACACCCGCGCACCCCAGCTCCATCGCGAACGCCGCGTCCGACGCCGTACCGGCCCCCGCATCCAGAATCACCGGCACACGCGCGTGCTCCACGATCAACTGGAAGTTGTGCGGATTGCGAATCCCGAGCCCCGACCCGATCGGCGATCCCAGCGGCATGATCGCGGCACACCCCACGTCCTGAAGCTTCCGCGCCAGCACGGGATCGTCGTTCGTGTACGGCAGCACCGTGAACCCGTCGTCCACCAGCGTCTCCGCCGCCTCCAGCAGCTCGATCGGATCCGGCAGCAGCGTCCGCTCGTCGGCGATGACCTCCAGCTTGACCAGCTCCGTCCCGAGCGCCTCCCGCGCCAGCCGGGCCGTGAGCACGGCCTCACCCGCCGTGAAACACCCCGCGGTGTTCGGCAGCACCCGGATCCCCAGCCGGTCCAGGACCGACAGCACGGACCCGTGCACATCGGGATTCACCCGCCGCATGGCCACCGTGGTCAGCTCCGTTCCGGAAGCCACCAGCGCCCGCTCCAGCACGTCGAGGCTGGGCGCACCCCCGGTGCCCATGATCAGCCGGGACGTGAAGGTCGTACCACCCAGGACAAAGGGATCGTCGGCCATGGGTCAGCCTCCTTGGACGGCGGTGAGGACTTCGACACGGTCCCCCTCGGAGAGGGGCGTGGTCGGCCACTGCGCGCGCGGGACGACGGTTTCGTTGAGGGCGGCGGCCACTCCGGAGGGGGCTGCCGTGAGGGTCTTCACCAGGACGTCGAGAGCCGTGCCGGGCTCGACCTCGCGCGGCTCGCCGTTGACGGAGATGGTCATGCGGGCTGCTCCGTGCATGTTCATGCGGGCTGCTCCGTGAGTACTGCGCTGAAGCGTTTCGGGGTGAAGGGGCGTGCCACGTCCGGGAGTTCACCGGTCGTGAGCACATGCGCCATGACGTCGCCGGTGACGGGAGTCAGCAGGACACCGTTGCGGTAGTGCCCGGTGGCCAGCAGCAGTCCGTCCAGCCCGGTCGGTCCGAGCAGGGGCGCGTTGTCGGGCGAGCCGGGGCGCAGTCCGGCCCGCGTCTCGGTCAGCGGCAGCTCGGTGATGCCGGGCACCAGCTCGTGCGCGTCGCGCAGCAGCTGGTACACGCCACCGGCCGTGACCGTCGTGTCCCAGCCGAGCTCCTCACTGGTTGCCCCGACGACCAGCTCGCCGCTCTCGCGCGGCACCAGATAGACATGGCTGCCGCGGACGACCGCGCGCACGGTCCGGCTCAGGAACGGCGCGTACTGCTGGGGCACGGTCAGCCGCAGCACCTGCCCCTTCACAGGCCGTACGGGGGGCAGGACGGCGTCCGGGACGCCCGCGAGCCGCCCGCTGAGGCTGCCCGCGGCCAGGACCACCTGCCCGGCGGCCAGCTCGGTGCCCGCGCGCGTGACGGCCCCTGCGGCCCGGTCCCGTACGACCACGAGCCGCTGCGCCCACTCCCGGTGGAAGACCACGCCCGTCCGCTCGCACGCGGCCACCAGCGCCCCCGTGAGCCGCCGTGGGTCGATCTGGTGGTCGCCGTCGACCCGCAGCCCGCCGCGCACACCCGGCGCGAGCATCGGCTCCAGGCGTCGGCAGTCCCGTCCGGACAGCCACTCCGAGTCCAGGCCCGACTGCCGTTGCAGGGCGTGCAGTTCCCGCAGATGGGCGCGGTCGTCGGCGTCCAGGGCGACGGCGAGCGTGCCGCACTGGCGGTAGCCGAGGTCGTGGCCGGTGAGGTCGGTGAGCTCGGCCGCGAAGTCCGGATAGCGGCGGGCCGAGGCCAGGTTCAGGCCGAGCAGGGTCTGCTCGCCGTAGTGCAGTTCCGTGACGGCGGCCAGCATCCCCGCCGCCACCTGGGCGGCCCCGCCGCCGGGTTCGGGGTCCACGACGGCGGTCGCGAAGCCGCGTTGCGCGGCCCGCCAGGCCGTGACCAGACCGATGATGCCGCCCCCGATGACGAGGACGTCTGACGTACGTGTGGATGACGACACGGGCGCTGCGCCCCTCCCTTCGCCGGCATGACCCGGATCAGGTTCGTACGGTCGGAGGCCGCCAGCCTCCCTCTCAGCCCGGTGCGTCCGGGCTCCCGCGAGTGCTCTACGTTGGCCACCCTAGCCTCTCGTTCCGCGCCTCTGTAAGGGAGCCTCTTGTCATGCCCTGCTCGCTCGACGGCCTCGTCCTCGCCCCCGTAGCCGACCAGGCACCGGGTCAGGTGGGTACCCGCACCCGGTTCACGTACCACGAGCGGGACGGCCGGATCTGGGCCGAGTACGCGGGCGGCGACATCGTGCGCGGGTACCTGGTGGGGACCCGGGAGGGCGACCGGCTCGACTTCCGGTACGTGCAGCTCAAGCAGGACGGGACGACGTCCTCGGGGCACTGCGAGTCCAAGGTCGTCGAGCTGCCCGACGGGCGGGTGCGGCTGGAGGAGACCTGGGAGTGGGAGTCGCAGCAGGGCAACGGGACGAGCGTTGTGGAGCAGGTCACCGAACCCACCGCTGACTGACAGAAAGTCAGTTGACTATGGTGATCAGGTGAGCGAGCAGACGCAGGAGACGGGGCTGTCGCAGCCGCGGCGCGTGGTCGTGGTCGGTGCGGGCATGGCCGGTGTGCAGACCGCGGTCGCCCTGCGGGAACAGGGCTTCACGGGCACCGTGACGCTGATCGGCGCCGAGCCCCACCAGCCGTACGATCGTCCGCCGCTGTCCAAGGCCGTTCTGCTCGGCACGGCGGAGGGCTCCGCCTTCGACGTCGACTTCGAGGCGCTCGACATCGAGCTGCACCTCGGGCGCGAGGTCCTCGGCGTCCGCCCCGACGAGCACGAGCTCGACACGGCCGCCGGGCCGGTGCCGTACGACGTCCTGGTCCTCGCGACCGGTGCCGAACCGATCACGCTGCCGGGCGCGGAGGGCGTCCCCGGTGTGCATCTGCTGCGCACCCTGGACGACGCCGAGCGGCTGCGGCCCGTGCTCGCCCGCCAGCACGACATCGTCGTCGTCGGTGCGGGCTGGATCGGCGCGGAGTTCGCCACGGCCGCGCGCGAGGCGGGCTGCGCCGTGACGGTCGTGGAGGCCGCGGACCGCCCGCTCGCCGGGGCGCTGCCCGCCGAGGTGGCCGCGCCGATGGCGGACTGGTACGCGGACAGCGGTGCCGTACTGCGCACGCACGCGCGCGTGGCGCGGGTCGAGCCCGGCGCGGTCGTGCTCGACGACGGTTCGCGGCTGCCCGCCGGTGCGGTCGTGGTCGGTATCGGCGCCCGGCCCACCACCGCCTGGCTCACCGGCGCCGGCATCGAACTCGGCGCATACGGCGAGGTCGTGGCCGACCAGCACCTGCGCACCTCCGCGCCGGACGTCTACGCGGTGGGAGACTGCGCCTCCTTCCCTTCGGGAAGGTATGGCGAGCGCCTTCTGGTCCACCACTGGGACAACGCCCTGCAGGGCCCTCGTACGGTGGCCGCGAACATCATCGGCGAGGCGACCGGCGAGGCCCCGGTGGTCTACGACCCGGTGCCGTACTTCTGGTCCGAGCAGTTCGGCCGCTTCGTCCAGTACGCCGGCCACCACACGTCCGCCGACCGCACCGTATGGCGCGGCGACCCGTCCGGCCCCGCCTGGACGGTCTGCTGGCTGCGCGAGAACCGGCTCGTCGCCCTGCTGGCGGTGGGCCGCCCGAGGGATCTGGCCCAGGGACGACGGCTGATCGAGGCCGGCACACCGATGAACCCGGAACTGCTGGCGGACCCGGCGCGGCCGCTGAAAGCGGCGGTGGCGCAGCCGTCGTAGGCACCGCCCGGACGGCCCCTTGCTCCCGGTCCGTCCCAGTGGTCCGTCGCCCCAGGTCGGACCGGTCTGGCTTCCGACTGTCAGTGGGGGATGGCAGGCTAGTTTCCGTGACCGAGATTGACACAAAGATCGACGCTCTCGTCCCCGCCTGGCTCACCCTTCCCGACATCGCCGAAAAGCTCGGTGTCGAGGTGACGCGCGTGCGACAGCTGGTCAAGGAGGGCCAGCTCATCGCCGTACGCCGCGGCGAGAACCGCGCGCTGCACGTCCCCGCCGCCTTCATCGACGGGGACAAGGTCGTCAAGGGCCTCTCCGGGACCCTGACGCTCCTGCGGGACGACGGCTTCACGGTCGAAGAGATGCTGGAGTGGCTGTTCACCCCCGACCCGACCCTGCCCGGCACCCCCGCACAGGCGCTGAGCGAGAATCGTGGCACGGAGGTGAAGCGCCGCGCCCAGGCGCTCGCCGTCTGATCCGAAAACCGTCCGGCGTACGGGCCGCGGCGCGCGCAGGCCACGGCCGCTGTCCAGCACGCTCACCCGCAGCCCGTACGCCGCCCACAACGGGGGACACATGACCGACACCGCCGCCACCGCCCGCGCCAGGCTCGCCGACGCCCGGGTGTACCTGTGCACGGACGCGCGCAAGCGCCAGGGTGATCTGCCGGAGTTCCTGGACGCGGTCCTGGCGGGCGGGGTCGACATCGTGCAGCTGCGCGACAAGGGCATGGAGGCGGCCGAGGAACTGGAGCACCTGAAGGTGTTCGCCGAGGCCTGCGCGCGGCACGGCAGGCTCCTCGCGGTCAACGACCGCGCGGATGTCGCGCACGCCGCCGGCTCGGACGTACTCCACCTCGGCCAAGGCGATCTCCCCGTCCCCGCCGCCCGGGCGATCCTCGGCGACGACATCCTCATAGGCCGCTCCACGCACGCGGAGTCCGAGGCCGCCGCGGCCGCCGTCCAGGACGGCGTGGACTACTTCTGCACCGGCCCCTGCTGGCCCACCCCCACCAAGCCCGGCCGCCACGCCCCCGGCCTCGACCTGGTGCGGTACACGGCGGGGCTCGGCACCGACCGCCCCTGGTTCGCCATCGGCGGCATCGACCTCGGCAACCTCGACCAGGTGCTCGACGCGGGCGCCCGCCGGGTCGTGGTCGTACGGGCCATCACGGAGGCGGACGACCCTGGTGCGGCCGCGGCGGAGTTCGCCAAGCGGCTGCGGCAGGCGTGACACGCACGTTTGTCCAAGGTGTCCAAGGGATGGACAACAAGCCGACAAATCGGGCAAATTTACGGCATCCGGTTGGGGGACCGCCGCCCCCTGGCTAACCTGCCCGTATGGCCCTCGGAACCGCATCCACCAGGACTGATCGCGCACGTACCGTGCGCGACATGCTCGCCACCGGCAAGACGACGTACTCGTTCGAGTTCTACGCGCCGAAGACCGCCAAGGGTGAGCGCAGCCTGTGGAACGCTCTCCGCAGGGTCGAGGCGGTGGCCCCCGACTTCGTCTCCGTGACGTACGGTGCCGGCGGTTCAACGCGCGCGAGCACGGTCAAGGAGACCGAGCAGATCGTCGCCGACACCACCCTCACCCCGGTCGCCCACCTCACCGCGGTCGACCACTCCATCACCGAACTGCGCAACGTCATCGGCCAGTTCGCCGACGCCGGCATCCGCAACATGCTCGCCCTGCGCGGCGACCCGCCCGGCGACCCGATGGGCGAGTGGGTGCCGCATCCCAAGGGCCTCACCTACGCCGCCGAACTTGTCCGGCTCATCAAGGAGTCGGGCGACTTCTGCGTCGGCGTCGCGGCCTTCCCGGAGATGCACCCGCGCTCCAGCGACTGGGACACGGACGTCACGCACTTCGTCGACAAGTGCCGCGCCGGCGCCGACTACGCGATCACCCAGATGTTCTTCCAGCCGGAGTCTTATCTCCGGCTGCGCGACCGGGTCGCGGCGGCCGGCTGTGAGACCCCGGTCATCCCTGAGGTCATGCCCGTGACCAGCGTCCGGATGCTGGAACGACTGCCGCAGCTCAGTAATGCTCACCTTCCGTCCACCTTGAAAGAGCGAATCCTCACAGCAAAAGACAATCCGGCCGCTGTACGCTCCATGGGGATCGAGTTCGCCACGGAGTTCTGCGCGCGGCTGCTGGCCGAGGGAGTGCCCGGACTGCACTTCATCACGCTCAACAACTCCACGGCGACGCTGGAAATCTACGAGAATCTGGGCCTGCACCACCCACCGCGGGCCTAGACCGGTCGCACGCTCATACGACACACTGCGTAGCGGCCACTGGGAGAGGGGCGTACATGGGCTGGACGGTCCTCTACATCGCGTTCGGCATCGTCGCGCTGTGGCTGCTCGGCGAGGTGCTGCTGCAGTACAAGGCACGGCTTCGCTGGCGGCTGCTGGCGTTCGTCGGCTTCCTCGGTGTCGTCGTCGGTGTACTGATCCCGTCCGTCGTCGTGATCGGACTGGGCGCCGCCGCCTTCGCGGTCGGGCAGACGTACGTCACGCTGTCGTTCCGCCGCGGTTTCGCCGCCGGCTGGGCGGTCACCGGGCGTTCGGGCCTGGGCGGCAGCAAGCGCCGCCGCGGCGAGCCGGAGCACCAGGACCCGACCCTCGAGGTCTCCGATCTGGAAGCGGGCGACTACGGCGACGACAGTGCCCAGTACGGTCACCGCAACGCCTCCCAGGGCCAGGACGACTACGACCGTGACGACGTGTTCACGCCCGCTCGTTCCCATGAGCCGACGGCCGCCGAGGCCACCGCCGTGTACGAACCGCAGCCGATGCCCGACGACACCGGCTCGTACGGCATATACGGCGACACCGCGTACGCCGCCGCGGGGCAGACCCAGGACCAGTACGCGACGGCCGCCCAGAGTGCCGATCAGAACTACGCCTACGACGGTTACTCCTACGGCCAGCAGCAGTACGGCTACGACACCACCGGCCAGCAGCAGTACGCCGCGTACGCCGATCCGTACATCGGCACCCAGACCTACGGCGGCGCCGCGTACGACACCGGCTACGACCAGCAGCAGTACGGTCAGCAGGCCTCCGGCCAGGACCAGTACGCCACCGGCAGCTACGGCGGCCAGACCCCGCCCGGCGGCGTGTGGGTACCGCAGCAGCGCAGCACCGACGACGCCTACGGCGGGGAACTCCCGCCCGAGCAGCCCTACCCGTACCAGGGCGACGGTCAGGCGCAGGGGAACGAGTACGACGAGCGGTACCGCTTCTGAACGCCGCCTCTCACTGAGATCCCCGGAAGTCCGGCCCCTCCACGATCAGCCCCGCCACCAGGGCGCCCGACATGCCGGCATGGGGGAGACCGCCGCCCGGGTGAGACCAGCCGCCGACGGTGAACAGGCCCGGCAGCCCGGTCGTGTTCGACGGGTGCAGCAGCCGGCCCCCGGCCGCCGCCAGCGCCGGTGCCGGCACCGCCCCGCCCTCCGCGCCGGTCACCTCCGCGATGTCGGCCGGAGTGCGCACCTCGCGCCAGAGGAGGCGGCCCCGCAGGTCGGGTATGACGCGTTCGGCGACGGTGATCATGGCCTCTGCGTGCCGGTCGAGGACCTCCGCGTCGGCCCGGCTCCGCTCACCCGGCATGGAGGCGACCGTGGCGGTCAGCGTGACCGCCTCATGCGCGGGGTCCGGGACCAGCTGGGGATCGTCGGGCCGCAGCACCGTGACCGTGGGACGGGCGGCCATCCCCGCGGGCGGGCCGAACAGGGACTCCAGCTCGAGCTCGCGGTCCTCCGCGTGCACCACCGTCCGATGAACCGTCCCCTCCGGACGCCCGCCGCGCAGCGCCAGCAGCACTGTCAGACGGCTTGGCAGCCCGCGCTGCCCGGGGACCTCGCCTGCCCCCCGTATCGCCGTACCGGGCACTACACGGCTCAGCACCTCCGGTGCGACACCGGCGACCACGAAGTCCGCCTGAGCCACCGTCCCGTCGGCGAGCTCCACCCCCGCGGCCCGGCCGTCCTTCTCCAGCACCGTCGTCACCTCGGCGCCGAAGACGAACTCGACCCGCCGGGCCAGGCAGCGCTCGTACACCGCGCGTGCGAGCTCCCGGATGCCACCGCGTACGTACCAGGTGCCGAAGGCGTGATCCATGTACGGCAGCACGGCGGCGGCGGCCGGAGCGACGCGCGGGTCCAGGCCGTACGCGAGGGCCTGGCTCTCCAGCAGGGCGACCAGCCGGGGATCGCGCAGCTCCCAGGCGCCGACCTCGGCGAGCGTGGCGGCCCGGCGGGTGCGCAGCAGCCGCTTGTGCGGGACGGCGGGGTAGGGCTCACGCTCGGCCAGCACCGGCCAGTTCGGCCACAGGGGCTCCTCCAGGAGAGGCCTGCGGGTCCGGTCCCAGGCCTCGCGGGCCCGCACCAGGAAGTCGCCCCAGCGCCCGCCCGCCCCCGACCCCAGCGCCTCGTCCAGGGCGGCGACCGCTCCCGCGCGCGAGGCGTTCGGCAGCGACACCTCGGTGCCGTCCGCGAAGACATGCCGGGCCGACGGGTCGACCTGGACCAGCTCGACGCACGCCTCCAGCGGCTCCTTGCCGGTCTTGAGGAACAGGTCGCGGTGGACCGCGGGCAGCGGCAGCAGCCCGGGGCCGGTGTCGAAGGAGAACCCGTCCCGCTCCAGTCGGCGCACCGCGCCGCCGTACGTCTCCGTACGCTCGTACACCGCCACCCGGTGGCCCGCGACGGCCAGCCGGGCAGCAGCCGCCATCGCGCCCATCCCGGCGCCGATCACCGCAATCCGTGCCATGCCTGCGACTTTATCGGCCGCCACTGACAATCCGCCCGCGGGCCTGTGACCTGCAACGCTCCCCTGGCCCGGGGGTCAGCCGGGCGGTGGGCCGGCCCGTGCCGCCAGTCGCCGTTCCTCCCGGCGCTGCGCCCTGCGGCGCCGGAAGCGGCGGATACGAGAGACGAGGAAGTACAGCATGACCAGCCCGGCGACCAGCAGCACGCCGGCGATGACGGCCGCCGCCTCCGGATGGAACATCGCGAACGTGACGATCCCGCCGACCCCGAGATCCTCGGCCACACTGATGATCACGTTGCTGAAGGGTTCCGGCGAGCTGTTGACCGCCATCCGCGTGCCGGCCTTGACCGCATGGCTGGCCAGCGCCGTCGAACCGCCGATGGCGCCCGCCGTCAGATCGGACAGCGAACCGCTCTGGCCCGCGAGCAGCGCCCCGATCCAGGCCCCGGCGGTCGGCCGGATCAGCGTGTGCACCGAGTCCCACGCCGAGTCGACGTAGGGGATCTTGTCGGCGACCGCCTCGCCCAGGAACAGCACCCCCGCCGTGATCAGCACCTCGGGGCGCTGCAGCGACTCGGGGACCTCGTCGCTCAGTCCCGTCGCCCCGAAGAAGCCGAGCACCAGCACCACCGCGTACGCGTTGACGCCGCTGGCCCAGCCGCTCGTGAACACCAGGGGGAGTACGGACACGGACGCGATCGTAACCAGCCGTGGCCGACGCGTCCTGGGGGCGAGTGCGTACGGCTGAGTATCCGTACTCAGCCGACGAGATGAGTACGCGCGCGGATGGGGGCCGACCTGCGCGAACGAGAGAGTGGAGGCACGGAGAGGGGCACGGGCCCGGCACCGGCGACACGGGGCGCCGGAACGGCCCGGCCCACGATCCGCTCCTTCCGCCGGCCCTGGTCGGCGGGAGCGAGGCACGGGGGAGTCCGGGGGAGGACCGAAGGGGCCCGACGGGGGAGAAGGGGCCCAACGGGGGAAAACGGGGGCGCACAGGGAAGCGCCGGTTCGAGTGTGGCCCGCGGGGGACGCGGCCATCTCGGACCGGCGCTTTCGTGCCGCCTGTTGGTGTTGCCTGTACGTGCTGCCTAAGGGCGCCCGCTGACCCGCCCCTGGAGCAGCCGTGAGAGGGCTGCGTGGACGTCGTCCAGGGAACGCTCCGGCTGGAACGCCTGCCAGTCCAGTGCGGCCACCAGCACCATGCCGACGAGCGCCGCCGCCGTCAGCGGTACGTCGATCTCCTCGCTGAACTCACCGTTCTCGATGCCCTCGCGCAGCACGTCCTCGACGACCGCCACCGCCTTCTGCCGGACCACCAGCAGGGTGGACTGCCAGGCCCGGTTGGTACGCCACAGCTCGGCCACGTACAGCTGAGTGAAGGCCGGATAGCGGTCGATGAAGACGAGCCCGGCCCGGATCATCGCGTCCAGGGCGGCCACCTTGGTGCCGCCGTCCTTCGCCGTCTGCTCGGCCGCCTCCCGGAGGGAGGCGGTGAGGAGGCCCACGCCGTGCCGCAGCAGTTCCTCGAAGAGGACGGATTTGCTGGCGAAGTTGTAGTAGACCGTGCCCTTCGCGACCCCGGCCCGCTCGGCGATCTCGTCCACCGTGGTGGCGGAGAAGCCCTGCTCCGCGATGAGTGTGACGGCCGCTTCGTAGAGCTTCTGCCGGGTGGCCTCTCGGCGCGTACTGGCCCCCGAGGCGGTGCTGCTGCTTTCCATGGCCCCGATTGTCACAGGAAACCGCTGCCCCGCAGGGGCGGGAGGTGTCTTCACAGGCTCAGCTCCGGGTGCAGCCGGTCCAGGGTCCACACCTGCCGGCGCCGGGCCGACAGCGCGGTCAGCGCGAGGGCGCCCGCGGTGAAGGCGGCCAGCACCACGCACGCGTGCCACACGGGTTCCAGGCCACCACCCGAGATGAGCCTCCTGAGGGCCTCGACGATGTGACTCATCGGCAGGAAGGGGTGCAGCGCGTTGAAGAAGCCCGGGCTGGTCTGCACAGGATAGGTGCCGCCCGCGGACGTCAGTTGCAGCATCAGCAGGGCGAGGACCAGGATGCGGCCGGCGGCTCCGAAGCGGGCGTTCAGCCACTGGATCAGCGCCGCGAAGCACGCCGTCACCAGGAACAGGAAGCCCACCGTCCCGGCCGCCCGCGCCATCTCCAGCCCGACCGCCCAGTGCAGCACCGACATCAGGGCCACCGTCTGGAGTACGCCGATCGCCAGCACCGGCAGCCAGCCCGCCAGGGCGATCCGCCAGGCCGAGGCACCGGTGGCCAGCGCCCGCCGGTTGAGCGGCGGGATCAGCATGTACGCCACCATCGCACCCACCCACAGGGACAGCGGGATGAAGTACGGGGCGAAACCGGTGCCGTAGTTGGGTGCCTTGTGCAGCGTCTTGGAGGCGAGCTGGACCGGGTCCGCCATGACCTCCGTCCGCGCGTCGCGCTGCTGCTTGTCGTAGTCGGGAATCTGCTCGGCGCCGTCGTGCAGCCCGTTCGCGAGCTTCCCGGAACCGTCGACGAGCTTGAACATGCCGCCGCTGAGGTCGTCCGCACCCGTCCTGAGGTCACCGACGCCCTTGTCGAGGTCCACGGCGCCGGTCTTGGCGGTGCCGAGCCCGGTGTGCAGCGACTTCGCACCCGTGGCGACCTTTCCTGCCCCTTCGTTCAGCTTGTTGATCCTGGAGACGGCGTCGTCGAGGTCCTCGGAGAGGTGCGGGGCGCGGTCGGCGAGGGCCTGGGACTGCTCCTCCAGGGTGGCGAGATGGCCGTCCAGCTTCTTCAGGTCGCTGTCGTGATCGGTGATCAGGGTGTTGACGTCGTCGGCGATCGCCGCCGCGTCGGCCGCCGCGTTCTTGGCCTTCTCCAGGTCGGAGCAGGCCGCATCGGGCAGTACGGGAGTCTCGCAGCGCCTCTTGTGGACGTCGTTCAGCGTGTCGGAGGCCGCGCGGGCATCCTTGGCGGCCGTCGGCGCCCGCTTCACCAGGGTCTCGAGGTTGTCGCGGATCGCCCCGGACGTGTCGGCGACGAGCTGGGCCGTGTCCCCGATGGTCTTCTCGTTGTCCTCGAGGAAGGGCCCCACCTTGTCCGCGACCCCGTTCACCTTGTCGGCAAGGGCCTGCGTCCCCTCGGCGACCTGCTTCGAACCGTCCTCCAGGTCGTCGGCGCCCTTGTTGAGCTTCTTCAGGCCCTTGGCCAGCTTCCCGCTGCCGTCCTCGGCGTCCTTCAGGCCGTCGGCGAGATCCTTCGAGCCCTTCTCCGCCGTGCCGATACCGCTCCTGAGCTTGTCGGCGCCGCTCGCGGCCTTCACCGTCTCGCCGTGGATGTCGGAGAACGAGATGAAGATCCGGTCCAGGAACGACCGCGACGCCTTCGTGGACGCCGCCGTGCGCACCTCGCTGAACACCGTCCGGGAGATCTGCCCGACGATGTAGTTGTTCGCGTCGTTCGTACGTACCTGAAGGGCGCCCGTCTCGGGGGAGTCGCCCGCGCTGGAGGCGATGCGCGCACTGAAGTCGGCCGGCATGGTCAGCGACAGGTAGTACGTGCCGTCCTCGACGCCCGCGCGGGCCTCGGCGGCGCTCACCTCGTGCCAGTCGAAGACCTCGCTGTCGCGCAGCCCCGCCACGATGTCGTCGCCCGCGTTGACCTTCTTCCCGTCCGCGGTCGCCCCCTTGTCGTCGTTGACCAGCGCCACGGGGAGCCGGTCGAGGCGGCCGTACGGGTCCCAGAAGGACCACAGGTAGAGCGCGCCGTACAGCAGGGGCAGCAGCAGGAGCGCCACCAGGGCGGCGCGGGGCAGCTTGCCGCGCCCGAAGCGGCGCAGCTCAAGAGCGGCCAGTTTCGGCGAGCGCATCCGCCGCCTCCTTCACCTCGTCGTCCAGGGTCTGGTCTTCCGGCTGGTCCTCCGGGTGGTCTTCGGGCGCCTGTACGTCGTTGTCGCGGGCCTGCGTGGACACCACGACCGCGTCCTCCGGTGCCTCGCTGCACACCGCCAGCACCGTCGTCCCGGCCTCGGTGATCGACCTCAACAGGGCCCAGACCTCGCCCTGTTCGGCGAGGGAGAGCTTCAGGTCGGTGTCGTCCACGCCCAGCAGTCGCGGGCGTCCGATGAGGGCCAGGGCGACGGACAGGCGCAGCGCCTCCAGGCGCTCCAGGTCGCGTACGGCGGTCCGGGAGCCCTTGGGCAGGGCCTCCCGGTCGAGGCCTGCGGCGGCCAGGGTGGTGTCGATCCGCAGTTTCGCCTCGTTCGCGCGTTCGACGCGCGGCCGCAGCAGCCCCCGCAGCGAGTCTCCGAAGCGGCTCTGCAGCAAGGCCCGTTCGTGCAGGTGCTCCGCCACGGTCAGGGCGGGGTCGAGGTCGGTCACGCCGGGAACGTGCGCGAGCCCGCTGACCCGGCGCAGGGCCGCCGACTGCTTCGGCAGCCGGGCCTCGCCGACGGCCGCCGTCCCCTCGGTGGCCTTCATCCGTCCGGTCAGCGCGAGCAGCAGGCTCGTACGGCCCGACCCCGACGGTCCCGCGACGGCGATCAGCGAGCCGGGCTCCGCGGTGAAGGAGACGCCGCGGAAGGCCCAGCCGCGAGGCCCCCTGAGCCCGAAGTCGCGGGCGGCGACGGCGAGTCCCCCCACAGTTCCCCCAGGAATTTGAACTGACTGGTCAGTGCAAAACTTAACCCGAACCTTCGATCGAAGCAAAAGCCCAGGTCAGAACGGATTGTCAGTGCCATACCTCACGATGGGCACATACGGCCACAGTGCCGTCACACAGACGACAGGAGGTTCGTCATGGCCAACTCGTCCGCAGCTGCCGCACGTCGGCGCCGCGCCACCGGCCCTGCCCCCTCACTGACCGGCCCGGCGAGCGATGTGCACCCCGTGCTCCGCCGGGCCACGGCCCCGCCCGCCGCCCTCGACCTGCTCGCCCAGGCCCGTGCCGGACTCGACGAGGCAACCGTCCTCGAAACGCCGAACGAGCGCTACGCGACGGCCCACCTCGCCGCCCTGCGCACCGCCGCCGCTGTCCTCGCCGCGCGGGGACGCCCGGAGACCAGTCCCCGACGTCGGGCCCGGATCCGGAGCGCGTGGGAAGTGCTCCCCGAAATCGCGCCCGAACTCACCGAGTGGAGCGCCCTGTTCGCCTCGGGGGCCCGGCGCCGCGCCCGGGCCGAAGCGGGCATCAAGGGCGCGGCCAGCCGCCGGGACGCCGACGACCTGATACGCGACGTGGCGATGTTCATCCGCCTTGTCGAGCGGATGCTGGTACTCCAGCCGGTCCTGCCCCAGCCACGTCCGGACGCGAACGAGGCAGCGGACCGCGATCCCGGCCCGGATCACCACGGGGGTGGGACCACAGGAGTGACCAGGCAGGGCCGTGGAGGCAATAGGGTGGAGAGCGCCTGAAGCCATCCCCTCCCGCACCCCGGGTCCGGGGAGGCAGCCCGTTCGCTCCGCCCCGAGGCGGTGCCGCGCCGAGGAGTCAACTGCCGTGTCGGACCCGATGCGCCCCCGCGCTTCTCTCCGTACCGCCGTGGTCTGGGAGGTCCTCCAGGACGCCCTGGACCGCCGGGTCAAGGCCACGGGCCGGGAGTCGCTGGACGTCCTCGACACCGGAGGCGGCAGTGGCAACTTCGCGGTGCCCGTCGCCCGCCTCGGACACCGGGTCACGGTCGTGGACCCCAGCCCGAACGCGCTGTTCGCCCTGGAGCGCCGCGCCGCCGAGGCCGGCGTCGCCGACCGGGTGCGGGGTGTGCAGGGCGACGCCCACGGGCTGTTCGACGTGGTCGAGCGCGGCGGCTACGACGCGGTGCTGTGTCACGGCGTCCTGGAGTACGTCGACGACCCGGCCGAGGGCGTCCGCAACGCGGTGGCCGCGCTGCGCCCCGAAGGCGTCCTCAGCCTGCTCGCCGCCGGTCTGGGCGGTGCCATCCTCGCGCGCGCCCTCGCGGGCCACTTCAAGGAGGCCAAGCAGGCCCTCGACGATCCGCACGGCCGCTGGGGCGCGGGTGACCCGATGCCCCGCCGCTTCACCGCCGACCAGCTGACCGAACTGGTCGAGGCCGCCGGCCTCCGGGTCGGTGCCGTGCACGGCGTACGGGTCTTCGCCGACCTCGTGCCCGGGGTGCTGGTGGACACCGAGCCCGGAGCCATGGACGCCCTGCTGAAGCTGGAGGCCGCGGCGGCCGAGGTACCGGCGTTCCACGCGGTGGCCACGCAGCTTCATGTGCTCGGCGAGACGCCAGGGGCTGCCGAAGCCTGAGCAGCCTGCCGGGGCGCGCCGCTGATCAGCGCGTTGGTTGCAGATGGAGTACGCCACAGGCCCCCCGATCGGGGCCTTCCCGCCGTATGATCGAGGGAGACCGACCGGCATGACGGGTCGGCCGCCGGGGAATGGAAGCCTCAGCGGGCCGGTCCGACCATGGCGGATTCCGGTTGGCCAAATGGCGCAGAGGGGCGGGTTTCACGGGGGCGATTCCCTGCCTATCCTGAAGGGACCCCCCGGGTCGCCCCGGCGACTGCACGATGAGGAGGACTCCGTGCCGCTCTCAGAGCACGAGCAGCGCATGCTCGAGCAGATGGAGCGAGCGCTGTACGCCGAAGATCCCAAGTTCGCGACAGCGCTTGAGGGAAGCGGGCTGCGTACGTACACCCGGCGACGGGTCTACCAGGCGGTCGCGGGCTTCCTCGTAGGTATCGCGCTCCTCATGGCCGGAATGGTCGCCAAGCAGGTCTGGCTCAGCGTGGTGGGCTTCCTGGTCATGCTGGGCTGCGCGGTACTCGCCGTGACCGGCTGGCGCAAGGCCCCCAGGCCGGGGGAACAGCCCGCCGGCGGTGGTCAGCAGGCCGGCCGTCAGGGACGCCAGCGACGCTCGATGATGGATCGCATCGAACAGCGCTGGCAGCGACGCCGCGACGAACAACAGGGCCATTGATTTACACGATCAGCTCCCGATGACGTAGGTGAGGGGTTGCCGCCCGATGAGCGGCAACCCCTCACGCATGCCCTGAAGGGGCCGGCTGTCTGTCGCCTCAGCCGCTCTGCTGACCCGACGGGCGCCGTACCAGCGCCGCCCAGCGGGTGGCCAGACGGGCCTTGACGGCCGTCCAGCGGTCGGTGAGGTCCCAGACGGCGCGGATGGCCGAACGGGGCGCGACGGCCGCCCGCACCCGGGCCCGCCAGCCCGCCCTGGACCGTAGCGCCACGCGCAGCCTGCGCACCTCGTCCGCCAGCCCGGCCTCGGCCCGCGGCCGTGGTGCGAACAGCACCTGCTCCACGGCGCTCGCCACCCGGTGCACCGACTCGGCCGTCCGTTCGTCCAGATGCCCGAGCCGCACGATCCGGGCGGCCGCCTTCCGCGGAGTCAGTGCGTCGTCCGGCACGATGCCGTAGTCCCAGGCCGTGTCCGTGAGTTCGCGCCACACCGCCAGCACATGCCCGGCGGTCACCTCGGCGACATGCTGCTCGGAAGGCTCCACCTGCAGAGCCGACGCCTCCACCCCGTCGCCACGGCCCGCGCCGCCCCGCTCCCTGGTGAGCACACCCTGCGCTGCCGCCGCCGTGTGCCGGGCCGACGCCAGCCGCACCGACCGCCTTCTCAGCCGCCACAACATCGGCAGCAGCGGTATCACGACCACCGCCAGCCCCAGAAGTATCCAGCCCACGGTCTGATACCAGGGCCGGCCCCCGTCGTCCGAGGTCCCCGGGTCCAGCGGCAGCGCCCCACCGCACACCTCGAGCCGCTTGTCGTCCGCCGAGCAGCTCTCGCTCGTCGACGGCGCCGCCGAAGGAGCCGCGTCCGCCGAGCTGGAGGCCTCCGGCAGGTCTGGGACGCTGTCCGGTATCTCCGGCTGCGTGTATGTGGGCGTCGTGCCCCGGTTCGGCGTCGGTTCGAAGCGGGTCCAGCCCACGCCCTCGAAGTACAGCTCGGGCCATGCGTGCGCGTCCCGCAGCCCCACCGTCACCGTGCCGTCCGCCTGCGGCGTACCGGGCGCGAAGCCCACCGCGACGCGGGCCGGTATCCCGAGCGTGCGGGCCATCGACGCCATCGCGAAGGAGAAGTGGACGCAGAAGCCCCGCTTGTCCCGCAGGAAGCGGGCGATCGCGTCGGAGCCGCCGCCGACCTCCACCTCGGTGTCGTACTGGAACCCGCCGGTCAGGGCGAAGTACTCCTGGAGCTTGACCGCCTGCTCATAAGGGTTGGCCGCGCCGTCCGTGATCTGGCGGGCCGTCCTCGACACCACGGACGGCAGGGAATCGGGCACCTCGGTGAACTCGCGCTCCAAGGCGCCGGGCGGCGCCGGCGCCGAGGCGAGCTGCTCGGCGGTCGGGCGCACATCGAGGCTGGTCACCTCGTAGGTCGCGCCCCTGGTGTTCTGACCGTGGTCGCCGACCAGCGTCATCCCCACCGGCTCGTACCGCCAGCTGCCGTCGATCCGCACGTCGCTCGGCGGGTACGGCATCGGCAGCCAGTCCTGCGCGTACCAGTCGGCGGCAGCGACGCGCGTACGGACCTCCGAGCGCCGGACGTCGGGTCCCAGGCCCGTGGGCGTGGGGAGCTCGTCCGGCACCGCGACGATGTTCCGGCGGGACGGCTTCCAGGTCGTGCCGTCGAAGTCGTCCAGCGAGACGATCCGCAGGTACAGGTTGGAGATGTCGTTGGTGCTGGTGCGCACGGTCATGACCGTGCGGTCCTCGTCGACGTTCAGGCTGTCGCGCAGCGACACCAGCGGGTTCACCGCGGAGATCGTGCCGCCGCCCCCGCTGCCCGAGCCCACGCCCGTCCCGGCGCTGTCCAGCAGTCCGCCGTTCATGGCGGGCAGGGCCAGCGGCACCACCAGGGCGACGCCCAGCGCGACCACGCCGATCCGCCGCCCGGTGCGCACCGGCGCCACCGGAGAACCGGGCTCCCCGCCCGGAGCGCGCGGTGCCCCGCCGAAGACCCGGCCCCACTGCGAGAGCCGCTCCCGCCCCTCGGCGAGCAGCAGCATCAGATAGCCGGCCGCCGCGATCAGGAACCACACCCAGCCGCCGGCGCCGTCGGACAGCCCCGCGGCGACCGAGTACAGCGCGAGCAGCGGCAGCCCGGCCGGAGCCGCGCTGCGGAAGGTCACCGCGAGGGCGTCCACGGCCAGGCCGATCACCAGGACACCGCCGATGAGCATCAGCTTGATGCCGTCGGACAGCGGCGCGGGGATGGCATACCGCCCGACGTCGTCCGTGCCCTGCTGGAGCAGGTCGGCGAAGTGCACGAAGGCGTCCGGACCCGGGAAGAGTCCCGCGAGCGCGTACTCCCGGGCGAACACCAGGGTCAGCAGCATCAGCGTGACCAGGGCCTGCACGGCCACCGTCAGGGGGCGGGCCAGCGGCACCCGCCGGGCCGCCGCGCCCACGCCGGCCTGGATCGCCAGCAGCACGGCCGCCTGCAGGAACCACATGGGTTCGTCGACCAACGGCAGCAGGGTGCACGCGGCCATCAGCGTCGCCGCCGTCGCGCCCAGCGCCATACGTGCCTGCCCGCTCATCAACGCCCCTCCCCGCCGCTGGTCCCGCCCGCCGCCACGATGCCCGTACGCTCCCGGTCGGCCTGGCGCCACAGGTCGTGCAGCGAAGCGCCCCGCGGAACGCTCACGACCGTCCAGCCGGCCTCGCGCAGCATCCGCAGCCGCTCCTCGTTCCCGTCCAACGGGCCGGGCACATCGGTCGGTTCCCGCCCCCATGTCTCGCTGTCCAGGACGAAGGCGAGCGCGCCGCCGCTGCGCTGGCGCATCTTCGCGGCCACCGTGGCCTGCTCCTCGTCGAGGTCGCCGAAGAAGGCCACCAACAGCCCTTCGTTCCCGCCGCGCAGCACGTCGTAGGCGCGGGACAGGCCGGTGCCGTCGGAGTGGTCGATCACCGCGAGGGTGTCCATCATCAGCCCCGCCGCGTCCGCCGACTCCTGGCTCGCGCCCGCGAACCCGTCGGCGCCCTCACCGGGCACCGAGCTGCCGGTGTCCGTCAACAGCCGTACGGAGAAGCCCCGTTCGAGCATGTGCACCAGCACCGACGCGGTGCCGCCCACCGCCCACTCGAAGGCCGAGTCCGGGCCCGCGCCGCGGAAGGCTGTGCCCCGGGTGTCCAGCAGCACCGTGCAGCGGGAGCGCTGCGGCTGTTCCTCGCGGCGCACCATCAACTCGCCGTAGCGGGCGGTGGAGCGCCAGTGCACCCGGCGCAGGTCGTCGCCGTAGCGGTAGCCGCGCGGGATCACGTCGTCCTCGCCGGCCAGGGCGAGCGAGCGCTGCCGCCCGTCGCCGTACCCCTTCGCCTCCCCGCTGAACCGCACCGGCGGAAGCGGCTCCACGCGCGGGATCACCGTCAGCGTGTCGTACGTCGAGAAGGACCGGGTCAGCTCGCACATCCCGAACGGGTCGGTCAGGCGCAACTGCAGCGGGCCCAGTGGATAGCGGCCGCGCAGATCGGAACGGACCCGGTACGACACCTCGCGGCGGCCGCCGGCCTCCACCCGGTCGAGTACGAAGCGGGGGCGCGGGCCGAGCACGTACGGCACCCGGTCCTGGAGCATCAGCAGACCCGTGGGCAGCCGCGAGACGTTGTCCATCCGCAGATGGACGCGGGCCTCGGCACCGGCGGACACGCGCGCGGGCGAGAGCCGGCGGCTGCCGGCGACCCGGTAGCGGGTGCGGTACAGCACCGTCGCGCACACCAGCGGCAGGACCGCCAGCAGCAGCCCCACCCGGAGCAGGTCGCTCTGGCCCAGGACGTAGGCGCAGACGGCGGCGGCGACCCCGGCGGCCAGGAACGAGCGGCCGCGGGTGGTCAGACCGGCCAGGGCCGTGCGCACGCCGCCCTTGTCGCCCCGGTCGGTCTCGGGATGGCCCGGGCCCGACGCGGTGGACATCACAGCCTCCGGGGCGGCTGCTGGCCGTAGGCCGGCGAGCCGTGCCCCAGGCCGAAACCGTTCTGCTGGGGCGCCGCCGGCACAGGGGTGCGCTGCAGGATCTCCTGGACCACCTGCTCCGCGGTGCGCCGGTTGAGCTGGGCCTGGGCGGTGGGCAGCAGACGGTGGGCCAGCACGGCGACGGCGAGGGCCTGCACGTCGTCCGGCAGCGCGTACTCCCGGCCGCTGAGGGCGGCGGATGCCTTCGCCGCGCGCAGCAGGTGCAGCGTCGCGCGCGGGGAGGCGCCGAGTCTGAGGTCGGGGTGGCTGCGCGTGGCGGCGACCAGGTCCACGGCGTACCGCCGGACCGTGTCGGCGACGTGGACGCCGCGTACCGCCTCGATCAGCTTCACGATCTCGTGCGCGTGCGCCACCGGCTGGAGGTCGTCCAGCGGGTTCACCCCGCCGTGCACGTCCAGCATCTGCAGCTCGGCCTCCGCGCTGGGGTAGCCGATGGAGACACGGGCCATGAAGCGGTCGCGCTGGGCCTCCGGCAGCGGGTAGGTGCCCTCCATCTCGACCGGGTTCTGCGTGGCCACCACCATGAAGGGACTGGGCAGCTCGTAGGTCTGCCCGTCGATGGTGACCTGGCGCTCCTCCATCGACTCCAGCAGCGCGGACTGCGTCTTGGGCGAGGCGCGGTTGATCTCGTCGCCGATCACGATCTGCGCGAAGATGGCGCCCGGCTTGAACTCGAAGTCCCGGCGCTGCTGGTCCCAGATCGACACACCGGTGATGTCCGAGGGCAGCAGGTCGGGCGTGAACTGGATACGCCGCACCGAACAGTCGATGGACCGCGCCAGCGTCTTGGCCAGCATCGTCTTGCCCACTCCTGGGACGTCCTCGATCAGGAGGTGCCCCTCGGCGAGCAGTACGGTCAGCGAAAGCCGTACGACCTCGGGCTTGCCCTCGATCACTTCTTCCACCGAACTGCGGACCCGATCCACGGTGGCAGTCAGATCAGTAAGGCTCGCTCGATCGTCATAGGTCGTCACCCGGCCCTCCTCGGCCCGTTCTTTCTTACGGGCCGACGCTCTGTGACGCGTAACCGGCCCACCCCGAAACACGGACACCACGCGTGAAAAGTTCCGCGCGACGCCACAACCCGCATTCTTGCTGCCGTTACCGATTCGTGTCACTCGCCTGTGGACAACTGGCCGCGATATGTCAGGCCTTACGGCAGTTTGTTCCGTCCCGAGCCCGGGATTCCCGAAACCGAGAACCCCGGGTGACGGTCACGCCGGGTCGATCTCGCGCAGCAGACCCGTCCGCACGTCGAAGACAAAGCCGCGTACGTCGTCGGTGTGCAGCAGGAACGGCGAGGTGCGCACGCGCTGCATCGACTGCCGTACGTCCTGGTCGACGTCCCGGAAGGACTCCACCGCCCAGGCGGGGCGCTGGCCCACCTCCAGCTCCAGCTCGGTGCGGAAGTCCTCGGTGAGGCTCTCCAGACCGCATCCGGTGTGGTGGATGAGGACGATGCTGCGCGTGCCGAGCTTGCGCTGGCTGATGGTGAGCGAGCGGATCACGTCGTCGGTGACGACACCCCCCGCGTTGCGGATGGTGTGACAGTCGCCGAGCTGGAGGCCGAGCGCGGCGTGCAGGTCGAGCCGGGCGTCCATGCAGGCCACGACGGCCACACGGAGGACGGGACGGGCGTCCATACCCGGGTCGGTGAAGGCGGCGGCGTACCGCTCGTTCGCCTCGACGAGACGGTCGGTGACGGTGCCGACGCGGGTTATGGCGTCCTCGGAGCCGGCGGGAACCGATGCGGAAGTCGTCATGGTGACGACGGTACTGGTCACGGGCGATCCGGTCCTGCTGTGAGGGAGGACAAAGAGCGTCATCACGCCGTGTTGTGAGCTAACCCACAGGCGTGAGAAGGGTGCGTCCGTTCGAGTGGTTCCTTCCGGTTCGCCGCTTCCTCGCCGTCGGCCGCCGCGACGCGCAGGCCGGTTGATTGACCGCGAGACAGGGTGGACTAAAGTGACGCGAAAGCGGGAGGCGAGGCTCTCCCCGCTGGACTGAATTTCCCGAAGACCCCGGCACTGCTGCCGGAGATCTCCCCACGTGCGCGGCGCGTACGTACGGCTCGGCCTCCACCCGCTCCCGGCCGGCTGACGCTTCCGGCGCCGGCAGGCCTCCCCTTCACGAGCGGGCGGGGACCCGGCGGTGCGTACCGCCCGCCGGACCTGAGAGGGCCCCTTGAGCAAGAGTCGACACGTCCCGGTGATGCTCCAGCGGTGCCTGGACCTGTTGGCCCCCGCCCTCCAGGCCCCCGGAGCGGTCGTCGTCGACTGCACGCTCGGCCTCGGCGGCCACAGCGAGGCGCTGCTCGCCCGCTTCCCCGAGGCCCGGCTCGTCGCCCTCGACCGCGACAAGGAGGCGCTGCGCCTGTCCGGCGAGCGCCTCGCCCCGTACGGCGACCGCGCCACGCTCGTGCACGCCGTCTACGACGAGCTGCCCGACGTCCTCGACCGGCTCGGCATCGGGCGCGTGCAGGGCGTTCTGTTCGACCTCGGGGTCTCCTCGATGCAGCTCGACGAGGCCGACCGCGGCTTCGCCTACGCGCAGGACGCCCCGCTCGACATGCGCATGGACCAGACGACCGGCATCAGCGCCGCCGAGGTCCTCAACACCTACCCGGCCGGTGAACTGGTGCGGATCCTGCGCGCGTACGGCGAGGAGAAGCAGGCCAAGCGGATCGTCGCCGCCGTCGTACGCGAACGGGAGAAGGAGCCGTTCACGAACAGCGGGCGGCTCGTCGAGGTGATCCGGGACGCGCTGCCGCAGGCCGCCAAGCGGACCGGCGGCAACCCGGCCAAGCGCACCTTCCAGGCCCTGCGTATCGAGGTCAACGGCGAACTCTCCGTGCTGGAGCGCGCGATCCCGGCCGCTGTGCAGGCCCTCGGCGTGGGCGGGCGGATCGCCGTGCTGTCGTACCACTCGCTGGAGGACCGGCTGGTCAAGCAGGTGTTCGCGGCCGGCGCCGCCAGCACCGCGCCGCCCGGGCTGCCGGTCGTGCCCGAGCAGTACCAGCCCCGGCTCAAGCTGCTCACGCGCGGTGCCGAACTTCCCAGCGAGGAAGAGGTCGCCGAGAACCGCAGGGCGGCCCCGGCGCGACTGCGCGCGGCCGAGCGCATCAGGGAGGACGTCGAGTGAGGCGGCGGCAGGGGCGGGCGTTCGGGTTCCGAGCCCGGGGGAGGGCGAGTGAGTAGGAAACCCGAACCGATCAGGAAACCCGAGCTGAAGGGGAGGGCCGCCCGCCTCGCACGGCTTCTTCCCACCGGTCGGGGGCAGGCCGCCCGGACTCCGTTCGTCCTGCTGGTCGTCCTTCTGCTGGGCGGCGGTCTCATCGGACTGCTGGTGCTGAACTCGGCACTCAGCGAAGGGTCGTTCCGACTGGACGACCTGCAGAAGGAGACCAAGAACCTCACCGACGAGGAACAGGCCCTCCAGCGGGACATCGACGCCTACTCCGCCCCCGACGCCCTCCAGCGCCGCGCCCGCGAACTCGGCATGGTGCCCGGCGGAGACCCCGCCTTCCTCGACCCCGACGGCACCGTCAAGGGCGTCCCCTCCGCCGCCGAGCCGGCCTCCGCGCGCACGCCCCTCGTCCTGGCCCCCGAGGCGATGACCGCCGAGCCTCCGCCGGGCGCGGCCAGCCCGACGCCGTTCGGCTCCCCGGCCCCGAGCCCCACCCCGGCCACTCGCACGGCCCCCGCCACACCCCGCTCGGCATCCACCCCCACACCCCGCTCCACCTCCACCCCGACCACGACCCCCGGCAGGTGACGGAAGTGACCGACAGGGAAGCGCCGCACCGCCGCGTGCCCGGACCCGCACGGCCCGACCGTTCCGGCAGCGCACGGCGCCCCGGCCCCGGCGCCCGCCCGGCCCGCCGTCCGGCCCCGCGCGTCATCCGGCTCGGCAGCCCCCGGCCCCGCCTGCGCATGGTCGGCCTGGCGCTGACCCTCGTACTGCTCGTGTTCGTCGTACGGCTGCTCCAGGTGCAGGCCGTCGATGCCAGCGCATACGCCGCGAAGGCCGAGCGGAACCGGTACGTGGTGCACACCCTCGCCGCCCAGCGCGGCGAGATCACCGACCGCACCGGCGTGGCCCTGGCGACCAGCGTGGACGCGTACGACATCACGGCCGACCCCACGTTGTTCACCCCCGAGCAGCTGAAGGTCGACGACGGGCCCGAGCAGGCGGCCGCCCTCCTCGCCCCGATCCTCGGCCAGGACCAGGCCGAGCTCGCCCGCAAGCTCCGGCCCGAGGACAAGAAGCTCCGCTACGTCAAGCTCGCCGGCCGGCAGACCCCGCAGGTCTGGAAGCAGATCAAGGACCTGAGGACCGCGCTCGCCGCCAAGGCGGAGACCGACAAGAGCACGGTCAACGTCCTCGCCGGTGTCCTCGCCGAACCCAGCAGCAAGCGCGTGTACCCGAACGGCGACCTGGCCGCCGGGATACTGGGCTGGGTCAACGCCGAGGGCAAGGGCGGCGGCGGCATCGAGCAGCAGCTGAACGGACAGCTGGCCGGCGAGGACGGCAAGATCCGCTACGCCCAGTCCGGCGGCCACCAGGTGCCGACCGTCGGTTCCACCGAGACCCCCGCGGTGCCCGGCTCCGACATCGAGCTGACCATCGACCGGGACATCCAGTGGGCCGCGCAGAACGCCATCGCCGAACAGGTGAAGGAGTCCAAGGCGGACCGCGGCTATGTGATCGTCCAGGACACCGCCACCGGCGAGATCCTCGCCATGGCCAACTCGCCCGGCTTTGACCCCAACGACCTCACCACGGCCGACGCGACCGCCATGGGCAACGCGGCCGTCCAGGACGCCTACGAGCCCGGCTCCACCGCCAAGGTGATGTCGATGGCCGCCGTACTGGAGGAGAACGTCGCCACGCCGGCCACGCATGTCGTCGTACCCAACCGGCTGCACCGCGGCGACCGGCTCTTCCGGGACGACATCGACCACGAGACCTGGTACCTGACGCTCAACGGCGTGCTCGCCAAGTCCAGCAACATCGGCACCATCCTGGCGACCGGCCAGCTCGGCAAGAACCAGGCGGAGGCCAACCGGGTGCTGTACGAGTACCTGCGCAAGTTCGGCATCGGCAGCTACACCGGGCTCGGCTTCCCCGGCGAGACCAAGGGCATCCTCGCCTCCCCGGACACCTGGTCGACGTCGCAGCAGTACACGATTCCTTTCGGCCAGGGCGTCTCCATCAACGCGATGCAGGCGGCGTCCGTCTACTCGACGATCGCCAACGGCGGCGTCCGCGTCGAACCCTCGCTCGTGCGCGGCACGCAGGGACCCGACGGTGTCTTCACGCCCGCCCCGAAGCCGGAGAAGACGCGGGTCGTGAGCGAGAAGACGGCCAGGACGCTCGCCCGGATGCTGGAGTCGGTCGTCGACGACGAGGAGGGCACCGGCACCAAGGCCCGTATCCCCGGCTACCGGGTGGCGGGCAAGACCGGCACGGCCAACCGCGTGGATCCGGCCACCGGCAAGTACCGCGGTTATACCTCGTCCTTCGCCGGATTCGCACCCGCGGACAAGCCCCGTGTCACCGTGTACTGCGCCATTCAGAACGCCACCAAGGGCAGCTACTTCGGCGGCCAGATCTGCGGCCCCGTCTACAAGAAGGTGATGGAGTTCGCCCTGAAGACCCTCCAGGTCCCGCCGACCGGGACGCCGCCCGCGAAACTCCCGGTCACCTTCAAACCCTGATCAGCGGCGAGCCGCCGGAACCATCCGTTCAGCACCGAGCACCCAGGAACCACCCGTGACAACGATCACCCCCGATCCCGGGGACCAGAGCGTCCCTCGCCCCTCACTTCGCTCCGGAGCGGGTGCGCCCGGTACGCTCACCGCCGTGCCACACGCTGATCAGTCCCAAACCACCCAGAAGGGCGTTCCCGTGACATATCCGGGCCCGCCACGGCCGGAACGGGTCTCCGCCACACCCCTCGCGGAGCTCGCCGACCAGCTGGGTGTCGCCGCACCGGCCGGCACCGTCGAGGTCACCGGCATCACCCACGACTCGCGGGCCGTCCGCCCCGGCGACCTGTACGCCGCCCTGCCCGGCGCCCGCGCGCACGGCGCCGACTTCGTCACCCAGGCCGTCGGCCTCGGCGCGGTCGCCGTGCTCACCGACCCGGCCGGCGCCGAACGCGCCGCCGCCACGGGCCTGCCGGTCTTCACCGTCGACGACCCGCGCGCGCGGATGGGCGAACTGGCGGCCACGATCTACGGCCGGCCCGGCCACGATCTGCTGCAGATCGGCATCACCGGCACGTCCGGCAAGACCACGACGGCCTACCTCGTCGAGGGCGGTCTGCGGACGGGCGGCCGTTCGGCCGGACTGATCGGCACCGTCGAGACGCGCATCGGCGACGAGCGCATCAAGTCCGAGCGCACCACCCCCGAAGCCACCGACCTCCAGGCCCTGTTCGCCGTCATGCGCGAACGCGGCGTCCAGGCGGTCGCCATGGAGGTCTCCAGCCACGCGCTGGTTCTCGGCCGGGTCGACGGCTGCGTCTTCGACGTGGCCGTCTTCACCAACCTCAGCCCGGAACACATGGAGTTCCACTCCGACATGGAGGACTACTTCCGGGCCAAGGCACAGCTGTTCACGCCGAAACGCAGCCGTCTCGGCGTCGTCAACATCGACGACGAGTACGGTCGCAGGCTCGCCCGCGAGGCCACAGTCCCGGTCGTCACCTACTCCGCCGAGGGCCACCCCGACGCCGACTGGCGCGCCGAGGACGTCACGGTCGGCCCGCTGGACTCGCCGTTCACCGTGATCGGCCCGAACGGCGAGCGGATCGGCGCCAGGTCGCCGCTGCCGGGCCCCTTCAACGTGGCGAACACCCTCGCCGCGATCGTCGCCCTCGCCGCCGCCGGCCTCGACCCGCAGACCGCCGCCGACGGCATCGCCGCCGTGCCGGGCGTGCCCGGCCGCCTGGAGCGCGTGGACGCCGGGCAGCCGTACCTCGCGGTCGTCGACTACGCCCACAAGACCGACGCCGTCGAATCCGTGCTCAAGGCGCTGCGCAAGGTCACCAAGGGCCGGCTGCACGTCGTCCTCGGCTGCGGCGGCGACCGGGACAGGAACAAGCGGGGCCCCATGGGCGCCGCCGCGGCACGGCTCGCCGACATCGCCGTACTGACCTCCGACAACCCCCGCTCCGAGGACCCCCTCGCGATCCTCGCGACCATGCTCGAGGGCGCGGCCTCGGTGCCCGCGCACGAACGCGGCGAAGTGCTCCTCTTCGAGGACCGGGCCGCCGCGATCGCCGCCGCCGTCGACCGCGCACAGCCCGGGGACACCGTGCTGGTCGCGGGCAAGGGCCACGAGCAGGGCCAGGACATCGCCGGGGTGGTCCGTCCCTTCGACGACCGCCAGGTGCTTCGCGAAGCTATCCAGAAGACCCAGGGATGAACTTGTGATCGCCCTCTCTCTCGCCGAGATCGCAGAAGTCGTCGGCGGGCAGACGTACGACATACCGGATCCGTCGGTGCAGGTGACCGGACCGGTCGTCCGGGACTCCCGCGAGGTGGAGCCCGGCAGCCTCTTCGCCGCCTTCGTCGGCGAGCGCGTGGACGGCCACGACTACGCCGGGGCCGTGATCGAGGCGGGCGCAGCCGCGATTCTGGGCTCCCGCCCCGTCGGTGTGCCCGCGATCGTCGTCGACGACGTCCAGACGGCCCTCGGCGCCCTCGCCCGGCACGTCGTACGCAAGCTCGGCACCACCCTGGTGGCGCTCACCGGTTCCGCGGGCAAGACCAGCACCAAGGACCTCATCGCCCAGGTGCTCCAGCGCAAGGCACCGACGGTGTGGACGCCGGGATCGTTCAACAACGAGATCGGACTGCCGCTGACCGCACTGAGCGCCACCGAGGAGACGAGGTTCCTCGTCCTTGAGATGGGCGCCCGCGGCATCGGCCACATCCGCTACCTCACCGGCCTGACGCCCCCGCACATCGGCCTGGTGCTGAACGTCGGCACCGCGCACATCGGCGAGTTCGGCGGCCGCGAGCAGATCGCCCAGGCGAAGGGCGAGTTGGTCGAGGCGCTCCCCGAAGAGGGAGCCGCGATCCTCAACGCCGACGACCCCCTCGTACGCGCCATGGCATCCCGTACGAAGGCGAAGGTGATTCTCTTCGGAGAGGCCGACGAAGCGGACGTACGCGCCGAGAACGTGCACCTGACGGACACCGGGCAGCCCTCTTTCACCCTTCACACACCCTCCGGGTGCAGTGATGTGACCATGCGCCTGTACGGTGAGCACCACGTGTCGAACGCGCTCGCCGCGGCCGCCGTCGCCCATGAGCTGGGCATGTCCGCGGAAGAGATCGCCACCGCGCTCTCCGAGGCAGGCTCCCTCTCCCGCTGGCGCATGGAGGTCACCGAGCGCCCGGACGGCGTGACGGTCGTCAACGACGCCTACAACGCGAACCCCGAGTCCATGCGGGCCGCCCTGCGCGCCCTCGTGGCCATGGGCAAGGGGCGCCGTACGTGGGCGGTGCTCGGCAAGATGGCCGAGCTCGGGGACGAGGCGCTCGCCGAGCACGACGCGGTCGGACGGCTCGCCGTCCGGCTCAACGTCAGCAAGCTCGTCGCGGTCGGGGGCAGGGAAGCGTCCTGGCTGCAACTGGGCGCATATAACGAGGGTTCGTGGGGTGAGGAGTCGGTGCACGTGTCCGACGCACAGGCGGCGGTCGACCTGTTGCGCAGCGAGTTGCGCCCGGGAGACGTCGTACTCGTGAAGGCGTCCCGGTCGGTCGGGCTCGAGAGCGTGGCGCAGGCGCTCATCGAGAACGGTGCCGAGGGTGAGGTTGCCGCCCGATGATGAAGCAGATCCTGTTCGCAGGAGTCATTGGCCTCTTCCTGACCCTGGTCGGCACCCCGCTGCTGATCAAGTTGCTCGCCCGCAAGGGCTACGGTCAGTACATCCGCGACGACGGCCCGCGCGAGCACGCCAGCAAGCGCGGTACGCCGACCATGGGCGGTATCGCCTTCATCCTGGCGACGGTCGCCGCGTACTTCCTGGCCAAGGTGGTCACGAGCTACCTGGACCCCGAGGCCGACGCGGCGCCGACCTTCTCGGGTCTGCTGGTGCTCGGCCTGATGGTCGGGATGGGTCTGGTCGGCTTCCTGGACGACTACATCAAGATCGTCAAGCGGCGTTCGCTGGGTCTGCGGGCCAAGGCGAAGATGGCCGGCCAGCTGATCGTCGGTATTGCCTTCGCTGTGCTCTCGCTGCAGTTCGCGGATGCCCGCGGCAACACCCCGGCCTCCACGAAACTGTCCTTCATCACGGACTTCGGCTGGACCATCGGCCCGGTGCTGTTCGTGGTGTGGGCGCTGTTCATGATCCTCGCGATGTCGAACGGCGTGAACCTCACCGACGGGCTCGACGGTCTGGCCACCGGCGCCTCCGTCCTCGTCTTCGGCGCCTACACCTTCATCGGCGTCTGGCAGTTCCAGGAGTCCTGCGCCAACGCGCTGGATCTGACCAACCCCAACGCCTGTTACGAGGTGCGCGACCCGCTCGACCTCGCGGTCGTCTCCGCCGCCCTCATGGGCGCCTGCCTCGGCTTCCTGTGGTGGAACACCTCGCCCGCCAAGATCTTCATGGGCGACACCGGTTCGCTGGCGCTCGGCGGTGTGCTCGCCGGTCTGGCCATCTGCTCCCGCACCGAGTTGCTGCTCGCCATCCTCGGTGGTCTGTTCGTCCTCATCACCATGTCGGTGGTCATCCAGGTCGGTTCCTTCCGCCTCACCGGGAAGCGGGTCTTCCGGATGGCGCCACTCCAGCACCACTTCGAACTCAAGGGCTGGTCCGAAGTGCTCGTCGTGGTCCGCTTCTGGATCATTCAGGGCATCTGTGTGATCGTCGGACTGGGCCTCTTCTACGCGGGATGGGCAGCGGAAAAGTGACCAACTGGCAGGGCAAGCACGTCACCGTCGCCGGGCTCGGCGTCTCCGGCGTCCCGGCGGCCAAGGTCCTGCACGGCCTGGGCGCGCTCGTCACCGTCGTCAACGACGGCGACGACGACCGGGCGCGGGCGCAGGCGGCCGAGCTTCAGGCCCTGGGCGTCAAGGTCCGCCTCGGCGACGGCGCGACCCTGCCGGAGGGCACCGAGCTGATCGTCACCGCGCCCGGCTGGAAGCCGGACAAGCCGCTGTTCGCGGCGGCGCACGAAGCCGGCATCGAGATCTGGGGCGACGTCGAACTGGCCTGGCGCCTGCGTGGCCCCGACGCCGCCCCCTGGCTCGCCGTCACCGGCACCAACGGCAAGACCACCACCGTCCAGATGCTCGCCTCGATCCTGAAGGCGGCCGGCCTGCGCACGGCCGCCGTCGGCAACATCGGCGTCTCACTGCTGGACGCGGTGCTCGGCGACGAGCAGTACGACGTCCTGGCGGTCGAACTCTCCAGCTACCAGCTCCACTGGGCGCCCTCGCTGCGCGCCCACTCCGCCGCCGTCCTCAACCTCGCTCCCGACCACCTCGACTGGCACGGCTCCATGGAGGCGTACGCCGCCGACAAGGGCCGTATCTACGAAGGAAATCGCGTCGCCTGCGTCTACAACGCGGCCGACAAGGCCACCGAGGACCTGGTGCGCGAGGCCGACGTCGAAGAAGGCTGCCGGGCCGTCGGCTTCACGCTGGGCACGCCCGCGCCGTCCCAACTCGGCGTCGTGGACGGCATCCTGGTCGACCGCGCCTTCGTGGAGAACCGGCAGAAGAACGCCCAGGAGCTCGCCGAGGTCTCCGACGTCAACCCGCCCGCCCCGCACAACATCGCCAACGCCCTTGCCGCAGCGGCCCTCGCGCGCGCCTACGGTGTGCCGCCCGAGGCCGTACGGGACGGGCTGCGGGCCTTCACGCCGGACGCGCACCGCATCGCGCACGTCGCCGACGTGGACGGGGTTGCATACGTCGACGACTCCAAGGCCACCAACACCCATGCGACAGAAGCCTCGTTGGCGGCATACGAGTCGATCGTGTGGATCGCCGGCGGACTGGCGAAGGGCGCCACCTTCGACGAACTCGTCGCCAAGTCGGCCAAGCGACTTCGCGGAGCCGTCCTCATCGGTGCCGATCGTGCCCTGATCCGTGACGCCCTCGCGCGACACGCCCCGGAAGTACCCGTCGTCGACCTCGACCGGACCGACACTGGGGCGATGCTCGCGGCGGTCCAGGAGGCCCGGCGACTCGCCGTTGCCGGAGACACGGTGCTCTTGGCACCGGCCTGTGCCTCCATGGACATGTTCGCCAACTACAACAAGCGCGGAGAGGCGTTCGCGGAGGCGGTTCGCGAACTCGGCGCGGGCGCCTGACGGCGGGTCTCGGCCACGGCGGGTGCTTCGGGACCCTTGGAGGGACGGGTGACTCGGATGTGGCTCGGGTTTGGTCGGCGGGTACCCGCCGGTGGCAGCCGGTGATGTCCGGCAGCCGTACGGGGCGTCCTCCGGTTCGGCGGGCCGTCCGCGGGCCCGCCGCTCCCCGGCCGCCGCGCGAGAACCCCTTCGTACGCTTCTCCACGCGTGCGCGCAGAGCGTGGGACCGGCCGCTGACCGCGTACTACCTGATCCTCGGCGGCAGTCTGCTGATCACCGTGCTGGGCCTGGTGATGGTCTACTCGGCCTCCCAGATCACCGCCCTGCAGATGTCCCTGCCGGGGTCGTACTTCTTCCGCAAGCAGATGCTGGCCGCCGTCATCGGCGCCGGGCTGCTGTTCGCCGCGTCGCGGATGCCGGTGAAGCTGCACCGGGCGCTGGCCTACCCGATCCTGGCGGGCGCCGTCTTCCTGATGGCTCTGGTGCAGGTGCCGGGGATAGGGATGGCAGTCAACGGCAACCAGAACTGGATCGCCCTCGGCGGCTCCTTCCAGATCCAGCCCAGTGAGTTCGGCAAGCTCGCGCTGGTGCTGTGGGGCGCCGACCTGCTCGCCCGCAAACAGGACAAGAAGCTGCTGGCGCAGTGGAAGCACATGCTGGTGCCGCTCGTGCCGGTCGCCTTCATGCTGCTCGGGCTGATCATGCTCGGTGGCGACATGGGCACGGGGATCATCGTCACGGCGATCCTGTTCGGGTTGTTGTGGCTGGCGGGAGCACCGACCCGGCTGTTCGTCGGGGTACTGGCGGTGGCCGCGGTGATCGGCACGGTCCTCATCCAGAGCAGTTCCAACCGGCTGGACCGGTTCCGCTGCATCGGTGCCACCGAGATGGGCCCGGACGGCTCCTGCTGGCAGGCCGTGCACGGGATCTACGCCCTCGCCTCCGGCGGACTCTTCGGTTCCGGGCTCGGTGCAAGTGTGGAAAAATGGGGTCAACTCCCCGAAGCGCACACCGACTTCATCTTCGCCGTCACCGGTGAGGAACTGGGCCTGGCGGGGACGCTGTCGGTGCTCGCCCTCTTCGCCGCTCTAGGCTATGCAGGCATCCGCGTGGCCGGACGCACGGAGGACCCCTTCGTGAGGTATGCCGCGGGAGGTGTGACCACCTGGATCACGGCCCAGGCCGTGATCAACATCGGTGCGGTGCTCGGTCTGCTGCCGATCGCCGGCGTCCCCCTCCCGCTGTTCTCCTACGGGGGATCCGCCCTGCTGCCGACCATGTTCGCCATCGGGCTGCTGATCGCCTTCGCGCGCGACGAGCCCGCTGCGCGGGCGGCGCTTGCGATGCGGCAACCCCGCTTTGGTAGAAAGCGGGGGGGTGGGGGCTCTCAGGGGCCTCGGAGATGGAACACGATGCGACGGCGCGCCTCGGCGGCGCGCACGTCCGGAGAGCGGTGAATTTCGGTGCATGTCGTACTCGCCGGCGGAGGGACCGCCGGCCACATCGAGCCCGCGCTCGCCCTCGCGGACGCCCTGCGCAGGCAGGACCCGACCGTGGGAATCACGGCCCTGGGCACGGAGCGCGGCCTGGAGACCCGACTCGTACCCGAGCGCGGGTACGAACTCGCGCTGATCCCTGCAGTACCCCTGCCGCGCAAGCCCACCCCCGAGCTGATCACCGTCCCGGGTCGGCTGCGCGGCACGATCAAGGCGGCCGAGCAGATCCTGGAGCGCACCAAGGCGGACGCGGTGGTCGGTTTCGGCGGCTATGTCGCCCTGCCCGGCTACCTGGCCGCCAAGCGACTCGGTGTGCCGATCGTCATCCACGAGGCCAACGCCCGCCCCGGCCTCGCCAACAAGATCGGCTCGCGGTACGCCGCCAAGGTCGCCGTCTCCACGCCGGACAGCAAGCTGCGTGACGCCCGCTACATCGGCATCCCGCTGCGCCGCTCCATCGCCACCCTCGACCGGGCTGCCGCGCGCCCCGAGGCCCGCGCGATGTTCGGCCTCGACCCGAACCTGCCGACCCTGCTCGTCTCCGGCGGTTCGCAGGGCGCCCGCCGCCTCAACGAGGTGGTCCAGCAGGTCGCTCCGTGGCTCCAGCAGGCCGGGATCCAGATCCTGCACGCGGTCGGCCCGAAGAACGAACTGCCGCAGGTGCACCAGATGCCGGGAATGCCCCCCTACGTCCCGGTAAGTTACCTGGACCGGATGGACCTCGCGTATGCCGCGGCCGACATGATGCTCTGCCGCGCGGGCGCGATGACCGTCGCCGAACTCTCCGCCGTCGGGCTCCCGGCCGCCTACGTCCCGCTGCCCATCGGCAACGGCGAACAGCGGCTGAACGCCCAGCCGGTGGTGAAGGCCGGCGGCGGACTGCTGGTCGACGACGCGGAACTCACCCCCCAGTGGGTGCAGCAGAACGTCCTGCCCGTGCTCGCCGACCCGCACCGGCTGTACGAGATGTCCCGCGCCGCCGCCGAGTTCGGCCGCCGGGACGCCGACGAACTCCTCGTCGGCATGGTGTACGAGGCGATCGCCGCGCATCGTGCACATCGCTAGGCACGTGTGACGGAAGGCAGGGGAGCGTGGTCGGACCCACCACCGCCGAACGCGGTGCGCGCCGGCAGGAGTCGTCCGGTCCGCCCCCTGCCCGGCGGCTGAAACCGCCCCGGCTTCGTACGATCATCATCCTCGCGATCGTGCTGGTCCTCCTCGGCGCGGGCGGGGGTTGGCTGTTGTACGGCTCGCAGATGCTGCGCGTGGAGCGCGTGACCGTCTCCGGGACCCGGGTCCTGGCGCCGGCGCAGGTGCGCGAAGCCGCCGATGTTCCGCTCGGATCGCCGCTGATTTCCGTCGACACCGATGGGATTGAGACGCGACTTCGTCAGAAATTGCCCCGAATTGACGCAGTTGATGTGGTCCGTTCCTGGCCCCATGGAATCGGTCTGAAAGTGACCGAGCGGACTCCGGTTCTGCTCGTCGAAAAGGGCGCGGAGTTCGTAGAAGTGGACGACGAGGGTGTCCGGTTCGCCACGGTTTCTGAGGCTCCGAAAGGCGTCCCGCTTCTCGAATTGACGATGTCCCGGTCGGGTTCGGCCGCGGCCAGCCACCGACGCTTCGGCGAGCACCGGCTGGTGCGGGAGGCGGTACGCGTCGCCGGTGCCCTTCCGGCCGCGATCGCACGCGACACCCGGGTCGTCAAGGTCCGTTCCTACGACGACATCTCGCTGGAGTTGAGCGGCGATCGGACAGTCGCGTGGGGGAGCAGCGAGAAAGGGCGCGCGAAGGCCCGTACGCTCGCCGCTCTCATGAAAGCCGCCCCCGCCGCCCGGCACTTCGACGTCAGCGTTCCCACCGCCCCTGCGTCATCAGGGAGTTGACGGACATCGGCGCAGGCCAGCACCCTGGTTGGGCAGCGCTACGCCTGATCACATAGGGTGAAAAGAAAAACGGGAGGTTCGGCGTGTTCGTTGAACGTGCGCCACTTGTCGACTTAGTGTCCTGTTCAGAAGACTCCAGGGAACAGACACACTGGTAACCCTAAACTTCAACGTTAGGGTTCGGGTCGGCGATACGGACCGTCCCCATCGGCATCAGTCGTCGGATCGCGGCAAGGCCGCGAGGCGGCGACACGTAACTCGAGGCGAGAGGCCTTCGACGTGGCAGCACCGCAGAACTACCTCGCAGTCATCAAAGTCATCGGTGTCGGCGGCGGTGGTGTCAATGCCATCAACCGGATGATCGAGGTCGGTCTCAAGGGCGTCGAGTTCATCGCCATCAACACCGACGCGCAGGCGCTGTTGATGAGCGACGCCGACGTCAAGCTCGACGTCGGCCGCGAACTCACCCGCGGACTCGGCGCCGGAGCCAACCCGGCCGTCGGCCGCAAGGCCGCCGAGGACCACCGCGAGGAGATCGAGGAGGTCCTCAAGGGGGCCGACATGGTCTTCGTGACGGCCGGTGAAGGCGGCGGCACCGGCACCGGCGGCGCGCCCGTCGTGGCCAACATCGCACGCTCATTGGGCGCCCTCACCATCGGCGTGGTCACGCGCCCGTTCACCTTCGAGGGGCGGCGCCGTGCCAACCAGGCCGAGGACGGCATCGCCGAGCTCCGCGAAGAGGTCGACACCCTCATCGTCATCCCGAACGACCGCTTGCTGTCCATCTCGGACCGCCAGGTCTCGGTCCTGGACGCCTTCAAGTCGGCGGACCAGGTCCTGCTCTCCGGTGTCCAGGGCATCACCGACCTCATCACCACCCCTGGCCTCATCAACCTCGACTTCGCCGACGTCAAGTCGGTCATGTCCGAGGCCGGTTCGGCCCTCATGGGCATCGGCTCGGCCCGCGGTGACGACCGCGCGGTGGCCGCGGCCGAGATGGCGATCTCCTCGCCGCTGCTCGAGGCGTCCATCGACGGCGCCCGGGGCGTGCTGCTCTCCATCTCCGGCGGTTCCGACCTCGGTCTGTTCGAGATCAACGAGGCCGCCCAGCTGGTGAGCGAGGCCGCCCACCCCGAGGCCAACATCATCTTCGGTGCGGTCATCGACGACGCCCTCGGCGACGAGGTCCGGGTCACCGTGATCGCGGCCGGCTTCGACGGGGGCCAGCCGCCGGCCCGCCGGGACAACGTGCTCGGCGCCTCCTCCCCCAAGCGCGAGGAGCCCACTCCGGTACGGCAGCCCGAGAGCCGCCCGTCCTTCGGCTCGCTCGGCAGCGTGAAGCCGAAGGAGGAGCCGGAGCCCGCGCCGGAGCCGGTGAGCGACCTCCAGGCTCCCCCGCCGGTCCCGACGTCGCGGAACTACGCGGACAGTGCGGCCGAGGAGCTGGACGTACCGGACTTCCTGAAGTGATAGGACAGGGCGACACCGTGAACGGCGCGCACTTCGCCTTCACCGACAGGTGGGGCGGGGTGAGCGCCGTTCCGTACGAGGAGCTCAACCTCGGCGGAGCCGTCGGCGACGTCCCCCAGGCCGTCCGCACCAACCGCGAGCTCGCGGCCAAGTCGCTGGGACTGGATCCCGGCGAGGTCGTCTGGATGAACCAGGTGCACGGCAACGACGTGGCCGTGGTCGACGGGCCCTGGGGCTCCCCGGCCGGGATTCCGCCGGTCGACGCGATCGTCACCGCACGCCGTGGCCTCGCCCTCGCGGTTCTGACCGCCGACTGCGTGCCCGTACTGCTCGCCGACCCCGTCGCCGGGATCGCCGCCGCGGCCCATGCGGGCCGGCCCGGCATGGTCGCCGGAGTCGTCCCCGCCGCGCTACGCGCGATGATGGAACTGGGTGCCGAGCCGCACCGCATCGTCGCCCGCACCGGACCCGCCGTCTGCGGCCGGTGCTACGAGGTGCCCGAGCCGATGCGCGCCGAGGTGGCCGCCGTGGAACCGGCGGCATACGCCGAGACGAGCTGGGGTACGCCCGCGGTCGACGTGGCCGCCGGTGTGCACGCCCAGCTCGAACGCTTCGGGGTAGGTGACCGGGCGCAGTCGCCGGTGTGCACGCTGGAGTCAGGCGACCACTTCTCGTACCGCCGCGACCGGACCACGGGTCGGCTCGCGGGCTA
Source organism: Streptomyces sp. NPDC127197 (assembly GCF_042672405.1). Lineage (NCBI taxonomy): Bacteria > Bacillati > Actinomycetota > Actinomycetes > Kitasatosporales > Streptomycetaceae > Streptomyces > Streptomyces sp. NPDC127197. The sequence continues at coordinate 419,774 of NZ_JBHXVG010000001.1, read as the reverse complement.
TGTCTGGCTGGACTGATGGGCATGACGGATCGTAAGGACGAACTCGCCGCAAATCTGGCGAAAGTGGAGGAGCGTATCGCCGCGGCCTGTGCGGCCGCCGGGCGAGCGCGCGAGGAGGTGACCCTGATCGTGGTCACCAAGACCTATCCCGCGAGCGATGTGCGGGTCCTGTCGGAACTCGGTGTGCGTCATGTCGCCGAGAACCGCGATCAGGACGCGGCGCCCAAAGCCGCCGAATGCTCGGATCTGCCCCTTACATGGCACTTTGTGGGTCAGTTGCAGACCAACAAGGTTCGTTCTGTGGTCGGTTACGCGGATCTCGTGCAGTCCGTCGATCGTTCCAAGCTTGTCACAGCCCTGTCCAAGGAGGCCGTGCGCGCCGGGCGTGAGGTGGGCTGTCTGATCCAGGTCGCGCTCGACGCGGGCGAGAGCGGGAGAGGGGAGCGGGGCGGCGTAGCGCCCGGCGGAATCGGGGAGTTGGCGGACCGCGTGGCGGCCGCCGAGGGGCTGAGGCTCGACGGACTGATGACCGTCGCACCGCTCACCGGAGAGTACGCCGGACGCGAACTGGCGGCATTCGAGCGGATGATGGATTTGTCGACTGACCTGCGCAGGGCCCATCCGGCTGCCACCATGGTCTCGGCAGGCATGAGTGCGGACCTCGAACAGGCCGTGGCTGCCGGAGCGACACATGTGCGCGTCGGCACTGCGGTACTCGGAGTCCGCCCCAGGCTCCGGTAACGTCGCCAAGAGTCGGACCACAGCAGAAAATATGGTCATTACCGTCGAAGGGCGGGCGTAACGACCTCGTGGATCGCGGGCACTTGGCAGTCGTCAGCCGATCCACCACAGAGCGGAGGACTCAGAGAATGGCCGGCGCGATGCGCAAGATGGCGGTCTACCTCGGCCTCGTGGAGGACGATGGGTACGACGGCCGGGGTTTCGACCCCGACGACGACTTCGAACCCGAACTGGACCCGGAGCCCGAGCGGGACCACCGGCGGCACGAGCCGTCGCACCAGCCTCATGGTGCACATCAGCCCCAAAGGGAAGAATCGGTACGGGTGGTGCAGCCTCCGGCGCCTCGTGAGCCGGTCGCACATTCCACTTCGCTACCCGCGGAATCGGGACGTCCGGCGCGCATCGCGCCCGTGGCATCCATCACACAAGAACGCGCAAGCCTGGAGAAGAACGCACCGGTGATCATGCCCAAGGTCGTGTCGGAACGAGAGCCTTACCGGATCACCACGCTTCACCCGCGGACCTACAACGAGGCCCGTACCATCGGGGAACACTTCCGTGAAGGCACCCCGGTGATCATGAATCTGACTGAGATGGATGACACAGACGCGAAGCGACTTGTCGACTTTGCGGCCGGTTTGGTGTTTGGTCTTCACGGCAGCATCGAGCGGGTGACGCAGAAGGTGTTCCTGTTGTCGCCTGCTAACGTCGATGTCACGGCGGAGGACAAGGCCCGCATCGCAGAGGGCGGGTTCTTCAACCAGAGCTGAGACGCACCACCGGAATGAACGCACGAAACAGGGAACAGGGGAGAGGGAAGCACCAGTCATGAGCGTGGTCTTGCAGGTTCTCTACATCGCGCTGACGGTCTTCCTCATCGTGCTCATCTTCCGGTTGGTCATGGACTACGTCTTCCAGTTCGCCCGCTCGTGGCAACCCGGCAAGGCGATGGTGGTCGTTTTGGAGGCCACCTACACTGTCACTGATCCACCGCTCAAGCTTCTGCGGCGGGTCATTCCGCCGCTGCGTCTCGGGGGCGTGGCGCTCGACCTGTCCTTCTTCGTACTGATGATCATCGTCTACATCCTGATCACGCTCGTGCGGAGCGCGATGTGAGCGATGTGACAGATACGGTCTTGCCGACTGCCGACGACAACGTTGAGGTGAAGAGATGCCGTTGACCCCCGAGGACGTGCGGAACAAGCAGTTCACGACCGTCCGCCTCCGAGAAGGCTATGACGAGGACGAGGTCGATGCCTTCCTCGACGAGGTCGAAGCCGAACTGACCCGCCTGCTCCGCGAGAACGAGGACCTGCGGGCCAAGCTGGCCGCGGCCACGCGTGCTGCTGCCCAGAACCAGCAGAACATGCGCAAGCCCCCGGAGCCGCAGGACCAGCAGCAGGGTGGCATGCCCCAGCAGGGCGGCATGCCCCAGCAGGGCGGCATGCCGCAGCAGGGCATGCGCGGTCCGGGCGCTCCGGTACCCGCCGGCATATCGGGCCCGCCGCAGCAGCAGATGGGTGGCCCCATGGGTGGCCCGCCCCAGCTGCCGAGCGGTGCACCGCAGCTGCCCGCCGGTCCCGGCGGTCAGGGTCCGCAGGGTCCCGGCCCGATGGGTCAGGGTCCGATGGGCCAGGGGCCGATGCAGGGCCAGATGGGCCCGGGCCCCATGGGCGGTCCGATGGGCGGCCCCGGCATGCCCGGTCAGGGCGGCCCCGGCGGCGACAGCGCCGCCCGAGTCCTCTCGCTGGCCCAGCAGACTGCCGACCAGGCGATCGCCGAGGCCCGCTCCGAGGCCAACAAGATCGTCGGTGAGGCGCGTTCGCGTGCCGAGGGTCTGGAGCGCGACGCGCGCGCCAAGGCCGACGCGCTGGAGCGGGACGCGCAGGAGAAGCACCGTGTCGCGATGGGCTCCCTGGAGTCCGCCCGCGCGACGCTGGAGCGCAAGGTCGAGGACCTGCGCGGCTTCGAGCGCGAGTACCGCACGCGGCTGAAGTCCTACCTGGAGTCGCAGCTGCGTCAGCTGGAGACCCAGGCGGACGACTCGCTCGCCCCGCCGCGGACCCCGGCGACCGCGTCGCTCCCGCCGTCCCCGGCGCCTTCCATGGCCCCGGCCGGTGCGAGCGCCCCGTCGTACGGCGGCAACCAGACGATGGGCGGCGCGCCCGCTCCGTCGGCGCCCTCCTACGGTGGCGGTCAGCAGCAGATGTCCCCGGCGATGACCCAGCCGATGGCTCCGGTCCGGCCGCAGGGGCCGTCGCCCATGGGCCAGGCTCCGTCGCCGATGCGTGGGTTCCTCATCGACGAGGACGACAACTGACGGTTCGTAGTACGGCGTAGGCGTCGGCAGCGTTCAGGGCGGGGCCCCGGATTTTGATCCGGGGCCCCGCCCTTTTGCTACGCGGGTTCACGGGGTTTGCGGTGTTTGTTCGGGCCTGGGGGCGGTGTCCGACGCACGAAACGCCGAAGGCCCAGGCCGCCAAGAAATCTTGGTCGGCCTGGGCCTTCGATGTGCGCGGGGTTGGGGCTGAGGTCGGGTGGGTCGCGCTGCCCGGCGCTGGCGGAGTGCCGCCTGCGCCCACCCGTGCCGCCCCAGCGGCACGACTGCCCGCAGGCTGCGCCGTGGCCCGCAGGCTGCGGCGGCTGCGGGCTTGCGTGTGGCTACGCCTTGCGCAGGCGGAACGTCAGGGTCAGGGACTCGTCCGTGAACGGGTCGCCGTAGCTGTCGTCCGCCTCGCCCTGGGCGAAGTCCGGGGCGAGGACCTCGTCGGCGATCAGCTCCGCGTGCTCGGTCAGGGCCGCGACGACCGCCGGGTCCGTCGCCGTCCAGCGCAGGGTGATCCGGTCGGCGACGTCGAGGCCGCTGTTCTTGCGGGCCTCCTGGATCAGGCGGATCGCGTCACGGGCCAGGCCCGCGCGGCGGAGTTCCTCCGTGATCTCCAGGTCCAGGGCGACCGTCGCGCCCGAGTCGGACGCCACCGACCAACCCTCGCGCGGGGTCTCCGTGATGATCACCTCGTCGGGAGCCAGGGTGATCGTCTCGCCGTCGACCTCCACCGAGGCCGTGCCCTCGCGCAGGGCGAGGGACAGCGCGGCCGCGTCCGCGTTCGCGATGGTCTTCGCCACGTCCTGGACACGCTTGCCGAACCGCTTGCCCAGCGCGCGGAAGTTGGCCTTCGCGGTCGTGTCGACCAGGCTGCCGCCGACCTCGCTCAGCGACGCGAGCGACTCGACGTTCAGCTCCTCCGTGATCTGCGTGTGCAGTTCGCGGTCCAGGGACTCGAAGCCGGTCGCCGCGATCAGCGCGCGCTTCAGCGGCTGGCGGGTCTTGACGCCCGACTCCGCGCGCGTGGCACGGCCCAGCTCCACCAGGCGGCGCACCAGCACCATCTGCTTCGACAGCTCCGGGTCGATGGCGGTGAGGTCCGCCTCCGGCCACGCCGCCAGGTGCACCGACTCCGGGGCGCCCGGTGTGACCGGCACGACCAGGTCCTGCCAGACCCGCTCGGTGATGAACGGGGTCAGCGGTGCCATCAGCTTCGTGACCGTCTCGACGACCTCGTGCAGGGTGCGCAGCGCCGCCTTGTCGCCCTGCCAGAAGCGGCGCCGGGAGCGGCGTACGTACCAGTTCGACAGATCGTCGACGAACGCCGACAGCAGCTTGCCGGCGCGCTGGGTGTCGTACGCCTCCAGGGACTGGGTCACCTGGTCGGTCAGCGCATGCAGTTCGGACAGCAGCCAGCGGTCCAGGAGCGGGCGGTCGGCCGGGGCCGGGTCGGCCTCGGACGGAGCCCAGCTGGACGTACGGGCGTACAGGGCCTGGAAGGCGACCGTGTTCCAGTACGTCAGGAGCGTCTTGCGGACGACCTCTTGGATGGTGCCGTGGCCGACCCGGCGGGCCGCCCACGGGGAGCCGCCGGCCGCCATGAACCAGCGGACCGCGTCCGCGCCGTGCTGGTCCATCAGCGGGATCGGCTGGAGGATGTTGCCCAGGTGCTTGGACATCTTCCGGCCGTCCTCGGCGAGGATGTGGCCGAGGCAGACGACGTTCTCGTAACTGGACTTGTCGAAGACCAGCGTGCCGACCGCCATCAGCGTGTAGAACCAGCCGCGGGTCTGGTCGATGGCCTCGCTGATGAACTGCGCCGGGTAGCGGGACTCGAAGAGGTCCTTGTTCTTGTACGGGTAGCCCCACTGCGCGAACGGCATCGAACCCGAGTCGTACCAGGCGTCGATGACCTCCGGCACGCGCGTGGCCGTCTGGGCGCACTGCGGGCAGGCGAAGGTGACCTCGTCGATGAACGGGCGGTGCGGGTCGAGGCCGGACTGGTCGGTGCCGGTGAGCTCGGTGAGCTCGGCGCGGGAGCCGACGACCGTGAGGTGGTCGTCCTCGCAGCGCCAGATCGGCAGCGGGGTGCCCCAGTAGCGGTTGCGGGACAGGGCCCAGTCGATGTTGTTGTTCAGCCAGTCGCCGTAGCGGCCGTGCTTGACCGTGTCCGGGTACCAGTTGGTCCGCTCGTTCTCCGCCAGGAGGCGGTCCTTGATCGCCGTGGTGCGGATGTACCAGGACGGCTGTGCGTAGTAGAGGAGCGCGGTGTGACAGCGCCAGCAGTGCGGGTAGCTGTGCTCGTACGGCAGGTGCTTGAAGAGCAGGCCGCGGTTGCCGAGGTCCTCGGTGAGCTTTTCGTCGGCCTTCTTGAAGAAGACGCCGCCGACCAGGGGGACGTCCTCCTCGAAGGTGCCGTCCGGGCGGACGGGGTTCACGACGGGCAGGCCGTAGGAGCGGCAGACCCGGAGGTCGTCCTCACCGAAGGCGGGGGACTGGTGGACCAAGCCGGTGCCGTCCTCGGTGGTGACGTAGTCGGCGTTGACCACGAAGTGGGTGTCCACGTCCGCCGGGAACTCGACCAGCTCGAACGGGCGCTGATACGACCAGCGCTCCATCTCGGCGCCGGTGAAGGTCTGGCCGGTGGCTTCCCAGCCCTCGCCGAGCGCCTTGGCGACGAGCGGTTCGGCGACGACGAGCTTCTCCTCGCCGTTCGTCGCGACGACGTAGGTGACCTCGGGGTGGGCGGCGACGGCCGTGTTGGAGACCAGGGTCCAGGGGGTCGTCGTCCACACCAGGAGCGCGGCCTCGCCGGCCAGCGGGCCGGAGGTGAGCGGGAAGCGGACGTAGACGGACGGGTCGACGACCGTCTCGTAGCCCTGCGCCAGCTCGTGGTCGGACAGGCCGGTGCCACAGCGGGGGCACCAGGGGGCGACGCGGTGGTCCTGGACGAGCAGGCCCTTGTTGAAGATCTCCTTGAGCGACCACCAGACCGACTCGATGTACTCGGGGTCCATCGTGCGGTACGGGTCGTTGAGGTCGGTCCAGTAACCCATGCGGGTCGTGAGCGCTTCGAAGGCGTCGGTGTGGCGGGTCACCGACTCGCGGCACTTGGCGTTGAACTCGGCGATGCCGTACGCCTCGATGTCCTGCTTGCCGCTGAAGCCGAGTTCCTTCTCCACCGCCAGCTCCACCGGGAGGCCGTGGCAGTCCCAGCCGGCCTTGCGTGCCACGTGGTAGCCGCGCATGGTGCGGAAGCGGGGGAAGACGTCCTTGAAGACGCGCGCCTCGATGTGGTGGGCGCCCGGCATGCCGTTGGCGGTGGGCGGGCCTTCGTAGAACACCCACTCGGGGCGGCCCTCGGACTGCTCCAGGCTCTTGGCAAAGATCTTCTGCTCGCGCCAGAAGTCGAGCACGGCGTGCTCAAGGGCGGGCAGGTCGACCTGGGCGGGCACCTGGCGGTACGTCGGCGTTGTCATCTGCGAGCTTCCTCCGGCGGACTTGCTGCCTTCCGTCCGGAGGGACGAGAGCCATGTCTTCCTTACGCCGCTTTCGGCGCGCTCCCGCGGTACCACCCTCCTTGGCCCGCCGACGCATGGTGTGCCTCGGTGAGCCCCCTCATTGGGGTCGCGATGCCGGTTCTACTCGCCGCGGTGGGTTTCCTGCGGCTTTCTTCCGGCGGCTCCGGGGTGATCTTCACGTCGCGCTCGCCCCCGGGCTTCCACCGTCCCCGGGTCGCTCTGGGCTGCGTACGCCGCTACTCGTCCCCATCCACGCTTCTCGCTCCGCCCAGTGTACGGCTCCGGGGGGACAGCGGCCGACCGGATTTCCGGCGCCGGAGGGTGGGGCGGGGGCATGTGCGAGATGACCCGAATGGTGAGGTGCGCGGCTTTCGATCCGGGGATGTCCCGACTCGGCGGATTACCCGGCGGGGAGCTGGGCACAACGCATGCATGCCGGCCGCGTGGCGGTCGCGGGGCGGGCGAATCGGGTGGCATGCCCCGTTGCCGCGGGACTCAAGTCGATTTATCGTCCCAGCACGATTCGCGTGCAAAATCACAAAATGTGAAGGGGCCGCGGCCATGGTGGCGAAAAAGACGGCCGTACAGCAGTCGGGGTCCGAGAGGACCGTGCGCGCCACGGGTGCCTCCGGCGGCGCGGCCAAGGACGTGGACGGGAAGAAGAGCACGCAGAGGGCGGCGACCGTGAGGCGGACGGTGGCCAAGGCAGTGAAGACGGTGCGGGGGGCTGTAGGCAGGGGGAGCGCGGGATCGGGGGCGACGGGTGCTGCGGGGGGCGGAGCCGGGCCGGGGACCGTGGCCGGTGGGAAGACGGTTGCGGAGAGGGGCGGTGCGAAGGAAAGGGGGGCGGCGGGGAAGGGCAGGACGGGGGGTGTGACGGGCGCGGCCGGGAAGAAGGCGGCCGCGGAGTCAGGGATGGCGTCGAAGAGGGGGGCCGGGACGGGGGCGGGTGGGAAGAAGGCGGCCGAAAGGGCGGCGGCTGGTACGACGGCCCGTGCTCCCAGGGCGGCCGGTGGGAAAAGCCCTGCCAAGAAGGCCACGGCGACAGCTGCGAAGCAGCCGCCCGAGAAGGGGGAGACGAAGCGGACACCGACCGGGAGGGCGGCCGCTGAGACGGCGGCTGGGGAGGCGGCGACTGGGAGGGCGGGGGCTGGGAAGCGGTCGGTCAGGGAGGCGGCGGCGAAGGGATCGGCGGCTGGAGCGGCGGCTGGGAAGCAGTCGGTCAAGAAGTCGGCGGCCAAGGAAACGGCGGCTGGGAAGCGGCCGGTCAAGAAGACGGCGGCGAAGGAAACGCAGGCTGCGAATGCGGCGGCCAAGGAGGAGGCGGCTGGTAAGCGGGTCGGCAAGAAGAGGGCGGCCAAGGAGACGGGGACCAAGAAGAGGGTCGCCGAGGAGGCCTCGGCCAAGGAGGCCCCGGTCAAGGGGAGGGCCGGCGAGAGCCCCCCGGCAAAGCAGACGGGCGCCGCGACGAAGACGGCCGCCAAGAAGGCAGCCGCCAACAGGGCCCCGGCGAAGAAGACGGCTGCCAAGAGCGAGGCCGTGGCCAAGGAAGGGGTCGCTGAGAAGCGGGCCGCGGAGAAAAAGACGGCCCAGAGAGCGGCTGCGGAGAGGAGGAAGCCCGCCAGGAAGGTGGCCGCGGGGAAGGAGGCCGCCCCAAAGGGGACCGCCCAGAAGGGGGCCGCGGTGGAGGCGGCTGCCCGGAAGGTGGCTGGCGAGAAGAAGGACGCCAGGGAGGTGGCCGCGGGGAAGGAGGCCGCCCCAAAGGGGACCGCTCAGAAGGGGGCCGCGGAGGAGGTGACTGCCCGGAAGGTGGCTGCCCCAAAGGAGAGGGCCCAGAGAGCCACGGCCCAGAAGGCGGCTGCGGTGGAGGCGGCTGCCCGGAAGGTGGCTGGCGAGAAGAAGGACGCCAGGGAGGTGGCCGCGGGGAAGGAGGCCGCCCCAAAGGAGACGGCCCAGAGGGGGACCTCCCAGAAGGGGACCGTCCACAGGGCGGCCGGGCAGAAGGTGGCCGCTGAGGAGGCCGTCGCCGAAAAGGCGGTTGCCGAGAAGGCGGTTGCCGAGAAGGGGGCCGGCGAGGTCGTGGGGGGCGAGAAGGAAGCGGTGGTGGGGGAGGGAGCCGCGGGGGCTGAGCGTGCGGGCAAGAAGAGCACGGCCAAAAAGGTGGGCGCGGCGCAGGCCGCGAAGCAGACGGGAGCCACGACGGTGGTTGCGAAGAAGACTCCTGGCCAGGCCACGGCGGCGAAGACCGCCGTCCCCAAGGCACGGATCGCCGCGGCGGAGCCGGGCGATCTGGCGGTGCGCCCCGGTGAGGACCCCTGGACCCCGGAAGAGGTCGCGGAGGCCCGCACGGAGCTGATGTCCGAGGCGGAGCGGCTACGCGCCGAGATCTCCTCCTCCGAGGTGTCCCTCGCCGGTCTGATGCGGGACTCCGGGGACGGCGCCGGCGACGACCAGGCGGACACCGGCACCAAGAACATCACGCGCGAGCATGAACTGGCGCTCGCAGCCAACGCGCGCGAGATGCTCACCCAGACCGAGCGCGCCCTGCAGCGCCTCGACACAGGCACGTACGGCCTGTGCGAGAACTGCGGCAACCCCATCGGCAAGGCCAGGATGCAGGCCTTCCCGCGGGCCACGCTCTGCGTCGAGTGCAAGCAGAAGCAGGAGCGCCGGTACTGACCGGCACCGGCCGAACCGTCGTACGCCTCCTGGGCACATGCAGCACGGGAGGCGTGCCGTACCCTCGTGCTCAGTCAGGCACCTAGGTTGAAGGACTCACGTGGCAGAGGCGGAGCGCATCATCGGTACGCCGGACACCCCGGACGCGGCGCGGGCCGAACAGGACCGGCCCGGCGACGACGCGGCGCCGGGTGAGCGGTCGGGCTCCGAGCCGGCACAGACCCCGGCCGGCGGTTCCGGCGCGGATGAGCAGTCGGCTCCGGCCGAACAGCACCGGGGCAAGCGACGGATCGCCGTGCTGTTCGGGGTCGCCGCGTTCGCGTACGCCCTCGACCTGATCAGCAAGATCATCGTGGTGGCCGAGCTGGAGCACCACGACGCGATCGAGATCTTCGGGGACTGGCTGAGGTTGGACGCCATCCGCAACCCGGGCGCGGCGTTCGGCTTCGGCCAGGCGTTCACGATCATCTTCACGGTGATCGCGGCAGCCGTGATCGTCGTGATCGCCCGGCTCGCCCGCAAGCTGTACAGCCTGCCCTGGGCGATCGCACTCGGCCTGCTGCTCGGCGGTGCGCTCGGCAACCTCACCGATCGGATCTTCCGCTCGCCGGGCGTCTTCCAGGGCGCGGTCGTCGACTTCATCGCGCCCAAGCACTTCGCCGTCTTCAACCTCGCCGACTCGGCGATCGTGTGCGGCGGCATCCTGATCGTGCTGCTGTCCTTCAAGGGGCTGGACCCGGACGGGACCGTCCACAAGGACTGAGGCCCGAGGGCCGGCCGACAGGCTGGCGTACGGCGGTGTCGGACCCGTCCGGCATACTCGACGGGTGAGCACGATTCCCGAGATCCGTACCCTGCCCGTGCCGGACGGCCTGGAGGGCGAGCGCGTCGACGCCGCCATCTCCCGCATGTTCGGTTTCTCCCGTACCAAGGCCGCCGAGCTGGCAGCGGCGGGGAAGGTCACGGTCGACGGCTCGGTGGTGGGCAAGTCCGAGCGGGTGCGAGGCGGCGCCTGGCTCGAGGTCGAGATGCCGCAGGCGCCCGCGCCGGTGCAGGTGGTGGCCGAGCCGGTCGAGGGCATGGAGATCGTGCACGACGACGATGACGTGGTCGTGATCGTGAAGCCGGTGGGCGTGGCGGCGCATCCGAGTCCGGGCTGGTCCGGGCCGACGGTCATCGGCGGGCTGGCGGCGGCCGGCTACCGGATCTCGACGTCGGGCGCCGCGGAGCGGCAGGGCATCGTGCACCGGCTCGACGTCGGTACGTCGGGACTGATGGTGGTCGCCAAGTCCGAGCGCGCCTACACCTCGCTCAAGCGCCAGTTCAAGGAGCGCACGGTCGACAAGCGCTACCACACCCTGGTGCAGGGCCACCCCGACCCGACCAGCGGCACCATCGACGCGCCCATCGGCCGCCATCCGAATCACGACTACAAGTGGGCGGTCACGGCCGACGGCAAGCCGTCCGTCACGCACTACGACCTGATCGAGGCGTTCCGCGCGGCCTCCCTGCTCGACGTGAAGCTGGAGACCGGCCGCACACACCAGATCCGCGTCCACATGGCCGCGCACCGCCACCCCTGCGTCGGCGACCTGACGTACGGCGCCGACCCGACGCTCGCCAAGCGGCTGCACCTCACCCGCCAGTGGCTGCACGCCGTACGCCTCGGTTTCGAGCACCCCGGGGACGGCCAGTGGGTCGAGTTCGCCTGCGACTACCCCGCCGACCTGCAGAAGGCCCTGGACCAGGTCCGCGAGGAGACGTACGGATGACCCCCGCGTGGGTGGGGCTCCCCGTCGGCGGCTTCCTTCGGTCGTAGCCCTTCGTCAGCCTCGTTCCGGCCTCGGGGTGTCCACGGCTCGGCGTGGTGCCGCACCGTCGGGGGAGCGGCGGTTGCCGTTCGAGCCGGGGGGCAGGATCGCGTCCGCTGTGTTGACGCGGGGCAGGGCGTACGGGTGGTGGCGGACCAGCCAGCCGATCATCTGTTCGCGGACCGTGACCCGTACCGTCCAGACGTCGTCCGCGTCCTTCGCGGTCACCAGGGCCCGTACCTCCATGGTGTTGGGAGTGGTGTCCGTGACGTCCAGTCCGTAGTGGCGGCCGTCCCAGGCCGGGCACTCGCGCAGGATGTCGCGGAGCTTCTCGCGCATCGCGTCGACCGGAGCCGTGTGGTCGAGGTGCCAGTAGACGATGCCGGTCATCTGGGGGGTGCCGCGGGACCAGTTCTCGAAGGGCTTCGACGTGAAGTAGGAGACCGGCATGGTGATACGGCGTTCGTCCCAGGTACGGACCGTGAGGTACGTCAGGGTGATCTCCTCGACCGTGCCCCACTCGCCGTCCACCACGACCGTGTCGCCCAGCCGCACCATGTCGCCGAACGCGATCTGCAGCCCCGCGAACAGGTTGCTCAGCGTGGACTGCGCCGCCACACCGGCGACGATGCCGAGGATGCCCGCCGAGGCCAGCAGCGAGGCGCCCGCCGCGCGGAACGCGGGGAACGTCAGCAGCATCGCGGCGATGGCCACCACGCCCACGATCGCCGCGACCACCCGCATGATCAGCGTCACCTGGGTGCGCACCCGGCGGACCCGGGCCGGGTCGCGCTGGGCGCGGGAGCTGGCGTAGCGCGTGTACGACGTCTCGACGACCGCCGCCGCGATCCGGATCACCAGCCACGCCGCCGACCCGATCAGGACCAGCGTCAGGGCGCGGCCGATACCGACCCGGTGGTCCTGGAGCAGCTGCGCCGAGTCGTACGACGCTCTCAGCAGCGCCGCGCACAGCACGAGCTGGTACGGGATGCGGCCGCGGCGCAGCAGGCCCCACAGCTGGGTCTCGGGGTGCCGTTCGTCGGCCTTGCGCAGCAGCCGGTCGGTGGCCCAGCCGATCAGCAGTGTGAGCAGGACCGAGCCGCCGACCACGATCAGCGGGCGGAGTATGTTCTCCATGCCCACGAACGTAACCGGCTCAGGCGGGGACTGAACATGTGATTTCAACGCCGTTCTGGGCAATGCCCGGATCTGCGTTGTCGTACCCGGCTGGCACCATGGCCTCATGAACATCATGCTGTTTCACTCGACCTATGGCCTCAGACCCGCGGTGCGCGCCGCGGCGGACCGGCTGCGCTCAGCCGGTCACGAGGTGTGGACGCCGGACCTCTTCGACGGGCGGACGTTCGAGACGGTCGAGGACGGCATGGCGTTCAAGGAGGAGATCGGCAAAGACGAACTGCTCAGACGTGCCGTGCTGGCCGCCGCGCCCTATTCCGAACGGGGGCTGGTGTACGCCGGGTTCTCGCTCGGCGCCTCCATCGCGCAGACGCTTGCGCTGGGCGACGAGAAGGCGCGTGGCCTGCTGCTCCTGCACGGCACGTCGGACCTCGCGCCGAACACGTCCGTGGACGAACTCCCGGTCCAGTTGCATGTCGCCGAGCCGGATCCGTTCGAGACGGACGACTGGTTGAGCGCCTGGTATCTGCAGATGGGCAGAGCGGGGGCCGATGTGGAGGTCTACAGATACGCCGGGGCCGGGCACCTGTACACCGACCCTGAACTGCCCGACTACGACGAGGAGGCAGCCGAGGCCACCTGGCGGGTGGCGCTCGGCTTCCTCGACAGCCTGTAAAGGGCGCCCAACCGGGGGCGGTTACGCCGGGTCGTACGTCCGCTCGACCTTCTGTGTGCCGCTGAGCGTGCGGTACGAGCGGCTCCAGGACGAGGTCGCGTCGGCCTTCGTGCGGTCCGAGAGGACGTAGTAGTCCATCTGCGCGCGGTCCGCGGTGATGTCCAGGACGCCGTATCCGTGGCGGTCGGTGTCGACCCAGTGGACATGCCGGTTGGCCGCGCGGATGACCGGCGCGGCGACGGTGGAGACGGTGCCCTGGGGGACGTTCACCAGGTCGTCGAGGTTGTCGGACGTGACCGAGGTGACGACGAACTCCGTGGCGGCCGAGGCCGACAGCGGATACGTACCGGCGTTCACCGGCACGTCGTTGGCCCACGCCATGTGGATGTCGCCGGTGAGGAAGACGGTGTTGCGGATGGCGTTCGAGCGCAGATGCGCGAGGAGTTCGCGGCGGTCGTCGGTGTAGCCGTCCCACTGGTCGGTGTTGAGGGCGAGGCCCTCCTGGGGCAGACCGAGCAGCTTGGCGAGCGGCTTCAGCAACTCCGCGGAGAGCGAGCCGATCGCGAAGGGCGAGATCATCACCGCGTTGCCGACCAGCCGCCAGGTGGTGTCGGAGGACGCCAGCCCGGCCTTCAGCCAGTCCAGTTGGGCGCGCCCGGTGAGCGTACGGTCCGGGTCGTCCACGTCGCCGTTGCCGACAGAGGCCTGTTGCGAGCGGAAGGAGCGCAGATCGAGCAGGGAGAGGTCGGCGAGCTTGCCGAAGCGCAGCCGGCGGTAGGTCGTGCCGGCGATGGCCGGGCGCACCGGCATCCACTCGAAGTAGGCCTGCTTGGCGGCCGCCTGGCGTCCGGCCCAGGTGCCCTCGGCGCCCTCGGTGTGGTTCTCGGCGCCGCCCGACCAGGTGTCGTTGGCGATCTCGTGGTCGTCCCAGATCGCGACGACCGGGGCCGCGGCGTGCAGCGCCTGGAGGTCGGGGTCGGTCTTGTAACGGCCGTGCCGGGTGCGGTAGTCGGCGAGGGTGAGGATCTCGTGGGCGGGGGCGTGCGGTCGTACGACGGTGCCGCGCGTGCCGTACTCGCCGGTGCCGTACTCGTAGATGTAGTCACCGAGGTGCAGCCAGGCGTCCAGGTCGCCGCGGGCCGCGAGGTGGCGGTACGCGGCGAAGTAGCCGGCCTCCCAGTTGGCGCAGGAGACCACGCCGAAACGCAGGCCCGCGACGGCCGCGTCGGCGGCGGGGGCCGTACGGGTGCGTCCCGCGGGGGAGTCGGTGCCGCCCGCCGAGAAGCGGAACCAGTAGTCGGTGGCGGGCGCGAGGCCGCGGATGTCCGCCTTGACGGTGTGGTCGGTGGCGGCGGTCGCGGTGGTGGAGCCCTTGGCGACGACGTCGGTGAACGACTTGTCCCTGGCTACGACCCAGCTCACCCGGACGTCCGGGCCGAGTCCGGAGCCGGGTATCGCCTCCGTGGTGGGGGTCACGCGGGTCCACAGCAGGATGCCGTCGGGGAGGGGGTCGCCGGAGGCGACGCCGTGCAGGAAGGCGGGGGCCTCGGTGGCCGCGCGGGCGGGCAGGGCACCGGCCAGCGGAGCGGCGAGGACGGCTCCGGTCGCGGCGGCCTTGACAACCGTACGGCGGCGCGGAGCGGGGACGTTGGGGCTTGTGTGGGATCTGTGGCGACTGGTCACGGGCGATCAGATTACTGATCGGTAGTGACTTCGGTAAGGGACGGGTACGCGAAGAGCGGGCGAACCCGGAAGAGTTCGCCCGCTCTTTCGTCATGCTTCCGTACAGCGTTACCGCCTGACGGGGTGTTACTTCGTGACGCCCGCGTCCTTGAGCGCCGTCTGCCAATCGGCGACGGTGCTCGGGTTCTCGATCACCTTGTCGTTGATCTTGATGGTCGGGGTCGACTTGACGTCCTCGGTGTCGTCGAAGGTCTTGCTCATCTTCATCGCCCAGGCGTCGTAGGTGCCCTTCTCGACGGCGTCCTGGAACTTCTTGTTGTTCTTCAGCGCGTCGACCGTGTTGGCCACCTTGATCAGGTAGTCGTCCTTGGCGAACTCGTCGGTCGACTCCTCGGGGTGGTACTCCGCCGAGTACAGCGCGGCCTTGTAGTCCAGGAACGCCTCGGGGCTGACGTTCAGCGCGGCGCCGAGGGCGCTCAGCGCGTTCTTCGAACCCTCTCCGCTGAGGTTGCCGTCCAGGAAGGTGCCGATGGTGAAGGAGAGCTTGTAGTCGCCGTCCTCCATGCCCTTGTTGACGGTCTCGCCGACCGTCTGCTCGAAGGAGGCGCAGGCCGGGCAGCGCGGGTCCTCGTACAGGTGGACGACGTTGTCCGTCTTGGAGTCGCCGATGAGGACCGTGGTGCCGTCCTTGCCGGAGCTGTTGGCGGGGGCGACCACCTTCGCGTCGGCGGCCTCCTCCCACTTCGTGGGCTGGTTGGTCTGGACGACGGCGTAGCCGATGCCGCCGGCCACCGCGAGGACGCCGACGACCGAGCAGGCGACGATGATCTGCCGCCTGACCTTGGCCCGCTTGGCCTCGCGCTCACGCTCGATGCGCAGCCGCTCCCGGGCCGCCGTCTTCGCCGCCTGGCTGTTCCGCTTGCTCATGGTGATGATCTCCGTGTGGGACGCGCACATGTCGTACGCGGGATACGTGTGAGGGGGGTGGTCGTGCTCTTGCGGTGCCGCTCGGTTCAGACGAGGGCGAGGGAGCACGGCGGTCCACGCCGTCCCAGGGAGTGGGCGAGAAGCAGGTCGCGGGCGGTGGCCGTACGGCGGACGGGGCGAGGCAGCCGGGGCGCCGCCGGGGCGCGCCGTACCGTCACCGCGGTGACCGCCAGCAGCAGCGGGCGGAAGGTGGTCGCGGCCGTGGCGCACAGCAGCTGGGCCAGCGCACGCTCGCCGCGGCTCAGCCAGGCCGCCGCCAGCAGCCCCACACCGACGTGCGCGCCGAGCAGTAGCCAGGCCGTCTCCGGGTGGGCGTCCGCGAGCAGGGCGGCGACCCGGTCCGTGCCGGTGGTGCCGGCCATGCGGGCCAGCGGGGCGCCCACCTCGCCGCCGCACAGCACGTCCAGGCCGACCGAGCGCAGCGGGCCCGCGACGGGGCCGCCCGCCCGGCCGTAGCAGGCGTGCTGGCCGGCGGTGAACACCGTGTCGGCGGTCAGTTCCAGCGGGATCAGCAGGGCGGCGATCCGGCCGAAACCGCGCTCACGGCCGGCCAGTGCGTACGCGATCACGAACACGGTGGCGGTGATTGTCGCCACCGTGCCCACCGGCAGCGGGACCCCGGACAGCAGCACGTGCGACGCGGTGCTGAGGGTCACGACCAAGGCCGTGAACAGCGCCGCGCGTACGGCTCTGAGCTGTGTCCCGGATATGTCCATAGCGGGAAGAGTGTGTCACGGACTCCTGTAAGGGACTCCTAAAGGGTCCCTGTGAAACGGGTGGGGGGTCGGTGTTCGGTCACAGGCCGGGGATCCGGCCGTTGCGGAACAGGTCGACGAAGATCTGGTGGTCGGCACGCGCGCGTGCGCCGTAGCTGTGCGCGAAGTCGACCAGAAGCGGCGCGAGGCCCTCCTCGTCGGAGGCGATGGCCGCGTCGATGGCCCGCTCCGTGGAGAACGGCACCAGGTCCGAGTGGCCGCTTTCGTCGTCCGCGGCCGAGTGCATCGTGGCCGTCGCCCGGCCCAGGTCGGCGACGACCGCGGCGATCTCCTCCGGGTCGTCGATGTCGCCCCAGTCGAGATCGACGGCGTACGGCGACACCTCGGCGACCAGCTGGCCCGCGCCGTCCAGCTCGGTCCAGCCCAGCCACGGATCGGCGTGCGCCTGGAGCGCGCGCTGGGAGATGACCGTGCGGTGGCCCTCGTGCTGGAAGTACTCCCGGACCGCCGGGTCGGTGATGTGCCGGGAGACGGCCGGGGTCTGGGCCTGCTTGACGTAGATCACGACGTCGTTCTCGAGGGCGTCGCTGTTGCCCTCCAGCAGGATGTTGTACGACGGCAGACCGGCCGAGCCGATGCCGATGCCGCGGCGGCCGACGACGTCCTTCACCCGGTACGAGTCCGGGCGGGCCAGCGAGGACTCCGGCAGCGTCTCCAGATAGCCGTCGAAGGCGGCCAGTACCTTGTAGCGGGTGGCCGCGTCGAGCTCGATGGAGCCGCCGCCGGGAGCGAACCGGCGTTCGAAGTCGCGGATCTCGGTCATCGACTCCAGCAGCCCGAACCGGGTCAGCGAGCGGGCGTCGCGCAGGGCGTCGAGCAGCGGGCCCTCGGCGGTGTCCAGGGTGAAGGGCGGCACCTCGTCGCTCTTGGCGCCCGTGGCCAGGGCGTGGATGCGCTCACGGTAGGCGGCCGCGTAGATCTTCACCAGCTCGGTGATCTGCTCGTCGCTGAGTGCCTTCGCGTACCCGACGAGTGCGATGGAGGCGGCGAAGCGCTTCAGGTCCCAGGTGAAGGGGCCGACGTATGCCTCGTCGAAGTCGTTGACGTTGAAGATCAGACGGCCGGTCGAGTCCATGTACGTGCCGAAGTTCTCCGCGTGCAGGTCACCGTGGATCCACACGCGCGAGGTGCGCTCGTCCAGGTACGGACCGCCGCGCTTCTCCGCGTCGAGGTCATGGTAGAAGAGGCACGCCGTGCCCCGGTAGAAGGCGAAGGCCGAGGCCGCCATCTTCCGGAACTTCACGCGGAACGCGGCCGGGTCGGCGGCGAGGAGCTCGCCGAACGCGGTGTCGAAGACGGCGAGGATCTCCTCACCGCGTTGCTCGTCATTGAGCTGCGGGAACGACATCGCTGGGTGCCTCCTGGTGCGGGGGGTGGTACGTGACCTGTGAGACGGATGGTCCATGCCCGTGGCACGGATCACCCGCCATCTTCCAACGTTCGAAGGTACGCGGGAGTGCCCGCAGAATGTCAGTGCCGAGGCATAGACTTCGACGCTGTCCCCCAGACTGTCCGCAGCCTGTCGGACCCCCGTCGACGTACGTTTTCCTTGGAGGCCGCAGCCGTGTCAAAGCCGCCGTTCACGCACCTGCACGTCCACACCCAGTACTCGCTGCTGGACGGTGCCGCGCGGCTGAAGGACATGTTCAACGCCTGCACCGAAATGGGCATGACACACATCGCCATGTCCGACCACGGCAACCTCCACGGGGCGTACGACTTCTTCCACTCCGCGAAGAAGGCCGGAATCACCCCGATCATCGGGATCGAGGCCTATGTCGCCCCCGAGTCCCGGCGCAACAAGCGCAAGATCCAGTGGGGCCAGCCGCACCAGAAGCGGGACGACGTCTCCGGTTCGGGTGGTTACACCCACAAGACGATGTGGGCCGTGAACAAGACGGGCCTGCACAACCTCTTCCGGCTCTCCTCCGACGCGTACGCCGAGGGCTGGCTGCAGAAGTGGCCCCGGATGGACAAGGAGACCATCTCCCAGTGGTCCGAGGGGATCGTCGCCTCCACCGGCTGCCCCTCCGGCGAGGTCCAGACCCGGCTACGCCTCGGTCACTTCGACGAGGCCCTGAAGGCGGCCGCCGACTACCAGGACATCTTCGGCAAGGACCGCTACTTCCTGGAGCTGATGGACCACGGCATCGAGATCGAGCGCCGGGTCCGCGACGGCCTCCTGGAGATCGGCAAGAAGCTCGGCATCCCCCCGCTGGTCACCAACGACTCGCACTACACGTACGCGCACGAGGCGGGGGCGCACGACGCGCTGCTGTGCATCCAGACCGGCAAGAACCTCTCCGACCCCGACCGCTTCAAGTTCGACGGCACCGGCTACTACCTGAAGTCCACGGACGAGATGTACGCCATCGACTCCTCGGAGGCCTGGCAGGAGGGCTGCCGCAACACGCTGCTGGTCGCCGAGATGGTCGACACCACGGGCATGTTCGAGAAGCGCGACCTCATGCCCAAGTTCGACATCCCCGAGGGCTACACCGAGGTCACCTGGTTCAAGGAGGAGGTCCGCCGCGGCATGGAGCGCCGCTACCCGGGCGGCATCCCCGAGGACCGGCAGAAGCAGGCCGACTACGAGATGGACACCATCATCTCGATGGGCTTCCCCGGCTACTTCCTCGTCGTCGCCGACTTCATCATGTGGGCCAAGAAGCAGGGCATCGCCGTCGGCCCCGGCCGAGGCTCCGCGGCCGGCTCGATCGTCGCGTACGCCATGGGCATCACCGACCTCGACCCGATCCCGCACGGCCTGATCTTCGAGCGGTTCCTCAACCCCGAGCGCATCTCGATGCCCGACGTCGACATCGACTTCGACGAGCGCAGGCGCGTCGAGGTGATCAGGTACGTGACGGAGAAGTACGGCGCCGACAAGGTCGCCATGATCGGCACGTACGGCACCATCAAGGCCAAGAACGCGATCAAGGACTCCGCGCGCGTGCTGGGCTACCCGTACGCGATGGGCGACCGCCTCACCAAGGCCATGCCCGCCGACGTCCTCGGCAAGGGCATCCCGCTGTCCGGCATCACCGACCCGCAGCACCCGCGCTACTCGGAGGCGGGCGAGATCCGGGCGATGTACGAGAACGAGCCCGACGTCAAGAAGGTCATCGACACCGCCAAGGGCGTCGAGGGCCTGGTCCGGCAGATGGGCGTGCACGCGGCCGGCGTGATCATGTCCAGCGAGACCATCACCGACCACGTCCCCGTCTGGGTCAGGCACACCGACGGCGTGACCATCACGCAGTGGGACTACCCGAGCTGTGAGTCGCTCGGCCTGCTGAAGATGGACTTCCTGGGCCTGCGCAACCTGACCATCATGGACGACGCCGTCAAGATGGTGAAGGCCAACAAGGGCATCGACATCGACCTGCTGTCGCTGCCGCTGGACGACCCCACGACCTTCGACCTGCTCCAGCGCGGCGACACCCTCGGCGTCTTCCAGTTCGACGGCGGACCGATGCGCTCGCTGCTGCGGCTGATGAAGCCGGACAACTTCGAGGACATCTCCGCCGTGTCGGCCCTGTACCGCCCGGGGCCGATGGGCATGAACTCCCACACGAACTACGCGCTGCGCAAGAACGGCCAGCAGGAGATCACGCCGATCCACCCCGAGCTGGAGGAGCCGCTCAAGGAGGTTCTGGACGTCACCTACGGCCTGATCGTCTACCAGGAGCAGGTGCAGAAGGCCGCCCAGATCATCGCGGGCTACTCGCTCGGCGAGGCCGACATCCTCCGCCGTGTGATGGGCAAGAAGAAGCCCGAGGAGCTGGAGAAGAACTTCGTCATCTTCCAGGGCGGCGCCCGCAAGAACGGCTACAGCGACGAAGCGATCCAGGCACTGTGGGACGTGCTGGTCCCGTTCGCCGGCTACGCGTTCAACAAGGCGCACTCCGCGGCGTACGGACTGGTCTCGTACTGGACCGCGTACCTGAAGGCGAACCACCCCGCCGAGTACATGGCCGCCCTGCTCACCTCGGTCAAGGACGACAAGGACAAGTCGGCGGTCTACCTCAACGAGTGCCGCCGCATGGGCATCAAGGTGCTCCCGCCGAACGTCAACGAGTCCGAGGCCAACTTTGCCGCGCAGGGCGACGACGTGATCCTCTTCGGCCTGTCCGCCGTGCGCAACGTCGGCACCAACGTCGTCGAGTCGATCATCAAGTGCCGCAAGGCCAAGGGGAAGTACGCCTCGTTCCCCGACTACCTCGACAAGGTCGAGGCGGTCGTCTGCAACAAGCGCACCACGGAATCGCTGATCAAGGCCGGCGCCTTCGACTCGATGGGCCACACCCGCAAGGGACTGATGGCGCAGTACGAGCCGATGATCGACAACGTGGTCGCGGTCAAGCGCAAGGAGGCCGAGGGCCAGTTCGACCTCTTCGGCGGCATGGGCGAGGACGACACCAGCGAGCCCGGGTTCGGGCTCGACGTGGAGTTCTCCACCGAGGAGTGGGACAAGACCTATCTCCTCGCCCAGGAGCGGGAGATGCTCGGCCTGTACGTCTCCGACCACCCGCTCTTCGGCCTGGAGCACGTGCTGTCGGACAAGGCCGACGCGGGCATCGCCCAGCTCACCGGCGGTGAGCACGCGGACGGCGCGGTCGTCACCATCGGCGGCATCATCTCGGGCCTTCAGCGCAAGATGACCAAGCAGGGCAACGCCTGGGCGATCGCCACCGTCGAGGACCTCGCGGGCTCCATCGAGTGCATGTTCTTCCCGGCGACCTACCAGCTGGTGTCGACCCAACTCGTCGAGGACGCCGTGGTGTTCGTCAAGGGCCGCCTCGACAAGCGTGAGGACGTGCCGCGCCTGGTGGCGATGGAGCTGATGGTTCCCGACCTGTCGAACGCGGGAACCAACGCGCCCGTGGTGCTCACCATCCCGGCGACGAGGGTCACCCCGCCCATGGTCAGCCGGCTCGGCGAGATCCTCAGTCACCACAAGGGAGACAGCGAGGTGCGCATCAAGCTCCAGGGGCCGACCAAGACGACTGTGCTGCGGCTGGACCGGCACCGGGTGAAGCCGGATCCGGCACTGTTCGGCGATCTAAAGGTGCTGCTGGGCCCGTCCTGCCTCGCAGGCTGAGCAACCGACGTACGCGAGGGGCGCATCCGATGCCGGATGCGCCCCTCGTTCTGTGCCTGGGCTGCAACAGCCCGTCACGCAGCTGTCAGTTGTGGCCGAAGCGCTTGTGCCGCCCCTTGCGGGCCATGTCGCCGGGCGTCACCTCCGCGGCACGCTCCTCTGCATCCGGCTCCAGCGAGGACTGTCGGCCCTCGTGCTGGCCGCGCTCGGATCGGGGCTGCTTTCGGTCACGGTTCTTGTTCTTGGCCATGGTGATGCCTCCTGTGGGGGATCTAGGGGCCAGGGCCGGGACCAGATTCACATAGGCTGACAACAAACGCATTTCGGATAATTACCGTATGTAACAGGCGTTGTCGTCGAGCGAATCCCGGAAACGCCACGCCGAAGATCGAGTTCGGGCCGTTAACCCACGCGTGGTCGGGCAGACTCGAAGCAAGCCCGAAGCAAACCTCCCGGGAAGAGGGTGAGTCGTGTGGACCGCTGCATCGTCCTGGTGGACGCCGGGTATCTGCTGGGGGCCGCCGCGAGTCTCCTTGCCGGAGAACCCTCGCGGTCCCGCATCACCGTCGACCACACCGCCCTCATCCACGGTCTGCGCGAACGCGCCGAGTCCGACACGGAACGGCCGCTGCTGCGCATCTACTGGTTCGACGGCGCCCCCGACCGCGTCCCCCAGCCCGAGCACCGCAGGCTGCGCGTGATGCCCCGGGTCACGGTCCGGCTCGGCGCGCTGACCCGCAGTGACGGCCGCTGGAACCAGAAGGGCGTGGACGCCGCCATGCACGCCGAGCTCACCGAGCTGGCCCGCAACCGCGCCTGTTCCGACGTCGTTCTGGTCACCGGCGACGGCGATCTGCTGCCGGGCATGATGGCGGCCAAGGAGCACGGGGTCGCCGTACACCTGTGGGCCGTGCAGGCCGCCGACGGTGACTACAACCAGTCCGAAGACCTGGTCGCCGAGGCCGACGAGCGGCGGGTGCTCGACCGGGCGTGGATCACCAAGGCCGTACGGGCCAAGGACCTGGGTGGGGTGTGCGCACCGCCACCCGCGCCGCGGCCCGAGATCGCCGCGATCCTCTCCGCTCCGCTGCCCGACGCCTCGCTCGCCCCGGCCGCCGAGAGGACCGCCCAGGAGGCGCCGCACCCCGCGCCGGCCGCGGCCCAGAATGGCGGCGAGGAGCGGGTGCCGGCACCCAAGGGTGTACCGACGCCGAAGGACCTGGCCGCGCTGCGGGCTCCTGGCACCCAGGCCGCCCAGCATCCCGCCACCGCGACCCTGCGCTGGTCCTCCGACAAGGGGTGGGTGGACCGGTCCGGCGCGGCCGCCGAGCCGCCCGAGGTCGCGACGATGCCGACGCTCGCGCAGCTCACCACCGCGGAGCAGCGGTGGGCCGACCGCGAGGAGGACATCACGACGGTCGGCGGGGACCCCTACGAGGTGGGGCAGGTGTTCGCCCGGCGGTGGATGTCCCGGCTCGGTGACCAGGGGCATCTGCAGAAGCTGTCCGGGATGTATCCGCGGATCCCGCATCGGATCGACGGGGAGCTGCTGCGGTACGCCGCCCGGTTCGGGCTGCTGGCGCACAAGGACGACCAGATCGACGAGCACGACCGGTATGCGATCCGGGCGGGCTTCTGGCGCGAGGTGGATGTGCGCACGGCCGCGGAGCACGCCCCTGCGGGGGAGTAGCGGCCTTCGAGCGGGGATCTGGTCGGCGCGGCTGGTTCCGGTCTGGCCGGAATGACGGATTCCGGACGTTCTGGGGCAAGAGGCCGCCCCGGACGCGGGCACAGGGCGCGGACCCCGTAGTCTCGTCCCTTGTGAGTACGCGTGCGGCACAGGCCTTCCGGGACAGTGGCGAGGTCGTGTGCGCGGTACGCGGACTGACCAAGACCTACCCCGCGGTCCGCGCGCGGCGCGGGGCACCGGGGACGCCCGAGGTGCGGGCCACCGACGACGTACGGCTGGAAGTGCGGCGGGGTGAGATCTTCGGGCTGCTCGGGCCGAACGGGGCCGGCAAGTCCACCCTCGTGCGACAGCTCACCGGGCTGATGCGGCCCGACCGCGGCAGTGTCGAGATCCTCGGGCACGACATCGTGCGCCATCCGGAGCGGGCCTCGCGCCTTCTCGCCTACCTCGGGCAGGAGTCCACCGCCCTCGACGAACTCACGGTGTCCCTTGCCGCCGAGACCACCGGGCGGCTGCGCGGCCTGGACGTGCGGCGGGCCCGGGCCGAGCGGGACGCCGTACTCGACGAACTGGGGCTGACCGAGATCGCCGGGCGGCCGCTGAAGAAGCTGTCCGGCGGGCAGCGGCGGCTGGCCTGTGTCGCGGCGGCGCTGGTGGGGGAGCGGCCGCTGCTCGTCCTCGACGAGCCGACCGCCGCCATGGACCCGGTGGCACGCCGGGCGGTGTGGTCCGCCGTCGACCGGCGGCGCGCCGAACGCGGGACGACCGTGGTGCTGGTCACCCACAACGTCATCGAGGCCGAGACCGTGCTCGACCGGGTCGCCGTCCTGGACAGGGGACGCGTGATCGCCTGCGACTCGCCCTCCGGGCTGAAGGAGCGGGTCGCCGGCGAGGTGCGGGTCGAGCTGGTGTGGCGGGAGCGGGCGCCGCTCGACGTGCCCGAGGTGGCCGCGCTGCGGGACCGGGCCGTGGAGTCCGGGCGCCGCTGGACGCTGCGGCTGGCCCCCGAAGAGGCCCGCGCGGTCGTGTCCACGGTCACCGGCGGGGCCGCCTTCGCCGCCCTCGACGACTTCACCCTGGCCACGCCGAGCCTGGAGGACGTGTACATGGCGCTGGGCGGCGCCGCCGAGCAGGGACTGGTGAAGGCGTGAGCGAGCAGGCCGTGAGCGCGTCGGTCTTGAATGGAGGGGCCGTCGTATCCGTACGGAACAGGGCGACCGCCGAAGTGAACCCCAGAAAGGGGAGCAGCGCGACGTGAGTGCCGTACCCACAGAGGTTCTGCCGGGCAGCGCCCGTGCCCTGGACGGTCCGGTCGTGGGCCCGGCCGAACTCGCGCCGCCCGCCCGGCTGTGGCCGTCCCTCGCGGCCGTGTACCGGGCACAGCTGTCCCGGGCCCGGGTGGCCCGGATTCCGCTGCTGTTCGTGGCGACCTTCCAGTCCGTCGGCATCATGATCATGATGCGCGGGGTCGTGGACGGCGGGGGCGAGGCCCAGGCGGTGGTGGCCGGCTCGTCGGTCGTGGTCGTCGCCTTCGTCGCGCTGAACCTCCTCGCGCAGTACTTCGGACAGCTCCGCGCCACCGGCGGGCTCGACCACTACGCCACCCTGCCGGTGCCGCCCGCGGCGGTGGTGCTGGGGGCGGCAGGGGCGTACGCGTCCTTCACCGTGCCGGGAACGCTGGTGACAGCCGTCTTCGGGTGCGTGCTGTTCGGGCTGCCGCTGACCAACCTGTGGATCCTGCTCGCGGTGATCCCGCTCGCCGGCGCGGCGCTCTCCGGACTCGGCGCGGCCTTCGGGCTGCTGGCGCCGCGGCCGGAGCTGGCCACGCTGCTGGGGCAGCTGGGGATGTCGGCGGCGCTGCTCCTCGGCGTGCTGCCGCCGGAGCGGATGCCGGAGATCGTGCGGTTCGCGCGGGATCTGCTGCCGTCGACGTACGGGGTGGAGGCGTACGCGCGGACCTTCTCGGCCAGCCCCGAGTGGGCCATGGTCGCTGGTGACCTCGCCGTCTGTGCGGGGGTCGGGGTGATCTCGCTGGCCGCCGCCACCTGGGCGTACCGCCGGGCTGCCGTCCGGTGACGCGCCGCCCCGGCGGGCCTGGCACGATGTCAGGGTGACAGCTCCGTTGACACCGCCTCCGCCGCCGCATGAACAGTCCTCGCACAGTGCGTGGCCGCCTGCCCCCGGCGGGTCCGGACACGTGGTCGGCGCGCCTGATCACGTCGCTCACGGAACCAAGGATCAGGACGGTCCCGGGATGAAGACCGAAGTGCGGGAGGCCGCCGTGATCACGGTGGCGGTGGCGCTCGGTGGGGCGCTGTTCGGGGTGCTGTGGTGCTGGCTGGCGCCGCGGGTGCCGCTGGTCGGTGAGGTGGTGGACGACACGTGGGTCGTGTACCTCAAGGACACCGAGGGGGAGCAGTCGATCGGGGTCGACGGAACGTTCACTCTGCTGGCGTTGGCGTTCGGGTTCGTCAGTGCGGTCGTGGTGTTCGTGCTGCGGCGGCGTGGGGGCGTGCCGGTGGTGGTGGCGCTGGGGGTCGGGGGGTTGCTCGGGTCTTTGCTCGCCTGGCGGGTGGGGGTGTGGCTCGGGCCTGCGCAGGATGTGTTGGCGCAGGCCAAGGGTGTGGGTAAGGGGGTGACGTTCTCGGCGCCGTTGAGGTTGGGGGCGAAGGGGGCGTTGCTGGCGTGGTCCCTGGCCGGGTTGCTGGTGCATTTGGGGTTGACGGCGTTGTTCGGGCCTCGGGATCCGGAGCCGGTGGGGTATGGGTCGGCGGAGTATGAGCGCCCGTAGGTTTTGAGGGGCCCGGCGTCGGTGCCGGGGGCGGGGGCGTCGCGCAGCCCGGCGCTAATGGGGTGCCGCCCGCGCCCACCCGTGCCTCCCCCAGGCCCTTAAGGCACTGGGGGAGGCACGAATGCCCGCTGTTTGACGTCGGGGTCCCGCAGCTACGCCGGGCGGTGGC
Organism: Streptomyces sp. NPDC127197; assembly: GCF_042672405.1. NCBI lineage: Bacteria > Bacillati > Actinomycetota > Actinomycetes > Kitasatosporales > Streptomycetaceae > Streptomyces > Streptomyces sp. NPDC127197. Next base: position 393,683 of record NZ_JBHXVG010000001.1, on the reverse strand, counting down.
CGTGGTTTGAGCGGCGTTTTTTGGTGCGCCACTTGCGCTTGCGTGTTTTCTTCGACATGCCCTTTCTGATTAGCCGAGGAAGGGCATGTCGTCGAGAGGTTACGCGCGGCCGATCCGGGCCAGGGTGGCGTTGGTGAGGTCGGCCAGGTCGTGGGGGGAGAGTTCGGCTTCCAGGCCGCGGCGGCCGGCCGAGATGCAGATCGTGGGGTGGGTGGTGGCCGAGGAGTCCAGGACCGTGGGGAGTTTCTTGCGCTGGCCCAGGGGGGAGATGCCGCCCCGGACGTAGCCCGTCGTGCGTTCCGCGAGGGTCGGGTCGGCCATCGTGGCCCGTTTGCCGCCCACCGCCGAGGCCAGGGCCTTCAGGTCCAGGGAGCCGGCCACCGGGACCACGGCCACGGTCAGGGTGCCGTCGACGTCCGCGACCAGCGTCTTGAAGACCCGGTCCGGTGAGACGCCCATCGCCTCGGCCGCCTCCTCGCCGTAGGACGGGTGGGCGGGGTCGTGGTCGTAGGAGTGGATCGTGTGGTCCACGCCCGCGGCCGTCAGCGCCACCGTCGCGGGCGTGCCGCCGGACTGCTGCTGTTTCTTCGCTGCTTTCTTCGCCATCCGGGGTGTTTCCCTGTTCAGTTCAGACTCGTCGGGCCGCGCGTCAGGTCCGACGCGGGCAGTGACGGCAGGGTACGGATGACGGCCGTCTCGGAGCGAAGGAGTTTCAGCTCGTCGCGCAGGCGGGACGCGGTGTCCGGCGCCTGCAGGAGCCGCTGCTTGGTCGGGATGTCGTGCATCATCGCCGCCGCCACCAGGTACGACACCACGGACGGTTCGTCCGGCAGGTCCCCGCCGGTGGTCAGCGACCGCTCCCGCGCTCCCGCCAGCCGCTTCTGGTACTGGCGGAACGCGCGCAGCACGCCCTCGGCCAGCGCCCCCGCCTCGTCGCCCGGCTCCTCCGGCAGCTCCTCCAGCTCGGCCGTCAGATACGGCCCCGACGCGTCCACCGACCGCAGCCGCACCCGGGTCGTCCCGGTCGCCAGCACCTCGAACGTGCCGTCGGGACGCTCCCGGATCGTCGCGGCGTCGGCCACGCAGCCCACGCCGTGGAAGGCCTTGGCCGGGTCGCTGCCGAAGCCGGCCGCGGGTCCCCGCTCGGGCAGGGCCGTCGGGTCGGGCATGCCGGGCGCGCTCGGTGCCACCTCATGGCCGTCGCGGATCGCCACGACGGCGAAGCGGCGCGGTTCGTCCTCGGGGGTCTTCAGGAGCGCGCGCATCATGGCGCGATAGCGCTCCTCGAAGATGTTCAGGGGGAGCACGAGCCCCGGGAACAGCACAGAGTTCAGGGGAAAGAGCGGCAGCCGGACGGTGGTCACGACGCAAGAGCCTAATGGTCGCCGGAGGGCGCGCGTCCGTCGCGCACGTTCCGCGGCCCGGTGAACCTGCTCAGTTGCGCCGCAGCAGCCGGGTCGCCCCCGCTGCCACCGTCGTCGCGAGGATCCAGCCCAGCAGGATCAGTGCGGCCGCCAGCCACTGCCAGCCGCCGTGCAGCTGCCAGTAGCCCACCTGGCCCAGCTCGATGACCGGAAGCAGCAGGTCGAGGGCGAAGAGGGCCGGGTTCCAGGGCGGGTCCCCGGCATTGGCACCGGTCCGGGGTCGCCCGGCGTACCAGAAGGCGAGCGAGCCCGCCGCCCACAGCACCGCCATCCATACCGCGGCCCGCCCCGGCCGGTATCCGTAGGCCACCGTCAGGTCCTGTGCGTACCCCCAGAGCTTGGCGGCCGGCGGCAGGGTCTCGCGGCGGCGGCGCTGTTTGGCGAGCAGCACCTCGCGGGCGTCCTCGTCCTCACCGCCGTTGCGCAGTACGGCGGCCAGGCGCTCGTACGGCTCCGGGTGGTACTCGGCGGTGGCGGCGGCCACCCAGTCGAGGCGCTCGGACAGCGGGAACGGGCCCTGCGGCACCAGGTTCTCGTACGCGAAACCGGGCATGTGCAGATTGCCCGGGCCCGGCCAGCTGCCCGCCCGGTCGACGAGGTTGACGATCCGCGCCCCGGACAGCACGACCTTGCCGCGCTGCGGCTGCTCCCCGAGGAAACGCAGCTCGGGCACCTGGACGCGGCGCAGCGACAGCTCCTGCTCGTCGGTGAAGGTGAAGCGGGCGCGTTCGAGGTCGACCGCGTCGCCGAACCGGCCGTCGTCCAGCCGCACTCCGCCCTGGCACTCGAACCGCTGGATCCGGGTCCCGCGCGCGGGCGTCGTGCCGCTCAGCTGGATGCTGCCGACGGCCGCCGGGCTGAGGTACAGGGTGCGCTCGACGGTCAGCTGGGGCGCGTTCAGGGCGAGGCGGCTGTACGGGTTGCGCAGCCGGGCCCCGCGCAGGCTGAGCGAGACGCCGACCTGCGCGCCGCGCAGACTCAGCTCGCCGTACGACTCCAGCATCTCGGCCTGCAGGTCCTGGCCGACGGTCATCCCGTCCGCGACGATCGAGCGGCCGGTGCGGTCCCGGTGGACGACGGCCTGGTTGAGCAGCAGGTCGGTGCCGATCTGCGCGTCGGTCAGCCGGACCCCGCCCAGGAAGCGGCAGCGCGGAAGGTGCAGATCGCCCTCGGTGTGCACCCGGGCCGCCTCCAGCCGCGGCACCGAGCAGTTCACCAGCCGTACGGTCTTGAACCGAGCCTCCGGAAGCAGGACCTCCTGCTCGAAGCGGCAGTCCCGCAGCTCGACGTAGGGCGTCACCGAGCCGCCCGCGAGGTCCAGGCTGCCGCTGATCTGCACGCCGGTCAGCTTCAGCGAGGAGACGCGGCCGGCGAGGGCGGGCGGCCCGTCGAGGAGCAGCCAGCACACGATGCGGGCCCGCACGGTCCGCTCGGGGCCCCACGGATGCCCGCCGTGCGGATCGTCGACGACGGTGTCCCCGCTGCTCAGGTCGTACGCGCTGCCGTTGCGGAAGGCCTGCCACATGCCGGCCTCGGTGGCGGTCAGATCGTCCGGCAGATCCCCGTTCCGGATGCCGGCCCCCTCGCTCACGGTGCTTCTTCCTCCGGTTACTCATGGGTTTCGTACAATCGTTCATGCCCGCTGAGTGACGCTCCGAACGCAAAACGTGAAGGGGATCTTCCGTGTGGTGTATCAGCCATTGATACGCGCGAACGGCGTCCCATCCGGGTCTGCGAGAATTGAGCACGTGATCTCCCGAATCGATCTGCGCGGCGACGCCCTCCCGGAGGGTCCCGCCCTGCGCGACCTGCTGCCCCGAGCCGACTTCGACGTCTCGGCCGCCCTGGAGAAGGTGCGTCCGATCTGCGAGGCCGTGCATCATCGGGGCGACGCGGCGCTGATCGACTTCGCCGAGAAGTTCGACGGCGTGAAGCTCGACCAGGTGCGGGTGCCGGCCGCGGCGCTGACCCGTGCCCTGGAGGAACTCGACCCGGCGGTGCGCGCGGCCCTGGAGGAGTCCGTCCGCCGCGCCCGCCTCGTCCACCGCGAGCAGCGCCGCACGTCCCACACCACGCAGGTCGTTCCCGGCGGCTCGGTGACCGAGAAGTGGGTGCCGGTGGACCGCGTGGGGCTGTACGCCCCCGGCGGCCGGTCCGTCTACCCGTCCTCCGTGATCATGAACGTCGTGCCCGCGCAGGAGGCCGGCGTCGAGTCGATCGCGCTCGCCTCGCCCGCCCAGGCCGAGTTCAACGGCCTGCCGCACCCGACGATCCTCGCCGCGTGCGCGCTGCTGGGCGTCGACGAGGTGTACGCCGCCGGCGGTGCCACGGCCGTCGCGATGTTCGCGTACGGAACCGAGTCCTGCCCGCCCGCCAACATGGTGACCGGCCCCGGCAACATCTGGGTCGCCGCCGCCAAGCGCTACTTCACCGGCAAGATCGGCATCGACGCCGAGGCCGGCCCGACCGAGATCGCGATCCTCGCGGACGAGACGGCCGATCCGGTGCACGTCGCCGCCGACCTGATCAGCCAGGCCGAGCACGACCCGCTCGCCGCCGCCGTCCTCGTCACCGACTCCGTCGAACTGGCGGAGGCGGTGGAGAAGGAGCTGGAGCCGCAGGTCGCGGCCACCAGGCACATCGAGGACCGGATCCGCCCGGCGCTCGGCGGCAAGCAGTCCGCGGTCGTGCTGGTGGACGGGATCGAGGAGGGGCTGCGCGTCGTCGACGCGTACGGCGCCGAGCACCTGGAGATCCAGACCCGCCAGGCCTCCGAAGTCGCCGACCGGGTCCGCAACGCGGGTGCGATCTTCATCGGCCCCTGGGCGCCCGTATCGCTCGGCGACTACGCGGCCGGCTCCAACCACGTCCTGCCCACCGGCGGCTGTGCCTGCCACTCCTCGGGCCTGTCCGTGCAGTCCTTCCTGCGCGGCATCCACATCGTCGACTACACGCGGGACGCACTGGCCGAGGTCGCGCACCACGTGGTGACGCTGGCGGAGGCGGAGGACCTGCCGGCGCACGGCGCGGCAATCAAGGCGAGGTTCGGTTGGAAGGTACCCGAAGGCAAGTGACAGGCATCGACGATCTCCCCGTACGGGACGAGCTGCGCGGCAAGTCCCCCTACGGCGCGCCCCAGTTGGACGTCCCCGTACGGCTCAACACCAACGAGAACCCCTACCCGCTGCCCGAGCCGCTGGTCGAACGGATCGCCGAGCGGGTGCGCGAGGCGGCCCGGAACCTCAACCGCTACCCGGACCGGGACGCGGTCGAGCTGCGCACGAAGCTCGCCGAGTACCTGACGAACACGTCCGGCTACAAGGTCGGCCTGGCCAACGTCTGGGCCGCCAACGGCTCCAACGAGGTCATCCAGCAGCTGCTGCAGACCTTCGGCGGACCGGGCCGCACGGCGATCGGCTTCGAGCCGTCGTACTCGATGCACGGCCTGATCGCGCGCGGCACGGGCACCGGCTGGATCTCCGGCCCCCGGAACGACGACTTCACGATCGACCTCGCGGCGGCCGAGAAGGCCATCGCCGAGAACCAGCCCGACGTCGTCTTCGTCACCACCCCCAACAACCCCACGGGCAACGCGGTTCCGCCCGAGACGGTCCTCGCGCTGTACGAGGCCGCGCAGGCGGCGAAGCCGTCGATGGTGGTGGTCGACGAGGCGTACATCGAGTTCAGCCACGGCGCCTCGCTGCTGCCGCTGCTTCAGGGCCGCCCGCACCTCGTCATCTCGCGGACCATGTCGAAGGCGTTCGGAGCGGCCGGCCTGCGCCTCGGCTATCTCGCTGCGCACCCGGCCGTCGTGGACGCGGTGCAGCTCGTACGGCTGCCGTACCACCTGTCGGCCGTCACCCAGGCGACCGCGCTGGCCGCACTGGAGCACACCGACACCCTGCTCGGCTATGTCGAGCAGCTGAAGGCCGAGCGGGACCGGCTGGTCGCAGAACTGCGCGCGATCGGCTACGAGGTGACGGAGTCCGACGCCAACTTCGTGCAGTTCGGGCGGTTCCCGGATGCCCAGGAGGCCTGGCGGAAGATCCTCGACCGGGGCGTCCTGGTCCGGGACAACGGCGTACCGGGGTGGCTGCGGGTCACCGCCGGAACCCCCGAAGAGAACGACGCGTTCCTCGACGCGGTCCGTGAACTACTGAGCTTGGTGGGGGACACCACCCCCACACCCCCGAAGGAGCAGAGCGCATGAGCCGCGTAGGACGCGTGGAGCGGGTGACGAAGGAGACCTCGGTCCTGGTCGAGATCGACCTCGACGGGTCCGGGAAGGTCGATGTGTCGACAGGTGTCGGCTTCTACGACCACATGCTCGACCAGCTCGGCCGGCACGGTCTGTTCGACCTGACCGTGAAGACCGAGGGCGACCTGCACATCGACTCGCACCACACCATCGAGGACACCGCCCTCGCGCTGGGCGCCGCCTTCAAGCAGGCGCTCGGTGACAAGGTGGGGATCTACCGCTTCGGCAACTGCACAGTCCCGCTGGACGAGTCCCTCGCCCAGGTCACCGTCGACCTCTCCGGCCGCCCGTACCTCGTGCACACCGAGCCCGAGAACATGGCGCCGATGATCGGCGAGTACGACACCACGATGACCCGGCACATCCTGGAGTCCTTCGTCGCGCAGGCGCAGATCGCGCTGCACGTGCACGTGCCGTACGGGCGCAACGCACACCACATCGTGGAGTGCCAGTTCAAGGCGCTGGCGCGGGCGCTGCGGTACGCCAGCGAGCGTGACCCGCGCGCGGCCGGCATCCTGCCCTCCACGAAGGGCGCGCTGTGAACGGCACCTCGACCGTCCTGATCGTCGTCGGCCTCTTCCTCGTCGGCGGCATCGTCTCCTTCGTGAAGCAGCAGATGCCGAAGGGCCTGATCGTGCTGCTTTCCATCGGCGCCGCGATGTGTCTGGTCGCGGGCGTCCTGCGGCTGGAGGTGTGGAATTGAGCACCAAGAACGTCAAGAACGTCGTTGTGTTCGACTACGGCTTCGGCAATGTGAGGTCCGCCGAACGCGCCCTCGCGCGCGTGGGAGCCGATGTCGAGATAACCCGCGACTTCGACAGGGCCATGAACGCGGACGGCCTCCTGGTGCCCGGCGTCGGTGCCTTCGCCGCCTGCATGACGGGCCTGAAGGAGGCGCGCGGCGACTGGATCGTCGACCGGCGGCTGGCCGGCGGGCGCCCCGTGATGGGCATCTGCGTCGGTATGCAGATCCTCTTCGCGCGCGGCATCGAGCACGGCGTGGAGACCGAGGGCCTCGACGAGTGGCCCGGCGCGGTCGAGCCGCTCCAGGCCGACATCGTGCCGCACATGGGCTGGAACACCGTCGAGGCGCCGGCCGACTCCGAGCTGTTCGCCGGCCTGGACGCGGACGCGCGCTTCTACTTCGTGCACTCCTACGCCGTCCACGACTGGACCCTGGAGACGCACAACCCGACGCTGACCGCCCCCAAGGTGACCTGGTCGACGCACGGCAAGCCCTTCGTGGCCGCCGTCGAGAACGGCGCCTTGTGGGCCACGCAGTTCCACCCCGAGAAGTCCGGCGACGCCGGAGCGCAGCTGCTCACCAACTGGATCGGAACCCTGTAGAGACATGGCCAAGCTCGAACTCCTCCCCGCCGTCGACGTCCGCGACGGCCAGGCCGTCCGCCTCGTGCACGGCGAGTCCGGTACGGAGACCTCGTACGGCTCGCCCCTGGAGGCCGCCCTCGCTTGGCAGCGCTCGGGCGCCGAGTGGCTGCACCTGGTCGACCTGGACGCGGCGTTCGGCACCGGCGACAACCGGGAGCTGATCGCCGAGGTGACCAAGGCGATGGACATCAAGGTGGAGCTGTCCGGCGGCATCCGCGACGACGCCTCCCTCGCCGCCGCGCTTGCGACCGGCTGCACGCGCGTGAACCTCGGTACGGCCGCCCTGGAGACCCCCGAGTGGGTCGCCAAGGTCATCGCCGAGCACGGTGACAAGATCGCGGTCGGTCTCGACGTACGCGGCACGACTCTGCGCGGCCGCGGCTGGACCCGCGACGGCGGTGACCTCTACGAGACGCTGGAGCGCCTCAACAAGGAGGGCTGCGCGCGCTACGTCGTCACGGACATCGCCAAGGACGGCACGCTCCAGGGCCCGAACCTGGAGCTCCTGAGGAACGTCTGCGCGGCGACCGACCGGCCCGTCGTGGCCTCCGGCGGCGTGTCCTCGCTGGACGACCTGCGCGCCATCGCGGACCTCGTCCCCCTCGGTGTCGAGGGCGCCATCGTCGGGAAGGCCCTGTACGCGAAGGCGTTCACCCTGGAAGAGGCCCTGGAGGCTGTGTCGCCATGACGTCGGATGCCGTGCGGCGCATACAGAGCGGAAGCCCCTGGGAGGAGTCCTTCGGTTTCGCGCGTGCCGTCGCGGCGGGCGACCGCGTTCTGGTGGCGGGCACGACGTCCTTCAAGGGCAGCGTGCTGTACGGGGAGGGAGACCCGTACGAGCAGGCGAAGGTGGCGTTCACCAGCGCGATCGAGGCGATCGGCGAGTTCGGGCTCGGCATCGAGTCCGTGATCAGGACGCGGATGCATCTGGCGCATCTGCGGGACATCGACGAGGCGGGACGGGCCCACAAGGAGCTCTTCGACTCCGTACGGCCCGTCACGACCCTGCTGGTCGTCGAGGGCTTCGTCGACCCGCGTGTCCTGGTCTCAGTGGAACTGGAAGCATTCAGAGGAGCCGTGAACTCATGACCCTGGCGGTCCGAGTCATCCCCTGCCTGGACGTCGACAACGGCCGGGTCGTCAAGGGTGTCAATTTCCAGAACCTGCGCGACGCGGGCGACCCCGTCGAGATGGCCAAGGTGTACGACGCGGAGGGCGCCGACGAGCTGACCTTCCTGGACATCACGGCGTCGTCCGGCAACCGCGAGACGACGTACGACGTGGTGCGCCGCACCGCCGAGCAGGTGTTCATCCCGCTCACCGTCGGCGGTGGCGTGCGCACGGCGGAGGACGTGGACAAGCTGCTGCGGGCCGGCGCGGACAAGGTGGGCGTGAACACGGCCGCGATCGCCCGCCCCGACCTCATCCGCGAGATCGCAGAGCGCTTCGGCCGCCAGGTCCTGGTTCTTTCCGTGGACGCTCGCCGCACCGAGTCGGGCTCCTTCGAGGTCACGACCCACGGCGGCCGCCGCGGCACCGGCATCGACGCCGTCGAGTGGGCGCACCGGGCCGCCGAGCTGGGCGCGGGGGAGATCCTGCTCAACTCGATGGACGCGGACGGCACGAAGGACGGCTACGACCTCGAGATGATCGCCGCGGTACGCAAGCACGTCACAGTGCCGGTGATCGCCTCCGGCGGCGCGGGCAAACTGGCCGACTTCCCGCCGGCGATCGCCGCGGGCGCGGACGCCGTACTGGCGGCGTCGGTGTTCCACTTCGGAGATCTGCGGATCGGCGAGGTGAAGGCGACGCTGCGGGGGGCGGGGCATCCCGTCAGGTAAGCGGAGCTGAGCCCCGGCCGACGGCCGGGGCTTTCTCATGGGCAGGTACACAAGAGAAATTGCACAAAATCTGTTGTGCAATTTTCCTTTCGTATCTACGGTGACGTGATGGCACGCGAGGAGAACCGCCCCATCACCGACCTGGGCACGCTCAAGGCCCTGGCCCACCCACTGCGGATGCAGCTGTACCGGGGGCTGTGCGTGGCCCGCACGGCGACCGCCTCGCAACTCGCCGACCAGGTCGACGAGGCCGTCTCGCTGGTCAGCTATCACCTGCGGAAACTCGCCGAGCACGGGCTCATCGAAGAGGCCGAGCCGCAGAGCGCGGACGGCCGGGAGCGCTGGTGGCAGCCCTCCTCGGAGGGCGTGAGCATCCGGGACAAGGACTTCCGGGACGCACCCGAGCGGGCGGCCGCGCACCTGGCGGCCACCCGGCTCTTCCACGAGCAGCGCGCCGACATGTACCGCCGCTATCTCGACGAGCGGCCGACCTGGGGCCCCGAGTGGAACTCCGCAGCCCCCGACAGCGAGTCCCTGCTGCGGCTGACCTCCGCCGAGCTGGACGAGCTCCGTCAGGAGCTGGAGGCGCTCGCCAGGAAGTACGAGGCGAAGGGCCGGGCCGCCGAAGCAGCCGGCGACACCGAAGGGCGCGAGAGTGTCGCGCTGCATGTGTACGGGTTTCCGTTCCGCGTCTGAGAGAGGCCGCCTCCGTGACCGTCACCGCGCCCGTCGTACCCGAGCAGCACGCCGACCGCCCCGCCCACCGCGACGGCAACGTTCTGCGCTGGCTCGCCGCCTACACCTCCTCGATGGTCGGCGACAGCGTCTACTACATCGCCCTGTCCTGGGCCGCCGTCCAGGCCGGTACGCCCTCGCAGGCCGGTGTGGTGATGTCGGTCAGCGCGCTGCCGCGAGCCGTGCTGATGCTGGGCGGCGGAGTGATCGCCGACCGGCTCGGGCCGCGCAGGGTCGCCATAGGCAGTGACGCGGTGCGCTGCGTGGCCGTGCTCGCGGTGGCCGGGCTGCTGTTCCTCACCAGCCCGGGCCTGTGGCCGCTGGCCCTGCTCGCGCTCGTTTTCGGCACCGTCGACGCCGTGTTCATGCCCGCTGTGGGCGCCCTCCCCGCGCGCGTGACCGGTCGAGGTCAGCTCGCGCGCGTGCAGGGCATGCGAAGCCTCGCGATCAGGTTCGCGAGCGTCGTCGGTGCCCCGCTCGGCGGTCTCGGTGTGGCGGTGGGCGGTGCGGCTGCCGCCTTCGCGCTCGCCGGGCTGCTGATCGCGGTGTCCGTGCCGCTGCTGATCTCCGTACGCGTCCGGGACCTGCCGGCGGACGACGCGCCCGCCGACGGACGTACCACCGCCATGGGGGTCCCCCCGCGCGAGCGAAGCCGAGCGTGGGGGAGTGACCTGGTCGCGGGGCTGCGCTACATCCGCGGTCACCGGGTGCTCGCCCCGCTGATGGTGGCCATCGCCCTCGGTGACCTGGGCTTCGTCGGCCCGCTCAACGTCGGCCTCACCCTGCTGGCCGACGAGCGGGACTGGGGCGCGGCCGGGATGGGCTGGGTACTCGCCGGGTTCGGCACCGGCGCGGGCGCCGCCGCGTTGCTGCTCACGGTACGGGGGCGGCTACCGCACGCCGGGCGGACCGCGGCGTACGCGATCCTCGCCGGCTCGGTGGCCATCGGGGCGCTCGCCTACGCCCCCGGTGTGGCCGTGGCCGTCGGCACCGCACTGCTGATCGGCCTGCTCGCCGGGCTCAGCGGCACCCTGTGCGGCGCCCTGCTGCAGACCCAGGCCGACCCCGCCTACCTGGGCCGGGTCACCGCCGTCGCCGGCCTGGTCAGCCTCGGCTTCGCCCCGTTGAGCATGCCGCTGTCGGCGGCCGCCATCGGAGTCTGGGGCACCGGGCCGGTGTTCGTCGTCAGCGCGGCGGTCTGCGGGCTCGGTGGGGTCGTCGTCCTGTGCGTCCGGGATCTGCGCCGGGCCGAGTTGCCCGGCTGAGCGGCGGCCCTCAGATGCCGAGTTGCTTCGACTCCTGCAGCTTGGTGATCGCGTCCTGGTCGCCGTCCACGTCCACGTCGGCGGCGCTCTGGCGGCCGTAGAGGAACAGCAGCAGTTCCGACGGCTCGCCGGTCGCCGTGACGACCGGCGTGCCGCGGTGGGCGACGGCGGTCTGGCCGTCGGGGCGGCGCAGCACCAGGCCCGTGGGGGCGCTGCGGCCCATCAGGCGGGCGGTGCGTTCCAGACGGGACCACAGGGCGTCCTGGAAGACCGGGTCGAGCTCGCGGGCCGTCCAGTCCGGCTGGGCGCGGCGGACGTCCTCGGTGTGGACGTAGAACTCGACCGTGTTCGACATCTCGTCGATCTGCTTGAGCTGGAAGGGGGAGAAGCGCGGCGGGCCGGTGCGGATGAGCTGGATCAGCTCCTCGTACGGCTTGGCCGTGAACTCCTCCATCGCCTTCTCCAAACGGGGTGCGAGCTGCTTGATCAGCATGCCCCCGGCGGCGTCGGGGCGGCGCTCGCGCACGACCACGTGCGCGGCCAGATCACGGGTCTGCCAGCCCTCGCACAGGGTGGGGGCCTCCGGACCTGCGGTCTCCAAGAGGTCGGCGAGAAGGAGCCGTTCACGCTTGGCAAAGGTCGACATGCAGTCAGCCTACGACCGGGTAGCGGGTCCGGACAGTGGACGCCGCCCGGGCTTGTCAGTGCCGCGCGGCACAATGGCCCCATGACCAGCTCGCCTCCGCCCAGCAGCCTCGACCCCGAGATCGCCGCGCGCCTCAAGCGCAGCGCCGACGGGCTCCTGCCCGCCATCGCCCAGCAGTACGACACCGGAGAGGTACTGATGCTCGGCTGGATGGACGACGAGGCACTGCACCGCACGCTCACGACCGGCCGCTGCACCTACTGGTCACGCAGCCGCCGGGAGTACTGGGTCAAGGGCGACACCTCCGGCCACGTCCAGTGGGTGAAGTCCGTCGCCCTCGACTGCGACGCCGACACCGTGCTGGTCAAGGTCGACCAGGTCGGCGCCGCCTGCCACACCGGGGCCCGCACCTGCTTCGACGCCGACGTGCTGCTGAAGGAAGCAGAACTCGGCGTACCGGCACGCTCGGAACACCAGGATCAGTAGGGTCGGCCGCCATGGATCTCGAGACCTTCCGCAAGCTGGCCACCGACCGCCGCGTCATCCCCGTCACGCGCAAGCTCCTCGCCGACGGCGACACCCCGGTCGCGCTCTACCGCAAGCTCGCCGCCGAGCGCCCCGGCACCTTCCTCCTGGAGTCCGCGGAGAACGGCCGCGCCTGGTCCCGCTACTCCTTCATCGGCGTGCGCTCCGCCGCCACCCTCACCGAGCGCGACGGTCAGACCCACTGGCTCGGCACCCCGCCGGTCGGCGTCCCGGCCGAGGGCGACCCGCTCGCCACCCTGCGTGCCACGATCGAGGCCCTGCACACCCCGCACCAGGACGGCATGCCACCCTTCACCGGAGGCATGGTCGGCTATCTCGGATACGACATCGTGCGCCGCCTGGAGAAGATCGGCCCCGGCGAGCGGGACGACCTGAAACTGCCCGAGCTGACCATGCTCCTGACCAGCGACCTCGCGGTGATGGACCACTGGGAGGGCTCGGTCCTGCTGATCGCCAACGCGATCAACCACAACGCCCTCGACACGGGCGTGGACGAGGCGTACGAGGACGCCGTGGCCCGCCTGGACGCCATGGAGGCGGACCTGTCACGCGCGGTCGCCCAGCCCCCGGCCGCGCTCCCGCCGTCCGAACTGCCCGAGTACAGCGCGCTGTGGGGCGGCCCCGACTTCCAGGAGGCCGTCGAGGACATCAAGGAGCGCATCCGGGCCGGCGAGGCGTTCCAGGTCGTCCCCTCGCAGCGGTTCGAGACACCGTGCACGGCGAGCGCGCTGGACGTGTACCGGGTGCTGAGGGCGACCAACCCGTCGCCGTACATGTACCTGCTCCGCTTCGAGGGCTTCGACGTCGTCGGTTCGTCCCCCGAGGCACTGGTCAAGGTCGAGGACGGGCAGGCCATGGTCCACCCCATCGCCGGCACCCGGCACCGCGGCGCCACCCCGCAGGAGGACCAGGCCCTCGCCGACGAACTGCTCGCCGACCCCAAGGAGCGCGCCGAGCACCTGATGCTCGTCGACCTCGGCCGCAACGACCTCGGGCGGGTCTGCGAGCCCGGCTCGGTGGAGGTCGTCGACTTCATGTCCATCGAGCGGTACTCGCACGTCATGCACATCGTCTCGACGGTGACCGGACGTGTCGCGGCCGGCCGCACCGCCTTCGACGTGCTCACGGCCTGCTTCCCGGCCGGCACCCTCTCCGGGGCGCCCAAACCGCGCGCGATGCAGATCATCGACGAACTCGAGCCGTCCCGCCGGGGCCTGTACGGCGGCTGTGTCGGCTACCTCGACTTCGCCGGCGACTCCGACACCGCCATCGCCATCCGTACGGCCCTGCTGCGCGACGGCACGGCCTACGTCCAGGCCGGCGCGGGCATCGTCGCCGACTCCGACCCGGTCGCCGAGGACACCGAGTGCCGCAACAAGGCGGCGGCGGTACTGCGCGCGGTGCACACGGCGAACCGGCTGGGCCGGCAGGACGCGAACCCTCCGGCGCAATGGGGCGCTTCTCACTGAACCCCGGGTGACGGTTCGCCCGAGGTTCAGGCGATAGTTGGGTACGTGACTGCTGTTCCTCACCCCCGTTCCGAAGCCGCGGGTTCCGCCCGGGCCGGCCGCATGAGTCTCGCCGTGGCACTGCTGGCCGGTGCGCTCGGCGCGGCCGTGGCGTTGCTGGCGACCCGGCAGCAATGGTCGGAGGGCACCGCCACGGTGGCCGGCGGCCCCTTCCCGCTGACCGCCAAGGGCAGCGACGTCACGGGCGTTCCCGCGGCCCTCGCCATAGTGGGCCTCGCCGCGCTCGTCGCCGTCTTCGCCGTCCGCCGCGCCGGTCGCCTCGCGGTGTCCGTGCTGCTCACGCTGTGCGGCGTCGGCACCGTCGCCGCGGCCCTGTCCGGAGCCTCCGACAGTTCCGCACTGGACGAGAAGGCCGCGCAGGCCTCCGGCGACACCTCCGCCACCGTGGACGCGCTCACCCACACCGCGTGGCCGTACGCCGCGGCCGCGGGCGGCGTCCTGATCCTCCTCGCCGGGCTGCTCGCCCTGCGCTACGGCCGGCTGTGGCCCGCGATGTCCGGCCGCTACGAGCGCAGCGGCGCCCCCCGTCCACGCCGTACGGCCCCCGTCGTCGACCCCGACCGCCCCGAGGACGTGTGGAAGGCGCTCGACCGGGGCGAGGACCCGACCGGCACCGAACCGGCCTAGCGGGCGGGCCCGGGCCACCGGTCCCGATGTGGCGAAACAGACGTCCCGGCGGGGCGACCCCCGCGCACGTCACCCGCGCGCGTACGGGACAATGGGCGACAGACATCAGGCTCACACACCCACACGGCAACGAGGAGCAAGCAATGGCGGGCAGCAGCCACGGTCACGGACACACCCCGGCCGCCTGGACCGGTTCCATCATCATCTTCATCGGTTTCTGCGTCTCGGGCGCCTACATGGTGATGGACAACCCCCTCGGCTTCTGGGGCGGCCTGGCGATCGTGGCGCTGGGCGGTGTCATCGGCGCGATCATGAGCGCGATGGGCCTCGGCCAGCCGAAGGCGAAGCCCCTCAAGATGGTCCAGTCCGCGACGACGGCGACGACGGCGACGGCGGCGCCCAAGGCGACGCGCGAGCCGGTGGCCGCCGAGAGCTGAGCCCGTACGGCTGTCCCGTGCGACCTCGTCGAGGGGCGGCCCGGCATCCCGCCGGGCCGCCCCTGACGCGTGTTCGGGGCCCGCGCGGGGCACAATGCGAGGCGTGAACGCCGACAGCCGGCGCATGCCGACGCCCTCCGCACCCGTGCTCGGGCGTCTGGCCCTGCCCGCAGGAGTCCTGGCGGCCGTCGCCGGGGCGTTCGCGTACGTGGGGGCCGTGAACCCCAACGAGCCCGGTCACTACCCCGTCTGCCCGCTCCTGCAGTACACCGGCCTCTACTGCCCCGGCTGCGGCGGCCTGCGCAGCGCGCACGCCGTCGTGCACGGGGACATCGCGGCGGCGCTCCAGGCCAACGCCCTGGCCGTGGCCGGCTACCTGCTCTTCGCCCTGCTGTGGAGCCTCTGGACGGTCCGGGCGGCGCGGGGCCGTCCCCTGCGGATCGATCTCCGACCGGCGCAGGCGTGGACCGCAGGAGCCCTGCTGCTGGTCTTCACGGTTGTCCGGAACCTGCCCTTCGGCGGCTGGCTGCACCCTTGATCAACGGGTAAACGTCCAGGTAGTGGGACCGCCGTCAACCGGATGCGAGGACTACGCCTTCCTCCGGATACCATCGCAGTGACCACCGGTTTCGCCTTCGGTACCGCCTCCGGCTCGGCTGATGAGGCAGCCGCGGGCAGAGGCCCAAGCGCTTTATCAGTCAACCGTCTGGAAGGGGGCCGCTCGCGTGAGTGTGCTCGACGAGATCATCGACGGAGTGCGGGCCGACCTCGCGGAGCGGCAGGCGCGCGTGAGCCTCGACGAGCTCAAGGAGCGCGCGGCGAAGGCCCCCGCAGCCAAGGACGGTCTGGCCGCCCTGCGCGGCGACGGCGTCAAGGTGATCTGCGAGGTCAAGCGCTCCAGCCCCTCCAAGGGTGCGCTGGCGGCGATCGCCGACCCGGCCGGCCTCGCGGCGGACTACGAGGCGGGCGGCGCGGCCGTCATCTCCGTCCTCACCGAACAGCGCCGCTTCGGCGGCTCTCTGGCGGACCTGGAGGCGGTCCGCACGCGCGTGGACATCCCCGTCCTGCGCAAGGACTTCATCGTCACCTCCTACCAGCTGTGGGAGGCCCGGGCCTACGGCGCCGACCTCGTGCTGCTGATCGTCGCGGCCCTCGACCAGCCCGCGCTGGAGTCCCTCATCGAGCGGGCGGTGTCCATCGGGCTCACGCCGCTCGTCGAGGTGCACGACGAGGACGAGGTGGACCGCGCGGTGGACGCCGGCGCCAAGCTCATCGGCGTCAACGCGCGCAACCTGAAGACGCTGGAGGTCGACCGCGGCACGTTCGAGCGGCTCGCCCCGGACATCCCGGCCGGCATCGTCAAGGTGGCCGAGTCCGGCGTCCGCGGCCCGCACGACCTCATCGCCTACGCCAACGCCGGCGCCGACGCGGTCCTGGTCGGCGAGTCCCTCGTCACCGGCCGCGATCCCAAGACGGCCGTCTCCGACCTGGTGGCGGCCGGTGAGCACCCCGCATTGCGGCACGGCCGAGGCTGATCTCCCGCTAGGCTTGGCCCCGATGACTCTCCCGATCACCCTGACGACGAGGGACCCGTACGCCCGCCTCGCGCGCGGCTGCCGTCCCCGAGGCTGCCGCGCGCCCGCGCGCAGGGTGCACGGACGCCGGGTGCGGTACGTGATCGGTGACGAGCCTGGACAGGTAAACGGGCGGCGATGGCAGCGCCCCTTCAGGGGCGCGGGGAACTGCGCGACCAGCCACAACGGGCCCGCAGCCAACTGACAATCCCCGCTCCCACGGCGATTAGTGTCTGTCCACGCACTCACCGTGAGGTATCTGCATGCCCAGCGACTTCTTCATCCCCGACCCGGAGGGTCAAACCCCCAGCGCCGAAGGCTACTTCGGCGCGTTCGGCGGCAAGTTCATCCCGGAGGCCCTCGTCGCCGCCGTGGACGAGGTGGCCGTCGAGTACGACAAGGCCAAGCACGACCCCGAGTTCGCCCGCGAGCTCGACGACCTGCTCGTCAACTACACGGGCCGCCCGTCGGCGCTCACCGAGGTCCCTCGTTTTGCCGCGGAAGCGGGTGGCGCCCGGGTGTTCCTCAAGCGCGAGGACCTCAACCACACCGGCTCCCACAAGATCAACAACGTGCTCGGCCAGGCCCTGCTCACCAAGCGCATGGGCAAGACCCGCGTCATCGCCGAGACCGGCGCCGGCCAGCACGGCGTGGCGACGGCGACGGCCTGCGCGCTGTTCGGGCTCCAGTGCACCATCTACATGGGCGAGATCGACACCCGCCGTCAGGCCCTCAACGTGGCCCGGATGCGCATGCTCGGCGCCGAGGTCATCGCCGTGAAGTCCGGCAGCCGGACGCTCAAGGACGCCATCAACGAGGCGTTCCGCGACTGGGTCGCCAACGTCGACCACACCCACTACCTGTTCGGCACCGTCGCCGGGCCCCACCCCTTCCCGGCCATGGTCCGCGACTTCCACCGCGTCATCGGCGTGGAGGCCCGACGCCAGCTCCTGGAGCGGGCCGGCCGGCTCCCCGACGCCGCCATCGCCTGCGTCGGCGGCGGCTCCAACGCCATCGGCCTCTTCCACGCCTTCATCCCGGACACCGACGTCCGCCTCATCGGCTGCGAGCCCGCCGGACACGGCGTCGAGACCGGCGAACACGCGGCCACCCTGACCGCGGGCGAGCCCGGCATCCTGCACGGTTCGCGGTCGTACGTCCTCCAGGACGACGAAGGCCAGATCACGGAGCCGTACTCGATCTCGGCCGGACTGGACTACCCCGGCATCGGCCCCGAGCACTCCTATCTCAAGGACACCGGCCGCGCCGAGTACCGCGCCGTCACCGACGACGCGGCGATGCAGGCGCTGCGCCTGCTGTCGCAGACCGAGGGGATCATCCCGGCAATCGAGAGTGCTCACGCACTCGCAGGCGCTCTGGAGGTCGGCAGGGAGCTGGGCAAGGACGGGCTGATCGTGGTCAACCTGTCCGGGCGTGGCGACAAGGACATGGACACGGCCGCCCGTTACTTCGGCCTGTACGACACCGACGCCGAGGTCGCCGCCGATGCCAACGGCGGTGCCGCCGAGATCCAGGGGGACGCCAAGTGAGCGGCAACATCCAGCTGTTGACGGACACCCTCCACGCCGCCAAGGCGGAGGGCCGCTCCGCCCTCATCGCCTACCTCCCGGCCGGCTTCCCGACCGTGGACGGCGGCATCGAGGCGGTCAAGGCCGTCCTCCAAGGCGGCGCCGACATCGTGGAGGTCGGTCTGCCGCACAGCGACCCCGTCCTCGACGGCCCCGTCATCCAGACCGCCGACGACATCGCCCTGCGCGGCGGGGTCAGAATCGCCGACGTGATGCGGACGGTCCGCGAGGCCCACGAGGCCACCGGCAAGCCGATCCTCGTCATGACGTACTGGAACCCCATCGACCGCTACGGCGTCGAGCGCTTCACCGCCGAGCTCGCCGAGGCGGGCGGGGCCGGATGCATCCTGCCCGACCTGCCCGTGCAGGAGTCGGCGCTGTGGCGGGAGCACGCCGAGAAGCACGGCCTCGCGACGGTCTTCGTCGTGGCGCCCAGCAGCAAGGACAAGCGGCTCGCCGAGATCACCAAGGCGGGCAGCGGCTTCGTCTACGCCGCCTCCCTGATGGGCGTCACCGGCACCCGGGAGACCGTGGGCGCGCAGGCCCAGGACCTGGTGCAGCGCACCCGCGCCACCACCGACCTGCCCGTCTGCGTCGGCCTCGGCGTCTCCAACGCCGCCCAGGCCGCCGAGGTCGCCGGCTTCGCCGACGGCGTGATCGTCGGCTCCGCCTTCGTCAAGCGGATGCTGGACGCCCCGGACCACACGGCCGCCGTCGAGGCGGTCCGCGCGCTCGCCGGTGAGCTGGCCAAGGGCGTGCGCGGACAGGTGTTCACGGAAAGCTGACAGGCGTAAGGGAAAATTCGGTCACTCGAACGAGTGGACCTGGGGCCGGGGAGGCGCGGTGCGCCTCCCCGGTTCGTTCTGCGGGGTGTGAGCGAGAAGAACCGTGACGGAAAGCGCACCGCCCGGGAGCGGATGGCGGTCGAGCGTGAGAAGCAGAAGGCGGCGGAGAAGCGAAGGCGGACGCTGATCGTGGGCGCGGCAGTCGTCTGCGTCCTGGGCCTTGCGGCGGTGATCGGCGTGGTCGCCGCGAACGCCGGCAAGGACGAAGGCGACGACAGCGCGGGCCCGGTCGTGGCCCCCTCGGGGGCGAACGGCGACGACAACCTCGTCATCCCGGTCGGCCGGGAGGGCGCGAAGTCGACGCTCACGATCTGGGAGGACTTCCGCTGCCCCGCCTGCAAGTCCTTCGAGACGACATACCGCTCGACGATCCACGAACTGACGGACGCCGGGCAGCTGAGAGCGGAGTACCGGCTGGCCACGATCATCGACGGCGGCATGGGCGGCAGCGGCTCCCGCAACGCGGCCAACGCCGCGGCCTGCGCCCAGGACGTCGGCAAGTTCGTCGCGTACCACGACGTGCTGTACGACAACCAGCCGCCGGAGACCGACGACGCCTTCGGGGACAACGCCAGGCTCATCGAGCTGGCCGGCAAGGTACAGGGTCTGAACACCCCCGCCTTCCGCAGGTGTGTCGAGGACGGCACCCACAACAGCTGGGTCGACAAGTCCGCCGAGGCCTTCACCAAGGGCGGCTTCTCGGGCACGCCGACCGTGCTGCTCAACGGCAAGAACATCTTCGACGACCAGTCGATGACGCCCGCGAAGCTGAAGCAGCAGGTGCAGGAGGCCGCGCAGGGATGAGGCGCGGGCCGCTGCCCGTTATGGAGCCGTAGCCGGGCCGCCCGCCGTCGGGCGCGTCCGGCAGGGTAGCGTCGACCCTGCCATGGAACTTGCCTACATTCCCAGCCCGTCGCGCGGAGTGCTGTACCTCGGCCCCGTTCCGCTGCGCGGCTACGCGTTCTGCATCATCATCGGTGTCTTCGTGGCCGTGTGGCTCGGCAACAGGCGCTGGATCGCCCGCGGCGGACGGCCCGGAACGGTTGCCGACATCGCGGTCTGGGCCGTTCCGTTCGGCCTGATCGGCGGCCGGCTCTACCACGTGATCACGGACTACCAGCTGTACTTCAGCGAGGGCCGTGACTGGGTGGACGCCTTCAAGATCTGGGAGGGCGGCCTGGGCATCTGGGGTGCGATCGCCTTCGGTGCGCTGGGCGCGTGGATCGGCTGCCGCCGCCGCGGTATCCCGCTGCCCGCGTACGCCGACGCCGTTGCGCCAGGTATCGCCCTCGCGCAGGCGATCGGGCGCTGGGGCAACTGGTTCAACCAGGAGCTGTACGGGCGGGAGACCGACCTCCCCTGGGCGGTGCACATCACGTCCACGGCGGACGGCCGGGTGCCGGGCTACTACCACCCGACGTTCCTGTACGAGTCCCTGTGGTGCATCGGCGTCGCGGTGCTGGTGATCTGGGCCGACCGCCGCTTCAAGCTGGGCCACGGCCGCGCGTTCGCCCTGTACGTCGCCTCGTACTGCGCAGGCCGCTTCTGGATCGAGTACATGCGCGTCGACGACGCCCACCACATCCTGGGCCTGCGGCTGAACAACTGGACCGCGCTGCTGGTGTTCCTGCTCGCCGTGGTCTACATCGTGCTGTCGGCCAGGAAGCGGCCGGGCCGGGAGGCCGTGGTGGAGCCGGCTGCCGCCGGCGGTGCGGCCGACGGGGGCGACGAGGGCGACGGTGAGCCCGAGGACGGGGCCGAGGCCGGTGCGAAGTCCGAGGTCGAGGACGGGGCCGGGTCCACGAAGAAGACGTGACGATCGGTCGTACGTCTCATACGTCGATGAGGGCGCTCGGAGTTTTCCGGGCGCCCTCGTTCGCGCCGAGGACCGGGACTCAGCGGCGGTGGGCCAGGGAGAGGGTTCGGTTCGCCGCTGTCACGACCGCCGCGTCGATGAACGTTCCGTCGGGCAGGGCCTGCGCGCCCCGGTTGGTGGCCGCTGCCTTGACGATGGTTTCGGCTTTCTCGATCTCCTCCTGGGTCGGGAGGTAGGCCCGCTCGATGACCGGAAGCTGGCGCGGGTGGATGGCGGCGCGGCCCAGGAAGCCCAGGGCCCGGCCGTGGGCGCAGCTCGCCGCCAGGCCGTCGAGGTCGCGGGTGTCGGGGTGGACGGACTGGGACGGGGGCGGCAGGCCCGCCGCGCGTGCGGCGACGACGACTCGGGAGCGGGACCAGTCCAGGCCGCTGTCGGCGCGTACGCCCAGGTCGGCTTTGAGGTCCGCCTCGCCCAGAGCGATACCGCGCAGGGACGGGTGCGCGCGGGCGACGGCGTGGGCGTGCTCGATGCCCAGCGCCGTTTCCAGGAGGGCGTACAGGGGCGGTACCGCGTCGGCGGCCGTGGACTCGGCCACCTGCACGACCTGCCGGGCCGACGTGACCTTCGGCAGACGGAGGCCCGACAGGCCCGGGAGCGCGGCCACCGCCTTCAGGTCGGCCGCCGCCAGGGGTGTGCCCACGGCGTTCACACGGACGTGTACCGGCACCGGCTGGGCCTCGGAGAGAAGCTCCGCGGTGGCCGCGCGGGCGTAGTCCTTGCGGTCCGGGGCAACCGCGTCCTCCAGGTCGACCACGACGACGTCGGCACCACAGGCGAGGGCCTTCGTGACGATGTGCGGGCGGTCGCCGGGGACGTACAGCCAGGTCAGCGGGATCACAGTGCGCCCTCCGTGCGCAGCGCCGTCAGCTCGGCCGGGGTCAGGCCCAGTTCGGTGAGGACCGCGTCCGTGTCCGCGCCGTGCGGGCGGCCCGCCCAGCGGATCGCGCCGGGGGTGGCGGAGAGACGGAAGAGGACGTTCTGCATGCGCAGCGGGCCCAGATCGGGGTCGTCGACCGTGGTGATCGTGCCGAGGGCCGTGTACTGCGGGTCCGTCATCACGTCGCGTACGTCCTGGATCGGTGCCACCGCCGCTTCCGCCTTCTCGAAGGCGGCCAGGACCTCGGTCCGGGTGCGCTGCGCGATCCAGTCGCCCACCGCCTGGTCGAGGACGTCGCAGTGCCGGGCCCGTCCGGCGCCCGTGGCGAACCACGGTTCGTCGATCAGGTCCGGGCGGCCGACCAGGCGCATCACGCGTTCCGCCACCGACTGGGCCGAGGTCGAGACGGCGACCCAGGTGCCGTCGGCGGTGCGGTAGGTGTTGCGCGGGGCGTTGTTCTGGGAGCGGTTGCCGGTGCGGGGCTGGACGTGACCGAGCTGGTCGTACCAGGTCGGCTGGGGGCCCAGCACCGTCAGGATCGGTTCGATGATCGCCATGTCGACGACCTGGCCCTCGCCGGTGCGGTCGCGGGCGGCGAGGGCGGTCAGCACCGCGTACGCCGTCGCCAGGCCCGCGATCGAGTCGGCCAGGCCGAAGGGCGGGAGGGTCGGCGGCGCGTCCGGTTCGCCGGTGATCGCGGCGAAGCCGCTCATCGCCTCGGCGAGGGTGCCGAAGCCGGGGCGGTGCGCGTACGGGCCGAACTGGCCGAAGCCGGTGACACGGGTGAGCACCAGGCGGGGGTTGGCGGCCGAGAGTTCCGGCCAGCCCAGGTCCCACTTCTCCAGGGTGCCGGGGCGGAAGTTCTCGATGACGACGTCCGCGGTGGCGGCGAGGCGAAGGAGGGTGGCGCGACCGCCGGGCTTGGAGAAGTCGAGGGTGATGGTGCGCTTGTTGCGGCCGAGGATTTTCCACCACAGTCCGATGTCGTCCTTGGCCGGGCCGTGGCCTCGGGAGGGGTCGGGCCTGGTGGGGTGCTCGATCTTGACGACCTCCGCGCCGAAGTCGCCGAGCATGGTGGCGGCGAGGGGACCGGCGAAGAGGGTGGCCATGTCGAGGACGCGGAGACCGGTCAGGGGCGGGGTGCTCATGGGGGTCATGGGCGGAGGGCCTCCAGGTGGGTCAGGTGGGCCAGGGTGTCGAAGCCGGTGCCGTTGAAGTCGCCGACGGAGGTGGACAGGCGGTTCTTCAGCGGGGTGGTCCAGCGGTCGGGGAGAGCGGTGGGGGTGCCGGCGAGGAGGGCGGCGATGCTGCCGGCCGTCGCGCCGTTCGAGTCGGTGTCCCAACCACCGGACACCGCACGGCAGATGGAGCCCGTGAAGTCGCCGTCCGCGTGGGTGAGGGCGGCGGCGATCAGGGCGGTGTTGGGGATGGCGTGAACCCAGTGGTGGGCGGCGTGGCGGGCGTGGAGTTCGTCCACGACCGTGTCGAAGTCCTTGTGGGATTCGGCCAGGTGGATGGCGTGGTGGACGGCCTCGGCCAGGCGGGAGTGCGGGGGGACGACGGAGAGGCCGGTGCGCAGGCTGGTGTGGATGTCCGTGGTGCCGGTGGCCGCGGTGGCGATGGTGGCGGCGGTGAACATCGCCGCGTAGACGCCGTTGGCGGTGTGGGTGAGGGTGGCGTCCCGGTGGGCCTGTTCGGCAGCGGCGGCCGGGTCGCCGGGGTTGGTCCAGCCGTGGATGTCGGCGCGGATCAGGGCGCCGATCCATTCGCGGAAGGGGTTGCGGTGGCGGGCGGTGTGCGGGGGTTCGATGCCGGTGAGGAGGTTGCGGTAGGCGATGCGTTCAGCGGTGAAGGCGCGGCCGGCGGGGAGTTCGTCCAGCCAGAGGGTTGCTACGTCGGTGGTGGTGAAGGTTCTGCCGTGGCGTTGGAGCAGGAGGAGATTGAGGAGGGGGTAGTTGAGGTCGTCGTCCTCGGGCATGCCGTCGATGTTCTCGGCGAGGGAGGTGTGGGCCGAGCGGCGGTTCCAGGGGTGCGTGGACAGGAGGTCGGAGGGGACTCCCTGGGCGGTGAAGTAGGTGGTGAGGGGCCAGTTGCCGGTTGCCTGGGCCAGTTGGCGGATGGCGGTGAGGGGGAGTTTTTCCACCGGCTTGCCCAGGAGGCAGCCCGCGGCTCGGCCGAGCCAGGCGGCTTCCAGGTTGGCCTGGGTGGGGGCTGGGGTCGGGTGGGTCGCGCTGCCCGGCGCTGGCGGGGTGCCGCCCGCGCCCACCCGTGCCGCCCCAGGCGGCACGACTGCCCGCGGCCTGACGGGTGGCCAGTTCTGGCACAAGGCCTTGATCTTTGGTAGGTCCGTTGGTTCGGTTTCTGTCAAGCTGCTGGGGAGGTCGGCCAGTTCGTCCAGGAGGTCTTCTGCCAGTTGGCGCAGGTAGCGTGATGCCGGTTGGGGGGAGGCGCCTGCGCGGTGGGGGGACTTCGGGCCGCCCGCTGCCTCCCAGCGCTTTGCGATCGCTGTCGGTTCGCGGCCGTCCTGGTGTGCCTGGCGGATCTCGTGGCCGATCAGGTCCTCCGGTTGGACCCAGGTCAGTCGGAGCATGCGGTGCCTCCCAGCGCAGTGAACATCTGCTCGTGGGTACGGCGCCGGCGTACGTCCCGTTTGAAGATCTCCCAGGTGACTTCGGCCAGAGTGCGGGCGGGTTCCCAGAGGTCGAGGCGGCTGGCCTCGGCGACCGTCTTCGACCAGTCCTCCGGTACCGGTGAGCCCAGGGCGCCGGCCAGCGCGCCGGCCATCGTGGCGATCGAGTCGCAGTCGCGGCCGTAGTTCACCGAACCCAGGACCGCCTGCCGGTAGTCGCCGCCCGACACGACCAACATGCCCAGGGCGACGGGCAGTTCCTCGATCGAGTGGAGGCGGGAGGGGCGGCGGGCGCCCAGGGACGGGGCGCGGTAGTCGGGGCCCACGGTGTCGTACGGGGCCACCGCGTCGCGCAGCGGTGTCAGGGCCGACTCGAAGTCCCTGTGGTGGGACGCCACTTCGCAGACCTGCTCGATCGCCGCCCGTGTGCCGTCCTTCGCCAGCTCCAGGCACGTGGTCACCACCGAGTCCGGCGTCGCCCCCGGTGTGCACGCCGCGGCCACCGCCGCCGCGAAGACGCCCGCCGCCTCGCGGCCGTACGACGACTGGTGGGCGCCGGCGAGGTCGAGCGCCTCGGCGTAGGCGCCCGCCGGGTTGGCCGCGTTGACCAGGCCGACCGGGGCCATGTACATCGCGGCACCGCAGTTGACGATGTTGCCGACGCCTGCCTCTCGCGGGTCCACATGGCCGTAGTGGAGCCTCGTCACGAGCCACTTCTCCGCCAGGAAGATCCGGTGCAGGGGGAGTGCCTCCGTCTCCAGCTCCGGGATCCAGCGCGGGGTCGTCATCAGGTCGGGGACCAGGTGGTCGGCGATCGCGTAGGCGTCGAGGTGGTCGCGGACCTGCGCGTAGACCCGTACCAGCGCGTGCGTCAGCAGGGTGTCGTCGGTGACGTGGCCGTCGCCCTTGTGGTACGGGGCGATGGGGCGGGCGGTGCGCCAGTCGGCGCCGTTCCAGGGGCCGACGATGCCGTGGACGCGGCCGCCGTGGCGTTCGACGATCCGGTCGGGGGAGTAGCCCTCGACGGGGCCGCCGAGGGCGTCGCCGACGGCCGCGCCGACCAGGGCGCCGGCGATCCGGTCGTCGAGAGAGTGCGGACTGTGCGCTCGGCTTTCTTCTCCTTTGGGCGTCATGCCCCGAATCATCCTCCTGGCGGGGTCGGTTGTGCGGCTTCCAGGAGTTCGGCGAGTTCCACCAGGTCGGTGCCGGTGAGGCGAGGCAGGACACAGCCGGGCAGGGTGCGGCAGGTGTCGCGCCAGGACGCCGGGATCGCCGCGCCGCCGCCCAGCGCGCCGGTCAGGGCGCCCGCCAGGGCAGGGGCCGAGTCCGCGACCCGGGACAGACAGGCCGCCGCGGGCACCGCATCCCGGATGCGGCCGGCGGAGGCGGTGGCGAGGGCGAGGGCGACCGGGACCGTCTCTGCGGCGGCGATGCCGTAGCTGTAGACGTGGTCGACGATCTGGTGTTCCAGGAGGGGGACCAGGGCGAAGGCGCTCTCGGCGTCCGCCGCCAGCTTCAGCGCGTGGCGGGTGTTGCGGCCGATCTCCGTCTCCTCGGGCAGTTCGGCGAGCGCGGCGCTCACGCACGCGGCCGGGTCCGCACCGGTCAGGGCGAGCGCCACCGCGGCGGCCATCGCGCGGGCGCCGTGCACACCGTCGCCGTCCTGGGTGTAGCGGGCGTCGAACTCGGCGAGGGAGGCGGCGAGTATGGGGTCGCCGGGGTGGGCCACGGCGAGGACACAGGCCCGGACGCAGGCCGCGTCGTCGAAGTAGTGCGGGTTGTCGTGGCCGGTGGCGGGCGGGCGCAGGCCGGCGGCGAGGTTGCCGAGGCCGGCCCGGACGGAGATACGGGCGCGCAGCGGCAGTACGGCGGACTCGATCTCGGGGGCACGTTCGGCGGCCGCCGCCACTTCGCTCGCGACGGCGCTCCAGGTCAGGTCGATGGCGGCGCGTATCCGGCGGTCCCGGCTGAGATCGCCGAGCGTGCTGTCGTCGCCGGCCCGCAGCACCGCCTCCGCCGCGAACACCGCCCACTCCGCGTCGTCGGAGGGGCCGAGGCGGAGGGGCTCCGGGGGCTGGTTGAGGGCGATGGGGACGGGGAGGGTGGTGGTCGCGTTGTGCTCGGCGAAGGTGTCCAGCTCGCGGGTGAGGCGCCGGGTCCACTCGGGCATCCGGGCGGCCCGGTGCCGGGCGGCCGGCCAGCCGGCGGCGTCACCGGCGGCGAGGCCCAGCAGCATCCCCTCGACCCGGCGGCTCATGGCCGCACCTCGTCCTCGTCGGCGGCGAGGACGTAGGCGGCGGGATCGGGCGGCGGGGCGGCGTCGGCGCGCAGGGGAGCGGTGTCCCGTACGAGACCGGGGTCTTCCGCGGGATCGCCGTGCGGTACGGGGTCCCCGTTCCCTGCGACGTCCACCTCTGGAGACGTCAGCAGATCCGCCACGTCCAGCACGTGGTGGCCCGCCATCGACGGCAGACAGGTGCCACGGGCCGGGCCGATGGCCGCCGCCCACTCGGCCGGGATGGCGCCGGCGCCCTGCGTCGCACCGGCCAGGGCGCCGGCGACCGCGGCCGTGGTGTCGGCGTCGCGCCCCATGTTGACGGCGGTGAGGACGGCCCCCTTGAAGTCGCCGTCGGCCGCGGCGTACGCGCCGAAAGCCAGGGCGACCGCCTCGGGCGCGAGGTCGGTCCAGGGGTAGCCGCCGATCACGACGGCAGAGCGGACCGCGCGTTCGCCGCGGTGGGCGACGGCCACGGCCCGGCGCAGTGAGCGGGCCGTCCAGGAGTCGTCCGGGACGACGGCCAGGGCCGCGGCCACGACGGCGACCGTCGGGGCGCCCGCCATCGCCGCCGCGACCCCGGCCGCCACCGCCTGTCCGCCGTAGATGCCCTCGCCGTCATGGCTGACCGAGCCGTCGATCGCGACCAGCCGGGCCGCCTCGGCGGGGCGGCCCGCGGCGAACACCCCGAAGGGTGCCGCCCGCATGGCGAGGCCGTCGCTCCAGGCGTGCCGGTGCTGGGCGGAGATGGGCGCGGCGAGGCCGCGGCGGAGGTTCTCCAGCGTGCCGCGCTCGCTGAAGCCGGCGCCGCGGAAGGGGCCCTCGGCGCGGTCGGCGATCCAGGCGTGCCAGGCCGCCTCGGCGTGGGCGGGGGTGAGGGTGGAGCCGTGCCGAGCGAGCAGCAGGCCGGAGAAGATCGCGTACTCCGTGTCGTCCGTGCCCGACGGCTGGTCGGCGACGTAACCGGTGATGCGGCCCCAGCGGGCGCGGATCTCGGAGGGCTTCAGGTTCTCCGCGGGTGCGCCGAGGGCGTCGCCGACGGCGAGGCCGAGCAGGGCGCCGCGGGCCCGGTCGCGGAGTCCGGCGGTGTCCTCGCGGGCCGGGACCGAGGGAATGCAGGCGATCGATGCCATCGCGGCCTCCTCTCTTTGCGGATCTGTCCCCGGTGCGGTGTGCGGCGCAGCCTCACGGGCCTCAGCGTCACCCGGTCGACATCTGAGCAGGACTTCGAACGGATGAGCAAGAAACGGTAAAACCGCAGGTTAGCCCAGCCTTTCCTTGCTGGCGGGCGGGAAATTCGCGACGTAGTCTTGGCATTGTCGAAAAGTAGAACTCGTCCAAACTGACGTTCAGGGGGACTGGTATGGCCATCATCGAGATCGAGGCGGCGCTGCACGAGGCGCACCGCGACAACCACACGCACCGGGACGTGAACGGCGGCTGGCTGCGCCCCGCCGTCTTCGGCGCGATGGACGGCCTGGTCTCCAACCTCGCCCTGATGACCGGCGTCGCGGGCGGCGCGGTGAGTCAGCAGACCATCGTCCTGACCGGACTCGCGGGCCTCGCTGCCGGCGCCTTCTCGATGGCCGCCGGTGAGTACACCTCCGTCGCCTCGCAGCGCGAGCTCGTCGAGGCCGAACTGGACGTGGAGCGGCGCGAGCTGCGCAAGCACCCGAAGGACGAGGAGGCCGAGCTCGCGGCGCTCTACGAGGCGAGAGGCGTCCAGCCGGGGCTGGCCCGGGAGGTCGCCCGGCAGTTGTCGAAGGATCCTGAGCAGGCGCTGGAGATCCACGCCCGCGAGGAACTCGGCATCGATCCCGGGGACCTGCCGTCGCCGCTGGTCGCCGCCGTGTCGAGCTTCGGCTCCTTCGCGCTGGGCGCCCTGCTCCCCGTACTGCCGTATCTGCTGGGAGCGACCGTGCTGTGGCCCGCCGTGCTGCTCGCGCTGCTCGGGCTCTTCGGGTGCGGTGCCGTAGTGGCCAAGGTGACCGCGCGGACCTGGTGGTACAGCGGACTCAGGCAGCTCGCCCTGGGCGGCGCGGCGGCCGGTGTGACGTACGCCCTGGGCAGTTTGTTCGGAACGGCCGTAGGATAAAGCGGCTCGGACTTATGCGTTGGGCCGCATAAGTACCCGTTACTCGCTGGTTTCGAATGCTTAACCGCGGGGCATGAGCCGTAAGCGCTGTGGGCAATGAGGCCTGCGGCGCACCCTCGGGGGGCGACGCTGCTTCCCTGATCTTTCGGGTCGTCGGACACCGATCTGTCCGCTTCGGCCCCCATACCTCCGCCGCCCGTGCGCGGTACCCCGCCGTCACCCGCGGCGTCCGCATGTTGGAACGGAGTATCCGGTTCCCGAGAACCGCTCCATCATGTAACCTGCACGAAATTTTGATCTCATCGGAGATCTCACGCAGAGGGCCAGCGTCGTCCCTCGGCACCCCTTCCCCCAGAGCCGAAGGCCTGGGAGGACCTCAAGCCACATGACGACGACGGGAGAGCCGATGCGTACGCCGCGCCAGCCGTCCCAGCAGTCCACGAACGGCCAGAACTGGTCGTTCATGGATGCTCGCCCTGCTGCGCAGGGTATGTACGACCCCCGCAACGAGCATGACGCCTGTGGCGTCGGCTTTGTGGCCACCCTCACCGGCGAGGCGAGCCATGCGCTGGTCGAGCAGGCGCTCACGGTTCTGCGCAACCTCGAGCACCGCGGGGCCACCGGCTCCGAGCCGGATTCCGGAGACGGCGCCGGCATCCTCGCCCAGGTGCCCGACGCCTTCCTCCGCGAGGTGGCCGGATTCCAGCTGCCCGAGGCCGGCGCCTACGCCGTAGGCATCGCCTTCCTGCCGGAGGACGGGACCGACGACGCCGTCTCACAGATCGAGACGATCGCCGCCGAAGAGGGCCTGACCGTCCTCGGCTGGCGCGAGGTCCCCGTCGCCCCCGAACTGCTCGGTGCCACCGCCCGTTCGACGATGCCCGCCTTCCGGCAGATCTTCGTCAGCGACGGCGTCTCGGAGGGCATCGCGCTCGACCGCAAGGCCTTCGTGCTGCGCAAGCGCGCCGAGCGCGAGGCCGGCGTCTACTTCCCCTCGCTGTCCGCGCGGACCATCGTCTACAAGGGCATGCTGACCACCGGCCAGCTGGAGCCCTTCTTCCCGGACCTGTCCGACCGCCGGTTCGCCTCCGCGATCGCGCTCGTGCACTCCCGGTTCTCGACGAACACGTTCCCGTCGTGGCCGCTGGCCCACCCGTACCGCTTCGTCGCGCACAACGGTGAGATCAACACCGTCAAGGGCAACCGCAACTGGATGCGGGCCCGCGAGTCCCAGCTGTACTCCGAGCTGTTCGGCTCCCCGGAGAAGCTGGAGCGGGTCTTCCCGATCTGCACGCCCGACGCCTCCGACTCGGCGTCCTTCGACGAGGTCCTCGAACTGCTGCACCTCGGCGGACGTTCGCTTCCGCACTCGGTGCTGATGATGATCCCGGAGGCGTGGGAGAACCACGACTCCATGGACCCGGCCCGGCGCGCCTTCTACGAGTACCACTCCACGATGATGGAGCCCTGGGACGGCCCGGCCTGTGTCACCTTCACCGACGGCACCCAGGTCGGCGCGGTTCTCGACCGCAACGGTCTGCGCCCGGGCCGCTACTGGGTCACCGACGACGGTCTCGTCGTCCTCGGCTCCGAGGTCGGCGTCCTCGACATCGACCCCGCCAAGGTCGTCCGCAAGGGCCGCCTGCAGCCGGGCCGCATGTTCCTCGTCGACACCGCCGAGCACCGCATCATCGAGGACGACGAGATCAAGGCCCAGCTCGCGGCGGAGCACCCGTACGCCGAGTGGCTGGAGGCCGGCGAGATCGAGCTCTCCGACCTGCCCGAGCGCGAGCACATCGTGCACACCCACGCCTCGGTCACCCGCCGCCAGCAGACCTTCGGCTACACCGAGGAGGAGCTGCGCGTCATCCTCGCCCCGATGGCCAAGGCCGGTGCGGAGCCGATCGGTTCGATGGGTACGGACTCGCCGATCGCGGCCCTCTCCGACCGCCCGCGGCTGCTCTTCGACTACTTCACCCAGCTGTTCGCGCAGGTCACCAACCCACCGCTGGACGCGATCCGCGAGGAGCTGGTCACCTCCCTGCGCTCGTCGCTGGGCCCGCAGGGCAACCTGCTGGAGCCGACGGCCGCCTCCTGTCGTAGCGTCGTGCTGCCCTTCCCGGTGATCGACAACGACGAGCTGGCCAAGCTCATCCACATCAACGCCGACGGCGACATGCCCGGCATGAAGGCCGCGACCCTCTCCGGCCTCTACCGGGTCAGCGGCGGCGGCGACGCCCTCGCCGCGCGCATCGAGGAGATCTGCGCCGAGGCCGACGCCGCGATAGAGAACGGCGCCCGCCTGATCGTCCTCTCCGACCGGCACTCGGACGCCGAGCACGCGCCGATCCCGTCGCTGCTGCTCACCGCGGCCGTCCACCACCACCTCATCCGCACCAAGCAGCGCACCCAGGTGGGCCTGCTGGTCGAGGCCGGTGACGTCCGCGAGGTCCACCACGTCGCCCTGCTCATCGGCTACGGCGCCGCCGCGGTCAACCCGTACCTGGCCATGGAGTCCGTGGAGGACCTGGTCCGCGCGGGCACCTTCCTGCCCGGCGTCGACCCCGAGAAGGCCATCCGCAACCTGATCTACGCCCTCGGCAAGGGCGTCCTGAAGGTCATGTCCAAGATGGGCATCTCCACCGTCGCCTCCTACCGCGGCGCCCAGGTCTTCGAGGCCGTCGGTCTCGACGAGGCCTTCGTGGAGAAGTACTTCAACGGCACCGCCACCAAGATCGGCGGCGTCGGCATCGACGTCATCGCCAAGGAGGTCGCCGCCCGGCACGCCAAGGCGTACCCCGCCTCCGGCATCGCCCCGGCGCACCGCGCGCTGGAGATCGGTGGCGAGTACCAGTGGCGCCGCGAGGGCGAGCCGCACCTGTTCGACCCGGAGACGGTCTTCCGCCTCCAGCACTCGACCCGTACGGGCCGCTACGACATCTTCAAGAAGTACACGGAGCGCGTGAACGAGCAGTCCGAGCGGCTGATGACGCTGCGCGGTCTGTTCGGCTTCAAGTCCGACCGGCAGCCGATCTCCATCGACGAGGTCGAGCCGGTCTCCGAGATCGTCAAGCGCTTCTCGACGGGCGCCATGTCGTACGGCTCCATCTCCAAGGAGGCGCACGAAACCCTCGCCATCGCCATGAACCAGCTGGGCGGCAAGTCCAACACCGGTGAGGGCGGCGAGGACCCGGAGCGTCTCTACGACCCCGCTCGCCGGTCGTCGATCAAGCAGGTGGCGTCGGGCCGGTTCGGTGTGACCTCCGAGTACCTGGTCAACTCCGACGACATCCAGATCAAGATGGCCCAAGGCGCCAAGCCCGGCGAGGGCGGCCAGCTGCCCGGCCACAAGGTGTACCCGTGGGTGGCGAAGACCCGGCACTCGACGCCGGGCGTGGGGCTCATCTCCCCGCCGCCGCACCACGACATCTACTCCATCGAGGACCTGGCCCAGCTGATCCACGACCTGAAGAACGCGAACCCGCAGGCGCGGATTCATGTGAAGCTGGTCTCGGAGGTCGGCGTCGGCACGGTCGCCGCCGGTGTGTCCAAGGCCCACGCGGACGTGGTGCTCATCTCCGGTCACGACGGTGGTACGGGTGCCTCGCCGCTGACGTCGCTGAAGCACGCGGGCGGTCCCTGGGAGCTCGGCCTCGCCGAGACCCAGCAGACGCTGCTGCTCAACGGCCTGCGCGACCGGATCGTCGTGCAGACCGACGGCCAGCTGAAGACCGGCCGTGACGTCGTCATCGCCGCGCTGCTCGGCGCCGAGGAGTTCGGTTTCGCGACCGCGCCGCTCGTCGTCTCCGGCTGCGTCATGATGCGCGTCTGCCACCTGGACACCTGCCCGGTCGGCATCGCCACCCAGAACCCGACCCTGCGCGAGCGGTTCACCGGCAAGGCCGAGTACGTCGTGAACTTCTTCCAGTACATCGCCGAAGAGGTCCGCGAGATCCTCGCCGAGCTGGGCTTCCGCTCCATCGAGGAAGCCGTCGGCCACGCCGAGGCCCTCGACGTCACGCGGGCCGTCGACCACTGGAAGGCGCAGGGCCTGGACCTGGCTCCGCTGTTCCACGTGCCGGAGCTGCCCGAGGGCGCGGTGCGCCACCAGCTGATCGAGCAGGACCACGGCCTGGAGAAGGCGCTCGACAACGAGCTGATCAAGCTCGCCGCCGACGCGCTCGCCGTGGACTCGGTGAACGACGCCCAGCCGGTCCGTGCCCAGGTCGCCATCCGCAACATCAACCGCACGGTCGGCACCATGCTCGGCCACGAGGTGACGAAGAAGTTCGGCGGCGCAGGTCTGCCCGACGACACCATCGACATCACCTTCACCGGGTCCGCGGGCCAGTCGTTCGGCGCCTTCGTCCCGCGCGGTGTCACGCTGCGCCTCGAGGGCGACGCCAACGACTATGTCGGCAAGGGCCTGTCCGGCGGCCGGATCATCGTCCGCCCGGACCGGGGCGCCGACCATCTCGCCGAGTACAGCGTCATCGCGGGCAACACCCTCGCGTACGGCGCGACCGGCGGCGAGATGTTCCTGCGCGGCAAGGTCGGCGAGCGCTTCTGCGTCCGCAACTCCGGCGCGCTGGTCGTCTCCGAGGGCGTGGGCGACCACGGCTGCGAGTACATGACCGGCGGTCACGCGGTGGTGCTCGGCGAGACGGGCCGCAACTTCGCGGCCGGTATGTCCGGCGGTATCGCGTACGTCATCGACCTCGACCGCGACAACGTCAACGT
Source organism: Streptomyces sp. NPDC127197 (assembly GCF_042672405.1). Taxonomy (NCBI): domain Bacteria; kingdom Bacillati; phylum Actinomycetota; class Actinomycetes; order Kitasatosporales; family Streptomycetaceae; genus Streptomyces; species Streptomyces sp. NPDC127197. The sequence goes on along the minus strand of NZ_JBHXVG010000001.1, from coordinate 360,486 downwards.
CGGCAACGTGGAGTCGGTCGAGGTGCTCGACGACACCGACAAGCAGTGGCTGCACGACGTGGTGCGCCGGCACGCGGAGGAGACCGGTTCCACGGTCGCCGAGAAGCTGCTCGCGGAGTGGTCCGTGTCCGTGGAGCGCTTCAGCAAGATCATCCCCAGCACGTACAAGGCAGTGCTCGCCGCCAAGGACGCCGCCGAGCGAGCCGGTCTCTCCGAGTCCGAGATCACCGAGAAGATGATGGAGGCGGCGATCAATGGCTGACCCGAAGGGCTTTCTGAACCACGGCCGTGAGGTCGCCAAGTCCCGCCCCGTCGAGGAGCGCGTCAGGGACTGGAACGAGGTCTACGTCCCCGGCTCGCTGCTGCCGATCATCAGCAAGCAGGCCAGCCGGTGCATGGACTGCGGCATCCCGTTCTGCCACAACGGCTGTCCGCTGGGGAACCTGATCCCCGAGTGGAACGACTACGCCTACCGCGAGGACTGGGCGGCCGCCTCCGAGCGCCTGCACGCCACGAACAACTTCCCGGAGTTCACGGGCCGCCTGTGCCCGGCTCCCTGCGAGTCGGCGTGTGTGCTCGGCATCAACCAGCCGGCCGTCACCATCAAGAACGTCGAGGTCTCGATCATCGACAAGGCGTGGGAGACCGGTGACGTCGCGCCGCAGATCCCCGAGCGCCTTTCCGGCAAGACGGTCGCGGTCATCGGCTCGGGCCCGGCGGGCCTGGCCGCCGCCCAGCAGCTCACCCGGGCCGGCCACACGGTCGCCGTCTACGAGCGCGCGGACCGCATCGGAGGCCTCCTCCGGTACGGCATCCCCGAGTTCAAGATGGAGAAGCGGCACATCAACCGCCGTATCGAGCAGATGCGCGCGGAGGGCACCCGCTTCCGCACCGGCATCGAGATCGGCCGCGACCTGAAGGCCACGGATCTGAGGAAGCGGTACGACGCGGTCGTCATCGCCGCCGGTGCCACCACGGCGCGTGACCTCCCGGTCCCCGGCCGCGAGCTCAAGGGCATCTACCAGGCGATGGAGTACCTGCCCCTGGCCAACAAGGTCCAGGAGGGCGACTACGTCACCCCGCCGATCTCGGCCGAGGGCAAGCACGTCGTCGTCATCGGCGGCGGCGACACGGGCGCCGACTGCGTGGGCACCGCCCACCGTCAGGGCGCGGCCTCCGTGACGCAGCTGGAGATCATGCCGCGCCCGAACGAGGAGCGGAACCCGGTCGCCCAGCCGTGGCCGACCTTCCCGATGCTCTACAAGGTCACCTCGGCGCACGAGGAGGGCGGTGAGCGGGTCTACTCCGTCTCCACCACCCACTTCGAGGGCGACGAGGACGGCAACGTCCAGTGGCTGCACCTCACCGAGGTGGAGTTCATCGACGGCAAGCTGACCCCGAAGCCGGGCACGGAGCGCAAGATCCCCGCCCAGCTGGTCACCCTCGCCATGGGCTTCACCGGCACCGACCGGGAGAACGGACTGGTCGACCAGTTCGGCCTGGAGCTCGACGAGCGCGGCAACATCGCCCGCGACGCCGACTACCAGACGAACGTGCCGGGCGTGTTCGTCGCCGGTGACGCCGGCCGCGGCCAGTCGCTCATCGTGTGGGCGATCGCGGAGGGCCGCTCGGCCGCCCGCGGCGTCGACCGCTTCCTGACCGGCGCCAGCGACCTGCCGGCGCCGATCCGTCCGACGGACCGTGCGCTGATGGTCTGACGGTTCCGGAGAACGACACCTCACAAGACGTCCCGTACAAAGGCGTACGGAACACAGACGGCGCCTGCCTCTTGTCCCCGACCGGACGACTGGGCAGGCGCCGTCGCCTTTTCCTCACGTCAGGGCGGTGACCTTCCCGACCGTCAGGACCACCAGCAGCACCAGCAGCGCCACACACGCCCCCGCCTGCACCAGCGAACGCCGTTCCCGCGGCGCGTACGCATAGGCGAGCGTCACCAGCGCCCCCGCCAGCAGCCCGCCCAGGTGCCCCTCCCAGGAGGTGAAGGCCGCGGAGATCAGCAGCCACAGCAGCAGGCCCGCCATGAAACGGTTGACGGCGTTCATGTCGTAGCCGAGGCGGCGGGACATCACGTAGTACGCGGCGCCCAGACCGAAGATCGCGCCGGACGCGCCGACGGTGAGGTCCTCGGGGGCGAGCAGCAGGACGAGGACCGAGCCGCCGAGCGCCGACAGCAGGTAGAGGGCGACATAGCGGATCCGCCCGAGCTGGGACTCGACCAGGCGGCCGAGGTTCCACAGCGCCGCCATGTTCATCACGATGTGCAGGATCCCGAACGTGCCCTCGGTGGGCGGCAGATGCAGGAACGCGCCGGTCAGCAGGCGCCACCACTCCCCGTCGACGAGGCCCTCGGCAGCGAAGCCCGGCGGGTACACCGCCTGCCACACATAGTGGCCACCGTCCGGTCCGACGAGCCCGCCGCCCAGCATCCCGAACCGGTCCACGATCTCCGGGCGCACCAACTCGCCGACATAGGCGAGGACGTTGAGCGCGATCAGCGCGTACGTCACCAGGGGCACCGCGGTGATCCGGCCGCCGAACGCGGTCCGCGCCTGGCGCACCGAGCGGGCGCCCTCCTTCACACACTCCGGGCAGTGGTGGCCGACGGCCGCCTCCCGCATGCAGTCGGGGCAGATGTACCGGTCGCAGCGGGTGCAGCGGACGTGGCACTCGACCTTGGGATGGCGATAGCAGGTGGTGACGGCGGACTCGGGTTCCACAGCCGGCTCCTCTTGGGGGTGAACGGACGGCGAGCCGGCGGGGCGGCGGCGATCAAAATAGCGAACGCCTGTGGACAGGGGGAGAGGTGGGGCCTAGGGCCTGTCCGGCGGATCATGCCGCAGACGCGGGGTCTGGCACGCCCGTCTGCCGCGTTGTCGTCACTTGCCGACTCCCCCACGCTCGGCTTCGCTCGCGCGGGAGGGGCCCTCATCGCGTCGACTCCCTCCTCCGCCTTGCAGCTGGACGCACCAGACCCCGCTCACCAGCGCCGATCAGTCACCGTCGCTTTCCTGCGACCTGATCCGCCGGACAGGCCCTGGTGCCGTAGCCTCGGCGTCGGTCCTGGTGGCGAAGGGGGAGCCCGCATGGCGGCGATCAGTCTCAGCAAGGTCGAGGAAACCGCACCCGCACTGGTCAGTCTCTACAAGAGCGCCGGGGTGTCGCTCGCCAGGCACGGGCTGGACGGACAGCGGGCCGCCGTCTACCTGGTGGTCGACTACTCCGGCTCGATGAAGCCGTACTACAGGGACGGCAGCGTGCAGGCGCTGGCCGACCGGGTGCTCGGGCTGTCCGCGCACCTCGACGACGACGGCCGGGTGCCGGTGGTGTTCTTCTCGACGGACGTCGACGCGGAGACCGACATCGCGCTCGCCGACCATCGCGGGCGCATCGAGCGGATCGTGGCCGGGCTCGGGCACATGGGGAAGACCAGCTACCACCTGGCGATGGACGCCGTCATCGACCACTATCTCGACAGCGGCTCCACGGATCCCGCCCTGGTCGTCTTCCAGACCGACGGCGGGCCGATCAACAAGCTCGCCGCGGAGCGCTATCTGTGCAAGGCGGCTCGGCTGCCGCTGTTCTGGCAGTTCATCGGCTTCGGTGATCCGAACAGCCGGCAGTTCGAGTTCCTGCGCAGGCTCGACGAGCTGCCGGTACCGGACAAGCGGGTCGTCGACAACGCGGGGTTCTTCCACGCCGGTGCGGATCCGCGGGCGGTGTCCGACGCCGAGCTGTACGACCGACTGGTGGGCGACTTCCCGCAGTGGCTGGCGGCCGCGCGGGCACAGGGGATCGTACGAACCTGAGCCGCCTGCCGCACTGTTGGCTGGAACGGGACGCCGTGTCACCCTGAGGTTGATCCGACGGGGAGGCGACGCAGCTCATGGGTGAGGGCGCACGAACGGGGAACGCACGGGCCGCCACGGCCCCGCGCGGCGAGCGAGTGGCCGACTGGGCCGACGGACGGCTCGGCCTGTACGCGCTGGCCAAGGCCAATATGCGCAAGGTGTTTCCGGACCACTGGTCGTTCATGCTGGGTGAGGTTTGTCTCTACAGCTTCCTCGTGCTGATCCTCACCGGCGTCTACCTCACGCTGTTCTTCGAGCCGAGCAGCGCCGAGGTGGTCTACGAAGGGTCCTACACACCGCTCAACGGCGTCGTGATGACCAAGGCGTTCGAGTCCACCCTCGACATCAGCTTCGATGTGCGCGGCGGGCTGCTGATCCGGCAGATCCACCACTGGGCGGCGCTGGTCTTCGTCACCGGCATGCTCGTGCACATGATGCGGGTGTTCTTCACCGGCGCCTACCGCAAACCGCGCGAGATCAACTGGGTGTTCGGCTGGACGCTGCTGATGCTCGGCATCATCACCGGTCTCACCGGCTACTCGCTCCCCGACGACCTGCTGTCCGGCACCGGCATCCGCTTCGCCCAGGGCGCGATCCTGTCGATCCCGATCGTGGGCACGTATTTGTCGTTCTTCCTGTTCGGCGGGGAGTTCCCGGGGCACGACATCATCGCGCGGCTGTACCCGATCCACATCCTGCTGCTGCCCGGGATCATGCTGGGCCTGGTCGTGGCCCATCTGATCCTGGTCTTCTATCACAAGCACACCCAGTACCCCGGCCCCGGCCGCGACCAGAAGTCCGTCGTCGGCATGCCCTTCATGCCGGTCTACATGGCCAAGGCGGGCGGCTTCTTCTTCCTGGTCTTCGGCGTGCTCACGATCATGGGCGGCCTCGCGCAGATCAACCCCGTGTGGGCCTTCGGCCCCTACCGTCCCGACCTCGTCACCACCGGCGCCCAGCCCGACTGGTATCTCGGCTTCTCCGAGGGCCTGATCCGGGTGATGCCGGGATGGGAGATCAGCGCCTTCGGCCACACGCTGGTGCTGGGCGTCTTCATCCCGTTCGCGCTGTTCCCGCTGATCCTGGCCGCCATCGGGATCTACCCCTTCATCGAGGCGTGGATCACCGGCGACAAACGCGAGCACCACATCCTGGACCGGCCGCGCAACGCCCCCGTCCGCACGGGGCTCGGCGTCGCCTGGCTCACGCTGTACGCGGTGTGCCTGATCGGCGGCGGCAACGACATCATCGCGACGCATCTGCATCTGTCGATCAACGCCATCACCTGGTTCGTGCGGATCGCGTTCTTCGTTGCGCCGGTGCTGGCGTTCTTCGTCACCAAGCGGATCTGTCTGGGCCTGCAACGCCGCGACCGGGAGAAGGTGCTGCACGGTCGGGAGACCGGCACCATCAAGCGGCTGCCGCACGGCGAGTACATCGAGGTCCACGAACCCCTCGTCCAGGACCAGCGGTTCACCCTCACCCAGCACGAGCAGCCGGCGCCGTACGAGATCGGACCGCGTGTCGACGCGAACGGCGTGCGCCGTCCGGTCACGGTCTCCCAGCGGGTGCGGGCCCGGCTCGCCCGGGTCATGTTCGGGCCCGGCAGCCACATACCGAAGCCGACCCGGGAGGAGTACCGGGAGATCACCCGCGGGGGCGGGCACGGGCATTGAGGACGACGGTCCGGCACTCGTCGGGGCCTCCCCACGCGGTGCGCAGGGCGCGGGCCTTGGTCAGCCAGAGGGACAGGTCGTACTCCGCGGTGTAGCCGATCGCGCCGTGCAGCTGGAGGGCCGTCCGGGCCGTGGTGTACGCCGCCTCGCAGGCCGCCGTCTTCGCGGCGGCCACGTCGGCCGGGCTCATCGTCACCGCGGCGCCGAAGACCAGCGGCCGCGCGAACTCCAGGGCGATCTTCGCGTCGGCCAGCCGGTGCTTGACCGCCTGGAACGAACCGACGGGGACCCCGAACTGCGTGCGCTGCCTGACGTACGCGACCGTCCGGTCCAGCAGCGCGAGCCCCACACCGAGGGCCTGGGCGGCGGTGGCGAGCCAGGCCCAGGTGAGGGCGCGGTCGGCCGGCGGGGCGGGGGAGAGGAGTTCACCGCCGGTCAGGAGGGGGGTGAGGCGGCGGGCGGGGTCGAGGGAGGGGCGCGCGGGCGCGTGGCCGGGGGCGAGACGCAGGCCGTCGGGTGCGAGGGAGAGATGGATGGTCGCCGCGTCGCCGTCGAGGGCGTACGACCCTTCGGGTGCCAGCGTCACCATCGACTCGCCTGCTGCCAGCCGGGGGAGGAAGCGCTCGGCGAGAGCGTCCGGCTCGGTGAGCAGTACGGCCGCCGCGACCGTCTCCGCCAACGGCCCCGGCACCGCATGCCGCCCCAACTCCACGAAAGCGACGGCGACTTCGACGGGGCGCGGGCCCACTCCGTCGTAAGCCTCGGGTACCGCCAGCGCGAACACCCCCGCCTCGGCGATACGGGACCACAGCTTGCGGCCGCTCGTGTGCTCGCCGCGGCTCCAGTCCCGTATGACGGTAGGCGTCTCGGCGGACCTCAGCATCGCGTCCAGGGAGGCGGCGAAGGCACGCTGATCGGAGTCGAGGAGGAAGCGCATCAGCGGCGTCCCTTCGGCAGGCCCAGCAGGTGTTCGGCGACGAGGTCGCGCTGGATCTCGTTCGTGCCGGCGTAGATGGGGCCGGCGAGGGAGAAGACGTAGGACTCGGACCACTCCGTGTCCGCGCACTCGCCCTCCGGCCCGAGGACGTCGAGGGCGGTCTCGTGCAGCGCGATGTCGTACTCGGACCAGAAGACCTTGTTCAGGCTGGACTGAGCGCCGAGCGGTTCGCCGTCGAGGAAGCGGGCGGCGGCCGCGTAGGTGAAGAGCTGGTAGGCGCGGGAGCCGATGAGGGCATCGGCCACTCTCCGCCGTGCGGATTCCGGACTTCCCTGTGCCTGCCAGAGCTCGTGCAGCCGGCCGGCGGCGGCGAGGAAGCGGCCGGGGGAGCGCAGCGTCAGGCCGCGCTCGTTGGCGGCCGTCGACATCGCGATCCGCCAGCCCTGGCCGGGCTCGCCGATGACGTCCTCGTCCGGGACGAAGACATCGTCCAGGAACAGTTCGGCGAAGGCGGGCTTGCCGTCCAGCCGGGCGATGGGACGGACCGTGACGCCGGGGGCGCGCAGGTCGAACATCACGTACGTCAGGCCCTGGTGGGGTTTCGGGGTGCCCGGCTCGCTGCGGAACAGGCCGAAGGCGCGGTCGGCGAAGGCCGCACGGGAGGACCAGGTCTTCTGTCCCGACAGCAGCCAGCCACCGTCGGTGCGGACGGCCCGGGAGGTCAGGGACGCCAGGTCCGAGCCCGCCTCCGGCTCCGACCACGCCTGCGCCCAGATCACCCCGCCGCTCGCCATCGTCGGCAGGATCCGGGCCTGCTGCTCCCTGCTGCCGTGGTCGAAGAGGGTGGGGGCCAGCAGACCGATGCCGTTCTGCGAGACCCGGCCCGGAGCGCCCGCCGCGTAGTACTCCTCCTCGAAGATCAGCCACTTGACGAGGTCCACGCCCCGGCCGCCGTACTCCTCCGGCCAGGAGACCACCGACCAGCGGTCCGCATACAGCCGTGCCTCCCAGGCCCGGTGCTCGGCGAAGCCCTCCTCCGTCTCCAGTGAGGCCGGTGGCTCGGCGGGCACGTGGGCCCGCAGCCACTGCCGGGCCTGTGCGCGGAACGCCTGCTCCTCGGCTGACTCGTCCAGGTCCACGGGTGCCCGCTCCCTTCCCTAACAAGTGTTTGGTAGGTTAGCGTGGCGCCATGACAGACGTCGAGGCTCCGTCATACGTCCCCGGGCACGGACTGCTCGCCGGGCGCACCGCCGTCATCACCGCGGCGGCCGGGGCGGGGATCGGCGGCGCCACCGCCCGCCGGTTCCTGGAGGAGGGCGCACGCGTGCTGATCAGTGACGCGCATGTGCGGCGGCTGAAGGAGTACGAGGCAGAGCTGGGGCGTCAGTTCGCGGGCGCGGTGGCGGCCGTCCCCTGTGACGTCACCGACGACGCCCAGGTGCGGGCGCTCTTCGCGGCGGCTGTACGGGAGCACGGGCGGCTGGACATCGTCGTCAACAACGCGGGCCTGGGCGGGACGGCCGACCTGGTCGACATGAGCGACGAGCAGTGGTCCCGCGTGCTGGACGTGACGCTGAACGGCACCTTCCGGTGCACCCGGGCGGCCCTGCGGGCGATGCGCACGACCGGCGGCGGAGTGATCGTCAACAACGCGTCCGTCGTCGGCTGGCGCGCCCAGGCCGGGCAGGCGCACTACGCCGCGGCGAAGGCGGGCGTGATGGCGCTGACCCGGTGCGCGGCCCTGGAAGCCGCCGAGTACGGAGTGCGGGTCAACGCCGTCGCGCCGAGCCTCGCCATGCATCCACACCTGGTGAAGGTGACGACACCCGAACTGCTCGCCGAGCTCACCGCCCGCGAGGCCTTCGGGCGGTACGCCGAACCCTGGGAGGTGGCCAACGTGATCGTGTTCCTGGCGTCCGGCTACTCCTCGTACATGACCGGAGAGGTCGTGTCCGTCAGCAGCCGGCATCCCTAGGTGCGGGTGCAGACCACAATGGGTCACGTGCCGACCAAGAAGAAGCCTCAGGTGACCGGCGCCGCGCCGGCGCGCCGCCGCGAACTCCTGCGCACCGCCGCAGAGGTCTTCGCCGAGCAGGGCTACAACGCAACAACCGTACGGACCATCGCCGACCAGGCGGGCATGCTCGCGGGCAGCCTCTACTACCACTTCGACTCCAAGGAGTCGATGCTGGAGGAGATCCTGCACACCTTCCTGGACGAGCTCTGGGACGGCTACGACGCCGTCCTGGAGGCCGGGCTCGGGCCGCGCGAGACGCTCCAGGCCCTGGTCACCGAGTCGTTCAAGGAGATCGACCGGCACCGCCCCGCCGTCGCGATCTACCAGAAGGAGTCCAGGCAGCTGGCGGCGCAGGAGCGGTTCGCCTTCCTCGCCGAGTCCCAGAGCAAGTTCGAGAAGGCGTGGCTGACCACGCTGGAGCGCGGCGTCGCGGACCGGGTCTTCCGGGACGACCTCGACGTCCGGCTCACCTACCGGTTCGTGCGGGACACGGTGTGGGTCGCCGCGTCCTGGTACCGGCCCGGCGGGCAGCACAGTCCGGAGGAGATCGCCCGGCAGTACCTGTCGATGGTGCTGGACGGGATCGCCGTACGTGAATAGCCCTTTTCCGTGAGGGAGTTGACATGGCCGAGGCCTACATCGTCGAAGCGGTCCGCACGCCCGTGGGGCGGCGCGGAGGAGGACTGAGCGGGGTCCACCCGGCCGACCTGGGTGCCCATGTGCTCAAGGCGCTGATCCAGCGGGCCGGGGTCGATCCGGCCGCCGTCGAGGACGTCGTCTTCGGATGCCTGGACACCGTCGGGCCGCAGGCCGGGGACATCGCGCGGACCTGCTGGCTGGCGGCCGGGCTGCCCGAGGAGGTGCCCGGGGTGACCGTGGACCGCCAGTGCGGGTCCTCGCAGCAGGCCGTGCACTTCGCGGCGCAGGGCGTGCTGTCCGGGACACAGGACCTGGTGGTCGCCGGGGGCGTACAGAACATGTCGCAGATCCCCATCGCCTACGCGACCCGGCAGGCCGCCGAGCCGCTGGGCTTCACCCAGGGGCCCTACGCAGGGAGCGAGGGGTGGCGGGCGCGGTACGGGGACCGGGCGGTGAACCAGTTCGCCGGCGCCGAGATGATCGCCGCGAAGTGGGGGATCGGCCGGCCGGAGCAGGAGGAGTTCGCGCTCGGCTCGCACCGGCGGGCGGTGCGGGCGATCGACGAGGGGCGGTTCACGCGGGAGACCGTGCCGTACGGGGACGTCGCCGCCGACGAAGGGCCACGGCGGGACACCTCCCTGGAGAAGATGGCCGCGCTGAAGCCGGTCATCGACGGCGGCACGATCACGGCCGCCTGCTCCTCGCAGGTCTCCGACGGCGCGGCGGCCCTGCTGCTGGCCTCCGAGCAGGCGGTGCGCGAGCACGGGCTGACGCCGCGCGCCCGCGTCCACCACCTCTCGGTGCGCGGCGAGGACCCGATCCGCATGCTCACGGCCCCGATACCCGCCACCGCCCACGCCCTGAAGAAGACCGGCCTCACCATCGACGACATCGACCTCGTCGAGATCAACGAGGCCTTCGCGCCGGTCGTCCTGGCCTGGCTGAAGGAGACCGGCGCCGACCCCGGGAAGGTCAACGTCAACGGCGGCGCGATAGCCCTGGGCCACCCGCTCGGCGCGACCGGCGCGAAGCTGATGACGACGCTGCTGCACGAACTGGAGCGCACGGGTGGGCGGTTCGGGCTGCAGACGATGTGCGAGGGCGGGGGACAGGCGAACGTGACGATCATCGAGAGGATCTGAGCAGCTCCAAGGACTTCAGCGTCTCCTCGGCCTCCGTCATGATCCGCTCCACCAGCTCCGCGCACGACGGCAGGTCCTCGATGACCCCGGCGACCTGCCCGGACGCCATCACACCGACGTCCGTACGACCGTCCACCATCGACGCCTTCAGCAACATCGGCGTGTTGGCGGCCAGCAGGACCTGGCTCCAGGTCAGGTCCTTGCCGTGCTTCATCGCGAGGCCGTCCTGGATCATGCCGCGCCAGGTGCGGCCGGACAGCTTCCGGAACCCGGCCGCCCTGCGTATGGCCCGCAGCAGGGTCGTCGTACGGCCGGATCTCTCCAGCGCGTCGACCAGTTCCGTGTGCAGCATGCGGTGCGGCAGGCCGTCGATCGCCGTCGTGACCGTGACGTCCCTGACCGTCGCCGCCAGATACCTCGCCTTCACCGCGTCAGGCACCGCAGAGTCCGACGTCAGCAGGAACCGCGTGCCCATGGCGACGCCCTCCGCCCCGTACGCCAGCGCCGCGACCAGGCCCCGCCCGTCGAAGAAGCCGCCCGCCGCCACGACCGGGATGTCCACGGCGTCCACGACCTGGGGCAGCAGCACCGTCGTTGCCACCTCGCCGGTGTGGCCGCCGCCCTCGCCGCCCTGCACGATCACCGCGTCCGCGCCCCACGCCGCGACCTTCTCGGCATGGCGCCGCGCCCCGACGGACGGGATGACCACCGTGCCCGACTCCTTGAGAGCGCCGATCAGTTCGGGGGAGGGGGCGAGGGCGAACGAGGCGACCCGGACACCCTCGTCGATCATGATCTGGACCCGGTCGGCCGCGTCGCCCGCGTCGGCCCGCAGATTGACGCCGAAGGGTGCGGTCGTCCGCGATGCGACCTCGCGTATCGCCTCGCGCAACTGGTCGAGCGTCATCGTCGCCGACGCCAGGATGCCGAGCGCCCCCGCGTTCGCCGTCGCCGAGACCAGGCGGGGGCCCGCCACCCAGCCCATCCCGGTCTGCACGACGGGATGCCGTACGCCGACCAGTCTGGTGAGCGCCGTCTCCATCAGGTCCGCACCTCCCGGTCCCGGGTGTTCGCCGGGTCGATCACCTCACGGATCAGGTGCAGTTCCTCGGTCGTGGGCGCGCGGGTCGGCGGCACCTCGGACGGGACCGTCAGCGCGAAGCCCGTCGCTTCCCGCACCTCCTCGACGCTCACCCCCGGGTGCAGTGACGCCACCCGCATCGAGTGGTCCGGCGTGGCGAAGTCGAAGACGCCGAGGTCGGAGACGACCCGGGCCAGGTGGTGGAAGCGTGCCGTCTCCGGGTGCGCGGCGGCACGGTCGTACCCGACCCCGCACACCATGTCGACGCGTTCGACGAACACCCGCCGGGAATGCCGGGGGATCCAGTAACTCGTCGGATTGTTCAGTGTGTTGACCGGCGCTCCGCGCACGCCGAGCAGTTGCCGGACGGGTTTCGTCCAGTCGCCGATGCAGGAGATGTTCTGGTTGCCGTAGCGGTCGATCTGGCTCGCGCCCATCATCACGTGCCGTCGGCCACCGGTGACCAGGGTGAGGTGCCGGCGGTACGGCAGCCAGCCCTCAGGCGTGCCGTCGACGTCCACCAGCGTCGCCTCGCCGTCGGTCAGCAGCAGGTCGGGGGCGAAGGTACGGCGGGCGAGCCGGGCGCCGATGGAGGGGATCAGGCCCATGGGGCTCGCCAGGATCTCGCCGGCCCCGCGCCAGGCCTCGGCGCAGCCGATCACGCAGTACTCGGCGCGGGTGGGTGCGGACGCTTCTGCGCTCATGGCCGCTCCTTGTGCCAGGCCTGGACGGCGGACCGGTATGCGGGCTCGTCGCCGCCGAGGAACTGCTCGGCGAACTGTGGCCAGGGCGTGCCGGCGTAGTGCTTCTGGAAGGCCTCGTCGCGCGCGTAGTCGGGTGCGCAGGAGGTGAAGTGGGCGCCGTTCGGGGCCTCGACGACGCCGGCCACCGTGTGCCGCTGGACGAGGAGCGTCTGCGGCGCGGCCTCCTTCGTCAGCTCGGCCGTGTCCACGATCCGCTCGCAGGAGACGTACGCCCGCTCGGCTGCCGCGCAGAACAGGTCGTCGAAGTACGGGTCGGGGCCCAGATACTGCCCGTTGCCCCGCCGGTCCGCGCGGTTCACATGGACCAGAGCCGCGTCCAGGCGCAGGGCCGGCATGGCCACGAGCGTCTCGCCGTCCTCGTACGGGGACGTCACCGTGCGCAGCGCGGGGTTCACCCGCATCACGTCCGAACCGGGGCCGGACCGGACCGGGAGAAACGGGAGCCTGTTCGCGGCGGCCTGCAACCCCCACAGGAACATCGCCTCGTCGATCTCCATCAGCTCGAACGCCCCGCGTTCGCGCGCCGCCCGGTAGTGGGGTTCGAGCGGGATCGAGTCGAGGGTGGCGAAGGCGGCGACCAGCTTCCGGATCCGGCCGGCGGCGGCCAGCATGCCGACGTCCGGACCGCCGTACGAGACGACGGTGAGATCGGTGATCCCGGTGCGGAGCAGTGCTCTCACCAGGGCCATCGGTTTGCGGCGCGAGCCCCAGCCGCCGATGCCGAGGGTCATACCGCTCCGCAGCCGGGAGACGGCCTCGTCGGCGGTCATCGTCTTGTCGGTCACTCGGGCACGTCCTTTCCGAAGCCGCTGCGGACGCGGCCGGCCACCCCGCTGAGACCCGCCTCGAAGGTGAAGCCCTGCTCGAAGCGGTAGCTGCGGCGCACGTCGACCGGGTCGATACCGTTGATGGCGGCCTTGGCCAGGCGCAGCAGCCGACCGTCCTTGGCGGCGATCTCGCGGGCCAACTCCAGGGCCGCCGCCCGCAGTTCCCCGCGTCGCACCACCCGCCACACCGAGCCGTGCGCCTGCAGCTCGGCCGCGCTCACCGTGCGCGAGGTGTAGTACAGCGTGCGCATGAGGTGCTGGGGGACCAGGCGGGCCAGGTGCGTGGCCGCGCCGAGGGCGCCCCGGTCCAGCTCGGGCAGGCCGAAGACGGCGTCCTCGCTCGCCACGATCGCGTCCGCGTTCCCCACCAGGCCGATACCGCCGCCCAGGCAGAAGCCCTGCACCGCCGCCACGACGGGAACCTCGCACTCGTACACCGCCGCGAACGCCTCGGCACAGCCGGAGTTGGCACCGAGCAGGGCGCTGTCGCCCCGCGCCTGTATCTCCTTGATGTCCACACCCGCGTTGAAGCCCCGCCCCTCGGCGGCCAGCACGACACAGCGGACCTCGGCGTCCCGGCCGGCCGCGCGCACCGCGTCCGCGAGGGCGTACCAGCCGGCCACCGGCAGCGCGTTCACCGGCGGATGGTCGACCGTGACGACGGAAATCCCCTTTCCCGGGGACGAGGTGGAGACACCCATGAGCACATCAGCTACCTTTCCACCAAACATTTGTTAGGTGTGAGGCTTTGAAGCTAGCAGCCGCCGTTCGGCAGTGGGAGCCCCTGTGGACAAAGCACCCCTTGTGGAAAACTCACGGCGCCCGAGCCTGGCCGGCCGGACCGTCGTCGTCACCGGCGGCACCCGAGGAGTCGGCGCCGGGATCGCGCGGGCCTTCGTCGACGCGGGCGCCGACGTCGTCACCTGTGCGCGCAGACCGGCCGACACTCCGCTCGACGGCTGCCGGTTCGTGTCCGTCGACCTGCGCGACCAGAGCGCCGTACGGGCCTTCTTCGCCGCGCTGCCCCGCCTCGACGTCCTCGTCAACAACGCAGGCGGCACTCCGCACCGGCTGCTGACCGACGTCGACGCCGAGCGGCATGCCCGCGTCGTCGAACTGAACCTCGTCGCCCCGCTGACCGCCTCGCTCGCCGCGTACGAGCACCTCGCACAGGCCAAGGGGTGTGTGGTGATGATCGGCAGCGTCAGCGGCAGCCGCCCGTCCCCCGGCTCGGCCGCGTACGGCGCCGCCAAGGCGGGACTGGAGAGCCTCGCCCGCTCCATGGCCGTCGAGTGGGCGCCGGACGTGCGGGTCAACACGCTGGTGGTCGGGATGGTGCGAACGGAGCTGTCCCACCTCCACTACGGGGGCCAGGACGGGATCGCGGCGGTGTCGCGCACGGTTCCGCTCGGACGGCTCGCGGAACCGTCCGACGTCGGTGCGGCCGCCGTGTTCCTCGCCTCCGACGCCGCCTCGTACATCAGCGGGGCGAGCCTGCTCGTACACGGAGGCGGGGAGCGGCCCGCGTTCCTGGACGCCGCGACCGCCCACAAGGAGGGGTGAGATGAGCCGAATCTGCGACGGGCGGGTCGTCGTCGTCACCGGGGCCGGGCGGGGGCTCGGCAGGGCCCATGCGCTCGCCTTCGCCGCCGAGGGCGCACGGGTCGTCGTCAACGACCTCGGGGTCGGGCCGGACGGGACACCCGCGGCCGACAGCCCGGCCGCGCGGGTGGTCGCGGAGATCCGGGCGCGCGGCGGTGAAGCGGTCGCGCACGGCGGGGACGTCGCCACGACCGACGGCGCGGCATCCCTGATCCAGGTCGCGCTGGAGACGTACGGCCGGCTCGACACCCTCGTCAACAACGCCGGCTTCCTGCGCGACCGCATGCTGGTCAACCTCGGGGAGGACGACTGGGACGCCGTCGTACGCGTCCACCTCAAGGGCCACTTCCTGCCACTGAAACATGCCGCCGCGCACTGGCGGGCCGAGGCCAAGGCCGGCCGCACACCGGCGGCCCGGATCGTCAACACCAGCAGTGGAGCGGGCCTGTTGGGCTCCGTCGGTCAGGGCAACTACAGCGCCGCGAAGGCCGGGATCGTCGGGCTGACCCTGGTCGCGGCGGCAGAGCTCGGGCGGTACGGCGTACAGGTCAACGCGATTGCACCGGCAGCGCGCACACGGATGACGGACCGCACGTTCGCGACGGCCATGGCTGCCCCGGACGGCGGATTCGACGCCATGGCCCCGGAGAACGTCTCCCCCCTCGTCGTCTGGCTCGGCTCGGCCGCCAGCACGGGGGTCACCGGGCGGGTTTTCGAGGCGGAAGGGGGCCGGATCGCCGTGATGGAGGGGTGGCGGGCGGGGCCCGAGACCGACAAGGGCGCGCGGTGGGACGTGACCGAAGTAGATGGGGCGGTACGCGGGCTGCTGGACGCCGCGGAGGTTCCGGGGGCGGTGTACGGGAGCCAGGTGGACTGACCCTGGCATCAACACCCGACCACCACCACACCTACGTATCGCACTCCAGCACAGTCCTGCACAGCGCACAGCGCGCCCGCACACGCCCCCGCACCGGTACCCGGATCCGCTGGTGACACGTCGGGCAGGGAAACGACACCCGCAGCGGCCCGCGCGCATCCGGCGTGAAGGCGTACGGCGCGCCCGGCGCCGCGACCAGGGCGTGCCGGTCCTGAGCGTGCCGCCGGTCGCGGGCGTAGCGCCGCCGGCCCGCCCAGCCCGCCGCCGTGAGCGGAGGCTGCTGCTCGTCCCGGCGGGCCAGGGACCTGCCCTCCACGAACGCCGTGTACGCCTGCGGGCTGGTGAACCACGTCGACGGATCCTCCCCGAACACCATGGCGCGTTTGGCGAGGACGTACCCGAACTCCTCCGGGGTCAGATAGCCGAGCTTCTGACTGGACGCCGAGTCCTCCCGGTACGCATCCAGCAGCAGCCAGCCGGCGCCCAGATACGTCGTCGCCGTGTCCGTGAGGATCTCGTTGTCCCGCGTGCCGTCGAAGGACAGGCCCAGGCGGTGCAGATACACATGCATCACCTCGTGCGCCAGCGCCGCGCCGATGTCCCGGCGGTGGGCGCGGAAGCGGTCGTTCAACTCCACGAAGTACTCGGGGCCCGCGGCGAGTTCGACGTTCGCCGCGTGCTGCATCTCCCGGAAGCTGACGATCAGGCGGGCGTCCGGCAGCCGGTAGTGCCGCACCAGCTCGCGGGCCACCCGCTGGGCGCCCAGATACAGGTCGTCGGTGTCGCAGAAGGCCACGTCGGCCGGGGCCACGCTGGTCGCGAACGTCTGGACGGTGTCGTACGACAGCCGCCTGTACAGCGCGGTGATGGCGGCCCGCACCGTCTCCAGGTGTGGGTAGCCGTGCTCGACCGGTCCGTCGTTCGCCACGCCCGTACCCCCAAGACGCCTTGAACCCGATTCCACTCTACGGGGGTGAGAGCTGATTTTCGCCGGCCGGGTTCCTCCGCCGGGGCGTGAGATCTGTCCTTGTCATGCACGCCATCCGATCTTCATACTCGCGAGCCGCCCAATCCCCCACGAAGGGAAGTACGTTGACCCATATCGCGACGAGAAGAACGGGCCTGACCCTGGCGAAGAGAGCCGCGGCAGCCGGTGCCGTCGCCCTCGCGGTCGCCAGCCTCCAGCCGGTCAGCGCGCACGCCGCGGACACGCGCGTCATCGGCGGAAAGCCCGCCGCGCAGAACGAGTTCCCCTTCATGGTCCACCTCTCCATGGGCTGTGGCGGGGCGCTGTACAAGAAGGACATCGTCCTGACCGCCGCCCACTGCATGGAGGGCTCCGGCAACAACACCCGCATCACCGTCACCGCGGGTGTCGCCGACCTCAACTCCTCCGCCGCGATCAAGGTCAAGTCGACCAAGGTCAAGGTGGCGCCGGGCTACGACGGCACGGGCAAGGACTGGGCGCTGATCAAGCTGGCCCGGCCCATCGACAAGCCCACGCTGAAGATCGCCACCACCAACCGCTACAACCGCGGCATGTTCACCATCGCCGGCTGGGGCGACACGAAGGAGGGCGCGGGAACCGGCACGACCAAGCTCCAGAAGGCCACCGTGCCGTTCGTCAGCGACCGCGCGTGCAAGTGGCACTACGGCAACCGCCTGGTGCCCGCAGAGGAACTGTGCGCCGGCTACCAGAGCGGCAGCGTCGACACCTGCCAGGGCGACTCCGGCGGCCCCATGTTCCGCAAGGACGACGCGGGCAAGTGGATCCAGGTCGGCATCGTCAGCTGGGGTGACGGCTGCGCCCGCACCGGCGTTCCCGGTGTCTACACCGAGGTCAGCCACTTCGCGAAGGACATAGCCCGGGCGGCGTCCGCGCTGTAGGGCGAGCCACCGTACGGCGGAGCCGCCCGTGTCATGTGCGGCTCCGCCGGAAAACCGGCTTCCACCTCAGGCACGGCTTCCGTGAGACGGGACGCGTGCCGGGCGTGCCCGGCGGGCATGAGGAGTGGCCTTCCCCAAGGTGATCGGCGCGGCCCGCGACGCCGCCCCGTAGGGTGGGAGCCCATGACCACCAGCAACACCACCACCGGTGACGTCGATCCGGCCGTCCGCGAGGAGCTCGCCCGGCTGCGTGAGAGCATCGACAACATCGACGCGGCCGTCGTCCACATGCTCGCCGAGCGTTTCAAGTGCACCCAGCAGGTCGGACACCTCAAGGCCGTGCACCAGCTGCCGCCCGCCGACCCGGACCGCGAGGGACGGCAGATCGCCCGGCTGCGCGCCCTCGCGGAGAGCGCCAAGCTGGACCCGGGTTTTGCTGAGAAATTCCTCAACTTCATCATCGCCGAGGTCATCCGGCACCACGAGAGAATCGCCGAGGACACCGAGAACGCAACCGCGTCCCCGGCCGACTGACCTCGGCCGACCTCACCCAGGACGGGACAGGGACCCACGCGGGCACGGCGCGTCGTGCACTCCACGTCAGCAGGCGAGCACTCCCCGTCAGCGACCCGGGCGCGGTTCGGTCGTCCAGGCCACCGGCTGGGCCGCGCCACCGACGCGGGACCCCACACAGGCCCGTATACCCCTCCGCCCCTGTCCCCCTGTCAGTGCCATCAGGCAGCATGTCCTCCATGTCCGTACTCACGCGCGACGAAGCGCAGACCCGTGCCCAGCTCCTCGACGTCCGCCGCTACACGATCGACCTAGATCTGACCACCGGGGACGAGACCTTCGACTCCCGTACCGTGATCAGGTTCACCGTCCGCGCGGACCAGGACGTCACGGACACCTTCGTCGAGCTCAAGCCCGCCGAACTGAGCTCGGTCACCCTCGACGGACAGCCCCTCGACCCGGAGACCCTGGACGAGAACCGCCTGCCCCTGAAGAACCTCACCCCCGGCGACCACGAACTGCGCGTCGACGCCGCCATGCGCTACTCGCACACCGGCGAGGGCATGCACCGCTTCACCGACCCCACCGACGGCGAGACCTACGTCTACACCCAGCTGTTCATGGACGACGTCCAGCGGGTCTTCGCCGCCTTCGACCAGCCTGACCTCAAGGCCGTCTTCGAACTGTCGGTGAAGGCACCCGACGGCTGGACCGTCCTCGCCAACGGCATCACCGAGCACACCGACGGCGTATGGAAGGCCGCGCCCACCCCGCTGATCTCCACCTACCTCGTCGCCGTCGCCGCCGGCCCCTGGCACTCGGTGCGCACCGAGCACCGCGGCCTGCCCTTCGGCATCCACTGCCGCCGCTCGCTCGCGCCCTACCTGGACGCCGACGCCGACGAAATCCTCGACGTCACGCGCGCGTGCTACGACCGCTACCACGAGAAGTTCGAGGAACCGTACCCCTTCGACTCCTACGACCAGGCGTTCGTCCCCGAGTTCAACGCCGGCGCCATGGAGAACCCCGGACTGGTCACCTTCCGCGACGAGTTCGTCTACCGCTCCGCCGTCACCGACACCGAGCGGCAGACCCGCGCCATGGTCATCGCCCACGAGATGGCCCACATGTGGTTCGGCGACCTCGTCACCCTCAAGTGGTGGGACGACATCTGGCTCAACGAGTCCTTCGCCGAGTACATGGGCTACCAGACCCTCACCGAGGCCACCCGCTTCACCGACACCTGGACCGACTTCGGCGTCGTCCGCAAGGGCTGGGGCTACGACGCCGACCAGCGCCCCTCCACCCACCCCGTCGCCCCCGAAGCCGTCAACGACACCGCCTCCGCCCTGCTCAACTTCGACGGCATCTCCTACGCCAAGGGCGCCTCCGCGCTACGCCAGTTGGTGGCCTGGCTCGGCGAGAAGGACTTCCTCGCCGGCATCAACACCCACTTCACCCGGCACCGGTTCGGCAACGCCACCCTCACCGACTTCATCGACTCCCTCACCGCCGCCACCGAACGCGACGTCCACGCCTGGGCCGACGCCTGGCTGCGCACCACCGGCGTCGACACCCTCACCCCCCGCGTCACCGGCGACAACGGCACCTACACCCTCACCGTCGAACGCACCGGCAGCCGCCCGCACCGCATCGCCGTCGGCCTCTACGACCCCGACCTCACCGACGAAGGCCGCCTCACCCTGCGCGAACGCCTCGACCTCGACATCCCGCAGACCGACGGCCGGCCCATCGGCAAGCGCCCCGCGCTGCTGCTGCTCAACGACAGCGACCTCACCTACGCGAAGGTCCGCTTCGACCCGGAGTCCTTCCGCGCCGTGCGCAACGGACTGTCCGGCCTGCCCGAACCCCTCACCCGCGCGGTCGTGTGGAACGCCCTCAGGGACGCCGTCCGCGACGGCGAACTCCCGCCCACCACCTACCTGGACACCGCCCGCGCCCACCTCCCGCGCGAGACGGACCTCGCCCTAGTCCAAGGCGTCCTCGGCTTCGCCACCACCCAGATCACCGACCGCTACCTCGCCCCCGAGGACCGCCCCGCCGCCCTGACCACCATCTCCTCCCTCTGCCGCGACCTGCTGCGCCGCACCGAGGACGGCGACAACCCCGGCCTGCGTCTGCTCGCCGTACGCCACTTCATCGACGTCGCCGCCCAGCCCGACACCATCGCCGCCTGGCTGGCCGACGGCACCGTCCCCGGCGGACCGGAACTCGACCCCGAGCTGCGCTGGCGCGTCCTCGCCCGCCTCGCCGTCCTCGGCGCCACCGACGAGACGGCCATAGCCGCCGAGCTGGACCGCGACCCCAGCGCCACCGGCCAGGAGGGCGCCGCCCGCTGCCGCGCCGCCCTGCCCGACCCGGCGGCCAAGCACACCGCCTGGGAGGCCATGTTCGCCACGGACGACCTGTCCAACTACCTGTTCACCGCCACCGCCCAGGGCTTCTGGCAGCCCGAACAGGCCGACCTCGTACGGGAGTACGTGCCGCGTTACTACGAGGACGCCGTCGCCGTAGCCGCCCGCCGCGGCCCCGCCATCGCCGATGCCGCCGGCCGCTGGGCCTTCCCCACCCACGCCGTCGACACCGACACCCTGCGCCTCGGCGAGGAGTGCCTGCGCGACGCCGACCCCATCCCGGCCCTGCGCCGCAAGCTGGCCGACCAACTGGACGATCTGGCCCGCGCCTTGCGAGTACGGCAGGCGTAGGGCCGTCCGGCGGATCACGCCGTGGGGGTAGGGCCCCCGTCCGGCGGATCACGCTGCAACCGCGGGGCCCGGCACGCCACCGCAACGCGGCACCGGGCGGGCGGGGCCCGCAACGCGGCACAGGGTTGGCGGGCCCACGCCCGCCACCCGACGCCACCCCGTACCCCTTTCGGGTACCGATCCCTGGGCGTTTCGGGCGCGTCGCCCCCACCCGCGTACAAGCTGGAAGCATGCCCACGCCGCCCCTCGCCTCAGGCCCCGAAGGCCCGGGCGCGCTACGGCCGTTGCTCGACACCGTGCTCCACGCCCTCCAGGACGGCACCCGAGCGCGCGGTGGGCCGCTGCCCGCCGGCGGCCCGGACGCCGTCGCCGCGCAGGTCCGGGCCGCGGTGGGCGACGTACTGCCCGACGAAGGCCACCCGGACGCCCTGCACGTCCTCGTACACACCCTCGCCACAGGCTCCGCCGACCCGGCACACCCCCTGTGCGCCGCCCACCTGCACTGCCCACCCCTCGCCGTCGCCACCGCCGCCGACCTCGCCGCCAGCGCCCTCAACCCCTCCCTCGACTCCTGGGACCAGGCCCCGGCCGCCTCCACCCTGGAAACCCTCGTCACACAGGCGCTCGCCCACGAAGTCGGCGCCGCCGACGCCCTCGTCACCACCGGCGGCACCGAATCCAACCACCTCGCCCTGCTGCTCGCCCGCGAGACCCACGGCCCCCGCATCCAGCTCGTCCACGCCACGAACGCCCACCACTCCCTCGGCCGCGCCGCCTGGCTGCTGGGCCTGCCCGACCCCGTCGTCCTGCCCGCCCCCACCGGCACCCTCGACCCCGCCACCCTCGACAAAGCCCTCACCGACCTGCGCGGCCCCCTCCTCGTCGCAGCCACCGCCGGCACCACCGACGCCGGACTCATCGACCCGCTGCCCGACATCGCCGCCCGCTGCCGCGCCCACGGCGCCCGCCTGCACATCGACGCCGCATACGGCGGCGCACTCCTGTTCAGCGAACGCCACCGCACCAAACTCGCCGGCCTCGAAGCCGCCGACACCATCACCCTCGACCTGCACAAACTCGGCTGGCAGCCCATCGCCGCCGGCCTCCTCACCGTCACCGACCCCCGCGACCTCGCCGCCCTCCACCAGCGCGCCGACTACCTCAACGCCGACGACGACACCGAAGCCGGCCTCCCCGACCTCCTCGGCCGCTCCCTGCGCACCACCCGCAGACCCGACATCCTCAAGATCGCCGTCACCCTCAGAACCCTCGGCCGCAGCGGGCTCGGCGCACTCATCGACCAGGTATGCGCCCACGCCCACGACCTCGCCGACCTCATCGACACCCACCCCGCCCTCGAACTCCACGACCGGCCCACCATCAGCACCGTCCTGTTCCGGCCCACCCACGCCACCGACGACACCGTGGCCGCCGTACGCAGACAACTCCTCACCGACGGCCGCGCCGTCCTCGGCCGAGCCCGGCTGGCCGACCGCCTCTGGCTCAAAGCCACCCTCCTCAACCCCCACACCACCCCCCAGGACCTGGCCGCCCTCCTCACACTGGTGGAAGGAAACACCCCCCGATGACCCGCCCCACCAACCCCCACACCCCGCACCACGCAACCCAAGCCCCCCGCGACCTGGTCGGCATCGGCATCGGCCCCTTCAACCTCTCCCTCGCCGCCCTCGCCCACCCCCTCGCCGAACTCGACGCCGTCTTCTACGAACAACGCCCCACCTTCGACTGGCACCCCGGCCTGCTCATCGACGGCGCCACCATCCAAGTACCGTTCCTCGCCGACCTGGTCACCCTCGCCGACCCCACCAGCCCCTGGACCTTCCTCAACTACCTCAAAACCCGCGACCGGCTCTTCCCCTTCTACTTCGCCGAGCACTTCCACATCCAACGCGCCGAATACGACGCCTACTGCCGCTGGGTCGCCGACAACCTCCCCGGACTCCACTTCCGCCACCAGGTCGACGCCGTCCGCTGGAACCCCGAACGCGACCTCTTCGAAGTCGACTTCACCCAGCTCGACACCGACTCACAAGCCCAGTCCCTCGGCCGCACCTACACCAGGAACATCGTCCTCGGCATCGGCACCGAACCCCACATCCCCGACCCGCTCCGCCCCCTCGTCGACACACCCGGCGTACCCGTCATCCACGCCGCCGACTACCTCGACCACCGCGACACCCTCCTCACCGCCGACCACATCACCGTCGTCGGCTCCGGACAGTCCGGCGCCGAAGTCTTCCTCGACCTACTGCGCCACCGCCCCGCCGGCCGCGAAAAACTGCACTGGATCGGCCGCACCGAAGCCTTCGCCCCCATGGAGTACTCCAAGCTCGGCCTGGAACACTTCACCCCCGACTACACCCGCTACTTCCACGCCCTGCCCGAACCCGTCCGCGACAACCTCATCGCCGCACAGTGGCAACTCCACAAAGGCATCGACACCCACACCATCGCCGCCATCCACGACGAGCTCTACCGCCGCACCCTGCACGGCGGCTGGCCCGACGCCGTCCTCACCCCCGGCGTCCACGTCCGCACCGCCGGCCGCATCGCCACCAGCAGAATCGAACTCCACCTCGAACACACCCAGCAGAACACCCGAACCCGGCTCACCACCGACGCCGTCGTCCTCGCCACCGGCTACCGCGAACGCCCCCTCACCCGCCTCCTCGCCGGCCTCGACCCCCACCTACGCCGCGACAGCCAGAACCGCCCCCGCATCGACGACGAATACCGCCTCCTCCTCGACCCCGCCATCACCGGAGCGATCCACATCCAGAACGCCGCACCCCACACCCACGGCGTCGGCACCCCCGACCTCGGCCTCGCCGCCTGGCGCAGCGCCACCATCCTCAACTCCCTGACCGGCAAGGAGCCCTACCCACTGCCCCACCGCACCGCATTCACCACCTTCGGCCTGCAACCACACCAGTCCCAGCTCCCGCCCGCGCGCCACCCGAAGACACTCACACCCCTCACGGACGGGAACTGAAAACCCCCAGGCCAGACGGTCTAGAACACCGGCACGCCATCCCGCGTCAGCTTCCAGCCCACCGACGCGAAATCCTTCGGATCCAGCACACCCTTCGCCGTCACCCACTCCGC
Source organism: Streptomyces sp. NPDC127197 (assembly GCF_042672405.1). Lineage (NCBI taxonomy): Bacteria > Bacillati > Actinomycetota > Actinomycetes > Kitasatosporales > Streptomycetaceae > Streptomyces > Streptomyces sp. NPDC127197. Next base: position 336,803 of record NZ_JBHXVG010000001.1, on the reverse strand, counting down.
GATCCGGGTCCGGATCTCCGTCGACTCCGACCACAACTCCCGCGCCGACGCCACATGCGGAAACGCGCCACCACCGTTCGCGCGGTAGTTGTTCACCGCGAACACGAACTGCTGGGCGTCATCCAGCGCGGCTCCGTCGTAGGTCAGGTTCCTGATCCGCGAACCCGCCGCCCGGGCGATGTCGATCTCGTACGCCAACCCCGACACATAGTCGTAGTTGTAGTCCGGCCGACCACCCGCATTGGTCAACTTCTCCACATCGACCGCCGCGCCCGCCGCCGTCTGCACGAAATACTCCGCCGAATACTCCAGATACGCCTTGACCTGCGCGCCCGTCATCAGCTTCGCGACCAGCGTGTTGTCGTACACGTACAGACTCGACAGATCCCGGATGGTCACATCGCCCGCCGGGATCTCCGAAGTCCGCGAGAACGGCGAAGCCTGCGAGATCACCGGCAACGACGCGTACTCCGTGCCCGCCAGCGCCGCCTTGACCACATCCTCCTGCACCTTGGTGATCAGGTCGATGATCGGAGCGTCCTTGTAACGCGCCTCGACGGTCGTCAGGGTCTCCGTCGCAGTGCCGACGACCTGGTTGACATACGCCACGACGACATCGTGCTCGTCCTGCAGCAGCTTGGTGATCTTCGGGTCGTCGGCGACCGTCTTCGAGTCGCGCACCGTCGCCGCCACCGACTCCACCGTCCACCGGCCCTTCGCGAAAACCAACTCGAAGTCGAACAGCGACAGCCGCTCCGCATACGCCAACGGCTCCGACAGCACCACCGTCTTACCGGTCTTCTCGTTCGTCACCTTCAACTCGGCGATCTCCGTGTGCGCATGACCCACCAGAATCGCATCGATCCCTGGCACCTGCTGCGCCACCAACGCCGCCGAGTTCTCGATATACGGCAGCTGGTCACCGTACGAAGAAGTGCCGGACGACCCGGAGTGCGCCGACACCACCACCACGTCCGCACCCATCGAGCGCAGCCTGGGCACCCACTTCGCCGCCTGCTCCTCCAGACCGGGAAACGTCATCCTGCCCTGCACATACGCCTTGTCCCAGATCGCGATACCAGGATTCGTCAGACCCAGAACCGCAACCCTGACCGGCGGAGCGCCCTTCACATGGAACTTCTTGAAGAAGTACGGAGGGAACGCCGGCTTCAGCGTCTTCGCGTCCAGGGCGTTCGCACCCAACAGCGGGAAGTCGCACTGCTCCTCGAACTTCCGCAGCGTCTCGATGCCGTAGTTGAACTCGTGGTTGCCCAGCGCCACCGCGTCATACCCGATCTCGTTCATCGCCTGCGCCATCGGGTGCACCGGCCCGCCCTCGGCCGTGATCGGGTCGACCTTCGCGTAGTAGTACGTCAACGGGGTGCCCTGAATCGTGTCGCCCGCATCCAGCAGCAGCGTGTTGCGGCGGCCCTTCTCCGCACGGACCTGCTCGACCAGCGTCGAGATACGCGCCAGACCCTGCGCGTTGCCCTTGGCGTCCGTGTACTCCGCGTTCTTGAAATAGTCCCAGTTGAAGATGTGCCCGTGCAGGTCCGTCGTGCCCATCACCGTCAACGAGTACCGCTTCGCCGGCCTCGGGCCCTTCCTCACCTCCGCGGCCTGAGCCGCCGGAGCCGACGCCGCACCGGCGAGCGCCACCCCCGCCCCGGTCACGGCGGACTTCTTCAGAAACTTCCGGCGGTTCAACGGCATCTCGTGCTCTCCTCCAGCCACGGCCAACGACGCGCGTAGATAACGCGCGTAGATTCTGACCCGGACATGACCGCCCGCAACAGACCCACCAGGTTTCGATCTGATGACCCAACCCGCCGACCAAACGAGTGACAGCACACCGAGAACTGACACAGTGGGCCCATGACCACACCCACCGGCCACGAACCCCAACCACCCGCCGTCCCCTACGGCACCCCCGACGCCCCCCGCATCGCCGTCCGCGGCCAAGCCCACCTCGAAGTCGACCCCGAAATCGCCCGCATCGGCATCACCGTCACCGCCCGCGGCCGCGACCGCCGCACCGCCCTCGACGACCTCACCCGCCGCAACACCACCGCCCTCGACCTCATCAAAACCTACGGCGACGCCGTCGAACGCCTCGAAACCGGCGCCTTCTCCATCACCCCCGAACTCACCAAACACGGCCGCGCCGAACGCATCCGCACCTACCACGGCCGCGTCCACATCACCGCCGAACTCACCGACTTCACCGCCCTCGGCGAACTCACCACCCGACTGGCCGACCTCGACCTCACCCGCGTCGACGGCCCCTGGTGGACCCTCCGCCCCGACTCACCCGCCCACCGCCAAGCCCGCCAACAAGCCGTCCACGAAGCCGTCCAACGCGCCCGCGAATACGCCGACGCCCTCGGCACCACCCTCACCGCCCTCGTCGAACTCGCCGACACCGGCGCCGAAAACCCCCCGCCCTACCCCCAAGCACCTGGCAGTCGCATGCGCTCCATCGCCCACGCCGCCTCCGCCGAGGACACCACCGCCGCACCCCTCGACCTCGAACCCCAACGACAACACGTCCACGCCCAGGTCAACGCCCGATTCACGATGGCACCACCCCGCCTTTGACCACACATTCAACAATCCGCCAGTGTGAATGCACGGCTCCAAATGCGTGACAGGAGTGCTATTGCTCATCAGAGCAGCCATCCGCACAATTCAACAGTTGTCAACGCCCCTTCACCCAACGGTTGTTGAGTAGTCACGCCCGACCAATTCTCTACCCGCCGGTAAGGCCTAGGCTCGAACCATGCGCCGAGCAAAGATCGTCTGCACACTGGGCCCCGCCACCGACTCATACGACCAGATCAAGGCACTGGTCGACGCCGGAATGGACGTCGCCCGATTCAACCTCAGCCACGGCGGCTACGCCGAGCACGAGGAGCGCTACCAACGCGTACGCAAGGCCTCCGACGAAACCGGCCGCAGCGTCGGACTCCTCGCCGACCTTCAAGGCCCGAAGATCCGACTCGGCCGCTTCACCGAAGGCCCCGTACTCCTTGAACGCGGCGACACCTTCACCATCACCGTCGAAGAAGGCACCCCCGGCGACCGCGAAACCTGCGGCACCACCTACGCCGGACTCGCGAGCGACGTCACCACCGGCGAACGCATCCTCGTCGACGACGGCAAAGTATGCCTCGAAGTCACCAAGGTGGACGGCCCCCGCGTCCACACCACGGTCATCGAAGGCGGCGTCATCTCCGACAACAAAGGCCTCAACCTCCCCGGCGTCGCCGTCTCCGTCCCCGCCCTCTCCGACAAGGACGAAGCCGACCTCCGCTGGGCCCTGCGCACCGGCTTCGACATCATCGCCCTCTCCTTCGTCCGCAGCGGACGCGACATCAAGGACGTCCACCGCATCATGGACGAAGAAGGCCGCCGCCTCCCCGTCATCGCCAAGATCGAGAAACCGCAGGCCGTCGACGCCATCGACGACATCGTGGCCGCCTTCGACGGCATCATGGTGGCCCGCGGAGACCTCGGCGTCGAAATGCCCCTGGAACAGGTCCCCATCGTCCAGAAACGCGCGATCAAGCTCGCGAAGCGCAATGCCAAGCCGGTGATCGTGGCGACGCAGATGCTGGACTCGATGATCGAGAACTCCCGCCCGACCCGCGCCGAGGCCAGCGACGTCGCCAACGCCGTCATCGACGGCACGGACGCCGTGATGCTCTCCGGCGAGACAAGCGTCGGCAAGTACCCCGTGGAAACGGTCAGGACGATGGCAAAGATCGTCGAGGCGGCGGAGGAAGACATCCTCGCCAAGGGCCTCCCGCCCCTGACCGAACGCAACAAGCCCCGCACCCAGGGCGGCGCCGTCGCCCGCGCGGCCGCGGAAATGGGCGACTTCCTCGGCGCCAAGTTCCTGGTCGCCTTCACCCAGTCCGGCGACACGGCCCGCCGCCTCTCCCGCTACCGCTCGCCGATCCCGCTGCTGGCCTTCACCCCGGAGCCGGCGACACGCTCCCAGCTCAGCGCGACATGGGGCGTGGAGACGTTCCTGGGGCCGCACGTGGAGTCCACCGACGCCATGGTCGGCCAGGTCGACGAACTCCTCACGAGGTACGGCCGCTGCGAGAAGGGCGACACGGTGATCATCACCGCGGGCTCGCCGCCTGGGATGCCGGGGACGACGAACCTGGTGCGGGTGCACCACATTGGGGAGAGCACCAGGTAGGAAGCGGTTTTCAGTGTTTGGGGCCTACGTGGGTGTCCATGAGGGCGACGGAGGCTTTGCGGGCGATGGAGATGTTGAACGGGTCGCTTCCGCGGGCCAGCGTGGTCCACTCGACGCCGACCTTGTCGAGGGCGTCTGTGAAGAGCCGCCTGATGTCGTCCGACTTGTTGGAGAAGAAGTACCGGGGGTACTCATAGCGCTTGCGCTCACCGCCGACCATGCGGGTCGTCCAGTTGGTGATGCGGCAGCCGTCGGAGTGGATGAGGCCGCGGATGAAATCCCAGGGGTGAGCGTCGACGATTTCCTGCTGCCAGGGTTCGAGGAGGATGCGGCGCTCGTGCTTCTTGCCAGGGCCGTGCTGGGGGAACAGACAGGGCAGGTGCTTCGAATAGACCTTCACGTTCCGGCAGCCGGTCTTGCGGACGCGGCAGACGGAGTTGTGAGGGAAGACGGTACTCATGGCTTTCTCGCAGTCATCCATGAGGCCGGGCCATGACTCGGTGCAGGCGATCATGAGGTTGGGTACGCGATGTCCGGAGTAGTGGCTGATGTGGCCGTCGCCGAGATAGAGGCCAAGTAAGTAGCTGTACGCGGAACTGTCGAGTTCCCGCCCGTCGCATCGGGGGCACGGCGCTTCATGCGGGCCGGGACATTCGCCGCGTTTCGCTCGGTCCATGTGCTTCCAGTAGCCAACCGTTCCGAGCGGGACGTCGAGCTTCCGGGCAACATCGGCGTTCTTCACGCCACTGCGTAGCAGTGTGAGGGCGGTCTGTCGCACTTGAGTGCTGTGAAAGTTCATGCGAACACTTTGCGTTACGGTTCACTCGCTCAGTGCAGCAAAAAGCGGAGAACCACGCGAACGTGATCCTCCGCTTCCTGTCTCGAAAGTGCCCGGTGTGGGATTCGAACCCACATGCCCAAAGGGCACGGCATTTTGAGTGCCGCGAGTCTGACCAGTTCCTCCAACCGGGCAGGCCAGGGGACCGCTGAGAAGCATACCGGCTCACCGCAGCTCCCCGCCTCTAGGTAGGCTGCATAGGCAGCAGCACCTGCCCGGCCCGTACCAAGGAGCCCCCGTGACCGCCCCCGAGTCGCCCCAGCCCGTAGACGCGCCCGACGACGACAAGTCGCACGTGCCTCCGCTGACGACCCGTGTCGTCATCGCCGAGGACGAGGCACTGATCCGGCTCGACCTCAAGGAGATGCTCGAGGAAGAGGGGTACACGGTCGTCGGCGAGGCCGGTGACGGTGAGCAGGCCGTCGAGCTGGCCCGTGAGCACAAGCCCGACCTCGTGATCCTCGACGTGAAGATGCCCAAGCTGGACGGTATCTCCGCGGCGGAGAAGATCACCGAGGAGTCGATCGCGCCGGTGCTGATGCTCACGGCGTTCTCGCAGCGCGATCTCGTCGAGCGGGCTCGCGACGCCGGTGCCATGGCGTACCTGGTGAAGCCGTTCAGCAAGAGTGATGTCGTCCCGGCGATCGAGATGGCCGTCTCGCGGTACACGCAGCTCAAGGAGCTGGAGAAGGAGGTCGCGGACCTCTCTCAGCGGCTGGAGACGCGGAAGCTGGTGGATCGGGCGAAGTCGATTCTGCAGACGGAGTACGGGCTGACGGAGCCGGCCGCGTTCCGGTGGATTCAGAAGACGTCGATGGATCGGCGGCTGTCGATGCAGCAGGTGGCCGAGGCTGTCATTGAGGATGCCGCTGAGAAGAAGGCGGGCAAGGCCGCGGGCAAGGGCTGAGCCCTCGGGCAGCAGCACGAGGCCCGCGTCCCCTGGTGAGCAGGGGGCGCGGGCCTCGTTGTGGTTGCGAAGGCGCTCAGTCCTCGCCGAGGTATGCCTTGCGGACGGACTCGTCGTGGAGCAGGTCCTGGCCGGTGCCGGAGAGGACGATGTTGCCGACTTCCATGACGTGTCCCTGGTCGGCGAGTGAGAGTGCCGCCTGGGCGTTCTGCTCGACGAGCAGGATCGTGGTGCCCTGGGACTTCAGTTCGGCGATCGTCGCCATGATCTTCTGCATCATGATGGGGGACAGGCCCATGGAGGGCTCGTCCAGCATGAGCAGTTTCGGCTGGGACATCAGGGCGCGGCCCATGGCGAGCATCTGCTGTTCTCCGCCGGAGAGGGTGCCTGCGGCCTGGTTGCGGCGCTCTCCGAGGATGGGGAACAGGTCGTAGGCTCGCTGGATGTCCTTCTCGATGCCCGCCTTGTCGTTCCTGAGGAAGGCTCCGAGTTGGAGGTTCTCGAAGATGCTCAGGCGCGGGAAGATGTGCCGGCCTTCGGGGGAGTGGGCGAGGCCGAGGGCGACGATCTTGTGGGCGGCGACGCCGGTGAGCGGTTTGCCGTCGAAGACGATTTTCCCGGATGTCGGCTTCAGCAGGCCCGAGAGGGTGCGCAGGGTGGTCGTCTTGCCGGCGCCGTTGGTGCCGATGAGGGTGACGACCTGGCCGGCTTCGACGCTGAAGGAGATGCCTTTGACGGCTTCGATCTTGCCGTAGGCGACTCGGAGGTCCTCGACCTCGAGCAGTGCGGTCACTGGGCGTCTCCCTTGGTGCTGGTGGTGCTCTGTGCGGCGTCGGCGTGGGCCTCGGCGGCCTCCACCTCCGCGGCCTCCGCCTCGCCGGGGTCGCCCTCGAAGGGTTCGCCGAGGTAGGCCGCGATGACGCGTTCGTCGGCCTGGACGACTTCCGAGGTGCCTTCGACGAGCTTTTCGCCCTGGACGAGGACGGCGACGCGGTCGCACAGGTTGAAGATGAAGCGCATGTCGTGCTCGATGACGAGTACGGCGATGCCTTTGTCGCGGATGGCGAAGACCAGTTCCTCGGTGGCTCGCGTCTCCTGGGGGTTCATACCGGCTGTGGGCTCGTCCAGCAGGAGCAGTCCCGGCTCGCTCGCCAGCGCCCGTGCGATCTCGAGCTTGCGTTGCTCGCCGTAGGGCAGGTTGCGGGCGAGGTGGTCGCGTTTGTGGGCGAGGCCGATGAACTCCAGGAGTTCCATGGCCCGTTCTTCGCTGGCTTTCTCCGCCTTCTTGAAGCCGGGGCCGCGCAGCAGGGCGGACCAGAGGCCTTCCTTGGTGCGGGTGTGGCGGCCGACGAGGACGTTTTCGAGGACTGTCATGTTGGCGAAGAGCCGGATGTTCTGGAATGTACGGGCGATACCTGCCTTGGTCACCAGGTGCGGCTTGGGCGGCAGGACGGTGCCTTTGTACGAGACTGTGCCCTCGGTGGGGATGTACAGGCCCGTCAGGCAGTTGAAGAAGGTTGTCTTGCCGGCGCCGTTGGGGCCGATGAGGCCGACGATTTCGCCTTCGTTGACGGTGAAGTCGACGGACCGTACGGCGGTGAGGCCGCCGAAGCGCATGGTGACGTCGCGGGCTTGGAGTACTGGTGTCGTCATGGTGGTCACGCACCCGCCTTCGTGGTGACGGCCGGTTCGTCGGTCAGCGTCGTGGTGTCTGGTACGTCGGTCTGGCCGGTCTCGTGGAATTCGAGCTGGCGGCGGCGGTTGGCGATGATGCCTTCGGGGCGGAAGCGCATCAGCAGGATGAGTGCGATGCCGAAGGCGAGGAGCTGCTTCTCCTGGAGGAAGACGAGTTTCTCCGGGATGAGGTAGAGCAGTGCCGCGCCGAGGAGCGGTCCTGCGACGGTGCCCATGCCGCCGAGGACGACCGCGGCCAGGAGGAACGCGGAGTTGGGCGGGGTGGAGCCGGCGAACTGGTAGGGCGTCGGTACGACGCTGTAGGTGACGTGGGCGCTGACGGTGCCGGCGAGGCCGGCGAGGGCGGCGCCGAGGGCGAAGGCGATGAGCTTGACTCGGAAGCCGTTGATGCCCATGGCGGTGGCGGCGGTCTCGTCCTCGCGGATGGCGATCCAGGAGCGGCCGATGCGGGAGTCGGCGGCGCGGGTGTAGACGAGGACCACGATGGCCATGATGAGGACCATCAGCAGGTAGTAGTTGGCGAAGCGGCCGAGGGTGAAGCCGGCGATGTCGTGGGACTCGCCGAGGTTGAACCCGAAGAGCTTGAGGTCGGGGATGGCCGCGATGCCGTTGGGGCCGTTGGTGATGTCGGGTCCGGAGTCGCCGTCCATGTTGTTGATGGCGATGCGGAAGATCTCACCGAAGCCGAGGGTGACGATGGCGAGGTAGTCGCCGCGCAGGCGCAGGGTCGGGGCGCCGATGAGGACACCGAAGACGAGCGAGGCGGCGGCGCCGGTGAGGGCGGAGGCCCAGAAGGGGAACTGTACGCCGGAGAACCGGGAGAACTCGGAGCCGGAGACGAGGGCGGCGGTGTAGGCGCCGACGCCGAGGAAGGCGACGTATCCGAGGTCGAGGAGTCCGGCGAGGCCGACGACGATGTTGAGGCCGAGGGCGACGGTTCCGAAGATGAGGATGTTGACGCCGATGTTGGCGTAGTGGTCGTTGGTCTGGGTGAAGGGGAACGCGATGGCGGCGACGAAGCCCATGGCGAGCGTGAAGCTGCGGTTGTGGGCGACGAGCCGGGAGAGCCGGTCGAGGAGGCCGGCGGTGTGCAGGGCCCAGGCGGTGAAGGCGACCACGATGAGGTAGCCGATGAAGAGTTCGCCGTACTCGGTGTCGATGCCGTAGGTGAAGACACCGAGACCGATCATCGTGATGACGGTGAGGAGGAGCCGTTCGACCCAGGGTGCGACGGGGGTCGGCGCGGGGATCTTGTCGGCCTTGGTGATGTAGGCCTTGAGGGTGTCCTTGGGGTCGCCGGTGCTCTTCTCGGGGAGGGCGAGGGCGCCGAGGAGGGGGAGGAGGGCGGCGACGGCCGCGATCCAGCCTCCGGGTTCGAGGTTGGCGAGTCCGCCGAGTTCGACGCTGATCGCGATGATGGTGAACCAGGTGGTGGCGAAGCCGCTGACGGCGCTCAGCACGAGGGGTGCGTTGTTGCCCGCGGGCAGCAGCCAACCGAGGCCGCGGATGCCGTACGACGCGAGGGCGAACAGCGCGGTGATGACGCCGGCGGTGAAGGTCAGCCACTGCAGGCCGCCGGGGTAGCCGTTGATGGTGAGGTCGCCGGGGAACTCGGAGGTCCAGGTCCAGGCGAGGAAGGCGGAGGCGGCGGTGGCTATGCCGCCGGCCAGGAGCAGGGCGCGGGCGGCCGAGAGGGGCAGCGGCAGGAGACTGTGTGCCGCGGGGACGGGGGCGGCCGGGGTGGCCGGCGTGGTCTTGTCGATGTCGGTCATGTGATCACGCCCTGTCCGCTACACGCTCGCCGAGCAGGCCCTGTGGCCGGACGAGGAGTACGAGGATGAGGAGGCAGAAGGCCCAGACGTTGGCCCAGCTCTGGCCGCCGAGCTGCTGCATGCCGGGGATTTCGTCGATGTAGGCGGAGGCGAGCGTTTCGGCGATGCCGAGGACGATGCCGCCGAGCATGGCGCCGTAGATGTTGCCGATGCCGCCGAGGACGGCCGCGGTGAAGGCCTTCAGGCCCATGAGGAAGCCCATGCGGTAGTCGACGTTGCCGTATTTGAGGCCGTAGGCGAGTGCGGCGACGGCGGCGAAGAAGCCGCCGATGGCGAAGGCGATGACGATGATGCGGTTGGTGTCGATGCCCATGAGCTGCGCGGTGTCGGGGTCCTGGGCGGTGGCCTGCATGGCGCGGCCGGTGCGGGACTTGCGGACGAACCAGGCGAGGGCGGACATGCAGAGGATCGCGGCGGCGATCAGGAAGATGTCGGCGTCCTTGATGGTGATGGAGCCGATGTCGTGGGTGGTGTCGAGGCCGGGGAAGGGGCGGGCGCCGTCGGCTTCGGGGTAGAAGTTGCGGACGACTTCCTGGAGGGCCAGGGAGAGGCCGATGGCTGTGATGAGCGGTGCCAGGCGTGGTGCTCCGCGCAGTGGTCGGTAGGCGAACCGTTCCGCTCCGACGGCGATGAGGATGGCGACGATGGCGCCGCCGAGCAGCATCAGGGGGACGGCGATCGCCATCGAGGTGCCGTCGGGCAGGATGTAGAAGTAGACCGTGAGGGCGCCGAAGGCCCCGGTCATGAAGATCTCGCCGTGCGCGAAGTTGATGAGCTGGACGATGCCGTACACCATCGTGTAGCCGATGGCGATCAGCCCGTACATCGAGCCTAGGAGCAGCCCGTTGGCCAGCTGCTGCGGCAGGGTGTTCACCGCATGGCCTCCATGTCGCTGGTGGTCGTATGCACTGGTTGCGTGCCGGGGGGTGGTCTGGGTGTGGAAACGGGCCGCGCGGTCGGGGTCCTCCTTCCACGCGGCCCGTGTGTGGCGTGCTTGGGGGGCCTGGATCAGCCGAGTTCGGCGGTGCCGGTCTTGACGGCCTTCCACTCGCCCTTTTCGACCTGGTAAACCGTCAGCTGCTTGTTGGTGGTGTCGCCGTACTCGTCGAAGGAGACCTTGCCGGTGAGGCCTTCGAAGTCGGACTTCTGGACCTCGTCGACGACCTTCGGACGCAGTTCGTTCATCTCGGGCAGCTTGCCGTCGTTGGCGTCCATGGCGGCCTTGACGGCGTTGATGATGGCGGTGGTGGCGTCGTAGGCGTAGGTGCCGTAGGCGCCGTAGTCGCCCTTGTAGCCCTTCTCCTTGTACTCGGCGATGAAGTCCTTGGCGGCGGGCAGGGTGTCCGCGGGGACGCCGATGGCGGTGACGAGGTCGCCTTCGGCGGCCGCGCCGGCCGTCTCGATGTATGTGGTGGAGAACGTGCCGTCACCGGCGAACAGCGGGATCTTGACCCCGGCGTCCTTGAGCTGCTTGGTGATCAGCTGGGCCTCGTCGTACTGGCCGCCGTAGTAGAGCAGGTCGGCCTTGGAGTTCTTGATCTTGGTGACGAGCGAACCGAAGTCCTTGTCACCGGTGTTGACGTGGTCGGTGCCGACCACCTTGCCGCCGAGCTTCTTGTACTGCTCGTTGAAGATCTTCGCCAGGCCGGCGCCGTAGGTCTGCTTGTCGTCGACGACGAAGGCGTTCTTCTTCTTGAGGCCGTTGAAGGCGTAGTCGGCGGCGTAGCTGCCCTGCAGTTCGTCGGTGGTGGAGGTGCGGAAGTACGTCTTGTACGGCCGCTTCTTGTCCGTCTGCCAGTTCTTGCCCTGGGTCAGCTCGGGGTTGGTGTTCGCAGGGGAGATCTGGACCATGTTGGCCGCGGAGAACACCTGCAGCATCGACTGGGCGACACCGGAGTTCAGCGGGCCGACGGCGCCGACGACGCTCTGGTCACCCGTCAGGTCGGTGGCGTTGGACTGGCCGGTGGCGGGCTGCGCCTTGTCGTCCAGGGCCTTGATCTTGAACTTGACGCCGGGGACCAGGTTTTTCTCGTTGGCGTCGTCGACGGCGATCTGGGCGCCGTACTGGATACCGAGGCCGGTCTGGGAGTTCTCGCCGGACAGCGGGGCGTCCACGCCGATGGTCAGGGTGGTGGTGTCCCCGCCGCCGCTGTCGCCGCCGCCGTTGTCGTCTCGGGAGCCGCAGGCGGTGAGCGTCAGAGCTCCGGTCGTGAGGACGGAGGTAAGGATCACCAAAGAACGCTGTCGCACAATCAGTCCTTTCGGCAGGCTCGGCCACCCCCTGCGGGGGGATAGCGGGTGCTGCGCTGGTACCGAACTCCCGTTGGAGCGGTGACTGGCCGTGACTCTAAGCGTGTGCGGGAACCGTGGAGGAGTGTCTGACCAAGGCTGTGACGCTCTTGTTATGACACGACGTAATGCAGAGCGGTACTAGGCGGGTGGAAGCGCGGAATTCCAACCGATTCGCCCTGTCCGCATGTTGAGACTCGCAGGATTCGCCTGCTGTGATCAGCAGTGTTTTCGGTTTTGGTAATGGCGGGGAGTGGTTGCTGCAGGCTACCTGGTGTTGCTTGTGGGGTGTCGCCCCTGCACTGGATCCCGGCTGAAAGTGCAGCCCTCAATTGCGCGCGTATTACATAGAGTTACAGGCGGGAAAAAGAGTGCGTCGTTCCGCGGCACTTTTCCGCAAAAGCGACGTGCGGGGCCGGACCGCGGGGCCCCGCCGTTCTGGCTGAGGTGCGGTGCGACTGGCGCTGGTCGACCACCCTGCGAGCCCGGCCCTGTGTCCGGATCAGCCCGCCGTGCGTACGTGGTCCCCGTCGCCCGGGTTCACATCCCGCAGCAGGCAGGTCAGCCGGGCGGTGCACACGCGTCGGTCCTGCTCGTCGCTGATCACGATCTCGTACGTCGCCGTGGACCGGCCCCGGTGCACGGGTGTGGCCACGCCGGTCACCAGGCCGGAGCGGACGCCGCGGTGGTGGGTGCAGTTCAGGTCGACGCCCACGGCGATCTTTGAGGTGCCGCCGTGCAGCATGGAGCCGACCGAGCCCAGCGTCTCGGCGAGCACCGCGGACGCGCCGCCGTGCAGCAGCCCGTACGGCTGGGTGTTGCCCTCCACCGGCATCGTGCCGACGACACGGTCCGCGGAGGCCTCCATGATCTGCACGCCCATGCGGGTGCCCAGGTGTCCGGCGGAGAAGAGGGCGGGCAGGTCGACGCCGAGCGCCGCGTACTCGTCGATGACCTGTTGCGGGAACTTCACGGTCTGCTGCTCACCCATGGGCCGGGCTCCGTTTCGTCGTCTTCTCGTCGAACACGTCTGGGAACGCATCCGGCTGAGCAAACGCTCAGTCGGTCGCAGATTGTTCCAGACGGACGACGACGGACTTGCTGGCCGGGGTGTTGCTGACGTCGGCGGTGGCGTCCAGCGGGACGAGGACGTTGGTCTCCGGGTAGTAGGCGGCCGCACAGCCCCGTGCCGTGGGGTAGTGCACGACCCGGAAGCCGGGCGCGCGCCGCTCAACGCCGTCCGTCCACTCGCTGACCAGGTCGACGTACGACCCGTCCGCGACCTTGAGCTCCCGCGCGTCCTCGGGGTTGACGAGGACGATCCGGCGGCCGTTCCTGATGCCCCGGTAGCGGTCGTCGAGGCCGTAGATCGTGGTGTTGTACTGGTCGTGCGAACGCAGCGTCTGCAGCAGCAGCCGGCCCTCGGGCAGCCTGGGGTACTCCACGGGCGCCGCGGTGAAGTTGGCCTTGCCGGTGGCCGTGGGGAAGCGGCGCTCGTCGCGCGGGGCGTGCGGCAGGGTGAAGCCGCCGGGGCGGGCCACGCGCGCGTTGAAGTCCTCGAAGCCGGGGATCACACGCGCGATGCGGTCGCGGACGGTGGCGTAGTCCTTCTCGAACTCCTCCCACTGCACCGTGCTGTTCTCGCCGAGCACGCGGCGTGCCATACGGCAGACGATCGCCGGCTCGGACAGCAGGTGCGGGCTCGCGGGCTCCAGCCGGCCGCGGGAGGCGTGCACCATGCCCATGGAGTCCTCGACGGTCACGAACTGCTCGCCGCTGCCCTGAAGATCGCGCTCGGTGCGGCCCAGGGTGGGCAGGACGAGTGCTCGTGCGCCGGTGATGACGTGGCTGCGGTTGAGCTTCGTCGACACGTGCACGGTGAGCCGGGCGCGTCGCATCGCCGCCTCGGTGACGTCCGTGTCGGGGGACGCGGAGACGAAGTTGCCGCCCATCGCGAAGAACACCTTCGCCTCGCCGTCCCGCAGGGCGCGGATGGCGCGTACGACGTCGTAGCCGTGCTCCCGCGGGGGCGCGAAGCCGAACTCCTTCTCCAGGGCGTCCAGGAAGGCGGGTGCCGGCCGTTCGAAGATGCCCATGGTGCGGTCGCCCTGCACGTTCGAGTGGCCGCGCACCGGGCACACGCCCGCGCCGGGCCGGCCGATGTTGCCGCGCAGGAGGAGGAAGTTGACCACCTCGCGGATGGTCGGCACGGAGTGCTTGTGCTGGGTGAGGCCCATCGCCCAGCAGACGATGGTGCGCTCGGAGGCGAGGACCATGCGCAGGGCCTGCTCGATCTCCGCGCGCGTGAGGCCCGTCGCGGTGAGCGTCTCGTCCCAGTCGGCGGCGCGGGCGGCTGCGGCGAACTCCTCGTAGCCGTGGGTGTGCTGGCGCACGAAGTCCTCGTCGACGGCGCCCTCGGCCTCGAGGATGAGCTTGTTGAGGAGACGGAAGAGGGCCTGGTCGCCGCCGATGCGGATCTGCAGGAACAGGTCGGTGAGCGAGGCCCCGGCGGTCAGCCCCTTCGGGGTCTGCGGGTTCTTGAAGCGTTCCAGGCCGGCCTCGGGCAGCGGATTGACGCTGATGATCTTCGCGCCGCCTGCCTTGGCCTTCTCCAGCGCGGAGAGCATCCGCGGGTGGTTCGTGCCGGGGTTCTGGCCGGCGACGATGATCAGGTCGGCCTTGTGGAGGTCTTCCAGCAGGACGCTGCCCTTGCCGATGCCGATCGTCTCGGACAGCGCCGAGCCGGACGACTCGTGGCACATGTTCGAGCAGTCGGGCAGGTTGTTCGTGCCGAGCTCGCGCGCGAAGAGCTGGTAGAGGAACGCGGCCTCGTTGCTCGTACGCCCCGAGGTGTAGAAGACGGCCTCGTCGGGGGAGTCGAGGGCGGTGATCTCCTCGGCGATGAGATCGAAGGCACGCTCCCAGGTGACCGGCTCGTAGTGCTCGCCGCCCTCGGGCAGATACATGGGGTGCGTGAGCCGCCCCTGCTGGCCGAGCCAGTAGCCGCTGCGGCCGGCGAGGTCGGCGACCGGGTGCGCGGCGAAGAACTCCGGGGTGACCCGGCGCAGGGTGGCCTCCTCGGCGACCGCCTTCGCGCCGTTCTCACAGAACTCCGCCTTGTGCCGGTGGTCCGGCTCCGGCCAGGCGCAGCCCGGGCAGTCGAAGCCGTCCTTCTGGTTCACCCGCAGCAGCGTCAGCGCGGTGCGCTTCACGCCCATCTGCTGCTGGGCGACGCGCAGGGTGTGCCCGATGGCCGGCAGCCCGGCCGCCGCGTGCTGCGGCTCGGCGACGTCAGGGGCGTCCTGAACCGGGTCGGCGTTGGGCGGCTTCGTTGCCATCGCCCGCTCTCCTTCGAGTGCGTGTGTGAGATACGTCTCCGATCCTCGCACGTGGCGGTGACACCGTTGACGGTGCGGGCGTGCGGAGGGCGTGAGCAATGCCTGCGCCGAGGAGCGTGGACGGTGCCCGGGGCTGACTGTCAGTGGGTCGTGGCAGGATCGGGGGCGTGGCAGAGACAGCATCGAAGAAGACCGACAACGCCCCCGGCGGTACCCGTCCGCGCCTGATGCTCATGGACGGGCACTCGCTGGCCTACCGCGCGTTCTTCGCGCTGCCCGCGGAGAACTTCACGACCGCGACGGGCCAGCCGACGAACGCGATCTACGGCTTCGCGTCGATGCTGGCCAACACACTCCGCGACGAGGAGCCCACGCACTTCGCGGTGGCCTTCGACGTCTCGCGCAAGACCTGGCGCTCCCAGGAGTTCACGGAGTACAAGGCGAACCGCTCCAAGACTCCGGACGAGTTCAAGGGCCAGGTGGAGCTGATCGGCGAGCTGCTCGACGCGATGCACGCCCAGCGCTTCGCGGTCGAGGGGTACGAGGCGGACGACGTGATCGCCACGCTCGCCACGCAGGCCGAGGCCGAGGGCTTCGAGGTGCTGATCGTCACCGGCGACCGCGACTCCTTCCAGCTGGTCTCCGAGCACACCACGGTGCTCTACCCCACCAAGGGCGTCTCGGAGCTGACCCGGTTCACGCCGGAGAAGGTCTTCGAGAAGTACGGGTTGACGCCCGCGCAGTACCCCGACTTCGCTGCCCTGCGCGGCGACCCGTCGGACAACCTGCCGGGCATCCCGGGCGTCGGCGAGAAGACGGCCGCGAAGTGGATCAACCAGTTCGGCTCGTTCGCCGAACTGGTGGAGCGCGTCGACGAGGTCAAGGGCAAGGCCGGGCAGAACCTGCGCGACCACCTGGAGGCGGTGAAGCTGAACCGCCGGCTCACCGAGCTGGAGCGCCAGGTGGAGCTGCCCAGGACGGTCGCCGACCTGGCCCGCGCGCCGTACGACCGCAAGGCCGTCGCCATGGTGCTGGACACCTTGGAGATCAGGAACCCCTCGCTGCGCGAACGGCTCTTCGGCGTCGACCCGGGCGCCGAGGAGGCCGAGGTCACCCCGGTCGTGGCCGACGGCGTGGAACTGGACGGCACGGTGCTGGGCACGGGCGAGCTGGCGCCCTGGCTCGCCGAGCACGGCGCAGGCCCCCTGGGCGTCGCCACGGTGGACACGTGGGCGCTCGGCACGGGCGCGGTCGCCGAGATCGCGCTCGCCACGCTGTCGGGACCGGCGGCCTGGTTCGACCCGTCCCAGCTGGACGAGGCCGACGAGAAGGCGTTCGCGGCCTGGCTGGCCGACGCCGCCCGGCCCAAGGTCTTCCACAACGCCAAGGGCGCGATGCGGGTCTTCGCCGAGCACGGCTGGACCGTCGTCGGCGTCACCATGGACACCGCGCTCGCCGCCTATCTGGTCAAGCCGGGCCGCCGCTCCTTCGACCTGGACGCGCTGTCCCTGGAGTACCTGCACCGCGAGCTCGCCCCCGCCGCCGCGGCCGACGGACAGCTGGCCTTCGGCGCGGACGACGGCGCCGAGGCCGAGGCGCTGATGGTCCAGGCCCGCGCCGTCCTCGACCTGGGCCAGGCCTTCGAGGGCCGGCTGCAGGAGGTCGGCGCCGCGGACCTGCTGCGGGACGTGGAGCTGCCCACGTCGGTGCTGCTGGCCCGGATGGAGAGGCACGGCATCGCGGCGGACCGCGCCCACCTGGAAGCCATGGAGCAGACGTTCGCCGGTGCCGTGCAGCAGGCCGTGAAGGAGGCCCATGCGGCCGCCGGGCACGAGTTCAACCTGGGCTCGCCCAAGCAGCTGCAGGAAGTCCTCTTCGGTGAGCTGGCCCTGCCGAAGACCAAGAAGACCAAGACCGGCTACACCACCGACGCCGACGCGCTGGCGTGGCTGGCCACCCAGACCGACAACGAACTGCCCGTGATCATGCTCCGCCACCGCGAGCAGGCGAAGCTGCGGGTCACCGTCGAGGGCCTGATCAAGACCATCGCGACGGACGGCCGTATCCACACCACCTTCAACCAGACCGTCGCCGCCACCGGCCGCCTGTCCTCCACGGACCCGAACCTGCAGAACATCCCGGTCCGCACCGACGAGGGCCGGGCGATCCGCCGCGGCTTCGTGGTCGGCGAGGGCTTCGAGTCGCTGATGACGGCGGACTACAGCCAGATCGAGCTGCGCGTGATGGCCCACCTCTCCGAGGACGCGGGTCTGATCGAGGCGTTCACGTCCGGCGAGGACCTGCACACCACGGCTGCCGCGCAGGTGTTCGGCGTCGCCCCCTCCGCGGTGGACGCCGAGATGCGCCGCAAGATCAAGGCGATGTCGTACGGCCTGGCGTACGGGCTGTCGGCGTTCGGCCTGTCCCAGCAGCTGAACATCGAGGCGGCGGAGGCCCGCACCCTGATGGACGCGTACTTCGAGCGCTTCGGCGGCGTACGGGACTATCTGCGCCGGGCGGTCGACGAGGCCCGGGCGACGGGCTACACAGCGACGCTCTTCGGGCGTCGCCGCTACCTCCCCGACCTCAACAGCGACAACCGCCAGCGCCGTGAGGCGGCCGAGCGCATGGCCCTCAACGCACCCATCCAGGGCACGGCGGCGGACATCGTCAAGATCGCCATGCTGAACGTGGACCGGGCCCTGCGGGAGGCGGACCTCAAGTCCCGCATGCTCCTCCAGGTCCACGACGAAATCGTCCTGGAGATCGCCCCCGGCGAGCGAACGGCGGCCGAGGAGATCGTCCGCCGCGAAATGGCCGACGCCGTCCACCTCAGGGCCCCCCTGGACGTCTCGGTGGGCGTGGGCCCCGACTGGGAGTCGGCAGCGCACTAGCCTCCGGCGGTTTCCAACCCGATCAGAGGCTGCACCGTTGCGGCGGAGGGTTCCGGCACGAACCCTCCGCCGCAACGGCGAGCAACCCCTACGGCGCACCCCAGCGGTGCCGAACCGTCCGCACCCCACCCCACCTGGGCCGACCCGCACAACCCCGGAACCCACCCCCAACCCCAGAATCCATGCCACCCCCGGAGGGACCCGTCACCCGCGTGGCCCCCGCGGAAAAGCCCCCCGCCGCCCCGGCCGGTCAAGATGCGGCCATGGGTATACGCATGCTCAACCGCCGGACGGCGATCCCGCCGGCCCCGACCCACGCGGTCGGCGCAAGCACCGCCCGCATCCCCACCGACGCGATGACGGCCCTGAGACACGCCGCCGCGGAGCTACGCCGCCGCCTCGCGCACCGGGAATTCCGGAAACCCGCCGTCGTACGCGTCCGTGGCACCGCCGTCTGGCGCCTGTGGGCCGACCTGGCCCGCGGCTACCTGGCCCTGCTCCTCGCCCAGCTGCCCCGGCCACCCCGTCCGACGCACACACTCACCGTGTTCACCGCGACCCTCCCCACCGTCCCGGCCATCAAGCCCCCTGACGGCTCCGGTCCCGCTCCCTGCCGGCCCCTCTGGAACCACTAGAGGCGACCCGAGCCGGCCGCCGGAGCCGCACCCCCACGGCGTACAACAGCACCCCCAGGACGAGTCCCGCCCCGGCTCCGAAGCACAGCGTCGGAATCAGTTCCCACGGCTTGGCGACGGATCCCCAGTACTGCCACCACCGCGCCGCCCGGTGCACCGCCGCGACCAGCGCGCAGCCGCCGATCACGGCACCAGCCCACCAGCGGTCCCGTACCGACAGCGAGGGCACACCCACCGGCTCGGCCGCGGACACGCGCCGCAGCGCGTAGGCCACGAACACGGCGATGGCGGCCGCGGCCAGAGCCGAACCCCCGTACTGCAGGTACCAGTACAGCGGTGACCCCGCCACCTCCTGCCCCAGGACGGGAAACAGCCGCATCCCCCACCGGTCGAGATGGGTGAACGCGTCCCACACGACATGCGTGAGCGCCCCGAGCGCCGCGGACACGTACCACCACGCCACCGAAACCGGCTGCACGCGCGCGCGTGGCGCCCCGCAGCGCAGGAGCGTGGCCACCCGTGGCCGCCACCCCCGCGGCAGCAGAGCCACCAGCGGTTCGCGGACGAGCAGCCACAGCCCCACCAGCACCCAGGCGACCAGCACGTCGACCGTGAACACGCCCGGGAAGGAGTGCGTCACCTCGCCGAACTCCATCGCACCGGGCAGCACACTCGCCGCGTAATAGGTCATGTCGGGCGCGAAGGAGCCCGCCACAAGGACGGACGGCACCAGCGGTCCACGGCCGGTGCCGTCGGTGCGTACCGCGGGCAGCACGGCTGCCGCATGACTCAGAGTGAACGGCAACAGTGCTCCCCATGACGGACGTTGACGCCCAGTATGCGGGGCCCGAGGTGCGGCCGACGGCCCAACGGCGTATGGCCAAGCGGTGAAAATCGGGCACGGACGGGTGCCCGTGCGCAGGAAGTTGTCGTAGGGTCGCCTGGGTTGACGTGCCGGGGAGCGCGTCGTACCGCCAACAGAACAATGCCACAGGGCACCTGAGACGGAACGTCGCGAACAGGACATCGCGGCAGGGCAGACAGCGGCGGGCGCCCGGACGCCCATGGGAGGGGTTCACTTCATGGCGGCGCAATTCGGCAGGAGGCTGCGCAAGGGGGCGATGAACACCACCGTGGCCGCGGTGGCGGTTGCGGCGCTGGCCGCGTCCCAGGGCCCGGGACTGGTGACCGACGGCTCCGGCAGACAGTCCGCCACCGGCACCCAGCCCTCACCCGACGCGCCTGCCGGGGACAGCGCGACCGGCAACTCGCCGTACTACACGGACCTGCCGCCGCTGGACAGCCCCACCCCCTCGCCCTCCGCCACGGCGGATCCGATCACGGGCGACGCGGCCGCCGGCATACCGGCGACCGTCCTGGACGCCTACAAGAAGGCTGCGGACGAGCTGCGCGCGTCGAAGCCCGGCTGCAACCTGCCCTGGGAGCTCCTCGCCGCCATCGGCAAGGTCGAGTCGGGCCAGGCGCGCGGCGGCAACGTCGACGCGAACGGCACCACGATCACCGCCATCCTCGGTCCCCAGCTGAACGGCAACGGCTTCGCGAACATCAGCGACACCGACAACGGCCGCTACGACGGCGACTCGGCGTACGACCGGGCCGTGGGCCCCATGCAGTTCATCCCGTCGACCTGGGCGTGGGCCGGCCGCGACGGCAACGACGACGGCCTGAAGGACCCCAACAACATCTACGACGCCGCCCTCGCGGCCGGCCACTACCTGTGCCGCTTCGGCTGGGACCTGTCGACCGACTCCGACCTCAACAGCGCGATCCTCAGCTACAACAACTCGACGGACTACCTCAACACCGTCCTGTCGTGGCTGGAGTACTACCGCAAGGGCACCCATGAGGTCCCGGACGGCACCGGCCAGCTCCCCTCCGACCGCAGCGACGAGCCCGCCGGGTCGAGCCCCTCGCCGAAGCCGCCGTCCAAGAAGCCAGGGACCCAGTCGGCGAAGCCGCCCTCCGGCGGCGGTTCCACCAGCCCGACGCCTCCCCCTTCGACCCCGCCGAGCACCCCACCCAGCACCCCGCCGACCCCCACCGACACGGTGGACCACCTCGAGGACGCGGGCACGGCGCAGCTGACCGCCATGGCGGGCGACACCTTCGGCGAGCGGATCAGCGCCCGGGCCGAGACCGAGGCCGGCAAGGGCGTCGCCAAGGTGCGGATCCGGTTCTCGATCGTCGGCGACACCGATACCACCTTCACCGGCGGCGAGAAGGTGGCCACGATGGTCACCGGCACGTCCGGCGTGGCCCTCGCTCCGGCGCTGAAGGCGGGCGAGAAGACCGGCGACTTCACCGTCCGGGCCTCCGTCGTGGGCCGCTCGATTCCCGGCGTCGACTACGCCGCCACCGTCACCCCCCGCGCCGCCGACGCCCTCGCCCGTACCGGCGACGAGGCGCTGACCTGCGTGGCGGGCGGCGAGTTCGCGAACCAGGTCCAGGTGAAGGCGACGTACAAGGGCGCCGCCGCGGACGGTGTCGCGGCCACCGCGACACTGATCAAGTCGGCGGACGACCCGACCGCGAACGACAAGGGCCCCTACTTCAAGGACGCCGACGGCACCGCCGTACGGACCCTGACAGGTCTCGAGACGGACGCGGACGGCCTGCTGACGCTGCCCAAGCTGTACGCGGACGACACCCCAGGCACGTACCTGCTGCGCATCACCACCACGGGCGGCGCGGTGCTGACGGTCGAGCTGACCGTGACGGCGGCGCCCTCCCCGAGCCCGACGGCAAGCACATCCGCCGACGCCTCGCCCTCGCCCTCGGCGTAGGCACGCGGCAACCAGGGCGCCCCTCGGCTTCGGCGGCGGGGCGCCCTCGTCATGTGTGCAACGTGTTCTCATCTCGCGCGTGCGTTGCTACGGTGCCGGACCTGACGAAGTATCAGGTCCCGTCCGTACCGACGCCCCGGGAGGCCCGTATGCGCGCCCTGATCGCCGCCGCGGCCGGTCTCGCCTTCGCGTTCGCCCTGGTCCTCACGATCACGGCGCTCGGCTCACCGACGGGCAAGACATCCCCCAAGCCGCTGCTGACGACGGTGCCGTCGCACCCGTAACCGCCCGGGAGGGAGGCCGAGATGCGCCGCAAGGCCGGTCTGATCCTGCTCGCCCTCGCCGTGTTCTTCGCGGCGCTGTCCCCGCTGCTGCGCTGGTACGCCTTCCCGCGCCTGGCCAAGATCCCGCCGAGCCAGTACCAGGACATGGTCCTGGAGGCCGAGGACGCCACCCTTCTCGACTACGGCACGATGACGGCCCGCAAGGTCGACAAAGTGACCATCGTCCAGACCCTCAAGGGCAACGTGGAGGCCTCCGAACGGATCGAGAAGACGGCGGACCGGGACGTCGTCGTCTGGGACGGCCTGTCCTACGTCCAGGGCCCCGACGGCAAGATGGTCTCCAAGATCCCCGAGCGCTACATCTTCGACGCCCACACCCAGGAACCCGTCCACGCCACCGGCGAGATGGTCGACGGCGATCGCGTGAAACGCGAGGGCATCGAGTTCAAATGGCCCTTCCTGACCGAGAAGAGGGACTACGAGTACTTCGACGCACAGGCCCGCATCACGGCCCCGATCCACTACAAGGGCACCCAGAACTTCCGCGGCGTCGAGGTCTACTACTTCGAGCAGACCATCCCCTGGACGAAGGTCGCCTTCCCCAAGGCCATGCCCGTCGAGGGAATCACCCCCGAGTCCGTCGCCGAGACGGGCACGACCCGCTGGTACACCACGGTCCGCAAGTTCTGGGTCGAACCGCTGACCGGCGCCCCCGTCTACGGCGAGGAGATCCACAAGGAGGAACTCCGCGGCGGCACCCTGCTCGGCGACCGCGACAAGGTCACCGCGTTCGCCGGCCACGTGAAGATGCGCGAGGACTACATCGACCACACCGTGAACCTGGTCAAGTCCAACCGCATGCTGGTCCTGCTGATGACGTCATATCTGCCGTGGGGTTTCCTGATCCTCGGCGTGCTGCTCCTGTCGCTCTCCCTCTACCTGGAGGCACGCAGCCGCCGCCCCGGCGACCCGGAGCCGACGAAGAACACCGAACCCGAACCGGTCACCGCCTGAGCCGGGCGTTGGTGTGCCGGGTCGGCTCGGCGGTGGCAGGGTCCTCGGGCCACGGATGCTTCGGATAACGGCCGCGCAGCTCCGCCCGTACGCCGTTGTAGCCGTCCTTCCAGAAGGAGGCGAGGTCGGCGGTGACGGCGGCGGGACGCCCGGCGGGGGAGAGCAGATGGACCAGGAGCGGCACCCCGGCGACCGAGGGCGACTCGTGCAGCCCGAACATCTCCTGCAACTTCACGGCGAGAACGGGCTGTTCGGGGTTGCCGTAGTCGATTCGGATTCTGGACCCACTGGGTACGGTGATCCGCTCCGGGGCCAGCTCGTCGAGTCGCCCGGCCTCCCCGGAGGCCCACGGCATCAGCCGGGCGAGCGCCTCCCCGGCGTCGATCCGCGAGAGGTCGGCCCGCCGCCGGGCCCGGCTCAGTTCGGGCTCCAACCACTCGTCCACGCGCGCGTGGAGCGCGTCGTCGGAGACATCGGGCCAGGGCTCGCCGAGGTGCAGATGCAGAAAGGCGAGCCGCTGCCGCAGTACGTCGGCGTCGGCGGACCAGCGCAACAGGCCGAACCCTTCTCGCCGCAGGCCTTCGAGGAGCGCGTCGCGTACGAGCACGGGGGCGGCGTCGGCAAGCGGCCGCGAGGCCAGTTCGACGGCCCCCAGCCGCTCGACACGCCGCGCTACGACGTCCCCGTCGGCCCAGTGGACCTCGTCCCGCTCGTCGAGCAGCGCGCCGGCCGCCTGCCGCGCGATGTCCTCGTCCACGACGGCCCCGACCTGCACGCGCGCGTGCCCTCTTCCGACGGGCCGATCAGCTGCAGCGACAGCAATCCAGGGCGCACCACGCAGGCCGCTCCCCGCAGCCACCTCGGCCCGCGTCCCGGAGACCATGAGATACGAACCGCCGTCGGCCTTGGCGACACGCTCAGGGAAGGCGAGCGCGGCAACGAGTCCGACCAGACGGTCCTCACTGACGTTCGCACGGTCGACCTCGACGTCCACCTCCGCCGGAAGAGAGTCACGGGTGGGCGGGTGTGAAGACTCCCCGACGACGGCCCGCAGCCGCCGGACTTCCGCCCGCCACCGCCCTGCGTAGGCGTCACCCCCACGCCGGGCAGCCCGCAACGCACCGGCGAGATCATCCCCGTACTCCCGCGGCGCCTCCTCGCTGAGCAGGGCCACAACCTCGGCGACCGCACCGAAGGGACCCGCGTCCAGCAGCGCCCGCCCCAACCGGGGATGCAACCCCAGCCGAGCCAGACGCACACCCCGCTCCGTGGCTCTGCCGGCGGAGTCCACCGCGCCCACTCCCTCGAGAGCGGCCCGCGCCGCCGCCATCGCCCCACCCGGCGGCGGATCCAGCAATGCCAGCCCGGACGCGTCCGGATCCCCCCAGCACGCCGTCTGCAGCGCGAACGCCGTCAGGTCGGCCAGCAGGATCTCCGGCGACGGAAAACGCGGCAGCCGCGCGTCCTCGGCCTCCGCCCAGCAGCGGTACACCGCACCCGGCGCCTCACGCCCGGCGCGCCCCGCCCGCTGCCGTCCCGCCGCCTGCGAGGCCCGCACCGTCGTCAGCGCGCTCAGCCCGCGCGCATGGTCCACCCGCGGCTCCCGCGCCAACCCCGAGTCGACGACCACACGCACGCCGGGAACCGTCAGCGACGACTCCGCCACCGCCGTCGCGAGCACCACCCGGCGCCGCGCCCCGGCCGACAACACCGCGTCCTGCACCGCCGTCGGCGCCCGACCGTGCACCTGGAGCACGTCGACATCCCCCAGACCGCCCAGCTGCCCGGCGACCCGGGCGATCTCCCCGACGCCGGGCAGGAAGCACAGCACGTCCCCCGACCGCTCGGCCAGCGCCCGCTGCACCACCGACGCCACATGCGCCAGCAAGGCGGGATCGACCCGCATGCCGTGCGGCGGCCGCACCGGACGCCCGGGCGGCGCCCACACCACCTCGACCGGATGCGCAGCGTCCTCCGCCTCGACGACCGGCGCCCCGCCCAGCAGCCGCGCCCATCCCTCGGCGTCGGTCGTCGCCGACGCGGCCACCAGCCGCAGCTCCGGCCGCAGCGCCTCCCGTACGTCCCACAGGAACGCCGCCACCGTGTCCGCGTCCAGATGCCGCTCGTGAACCTCGTCGAGCACGACCACGTCGACGCCGCTCAGCTCCTGGTCCCGCTGGAGCCGCTGGAGCAGCACACCGGTCGTGACGACCTCCACGCGCGTGTGCCGCCCGACCACCCGCTCTCCGCGCACGGTGTAGCCGACGCTCTCGCCGACCTTCTCGCCCAGCAGCCACGCCATCCGCCGCGCCGCAGCCCGGACC
Source organism: Streptomyces sp. NPDC127197 (assembly GCF_042672405.1). Taxonomy (NCBI): domain Bacteria; kingdom Bacillati; phylum Actinomycetota; class Actinomycetes; order Kitasatosporales; family Streptomycetaceae; genus Streptomyces; species Streptomyces sp. NPDC127197. The sequence goes on along the minus strand of NZ_JBHXVG010000001.1, from coordinate 311,739 downwards.
GCGATCCGCCGGGGCTCGGCGACGATCACCCGCCATGCCGGTCCCTCGTCGAGCAGCCCCGCCAGCGTCGGCGGCACCAGCGTCGTCTTGCCGGTGCCGGGCGGTGCGACGAGGACGGCCGTGCCGTGTCCGTCCAGGGCCTCGCGCAGGGCGGGCAGAGCAGTGCGGACGGGCAGCGCGTCCAGGGCGTCGTAGCGGATCACGCACCCCAGTGTCGTACGTGCTCGGAAACGCCCTGCACGCGCGCGTGCGTCAGTCCCTCCCCCCGGGGGGAGGCTGGGGGACTTCGGCCGGGGGGACCCCCATCTCGCTTCGCTCGCAGACGAAGATCGCCGTCCCCGGGATCAGGTTCCCCCGCAGCGGCGACCAGCCGCCCCACTCGGAGGTGTTCCAGGCCGGCCACTCCGGCTCCACCAGATCCACCAGCCGGAAACCCGCCGCCACGATGTCCCGCACACGGTCGCCGAGCGTCCTGTGGTGCTCGACGTAGACCGCGCGGCCCTCGTCGTCCTGTTCGACGTAGGGCGTGCGGTCGAAGTACGACCCCGACACGCTCAGCCCCTCGGGGCCCGGTTCGTCCGGGAACGCCCAGCGGATCGGGTGCGTCACGGAGAACACGAAACGCCCGCCCGGCCGCAGCACCCGCCGCACCTCCCGCAGCACCAGCCGCGGATCGGCGACGAACGGAAGCGCACCGTACGCCGAGCACGCCAGGTCGAACGAGTCGTCCGCGAAGGGGAGCGCGGCCGCGTCCGCACACACGAGAGGGAACGATCCGCCGATCCGCAGCGCGTGCTGGAGCTGGCGGTGGGAGAGGTCCAGGGCGACCGGACGCGCACCCTGCGCGGCCAGCCAGCGCGCGCACTGGGCCGCGCCGGCGCCGATCTCCAGGACGTCCCTGTCCTTCAGCTGCTCCGGCGGACCGAGCAGCTCCGCCTCCACCTCGTCGAGACCCTCCGGCCCCCAGACGAAGCGGTCGTCGCCGAGGAACGTGCCGTGCTCGACCTGGTACTCGTCCGCGTTGCGGTCCCACCAGCCCCGGTTGGCCCGGGCGCTCTCCGTGACGTCCGCGTGGCGTCGGGTGGCTTCCGTCTCGCTCGCTTCGGGCTCTTGGATGATCGGCTCCCTCGTCGTACTCTTCCGTCCAACCCGTCCCGGCGGTGTCACACGAGGGGTGCACCAGGCCCGTGTGGCCTGAAGAGACAGGTTTTGTGCCGGGAATGCGGCGATCCGCCCCGGGTGTGCGGCTTCGCGCATTGACCGTGCCCGGCTGCCCCCGTATGCTACAAGTTGCGCTGCGGGCCTGCGCACCTCAGACGTAGCAGGCTGCGCTCGCATCTGTTGTATGTCCCCTCGGTTGTCGAGGCGCCACCACCAGTCACTGGTGGGGCGCTTCCTTGGCTGTCCGGCTTCTACAGAGCGAAACGGGCTCCCGGCGTAAGCAGTACCTACGACTTCAATGTCCGTACCGGAGCCCTTTCCCACATGACGAGCAGCACCGAGACCACCGCCACCACCCCGCAGGTAGCGGTCAACGACATCGGTAACGAGGAAGCCTTCCTCGCAGCGATCGACGAGACGATCAAGTACTTCAACGACGGCGACATCGTCGACGGCGTCATCGTGAAGGTCGACCGGGACGAGGTCCTGCTCGACATCGGTTACAAGACCGAAGGTGTCATCCCGAGCCGCGAGCTCTCGATCAAGCACGACGTCGACCCGAACGAGGTCGTCGCCGTGGGCGACGAGATCGAGGCCCTGGTCCTCCAGAAGGAGGACAAGGAAGGCCGCCTGATCCTCTCGAAGAAGCGCGCCCAGTACGAGCGTGCCTGGGGCACCATCGAGAAGATCAAGGAAGAGGACGGCATCGTCACCGGTACCGTCATCGAGGTCGTCAAGGGTGGTCTCATCCTCGACATCGGCCTCCGTGGCTTCCTCCCGGCCTCCCTGGTCGAGATGCGCCGCGTCCGCGACCTTCAGCCCTACGTGGGCAAGGAGCTCGAGGCCAAGATCATCGAGCTGGACAAGAACCGCAACAACGTGGTCCTGTCCCGTCGCGCCTGGCTGGAGCAGACCCAGTCCGAGGTCCGCCAGACGTTCCTCACGACCCTCCAGAAGGGTCAGGTCCGTTCCGGCGTCGTCTCCTCGATCGTCAACTTCGGCGCCTTCGTGGACCTGGGTGGCGTGGACGGTCTGGTCCACGTCTCCGAGCTGTCCTGGAAGCACATCGACCACCCCTCCGAGGTCGTCGAGGTCGGTCAGGAGGTCACCGTCGAGGTCCTCGACGTCGACATGGACCGCGAGCGTGTCTCCCTGTCGCTGAAGGCGACCCAGGAAGACCCGTGGCAGCAGTTCGCCCGCACCCACCAGATCGGCCAGGTCGTGCCCGGCAAGGTCACGAAGCTGGTTCCGTTCGGTGCGTTCGTCCGCGTCGACGAGGGCATCGAGGGTCTGGTCCACATCTCCGAGCTGGCCGAGCGCCACGTGGAGATCCCGGAGCAGGTCGTCCAGGTCAACGACGAGATCTTCGTCAAGGTCATCGACATCGACCTCGAGCGCCGTCGCATCAGCCTCTCGCTGAAGCAGGCCAACGAGTCCTTCGGTGCCGACCCGGCCTCGGTCGAGTTCGACCCGACCCTGTACGGCATGGCCGCGTCCTACGACGACCAGGGCAACTACATCTACCCCGAGGGCTTCGACCCGGAGACCAACGACTGGCTGCCGGGCTACGAGAAGCAGCGGGAGGAGTGGGAGCGCCAGTACGCCGAGGCGCAGTCCCGCTTCGAGCAGCACCAGCAGCAGGTCATCAAGTCCCGCGAGGCCGACGCGGCGGCTGCCGCCGAGGGCGGCGAGGCTGCGGCTCCGGCCGCGACCGGCGGTTCGTACTCCTCCGAGGGTGGCGACCAGTCCGGCGCCCTCGCCTCGGACGAGGCGCTGGCTGCGCTGCGCGAGAAGCTGGCCGGCGGCCAGAGCTGAACGCTGACCGCTAAGGCTTAGCCGTTGGTTGAGGGCCCGCACCTTTCGAGGTGCGGGCCCTTGGCGTTGCCCGGACCGTCGTTCGGTCGCGGCCCGGTGGGGCTGGTCGCGCAGTTCCCCGCGCCCCTCGGGGAGCTGGCTTGCCCCCGGCTCTGAGAAAGCCGTAAGCGTCACCTGATCATGGGCCCGGGACGGGAATGCTCATGCCCGGTCGCGCGTTGTGACGTACGAACACGAGGAGGAGCGGTCACAGTGCTTGATCCGCAGGGTTTGTACACGTGGGAGCCGAAGGGCCTGGCCGTCGTCGACATGGCGCTCGCCCAGGAGTCGGCCGGTCTTGTCATGCTCTACCACTTCGACGGATACATCGACGCGGGCGAGACCGGCGACCAGATCGTCGACCGGCTCCTCGACTCGCTGCCCCACCAGGTCGTCGCCCGCTTCGACCACGACCGGCTCGTGGACTACCGCGCCCGTCGCCCGCTGCTGACCTTCCGGCGCGACCGCTGGTCGGCCTACGACGAGCCCACACTCGCCGTGCGACTGGTCCAGGACGCCACCGGAGCCCCCTTCCTGCTGCTGTCCGGCCCGGAACCGGATGTGGAATGGGAGCGGTTCGCCGCGGCCGTGGAGCAGATCGTGGAGCGCCTCGGCGTCCGCCTCGCCGTGAACTTCCACGGCATCCCTATGGGCGTCCCGCACACCCGCCCCGTGGGCATCACCCCGCACGGCAACCGCACCGAGCTCGTACCGGGCCACCGCAGCCCCTTCGACGAGGCCCAGGTGCCCGGCAGCGCCGAGGCACTCGTCGAGTACCGCCTCATGGAGGCCGGGCACGACGTCCTGGGCGTCGCCGCACACGTCCCGCACTACATCGCCCGCTCCCCGTACCCGGACGCGGCGCTCACCGTCCTGGAGGCCATCACGGCGGCCACCGGACTGGTCCTTCCCAGCATCGCGCACTCCCTGCGCACGGACGCCCACCGTACGCAGACCGAGATCGACCGGCAGATCCAGGAGGGCGACGAGGACCTCACCGCCCTGGTCCAGGGCCTCGAGCACCAGTACGACGCCGTCGCGGGTGCCGAAACCCGCGGCAACATGCTCGCCGAGCCCGCCGAGATCCCGTCGGCGGACGAGATCGGGCGGGAGTTCGAGAGGTTCCTGGCGGAGCGGGAGGGCGACAACTGATCGGGGGTGTGGTCGCGCCCCAAGGGGCGCGGGGCTGTATCGATGTGCGGCTCCTCCCCCACTCTCGGCTTCGCTCGAGCGGGGGGACCCCCACCGTGGGCGCGACCAGCCGCAGACGGCCTGCACCTTCTGCACCGCCTCTCAAGCGGAGCGTTTAGGCTTCCGGTCATGTTGAAGGTGGGCCTGACCGGTGGGATCGGCGTCGGCAAGAGTGAGGTGTCGCGGCTGCTCGTCGAGTGCGGGGCTGTGCTGATCGACGCGGACCGCATCGCGCGCGAGGTGGTCGCGCCGGGCACGCCCGGTCTCGCCGCGGTCGTCGAGGCCTTCGGGGAGGACGTGCTCGCCGAGGACGGCAGCCTGGATCGGCCCAAACTGGGCTCCATCGTCTTCGCCGACCCGGACAAGCTCGCCGTCCTGAACTCGATCGTGCACCCCTTGGTGGGCGCCCGCTCCCACGAGCTGGAGGCGGCGGCCGCCGAGGACGCCGTCGTCGTCCACGACGTCCCGCTGCTCACCGAGAACGGCCTGGCGCCGCTGTACGACCTGGTGGTCGTCGTCGACGCGAGCCCCGAGACCCAGCTCGACCGTCTCCTACGGCTGCGGGGCATGACCGAGGAGGATGCGCGCGCGCGTATGGCAGCCCAGGCGAAGCGCGAGCAGCGTCTGAAGATCGCGGACATCGTCATCGACAACGACGTACCACTGGAGGAGCTTCAGCGGCGCGTGAAGGACGTATGGGCCGATCTCGTCCGGCGGGCGCAGACGTCCCAGGAGCCGCCCCAGGAATAGCGGCCCCGCGGCCGGGCGTTGAAACCGGTCAGTAAGGGAAGGACTCTGCCGTGCCCGAGACCAGCGGATCGACCGGACGTACTCCGGAGACGCATGTCATAGACTTCCGAGCCGCCGAGCACCTGCTCGCCGCACGGGACCCGCGGGGCGCGGTGAAGCTGCTCGACGGAGTCATCGCCGCGCACCCGGAGAACACCGCGGCCCGGCTGCTGCGTGCGCGTGCCTTCTTCGCGGCCGCGCAGCTGCGGCCGGCGGAGCTGGAGTTCACCATCGTCCTGGAGCGCGAGCCGGACAACGCGTTCGCCCACTTCGCGCTCGCCCGGACGTACGAGCGCCAGGGGCGGCCCGAGCAGGCCAAGCGCCACTTCCGCCTGGCGGCCGCGCTGGACCCGAAACCGCAGTATCTGAAGGCGGCCCGGTTCGACGGGTGAGAGTGCGTCGGCGCCCCTGAGCAGGCGCTACGGGGCACGGTCGTCCGGCGGCCGGTACGGCGGGACATCCGGGCCCGGCTGGTAGTGCGGGCCCTGGCGGATGTGCCTGAGGACCACGGCAAGGTCGATGGTGACCACCAGCCAGAACACACCGCAGGCGATCGCCCACCCCGGCCGCCCGGCCAGAGCGAACGCGACCGTCCCGAAGATCGCCCAGAGCAGCCCCCACACGCTCAGCCAGAAGCGCATACGCAGTGCACTGCGCGCTGTCACCGGCTCACTGCCCGTACGCATCGGATCACCACTCCTCCTTGAAACGTACTCTTCGACGCGGACGTTCTCCAAAGGCGGAGGCCAGGCAACGACATCTCATACGTCGCGGACGCCGGCGAACTGACCGAGGCTGCGATGCGACACCTGCGCCATTGCTCCGCCTTCGCCACTCGAACGGGTGAACCCGGGGTGGGCGGGAACGGGCGTGCGGATGCGGTCCGTTGGACGGGCATGGAGCTGAAAATGCGAGAAGGACACCACGGGACGGGTCCCGGAGCCATCACCCCGGACGGCTGCGCAGTCGAGCTCTACTCACGACTGCCCGTCGGCACCGAGCCGGACATCATCGCCGCGGCCGTGCCCGCGGGTGCGCGCATCCTGGAACTCGGCTGCGGGGTCGGCCGCATGACGCACCCGCTGCTGGAGCGCGGCTACTCGATCACCGCGGTGGACGAGTCCCCCGACATGCTCGAACGCGTCCGCGGTGCCCGCACGATATGCAGCCCGATCGAGGAACTCGACCTGGGCGAGAGGTTCGACGCGGTCCTGCTCGCGTCGTTCCTGGTGCACACGGGGGACGTGGAGGTGCGGCACGGCCTGCTGCGGACCTGCGTCCGCCACCTGGCGGACGGCGGCTGCGTGCTGATCCAGCGGGAGGGCGAGGACTACCACACGAACGTACCGCGCGAGCGGGTCGATGCCTCCGGCTTCACCCTGCGGATCGTGTCGTCGGAACCGCTCGGGGACGGCACGAACTCGGTCCGCGCGGAGTACGAGTTCCCCGACGCGACCTGGACCCAGACGTTCCGGGCCCGGCCGCTGACGAAGGAGGAGTTCGAGGAGGCGCTGGCGGAGGCGGGGCTCAGAGTGGACGAGTATCTGACGGAGGACCGGATATGGGTGAGGGCGGTCGCGGCGGACTGATGGCCGGGGCGGCTGCGGGGAGGGCACGGAGGGATCTCCCTCGGATGCGATGAGTTCCGAAGCGCGGGCGGGTCTACCCAGGTGACAGCATCACGGACCGCTTCACCCGGGAGACCCTCATGTCCGAGTCCACCGCTTCCGCAGCCTCCGTCGCCTCGTCCGGCATCGTCGTCGCCGAGTCCGAGACCGCGCGGGGGCGTCGCGCCCGTATCGCCCTGCGTTCCCTCCAGGTCGTGCTCGCGCTCTTCTTCGCGACCGCGAGCGCCCTCCCCAAGCTGATCGGCCACTCTTCGGCCGCCGAGATCTTCGACGACATGGGCTGGGGCAGTGCCGGGATGTACACCGTCGGCGCACTCGAACTAGCCGGTGCGGTCGGCCTGTTGCTGCCTCTGCTGCAGTCCGTCGCGGCGATCGGGCTGAGCGGGCTGATGGTGGGCGCGTTCATCGTCCAGCTCACCGTCTTCGACGGCGAGCATGCGGCGACACCCCTGATCCTGCTCGTGCCGCTCACCCTGATCGCCTGGGCACGGCGGCGACAGAACGGGGAGCTGCTGCGGGTGGTGCTCCGACGGGGCTGAGTGGCGCCTGGGGGCGGGGTCGGTCGCGTGGTGGTGATCGGCCCTGCGGCGGCGGGTGCCGGTGGTGCGACGGCGGTCGACCTCGCGGTGGCAGTGGTGTCCGGTGCCGGCAGTCGACGTGCGGGCGGGTGCTCTTCGGACCACCGGAACGCAGCGCTGCTCAGTCCCCCCTGCGTTCCGGTTCGCGTCGGGCCCTCGCGTTGGGCGTACGCCTCACCCCGCCGGCCCGCCGCGTGTCCTCGGTCATCGTCCGCCGGGACGGCCTCCCAGGCCGCCCGGACCGCCGAGGCCGCGCAGGGCCCGTAGGCGTTCCAGTTCGCGGCGGTCCCGTTTGGTCGGTCGGCCGGTGCCTCGATCGCGGATGCCGGCCGGAGCGATGGCCTCGCGGGGCGGGGGCGGCGGGCTGTTGTCGACGTAGCACTGGACGGCCACCGGGGCGCCGACCCGCTTGCGGATCAGGCGCTTGACGACGACGATCCGCTCCCGGCCCTCCTGCCGCAGGCGCACCTCGTCGCCGACGCGGACGGAATGCGCGGGCTTGACCCGCTCGCCGTTCACGCGCACATGACCACCGCGGCAGGCCGTGGCGCCCTGGGAACGGGTCTTCACCAGCCGCACGGACCAGATCCAGCTGTCGATGCGGACGGTTTCGCCGTTCGCCGGCCCGGCCGCCTCGGCGGCTGCCACAGCGGCGGCAATCTTCGGATCCACGGCGTTCGCATCCACGGCCGTCGGTTCCACAGCTTGCTGGTCCGTGCCGGCCGTCGGATCCGTAGCCGTCGGATCCGTAGCCGTCGGGTCGACGGCCTTCGCGCGGATGTCTGTGTCCTTCCGGCTGTTGCTGCCGTTTCTGTCCTTGCCGGTGCGCTCCGAAGCCATGCTTCGACCTTAGTCCCCGGGTCGGTTGTGTCCGAACGCCTTTCGTGGCCGGTCAGCGAGTAACGAGTACGTCTGGACCAATGGCCCTGCATCCTCCATGATGACGCTGCCATGACAACGTCGTCCTCGGATGGTGACCGTGCGCGGATCCTTCGTGAGAGCCGCACTGACCGCCGTGCTCCTCATGGCGCCCATCCCCGCGGTCGCGCAAGAGCCCGCGGTCCCGCGGGGACTCCGGATCACCGAGGAACCCCGGGTCGCCCGGGAGCCCGCTGCCGCCGCCGAATCCGCGTCCGCCACGGCCGCGCCGGACTGGACGCCCCCGCTCAGCACCCGGGGCCGCTGGATCGTCGACGCGAACGGCAACCGTTTCAAGCTGCGCTCAGGCAACTGGCACGGAGCCAGCGGCACCTGGAACGGCTCGGGCAGCACGGACGACGACGCCAACCACCACGCCGGCGAGAACTCCGGCCGGATGCCGCTCGGCCTGGATCGCGCCCCCATGGCCGAGATCATCGCCGGTTTCCGGGAACTCGGGATCAACAGCATCCGGCTGCCCTTCTCCAACGAGATGATCCACGACAGCCGTCCCGTCAGCGACGATTCCGTCGCCGCCAACCCCTCCCTGCGTGGCAGGACCCCGCTCCAGGTGTACGACGTCGTGGTCCGTGAGCTCACCGCCGCCGGACTCGCCGTGATCCTCAACAACCACACCAACACCACCCGCTGGTGCTGCGGAGTCGACGGCAACGAGCGCTGGAACGCGAGCCAGTCCACCGGGACCTGGGAGAACGACTGGCTGTTCATGGCCCGCCGCTACCAGGACAACCAGCGCGTCGTCGGCGCCGACCTCTACAACGAGGTGCGCCGCAACGTCTGGGACGACCCCAACTGGGGGCTCGGCGACAACCACGACTGGTTCGCCGCCGCGCAGCGCGTCGGCGACCGCATCCTGACGGAGGCGAATCCCGACCTCCTGATCATCGTCGAGGGCATCAACTGGACGGGCATCCCCGTCGACGGCTTCGCGCACGAACGCCCCACCCTGGAGCCCGTACGCCGCCTCTCGCACACTCTCGTCGACTCCGGCAAGCTCGTGTACTCGGCCCACTTCTACGACTACACCGGCCCGAACCACAGCGGAGCCACCGGAACCGGCGAGACCAGCGACCCCCGCTACCGCGACCTGAGCCCCGCAGAACTGATCGACGTCCTGAATCGCCAGGCCTTCTTCGTGACCGCCGAACAGGATCAGCACTTCACCGCCCCCGTCTGGATCAGCGAGTTTGGCATCGGAGGCCGGGACGAGACCGGCGTCAGGCAGCGCGCCTGGTTCGAGAACTTCGTCGATCACCTGATCCGTACCGACGCCGACTTCGCGTACTGGCCGCTCGTCGGCTGGCACGAGAACCGCAAGGGCAACGGCTGGGCCCTGCTGCACTGGGACTCCGCAGGCAGCCGCATGGGACTGTACGACGGCGACGACTGGCGGGCCGCCGCCTGGACCCGGCTCATCGGCGCCCAGGGCCGCACCGGTCGCGTCGCCCCCGTGACGGAGTGGTCGATGCTCGCCCCCGACCACGGCGACGTCGTCCAGTCGCGGCGGATGAGGGCGCTGCCCGACTGGGACTCCGGCGCCCGCAAGGCCGTCTGCCCCGACGGGCAGCGCCTCCTCGGCCTCAGCCACACCGGCAACCGCGGCCTGTGCTCCGACGTGTCCGCCGGTCCCCTGGGGGACCCGGCCGGCGGACACGAGGTGGTCGTCGACGAGCGGCACGTCAGGCCGGGCCAGGACTGGGCGTCCGGGTACACCAAGCTCCAGTGCGCCGACGGTCAGTTCCTGACCGGGTACAGCGTCCGCGGCGCCGCCGTCTCCGCCGCCCTGTGCGCGGCCGCACCGTCCGGCAGGCTCGGCACGAGCGGTCGTACGGTCTGGTTCGACCGGGGCGACAACAGGGGCTCGGCCCCCAAGGGCGGGGACTTCGCGCAGGGCCACTACAAGGGGCAGTGCGCGGACGACGAGTACGCGGCCGGGATCGCGTACACGGGCCGGGTGGGCTCGGCACGGACGCCGGACGCGTTGTACTGCCGCAAGCTGGGCTGACCGCCCGGCGCACCCGGATCTACGGTGGATCCATGGACGTCGGCAGCCTCTGCGCCCTCGACCAGCGGATCGCGGGCTGCCGGGCGTGTCCGCGGCTGGTCGCCTGGCGTGAGGAGGTGGCCCGTACCAAGCGCGCCGCCTTCGCCGACTGGACGTACTGGGGGCGGCCCGTCCCGGGCTTCGGCCCGCCGGACGCCCGGCTGCTGATCGTCGGCCTGGCCCCGGCCGCGCACGGCGGCAACCGCACCGGCCGGATGTTCACCGGCGACCGGTCCGGGGACGTGCTCTACGAGGCGCTGTACGACGTGGGTCTGGCCTCACAGCCCACCTCCCGCACCGCCGACGACGGCCTGGAGCTGTACGGCGTACGCGTCACCGCCCCCGTCCACTGCGCCCCGCCCGCCAACAAACCCACCCCCGAGGAACGGGACACCTGCCGCCCCTGGCTCGTACAGGAACTGCACCTGCTGCGCCCCACCCTGCGGGCGGTGGTCGTGCTCGGCGCCTTCGGCTGGCAGGCCGCGCTCCCGGCGTTCGCGGAGGCGGGCTGGACGGTGCCACGGCCCCGGCCGGCCTTCGCGCACGGCGCGCGAGTGGCCCTCGACGGACTGGACCTCTTCGGCTGCTTCCACGTCAGCCAGCGCAACACCTTCACCGGCCGCCTCACCCCTCAGATGCTGCGGGACGTGCTGCGCACAGCGGCACGTACGGCGGGCCTGGCGGCGCGAAATTGACGGGACAGGGCCACCGTAGCGACGTTACGGTGCCCCGATGGGCCTCTATCCGGAGATCGAACCGTACGACCACGGCATGCTCGACGTCGGTGACGGCAACCGCATCTACTGGGAGACCTGCGGCAACCCGCACGGCAAGCCCGCGGTGATGCTGCACGGCGGGCCCGGCTCCGGCTGTTCCCCGAGCTTCCGGCGCTACTTCGACCCGGCCGCATACCGCATCGTGCTGCTCGACCAGCGTGGCTGCGGGCGTTCGACGCCGCCGGCGAGCGCGTACGACACCGATATGAGCGTCAATACGACGCCGCACATCATCGCCGACCTGGAGCTGCTGCGGCGCCACCTCGGGATCGAGCGGTGGCTGGTGTGGGGCGTGTCGTGGGGGTCGGTGCTCGGGCTGCGGTACACACAGACGCACCCCGGTGCGGTGTCCGAGCTGGTGCTGACCGGTGTCGCGACCGGCTCGAACGCCGAAGTGGCCCTGATGACCAGGGGACTTGGCCGGATCTTCCCGGAGGCCTTCGAACGCTTCGTGGGCGAACTGCCCGTGGCCGAACGCGACGGAAACCTCGCCGCCGCGTACAACCGGCTGCTGGAGTCCCCCGATCCGGCGGTGCGGGAGCGGGCGGCGCGTGCCTGGACCGACTGGGAGACGGCGATCATCCCCGCGCCGCCGCGTTCGGTGGAACGCTATGAGGACCCGGCGTTCCGCATGGGCTTCGCCCGCACGGTGACGCACTACTGGGGCAACGACCACCTGCTGGGCGAGGGCGTCGACGACGAGGTCGTCCTGCGCGACGCCCATCTGCTGAAGGGCATCCCCGGCACCCTCGTCCAGGGCGCCCTCGACTTCGGCAACCTGCTCGGCATCGTCTGGCGGCTGCACCACGCCTGGCCGGGCAGCGAGCTGGTGGTGGTCGACGAGGCCGGGCACAACGCGGGTGCGCCCGGGATGACGGAGATGTTGGTGGCGGCGACGGACAAGTACGCCGCACGCTAAGGGGCTTCCTCGGCCTCGCCGAACAGGTGCCGCACTGTCGAGCGGTAGTTGGCCCGTACGTGGCTGAGGGCGTGGGCGCGCGCCCGGTCCGGGTCGCCGGAGGCGATCGATTCGTACAACTCCCGGTGTTCGGTGAGAAGTTGGGGCCACTCCTCGTTCTGCCGGGTGAGCCAGCGCAGGCGGCCGTCGACCGGTTCCATGACCGAGATGAGCAGGCTGTTGCCCGCCATCGCCAGGATGCGGTCGTGGAAACGGGTGTTGACGTCGGTGATGGTCTCGGCGTCCCCGGCCTCGGTGGCGTCGGCCGCGCTGCGCAGCAGGTCCCGCAGCTCCGCCAGTGCCTCGGGCGTCGCGCGTGACGCGGCCAGGCCGGCCGCGTAGACCTCCAACGCCTCGCGGAGCTCGAACAGTTCCTTGACGTCGGTCGGGGTGAGCCGGCGTACGACCGTGCGCCGCGGTGTCTCGAAGAGCACGAACCCTTCCGCGACCAACGCCCGGATCGCTTCGCGGACCGGCACACGCGAGACCCCGAACCGCTCGGCCAGCTCGCGCTCGACCAGCCGGTCGCCGGGGCGGAGGCGGCCCGCGATGATGTCCTGCCGCAGCGCGGCCAGGACGCGCTCGCGCACGGCTCCGAGAGGTTCGATCTTCGTCATGGGGCCATCTTCGCCGACCCCGGGTGTCTTTTACTCAGCGTTAACAACAGCGACATCGGTCGGAACGGTTGACGGCGGGACCATGTCGGCAGTTTGGTATACCAAAATGCTTCACCTCTACGCCTGCAAGCTCCCCACACCCGCACAAAGGCCGCCGTATCCCCTTCCGTCCCCTGGAGGCCCCGTGTCCCTCGCCGACCGTGCCGAAGCCGCCGGCACGACAGCGTTCGTCCCCGACCCACGCCTCACCAACGAAGACCTCGCGCCCGCGGGCAAGCGCAACTGGAAGGTCTTCGACCTCTTCGCCATGTGGATGTCCGACGTCCACAACCTCGGCAACTACACCTTCGCCGCGGGCCTGCTCTTCCTCGGCATGAACGTCTGGCAGATCTTCACGTCGCTGCTCATCGGCTTCGTGATCATCTACGTCGGGATGAACATGATGGGCCGCATCGGCCAGCGCACCGGCGTCCCCTTCCCGGTCGTCAGCCGTATCGGCTTCGGCGTCTGGGGCGCCAACATCCCCGCACTGATCAGGGCCGTCATCGCCATCATGTGGTACGGCATCCAGACCTATCTCGCCTCCGTCGCCGTCAACGTGATGCTGCTGGCGGCCTGGCCGGGCCTGGAGTCCTGGACGCACAGCTCGTTCCTGGGGCTCGACGCGCTGGGCTGGGTGTCGTTCGTGGCCCTGTGGCTGGTCCAGGCGATGATCATCAGCCGGGGCATGGAGTCCGTACGGAAGTTCCAGGACTTCTGCGGCCCGGCGATCTGGGTGGTGATGATCGCACTGGCGGTCTGGATCCTGGCCGAGGCCGACTGGACCATCTCCCTGACCAGCACCCCGCACCCGGTGTCGGTGGGTGAGCAGTGGCGCCAGTGGTTCGGCGCGGTCGGCCTGGTGCTGGCGACGTACGGCACCCTGATGCTCAACTTCTGCGACTTCTCCCGCTTCGCACCCGACTACCGCACCGTCAAGCGCGGCAACTTCTGGGGCCTGCCCGTCAACTCCACGGCGTTCGTGATCCTGTCGGTCGTCGTCACCGCGGGCGCGTACGAGGTGTTCGGCAAGGAGATCACCGACCCCGCCTACCTCGTCGCCGAGATCGGCAACACCTGGGTCCTGGTCGTGGGTGCCCTGACGTTCGCCATCGCCACCATGGGCGTCAACATCGTCGCCAACTTCGTCTCACCGGCGTACGACCTCGCCAACGTCTGGCCGCAGAAGATCACCTTCAAGGTCGGCGGCATGATCAGCACGGTCGCGGCGCTGCTCGTGACCCCCTGGAACCTGTTCTCCAACCCGACGGTCGTCAACTACTTCCTGGGCGGCCTCGGCGCCTTCCTGGGCCCGCTGTTCGGCGTCATCATGGTCGACTACTACTGGGTCAAGCGCGGCCGCGTCGACGTGAACGAACTGTTCAACGCCGAGCCCGGCTCCCGCTACTACTACCGCAAGGGCGTCAACCCCAAGGCGCTGTGGGCGTTCCTGCCGGCCGCGGCGGTCGCGGCGGTGCTCGCGCTGGTGAAGACGTTCAGCGACGTGGCGCCGTACTCGTGGTTCATCGGCACGGCCCTGGCGGCCGGGCTGTACGCGGTCCTGTGCCGACGCGAGCGCAGCGTGGTGGAGGGCTGAACGAGTGCGGATCGTCGTCACCAACTGCAACACCACGCAGGAGATGACCGAGGAGATCGTACGAGGTGCCCGGGCCGCCGCAGGCCCGGGCACCACCGTGACCGGGCTGACCCCCTCCTGGGGCCCTGAGTCCGCGGAGGGCTGGCTCGACAGCTACCTGTCGGCGGCGGCTGTCCTGGACGCACTGCGGACGTACGAGGGACCGCCGTACGACGCGGTCGTCATGGCCGGCTTCGGGGAGCACGGGCGCGAAGGCGCACGGGAGCTGCTGGACGTACCCGTCGTCGACATCACGGAGGCCGCGGCGCATCTGGCCTGCCTGCTGGGCCGGCGGTACGGCGTCGTCACCACGCTGGAGCGGTCGTGCGGGCAGATCGAGGACAGCCTGGAGACGGCAGGGGTGGGGCGGAACTGTGTCGCCGTCGTCGGCACGGGGCTGGGCGTCCTCGACCTCGGCGACACCGACCGTACCGAGGCCGCGTTCCTGGCGGCCGCCGAACGGGCGCGGGCGGCTGGGGCCGAGGTACTGGTGCTGGGGTGCGCCGGGATGACGGGGCTGCAGCGGGCGGTGGGGGAGAAGCTGGGGGTGCCGGTCGTCGACGGGGTGGGGGCGGCGGTGCGGTTGGCGGAGTCGCTGGTCGGGCTGGGGCTGACCACGAGCCGGGCGGGGAGTTATGCGAGGCCGGTGCGGAAGAGGCGGGAGTGGGGGCGGGGCGTGGGGTGACCGGGAGCTCACGGCCGCCACACGTACCGCACGTCCGGCTCCTGCTCCTCGTTCCCGCTGCCGTCGGTGCGCTCTACGGCGACGAAGCCGTGGCGTTCGTAGAAGCGGTGGGCGGGCGTGTTGACCTGGAAGGTCCACAGCGTCAGGCCCTGCGGACTGCGCTCCTTGGCGAGCGCGACGAACCGGTCACCGATGCCGCGGCCGCGCCAGTCGGGGTGGAGATACAGCTGGGACAGCTCGGCCCCGGCGAGCACCATCACGCCCACGACGCCGTCCGCCGACTCCGCGACCCAGGTCTCCCGGAGGGGCACCACGACCTCTTGGAAGTAGGCGCGCACCTCGTCATCGGTGCGAGGCCGGACGACGGTCGGCAGCGCGGCGGCGAAGGAACGCAGCCAGACGTCGGCCGCGAGGCGCGCGTCGGCGGCTTCGGCTCGGCGCAGGACGACCGTCATGAGCGCGCCCCGGAGGCGTGGGAGTAGATGGGCGGTGGAAGGAGCGCGGGGACGGTGACGCGCTGGATCAAGGGAGCTCCTGAGAGGGCCGACTGTGCACAACTCACCGATCCTCCAGCCCGGTTGCCGATCCCGCATCCGAATTTACGCGCGCCCGCGTCACACGGCCGGAAGACCGTCGTACGGACTCTCCACCCGCCATCCCCCTTCCCGCGCGACTCGCTCGAAGACGCCGATCTTGTACGCGAGCCCCTCCGGCTCCCCGATGTCACACGACCAGTGGGCCTTGGCCCATTCCTCCGCCCCGCGCACCAACGGCCGCCCGCGCACGGCCAGATGCAACGCCAGAGTCGAGCGCGCATACACCCGTACGACATCCCGCTCTTCCCTCATACGCCGGTACCGCTCGGTCTCGCGCAGGCGCAGCTGCCCACGGTCGCTTCCGGCGACGAGGAGCGGGACCAACTGCCCCTCGGTGTCGGCCACCAGGAACGTCACCTCACCCTCCTCGTTCTCCCGGACCTCGTACCGAGGCAGATACGACAGCCGGGCGAGCCCCAGCGCATGCTTCCACGAGGTGACCCACAGCCCTCGGCCGAGGTAGTAGCGGACCGTCGGCTGCCAGGTCCAGTACGTGTCCAGACGGAACCCGTGCAGCCCTTCGGCGCGGCAGGTGTCGTACACCATGTCCAGTGCGGCCGAGGCGAGTCCTTGCCGGCGGGCGACGGGATGGACGTACAGCGACGAGATGCGCACCGCGCCCACGCCCACGGGCCAGGTGTCGACGGCGATGGTCCCCATGGGCCCGCCGCCCGGCGAGCAGATCCAGTACCTCCTGCGGAGGTCGTCGTCGTGTCTGTGCTCACGCCCGTCCGAGCCCAGCCGGAGCCGCCACCGCTTCTCGCTCGACACGGTGAGCGACTCCGGGTCGACGCACTCGCCGAGGGCACCTTCGGCGAGTGAGGCGAGGTCCCAGAGCTCGAACCGACGGCCTTCATCGAAGGCGACAGGACACAACTCGGCGCGGGCTGCGAGGCGTTCGTGCACACGGGCGACTTGATCATCCTTCATGGGCCCGGAGCGTAGGGATGTGGCAACTTGCCGGCCCGGCGCCCTCGGAGCTTCACCCGGGGATGTCATCCGGGCGATGGACCGCACTCCCGTTCACGCAGCTGGCGTTCGCACTCCTGTGCAAGGTCCGGGTACGCCTTGGAGATGGCCGCGTAGACCCTGCGCCGCAGCAGATCCTCCACAGCCGCGCGTCCGATGCGCCCGAACAACTCGTCGAGGATCTCGTCGTAGCGAGTCAGCCGATGGCGCAGGTAGTTGACCTTCCAGCGGTCGAGCGCGCCGGGCTCGGCGCTCTCCACCGTGGCCGGATCCGCCACGTGCCCCCATCGCCACAACGCCCGCTCCTCGTCCCGGCGATTGCGGTGCTCGACCGCCAGCGTTGCCAGCGTGTGCGGGGCGAGCCGCGGCACATCGATGGGTTCCGCCGCGATCCGCGCCAACACCTCCCGCCGCCTGCGCAGAGCGGCAGCCCGCGCTGCGGCGGACCGTCGCGCGGCAGCGGCCGAAGCGGCCCGGAACTCCTCACTCCGCTCCGCGGCTTCGGCGCGCTCGGTGCGGTAGAGGCGGGTCTGCGGGGCGGAGCGGAAGTACGGATTGGTGCGCAGTTGATCGGGTTCGCCGAGCAGTTGCCGCACCATGCCGGGAGTCCAGCCGCGAGCCCGCAGTCCGGCGACGGACAGGTAGGCGCAGGTCGGCTGCGGGTCTTGGCCGGCGTGGGCCTCTTGACCCTTGTGATCCTTCTCGTGCGTCGTCATCACTGCTTCCCCCGTCATCGTTACGCTGAGTGACGAGTTCATTGGTAACGCGCACCACTGACAATCGCCCTCGCGGCGACTCCGGAGGTCGGCGCGAGACGTCAGGCCGTCAGGGTCAACCGTCGGCGGTCAGAGGCGTACTCAACCGCCGGAACCGTCAGGACCCCTCCGGGGGCGGGAAGCCTGCGCGAGGCACTGACCTCGCTGAGTCGTTGATCCACTTCACGCGGGGCACGTTGCACACGTACAGCATCGGTCTAGAGCGCGGTTCGGAGACCGGCGCACCTACAGTCCAGACCCTCGCATGCATCTCATCAACAACACCATCCGCCCCTTCACCACCACCTGGCTGCCCTACGGGAGCCGTTGCTGCGGATCGTGGAGAGACGGGGCGGTATTCCAGGGGCGGACTTCGGAGGGGCGGCGACGGGGTGAGGCCCAGAGTCCCGGGGCGGGCGGCGACTGCGTAATCGTGTGGAGCCATGGCACACAGCTACATACGCTGCACACATGCCCTCCCGTGACGACGCCACCTTCCTCAACACCACCGCCGACCGCCTGGCCGCTCTCCCCACGGTCCAGGCAGTCGCCCTCGGCGGCTCGCGCGCCCAGGGCACGGAACGTCCCGAGAGCGACTGGGATCTGGCCATCTATTACCGGGACGCCTTCGACCCCGCCGGCCTGCGCGCGGTCGGCTGGGAGGGCGAGGTCACCGAGATCGGGGCTTGGGGCGGCGGCGTATTCAACGGCGGCGCCTGGCTGACGATCGAGGGCAGGCGCGTGGACGTCCACTATCGGGATCTCGACGTCGTGGAGCACGAGTTGGCGGAGGCGGAGGCGGGGCGCTTCCGTGTCGAACCGCTGATGTTCCACCTGGCGGGCATTCCGACATACCTGCTCGTCGCCGAACTCGCCGTCAACAAGGTGCTGCGGGGCGAGTTGCCGCGCCCCGCAGCCTATCCGTCGGCGCTGCGCGAGAACGCCCCGGCACGGTGGTACGGCATGGCCGCGGCCACCCTTGCGTACGCGAAGGCGGGACACGCACCCAAGGGCGACCTCACCCAGGTCGCGGGCGCGATCGCCCTGGCCGCGGCGCAGACGGCACATGCGGTGCTGGCGGCGCGCGGGGAGTGGGTCACCAACGAGAAGGGCCTCGTCGAGCGGGCCGGGCTGCAGGAAGTCGACGTACTGGTGGGGAATCTGACGCGCGATCCGGAGGCGCTCGCCCGGTCGGTCACCGAGGCCGAGATGCTCCTCGGCCGGGCCGTGGAGGTGGCCCGCCGATGACCACTTCCTGGCTGGGCGACCCGATCGACGCTCGCCCGTTGTTCGGTTCGGAGCTGGGAGCACTCCTCGACACCTTGCGTGGCCTGCGGCCCGCTGACTGGAGCAGAACGGCACTCCCGCGCTGGACCGTGCATGACCTCGCCGCCCACATCCTCGGCGACTACTGCGGACGCCTCGGTCGCACCCCAGGCGGATACCGGCGTGCCTTCACGCCTGGAGAGACGCTGGAGGCGTTCATCCACCGCACCAATCAGGAATGGGTCGACCTCCACGCCGACGACAGCCCCGCCTCGCTCATCGGTGCCCTGGAAGAGGCCGGGACCCAACTCGCCCAGCGATTCGCCACCGCCGACCTCGAAGCGCCCGCCCTGGGCGTGTCGTGGGCAGGAGCCGACCCGGCGCCAGGATGGCTGGACATCGCCCGGGAGTTCACCGAGCACTGGACACACCGGCAGCAGATCCGCCATGCCATCGGCCGCGACACCGACCCGGAACCGCACGCCTTGTCCACGGTCCTGGACACCTTCATGCGGGCCCTGCCCCACACTCTGCGGCATACGACAGCACCTGCCGGGGCCCAAATCGAAGTGATCGCCGAGGGGCCGGCCGGCGGCAGGTGGACCGCCACCGCCACTGCGGACCGCTGGTCACTGGCCGAGCCGCCCAGCGGCAGGCCGACCGCAGCGGTACTCCTGGATACAGAGACCGCCTGGCGCCTGTGCACACGTGGCATCGAGCCCGCCACTGCCCTCGGCCGAGCCCGCGTCCAGGGAGAGCGCCGACTTGCCGAAGCTGCGTGCAAGGTCGTGGCCATCGTCTACTGATCAGTGTTGGGTGAACTGGACCCGGGTCGGCTGTACGGCGTCCGGGCGTATTGCGACGCCGTTGACGGTCAGTTGTTCTCCGTAGATGTCGGTGAGCCTTAGCGGGCCGCCGCAGCCGGTGCCGTCGGCGGAGAGGAAGTAGTTGTAGTCCGTACGGGAGAGCTGACGCCAGCCGCTGCCGACGCCGACCTCCAGCCGGGCCAGCGGGTTGCGGTGGCCGATCGCCTGGATGCCGCACCAGTGGCGGCTGGACCCGGTCTTGTACCGGATCGAGACCGTGTCGGATGTGCTGAGGCTCAGCAGGCTCCAGGTGATCGGAATCCGGCCGGCGGAGAGGTCGGCGAGTTTGGCGAAGGCCTGTTTGCTGAGGTCGAGTTGCCCGGGCGCACAGGGCAGCGGGCATTCGTTGGTGATCCGGACCGTTACGGAGGCGCCGCCGACCGCACGGACCAGCACGTACGCCCCGCACGCCTTGGACGACTCGTAGTCCGTGTGGTTCATCGCCGCGACCATGAGGTCGGGGCTCGGGCCGTACAGGCAGGCGCCGTCGCCGTCTCCCGCGTCGTAGTGGGTCGCGACGCCCCGGTAGGTGACCTCGGGCTGAATCCGTCCCGCCAGTGATGCTGTGCCGGAAGCCGGGCGTTGGGCGGGTTTGGGGGTGCTCCTGGGCGACGGCCGCGCCGACGAGGTGGTCGCGGTGGGCGTCGGGGTCGGGGACGCTGTGGACGGCGTCGGCTTTGGCTTCGTTGGCGAGGCGCTCACCTGGGTGCCGGCGACGGGCGTGGCCGTGGCCTGCACGGTATTGGCATCCCGGTCGGGGCGGAGAGCCACGACCAGCGAGACGACGAGCACGGTGGCCGCCACGGCGACAGTGGAGACGAGGGCGGTGCGTCGCCGCTTGCGGAGCGGACGGCGGTGGGAAGGGGATGCCACGGATGAGTCCTTACGTGGTTCGGGAGAACACGGCTTCCGACTCATCAGTGGTCACCGGGGCCGGAAAGGTTGCCGAGCTTTCAGCGGCGGTGCGGTAGGAGAAACTCCGTCCATACGGTCTTGCCGGGTGCCGCCGGGCGAGGGGTGACGCCCCAGTCGTTCGCGAGGGCTGCGATGAGGAGCAGACCGGGGTCCGATTCGGCGTCCGTGCCGGGGGCGTTCGGCGCGGGGAGTCTCTCGCTGCGGGTGTCGGTGACCTCGACGCGGATGACTTTCTCGGCTTCGCTGAAGGTGAGGTGGAGGTGGAAGTCGCGGCCGGGGACGTGGCCGTGAGTGACGGCGTTCGCGGCGAGCTCCGCCGTGATCAGGGTGACCATCTCGTTGGTGGGTGAGGCATAGGGAAGGCCCCAGTCGTGCAGGCGGTGGGAGGTCAGGCGGCGGGCCAGGCGTGCACCGCGCGGGGTGGAGGTGAACTGCATGGCGAACTCGCGTGCGAGTGCGGGCTGTTGGGCCGTGTGCCTTTGTGGGGGAGTCGCTGACTTCATGTGGTCAACAGTTACTGACTGTGCGTAGCGTTGGACAGGAGCGATGTGCTGACCGGTGGCCGCTCCACGTGGCTGCGGTGCAGTCGTACACGGGTGAGGCGTGACCGGCCATCTGCGCGGCGTGTTGGTCCTGGAACGGTGGCGGCATACGGGAGGTGCCGGGCGTGGAAGCCGAGGGTGGCGGCGAGTACGAGGCTGGGGCGGGCATCCTCGCCGTGTTCGGGCGGCAACTGAAACTGTGCCGAGAGCGGGCCGGGCTTGATCGGGCGGAGCTGGGGGCGCGGACCGGGTATTCGTCGTCGACGATCGCCTCGTTCGAGCAGGGGAGGCGGATCCCGCCACCCAGGTTCATCGACCAGGCGGACGAAGTGCTGGGTGCAGGCGGGGTGTTGAGCGCCGGGAAGGAGGAAGTGGCTCGCGCTCAGTATCCGGCCTTCTTCCGGGACGCGGCGCGGTTGGAGGCGCAGGCGGTTGAGTTGCATGTGTACGCGACTCAGGCGGCGCCAGGGCTGTTGCAGACGGAGGAATACGCCCGGGCCGTGTGCGTCATGTGGCGGCCGTTGTTGGACGAGGCGGTGATTGAACAGCGGGTGGCCGCTCGATTGGCGCGGCAGGAGATCTTCACCCGGCGTCCGGCGCCTCACCTGAGCTTCGTGATCGAGGAGGCCGTCCTCCATCGTCCGCTCGGCGGTGAGGCTGTCTGGCGCGGCCAGCTGGAGCAGTTCCTCCTGGCTGGGCAGAAACGCAACGTCGAGATCCAGGTGATGCCGCTCTCTCATGTGGAACATGCGGGATTGGCCGGCCCGTTCACCTTGATGGAGACCAAAGAGGGGCGGAGGATCGCCTACACGGAGGTCCAAGGGGACAGCCGTGTCCACACGGAGCGTGGGAAGGTTCGGGAGCTTGAGGCGGCGTACGGAGTCCTCCGGGCGCAGGCGCTCACACCGGCTGAATCGCTCGCGTTGATCGAGAAGCTTTTGGGAGAGAGATGAGCGGGGAAGTGGTCGGGCCGGACACGGCCGACCTGGCTTGGTTCAAGAGCAGCTACAGCGCCGGCAATGGTGGCGAGTGCGTCGAGGTGGCCGCCGCGAGGGGCGTCCTGCACGTCCGCGACTCGAAGGACAAGACCGGCCCCGTCCTGCGCCTCACGCCGAACGCCTGGACCGAGTTCGTCGACTTCGCTGCCCGCCGGGCGTGATCCTTGCAGTGCCCCGTGACCGCGCTGTCGGTCACGGGGCACTGTCATGCCGGATTGCGTACATAAAGAACACGGTATCCAGGCCAAGTGTCACCTCGGGGAAATGATTGCGCCCCATTTTCTCCGGATCCCCGATCTACGGTGGGTCCTACTGAGTCCCACCCATCGCCCGGCCACCGTCGCCCGAAGGCACACCCCCGCCCTCAACGAGACGACAGGAGCCCCGTGTCCCGCCCCACCCCCGCGTTCCACCTTCCGCCCTGGCTCGCCCACGCCCTCCGCGCCCAGCGGGGTCCCGTGCCCTGGCCCGCGGTTGTACGAGGCGCCCTGTCCAGCGGGCCGTTACTGCTTGTTGCCGTGCTCGCCGACCGCACCTCCCTCGGTGTGGTAGCCGCCATCGCCGCCATGCTCGCCGGTATCAACGACCGCCCCGGCAGCCGGCGGGCCTCCGTCAGGCGGCTCGGGGTGCCTGCGCTCGCGGGAGCCGGTGGGATGCTCGTCGGGACGTATGCAGGGGACCATGTCGGGGTCGTGGCCTTGAGCGTTCTCCTCACCCTTGTCGGGCTGGTCGCCGGCGGCATGAGTGCCGTGGGGCCCGTTGCCTCCGGGGCCGGGACCCAGCTGCTCGTCGCCGCTGCCATCGGGGCCGGGATGCCGTTGCCCGACGAAGGGTGGCAGCGGGCTCTCGCCTATCTCGCGGGGGCCGGGTGGCTGCTCGGGCTGCGGCTGGTGCTGCCGACGCCCGGGGCGATCGCCGGGGACTTCCGGTTCGACGGGGAGCGGGAGGCCGTGGCCGACGTGTACGACGCCGTCGCCGGGCTTCTCGACGCCGTCGGTACCGCGCACGCCACCGCCCGCCGTGCCGCCCTCACCGCCGCCCTCGATCATGCGCAGGACGCCCTCGCCGGGCCCCGGCTGCGGCGGTACGCCAGTTCCGCGGCCGAGCGGCGACTGCATGCGCAGTACGCCGCTGCCCTTCCCCTCGCCGAGGCCGCCACCGCGCTCGCGTGGGCGGGGGAGACCCTCTCCGAGCGGGCCTCCGAAGGGCCCCGGCGACTCGCCGCCGCCGTACGCGGCAGCACGCACACCGGGCCGCTGCCCGCGCCCAACCGGAACGCCCCCGCCCTGCGCGCTCTCGACGACGCCCTGCTGCACGCCGCCGAGGCCTTCGACCGGGGCAAGGGGGCCGACCTGCACACCCGGAGGCGTACGGCCGGGGCTCTGCTTCGCACCGTCTTCGGAGCCGGCGGGCGGGAGTACGGGCTGCGTGTCGGCCTCTGCTTCGGGGCCAGCGCCGCTGTCGCCCAGGCCCTGCATCACGCCCAGTGGTACGGGCAGCACGAGCACTGGTACTGGCTTCCCGCCACCGCCGTCTTCCTCGTCAAGCCCGACCTCGGGCCGCTCGCCTCGCGTGTGCTGAACCGGGCCGCGGGGACCGTTCTGGGGGCCCTCGTCTTCGCGGGCTTCGCCGCCGTCCTGCCCCGGCCCGAGGGGCTCATCGCGCTCGTCGCCGTCAGCGGTGCGCTCATTCCCGTGGCCACGCGGCACTTCGCCGCGCAGACCGCCGTCGTGACCGTCCTCGTCCTCGCCCTGGTGATGGTGGGCGGCGAGCCGCAGGCCTCCGTCAGCCGGATCGGGGAGACGCTGCTGGCCTGCGCGATCGTGCTGATCGTCGGGCATCTGCCGGTGCCGGGACAGCGGGGCGGGGGTGTGCGGGCCCGGCTCGCTGCGGCGGGCGGCGCGGCTCAGGCGTACCTCGCCCACGTTCTGCACGAGCCCGACGCCGACTCCGACACCCGCGCCGTCCGCTGGACCCTCCGCCGCGAGGCCTACCGGGCCCTCGCCGAGGCTCGTGCCGCCATCGCCCTCGCCGCCGCCGAACTCCCCGCGCTCGCCCGGCACTCGGAAGGCGCGGACGAGATCGTCGCCGTCCTCGAACGGCTCGTCGACACGACCACCGCGTGTGCCGTCCACCTCGACGACGCCGGCCGGCTCACCCCCCGGCACGCCGATCAGCTCACCGAGCTCCTCGATGAACTCGCCAAGCGGCGTGATCGCGTGGGGCTGGGACTGCCCGACCTGCCCATCGCCGTGTAGGGCCCGGACCACGAGGGCTGTCCCCGGCCTCCGTCCCCCGCCCGGCCCGGGTCCGCCCCGCCCCGCGACACGGTCGCGACGCCGGGGATGCGCGGTTCGGCTCACGTCCCGGCACGACACCGTCGTACGTTGGCCCCATGACGCCTTCTCCCGCGGAAGCTGATCTCATCATCACCGGATGCACCGTCCTCGTGCACGACGATCAGGAGCGGATCGGGTTCGAGGAGGACGCCGCCGTCGTCGTACGGGACCGAGTCGTCGAGGCCGTCATCGGCGCCGCCGAAGCCGAGGGCCTGGCGGCGCGCGAACGCCTCGACGCCCGCGGGCAGGTCGCCATGCCCGGGCTCGTCAACTGCCATACCCATGCCCCGATGGTCGCCCTGCGCGGAGTCGCCGAGGACCTGCCCACCGAGGAATGGTTCAACGACGTCGTCTGGCCCGTCGAGTCCAACCTCACCGAGAAGGACGTCGAGTTGGGCGCGCGGCTCGCCTGCGCCGAGATGATCCGGGCCGGCGTCACCTGCTTCGCGGACCACTACTTCGCCATGGACTCGGTCGCCGCGGTGGTCGAGGAGTGCGGGATGCGGGCGCACCTCGGCGAGGCCTACTTCTCCTCCCAGGGGCCCCAAGGGCGGGAGAAATCACTGGAGTTCGCGCTACGGCATCGGGGCGGCGCCGACGGCCGTATCACCACCGCCCTCGCCCCGCACGCCCCCTACACCGTCGACGACGCCGACCTGGCCGCCACCGCCGAACTCGCCCGCGAGCACGGCCTCCCCGTCCACATCCACGCCTCCGAGAACCGCGACCAGGCCGACACCAGCCTCGCCCGCCACGGCGTCACCCCCATCGAGGTCCTGGAACGGACCGGGCTCCTCGACGTCGACGTCCTCATCGCCCACGGCACCGGCATCCTCGACCGCGACCTGCCCGTGCTCCGGAACGCCACGGGCCGTGTCGCCGTCGCCACCGCACCCCGCGGCTACCTCAAGTTCGCCTGGCCCACCACCACCCCCGTACGCGCTCTGCGCGCCATCGGCATCCCCGTCGGACTCGCCACCGACGGCGCCGCCTCCAACAACTCCCTCGATGTGTGGGAGTCGATGGCGCTCACCGCCCTCATCCAGAAGTCGACCGAGGGCGACCCCCGCTGGCTGACGGCACGCCAGGCCCTGCACCACGCCACACTGCAGAGCGCCCGCGCGGTCGGACTCGGTGACACCGTCGGCCGTATCGCACCGGGGCGGCGGGCCGACATCGTCCTGGTCGACCTCAGCGGCCCGCACACCCAGCCCGTCCACGACCTCGCCGCCACCCTGGTGCACAGCGCCCGCTCCTCCGACGTCCGCACGACCATCGTGGACGGGCGGGTCCTGATGCGCGACCGGGAGTTGCTGACGATCGATGTGCCCGCGGTGGTGAGGGAGTTGGGGCAGCGGATGCCCGCGCTCCTGGACCGGAGCCACGGCAAGCGCATCCAGGAGTACGACACCTAGGTCCCAGAAAATCTTCCGGAACCGCGATGAGTTCCGCCCCGCCCAACGGTCACCAACCGCAACGGGACCATTGCACAGGAGGGACCATGTCGCTTCCGGAGATCGCCTCGCGTGAGGAGTGGCGCAAGGCGCGGCAGGAACTGCTGGTCAGGGAGAAGGCGGTGACACGCGCGCGTGATGCGCTCAATGCCGAGCGGCGTCGGCTGCCCATGGTCGAGGTCGACACGGAGTACGTGTTCGAGGGCGGTGACGGCAAGGCCACCCTGCTCGACCTCTTCGCGGATCGCGATCAGCTCGTCGTCCACCACTTCATGTTCGCGCCCGAATGGGACGCCGGCTGCCGCAGCTGCTCGGCGTTCCTCGACCAGGTCGGGCATCTCGCGCACCTGCACGCGCGCGGGACGTCGTTGGCGGCCGTGTCCAGAGCGCCGTACACGAAGATCCTGCCGTTCAAGGCGCGGATGGGCTGGACGCTGCCCTGGTACTCGTCGTACGGCAGCGACTTCAACCATGACTTCGAGGTGACCCTGGAACGTGCCGGGGAACTCGTCGAACGGCCGGGCGTGAGCTGTTTCCTGCGGGTCCGCGACCGCGTCTTCCACACCTACTCCACGTACGAGCGCGGCCTGGACGGGCTCGGCTCCACCACCAGCTTCCTGGACCTCACCGCCCTGGGCCGGCAGGAGGAGTGGGAGGAGCCCAAGGGGCGGGCGTCGGCCCTCGGGGCGCCTGCGGGCAGTGAACGGATCCGGTATCACGACGAGTACGAGGAGTGAAGCGGAGCGTAGCGGCAAACCCGGAAGCGGAGAGACGCTCCTCACATTCCAACGTGAACGCGTGTCAACTACGTCTCAGTCCCGTCACTTCCCGAGGCGATTCACCTCTGTAAGGCGTTAACTCCAACAAGTACGACGCTTACTGGAGGTGCGAGATGGTGAACGGGCGAAGGGTGCTCGAACGCTTTCCCGCAGGCGGGCCGCGGGGCTCGTGGCCGGCGGAGGAGTTCGCGCAGGCGCGCCGGCTGGAGGGCCTGCCCGCCGAGGTCGTCATGGACCTCGCGACGGACACGTTCCTGGTGATCGTCCGGGGTGGCGACGGTACCGAGTGAGTCGGCCGGCTCGCCCTCGGGCGGGCGCCTCAGGCGCTGACCGCCCGTGACCACGTCGGCGTCGTGCCCATGATCCGGCACAGCGCCAGATAGAGCGGGATCGGCGGCGTGTAGGGGAACGTGCCTTCCGGGCGGTGGATGAGGCGCGGGGTCTCCGGGACGAGCGCGCCGGTGGCGTACCGCGCGGGGGCGGGCCATTCCAGGGCGTAGTCGGAGTCGGACGGAACCAGCCACCACCAGTGCGCCTCGTCGGCGTAGATGCACCCCACACGGGGCAGCCGGGGCAGTACGAGGGGTCCGAAGCGAGCGGGCACCGCCACCGCGTCGCATCCCAGCGGGGCCGTCATACCGTCCGGCACGGACAGCCGCCGGGGCGTGTCCGGGGTGCGCAGCCCGCGACCCAGACGGACCAGGGTGTCCAGACTGAGCACCTGTCCGCCCCCGGAGGCAGCCGTCAGACCCATTCGGCCCCCGTTTCGCGGTGCGTCGCGTCCGGCGCCCCGCGGTGCGCCTCGTCCTCCTCGTCCGAGCCGCCGGACGGACCCGGCTTGGGGCGGGCGCCCCAGCCGAGATCGTCGTGGGGGGCGTCGGCCTGGCGCGGCAGCTCTGCCCAGACCAGCAGGCCGGGGCCGTGCTCCTGGGCGCCCCAGGAGTGCGACAGGGAGTCGACGAGGAGCAGTCCCCTCCCGTGCTCCTCCTCGGGCCGCCGCGGGGACGGGTGCGGAGCGCCCGGAGCGCACCCCTCGTCACGCACCGCTATGCGCACCACGTCGTCGCCGTCGTGCACCTCGCAGACGACGACCTCGCTCGCGGTGTGCATGATCGCGTTGGTGACCAGCTCCGACACCACCAGGGCGGCCGTGTCGCAGGTGTCCTCGCACACCGACCAGCCGGTCAGCCGGGTACGCGTCAGGCGTCTGGCCTGAGCGGGGGAACCCGGATGTGCGGCCAGTTCGAAGCGGAACCGGCGCTCGGCAGCTGCCCTGAGGGGGCCGGCTCCCGAAGCGGAACCGAGGCCGAAGCGGCCTGCGGCGGCGTCTGTTCCTAAGGGTGCGGACGGAATCACGCTTGCCACTATCGCCCCGGCGTGAACACTTGGCAAGTGTCACTCTGAAAATTGCAGAGTGCCGTGTGACGCGATGAAGGGTCGTGGCACACTGCTCGCAACAGCATGTGACGCGGCGCCAGTTGGGATCGGCGGAGGTCGGCCTCGGTCTTCGAATAGATCTTCGAATGGCGCCGCTGGGCTGTGCAGGATTCGCGCCCGGGCCGTCAGGAAGCGCCCCAGGCGTCGTCAGTTCCCGTGAGTGGAGGTGGAGCGTGAGCGAGCCGCGGTCCGCGCCGACGGTCGGCCAGGTCGTCCTCGGCCGACGCCTGCAGGATCTGCGGGAACGCGCCGGCCTCAAGCGCGAGGAGGCCGCCCGCATCCTCCGCGTCGCCCCCGCCACCGTCCGCCGTATGGAGACGGCCGAGGTCGCCCTCAAGATCCCGTACCTCCAACTGCTCCTCAAGGCCTACGGCATCCCCGACGACGAGTCCGAGGCCTTCGTGCAACTGGCCGAGGAGGCCAACAAACCCGGCTGGTGGCAGCGGTTTCACGACATCCTGCCCGGCTGGTTCTCGATGTACGTCAGCCTGGAGGGCGCCGCCGCCCTCATCCGCAGCTACGACCCCCACTTCGTGCCCGGCCTCCTGCAGACCGAGGACTACGCGCGCGGTGTGCTGAGGTCGGGCGCCGTCGGCCAGACCCGGCCCGAGGACATCGAGCGCCATGTCGACCTGCGCATGCAACGCCAGGAACTGCTCACCCGTCAGAACGCGCCCCGGCTGTGGGTCGTGATGGACGAGACCGCGCTCCAGCGCCCGGTCGGCGGTCCGGAGGTGATGCGTGCGCAGATCGACAAGCTGCTCGAGGCCACGAAGCTGCCCAACGTGACGTTGCAGGTCGTCCCGTTCGCCACGGGTCCGCACCCCGGCACGTACGGGCCCTTCGTGCTGTTCCGATTCGCCATGCCCGAACTGCCGGACATGGTCTACAGCGAGTACCTGACCGGCGCCGTCTATCTCGACGCGCGCGCCGAGGTGGCGACCCACCTCGAGGTCATGGACCGCATGGCGGCGCAGGCCGCCACGGCACATCGCACGAAGGAGATCCTCAGGGATCTCCGCAAGGAGTTGTGAATGGATCGCAGCACGTCCCAGCCCAGGCCGCGGATCCGCACCGAGCGGATCTACAACGGCATGCCCGCCCGGGAGTTGGGCAGCGAGGGCTGGCACAAGCCGTGGAGCGGCGGCAACGGGGGCAACTGCCTGGAGGCGATGAAGCTGGCCGACGGCCGGATAGCGGTCCGGCAGTCCACCGACCCCGACGGACCGGCGCTGATCTACACCTCCGACGAGATGACCGCGTTCATCGAGGGCGCGAAGGCGGGGGAGGCGGACTTTCTGCTGTCCTGAACCGACCTGACTGATTAAGAGTACTGATTTGATTAGTGAATTGATCACTTACCGCATTCGACGCTTACGGAGTGCCTCATGACCGGGCAGGACCCCACCGGCGCCATCCAGATCGACACCAGCAAGCCGCATCCCGCGCGCATGTACGACTGGTACCTCGGCGGCAAGGACAACTACCCGGTCGACGAGGAGATGGGCAAGCAGATGCTGGCCCTCGACCCGCGCGTGCCGGTCATGGCGCGCGTCAACCGCGCCTTCATGCACCGGGCCACCCGCTGGCTGGCCGGAAACGGCGTACGGCAGTTCCTGGACATCGGCACCGGCATCCCGACCGAGCCGAACCTGCACCAGGTCGCCCAGGCCGTCGCGCCCGACGCGCGCGTGGTCTACTGCGACAACGACCCGATCGTGCTGGCCCACGCGGCGGCCCTGCTGCGCAGCACGCCCGAGGGCGTGACCGAGTATCTGCAGGCCGACGTGCGGGATCCGGCCACCATCATCGAGGAGGCCAGGAAGATCCTGGACCTGAGCCGGCCCGTGGCGCTCTCCCTCGTCGCGCTGCTGCACTTCGTCTCCGACGAGGACGGCGCGCACGAGCTGGTCGCCGGCCTGCTGTCCGAACTGCCCTCCGGCAGCTACCTGATGATGACCCACGCCTCCGCCGACTTCACGCCGGAGGAGTCGGCGGCGGCAACCGCGAAACTGAAGGCCGCGGGCGTCACCCTGGCACTCCGCTCCCGCGCCGAGTTCGCCCGGTTCTTCGACGGACTGGAACTGGTCGAACCGGGGGTCGCCGTGGTCCACGAGTGGCATCCGGAGCTGGGGGAGCCCGTGCCGGGGCAGGACGACGGGGTCATTCCCGGGTATGGGGCGGTGGGGCGCAAGCCGTAGGGCTGCCGAGGTTTCACGGCGGCGGTGGCACCCCGCTTCTGCGGCACGATCCGCGCCGGACAGCTCTAGACCCTCATGGGCCGGTCATACGGCCCTATGGGCGCCGGCAGCCGTGAACTCCCCGTCAGATGGCGGTCGACGGCGGCTGCCACCGCCCGCCCCTCCGCGATCGCCCACACGATCAGCGACTGCCCGCGCGCGGCGTCCCCGGCGGCGAACACGCCCGGGACGTTGGTCGCGAATCCGGCATCCCGTGCGATCGTGCCGCGCGGCTCCAACGCCAGCTCCAGCTGGTCGATGAGGCCGTCCGCCCGGTCGGGCCCGGAGAAACCGAGCGCCAGCAGCACGAGGTCGGCCGGGAGTGCCCGCCCGGTGCCCGGCACGGGGCGCCGCTGCGCGTCCACCTCGACGAGGTGCAACGACCGCACATGTCCGTCGGCGTCACCGGTGAAGCGGAGCGTCGACGCCGCGAACAACCGGGCGTCGGCGTCCGCCGCCGGCGCGGTCCGCAGAGCACCGGCCTCCTCGTGCGCGGCCGACAGCCGGTAGATCTTCGGGTACGTCGGCCAGGGCTCGGCGTCCTCGTCGCGCTCGGCGCCGGGCTGGGCGTAGATGTCCAGCTGTGTGACGGAGGCGGCACGCTCGCGTACGGCCGTGCCGAGACAGTCCGCTCCCGTGTCGCCGCCACCGACGATCACGACATGCTTGCCGACGGCGGACAGCGGGGAGACCTCCAGATCTCCCTCGCACACCCGGTTGGCCAGCGGCAGATACTCCATGGCCTGATGGATACCGTCCAACTCACGCCCCGGAACGGGAAGTTCACGCCACGCGGTCGCCCCGGTCGCGATCACCACCGCGTCGTAGCGCGCCCGCAGCTCCGCTGCCCCGATGTCCCGCCCGATCACCGTCGACGTACGGAACTTGGTCCCCTCGGCCTGCATCTGCTCCAGCCGCCGTTCCAGATGGTGCTTCTCCATCTTGAACTCCGGGATGCCGTACCGCATCAGCCCGCCGAGCCGGTCGTCCTTCTCGTACACCGCCACGGTGTGGCCCGCCCGGGTCAGCTGCTGAGCCGCGGCAAGTCCGGTGGGTCCCGACCCGATGACCGCGACCGTCCGCCCGCTGAGCCGCTCCGGCGGCCGCGGCGGCGCGAAACCCTCCTCCCAGGCCCGGTCGGCTATCGCGCACTCGACGTTCTTGATCGTGACCGCCGGCTGGTTGATGGCGAGCACACAACCCGCCTCGCACGGCGCCGGACACAGCCGACCCGTGAACTCGGGGAAGTTGTTGGTGGCGTGCAGCCGGTCGCTCGCCGCCCGCCAGTCGTCGCGGGAGACAAGGTCGTTCCACTCCGGGATCAGATTGCCCAGCGGACAGGCCTCGTGGCAGAACGGGATGCCGCAGTCCATACAGCGGTCGGCCTGTTTGTTGATGATGGGCAGCAGCGCCCCGGGGACATAGACCTCGTTCCAGTCCCGCACCCGCTCCTCGACGGGCCGGCGGGGCCAGTCCTCGCGGGGGGTGGTCATGAAACCCTTGGGATCGCCCATGGCCGATTTCCTTGCGTACGCGTACGACAGGCCGTGCATCTTCGGGCGGCACTCTTTCGGCCACGATACGTCCCGTCGGCCATGGGTGCAGAGTGTGGGACAGCGCTTTCTGGCGGGTTGACCGGGGGCCTTCCGACCACGCGGGCGTCGTCACGTGAGCCCCAGCACGTACAGCACCGCCGCGGCAGCCGAGGCGATCATGCGGACGTGGTTCCATGCCGTCCACTCCCTGACGTACGTGGGCCAGTACGCGGCCGCCTCCGGTGTCCCCGCGTCGAGCTTGAGCAGCGCGTTGTTGCGCGGCACGTTCGCGAGCACGGTCACGCCGAACGAGCCGATCAGATACAGCGCGCTGCCCAGCAGCAACTCCACCGCCCCCTCGTCCGGCCAGACCACCAACGTCACCACGGCGATCACCGCGCACAACAGCGCCGACCCGAGGAACACGATCATGAAGGCCGGTTGTACGGCCGTCACGTTGATCGCCTTCATCGCGGCCACGCCCTGTGCGGGCGGCAGCGCGGCGAGTCCTCGCATCACGAACGTCGAGAAGGCGCAGAAGACCCCGGCCACCAGGCCTGTCCCGAGCACTCCCAACGCCGTCAGTACGAAGTACGGCCCATTGATCATGTCGCCCTCATCTCCCACTTCGGACCGGGCCCGCGCCCAGCCCATCCTTGATCACGACTCACCACTCACCGCTCCCCACCAGTGAATGTCCGCACAGGAACCCGGACCATGCCCCATCGCCGCACCCGCATACGCGAGCGTCCAGGCTGGGGCGGGCCATGGGAGGCCAGCCGAGCCGGGGGAGGGGGGTGGCGTGCCGTACGCCGATCCGCTGCCGGCACCGCCAACTGCCCATGGCCGTCGCTGGAACGGCTGCGATGACTACGGAAAGTAGGAGCCCGCCTCCCGCCACCCCCGCAGCACCGTCTCCACCGCCGCCGCTGTCCGCCGCCGTGCCTCGTACCTCGCCACCCCGTTCATCAGCAGCTGGTCGTACGGCGTGTCCACATGCCGTACGGCCGCCACGACCGCCGATGTCACCGCCCCCTCGGTGAGCGCCCGCCCGGCCGCGCTCCGGCCCACCCGCCCGCTGCCCCGCACGGACGCGTGCGCCGCGATCGCCCGCGCCCGCTCGGCCGGACACCTGGGAAACAGCCGCAGGATCTCCGCCGCGAACGCCTCCGTGAACCGGTCGTCCTCGACCGCCCTGCGCTGCGCGTCCCTCGCCCGGCGCCGCCGTCGGGCCTCCGCGTCCGCCAGACACCGCTCCTCGGCCCTGGTGAGCCCCTCCTCCTCGACGAGGACGCCCTGACGCTCGTACCGGCTCTTGCGCCGGTTGAACCGCATGACGATCACCGACAGCGTGCTCTCCTCGCGCGCCCTGCGGGTCAGCGCGGTGTCCCCGCGCGGCAGGAACACCAGGTGCCCGAGGTCGGCACAGTCGAGGCACCGTGGCACGCCCTCCTCCAGGACCAGCAGCGACAGTGGTCCCCGCCGGCACGCGGCACAGCGTTTCTTCTTCAGGGGCTGGATGGCGACGAGTCCGGTAAGGGACGAAGGAGTCACGGGCACTGCCTTGTCCGTCATATCCGCTTCCTGATCCGCCATGTCCGCTTCATGCCCGCGGACCCCTGGGATTTACGCCGTACCGCCGACCTCGTACCGCACCTCACCTCACCTCACCCGTCTCCCCGCGCATGGGCTCACTCGCGACTGTCCGCCGCCGACCGCACCGGGAGCCCGGCGCCCGGCCATCGGTGCTTTCGGCAGCGCGCGGCATCATGGCCCTGTGCGACTCGAAGCGATCACCTGGGACCGGCTCGGCGACCGCCTCGCCGAACGCCTGCTCGACCTGGAGCCGGCCGACGGTGGTCCCTGGCCGCGGATCGCCTTCGACGGCGCCCCGGCGGCCCGGCCCGGAGACCTCGCCGAGCGCGTCCACGAGGCGCTGCGCATGCGCGGCCGCCCGTCGCTGGTCGTCGGCACGGAGGGCTTCCTGCGCCCCGCCTCCCTCCGGCTGGAGCACGGCCACCAGGACGTGGACGCCTACTACGACGGCTGGTTCGACACCGGCGCACTGTGGCGCGAGGTCTTCGGCCCCCTCGAACCCGGCGGCGACGGGCGCATCCTGCCCGATCTCCTGGACCCGGTCACCGACCGCGCCACCCGCAGCCCGTATGTCCAACTCCCTCCCGGTGGCCTCCTGTTGCTGCACGGTCCCCTTCTCCTGCGCCACTGGTTCCCCTTCGATCTGACGGTTCACCTCCTCCTGTCGCCGGGCGCCCTGCGCCGCCGTACGCCCGAGCCCGAGCACTGGACCCTCCCCGCGTTCGAGCGCTACGAGCACGAGACCGATCCCGCCGGCACGGCCGACGTCCTGGTACGCGCCGACGATCCGCGCCGCCCGGCCTGGAACGGCTGAGCGGAGTATGTGATCAATCCTTTCCGTGAGCGCCTCCCCGTGCCCGCTCCGGCTGCCGGGGGTTCCGGGTGCGTGCGCTGCGCGACCCGGCGAGAATGTAGGGCGCCGGGACTAGCGGTGTGTCCTGCGCCGCGCCGGCCGTCCGGCAC
The DNA here is from genome assembly GCF_042672405.1 of Streptomyces sp. NPDC127197. Taxonomy (NCBI): domain Bacteria; kingdom Bacillati; phylum Actinomycetota; class Actinomycetes; order Kitasatosporales; family Streptomycetaceae; genus Streptomyces; species Streptomyces sp. NPDC127197. Next base: position 277,594 of record NZ_JBHXVG010000001.1, on the reverse strand, counting down.
CGGGAGGTACCCCATGACCACCGCCGGAGAAATCATGCACCGTGGTGCCCAGTGGATCCCCGCCCACGAGACTCTGGACCGTGCCGCCCAGCTGATGCGCGAGCTCAACGTCGGAGCCCTGCCCATCAGCGACGCGAACGAACGGCTCTGCGGCATCCTCACCGACCGGGACATCGTGGTCGGCTGTGTGGCCATGGGTCACGACCCGGCCAAGGTCACGGCGGGCGAGATGGCCAAGGGCACGCCGCGCTGGATCGACGCCGGCGCCGATGTCAGCGAGGTGCTCCAGGAGATGGAGGACCACCAGATCCGCCGTCTGCCCGTCATCGAGAACAAGCGCCTGGTCGGCATGATCAGCGAGGCCGACCTGGCCCAGCATCTGACGGAGGACCAGATCGGCGCCTGGGCCGAGCGGGTCTACGCCAGGAGCACGGCACGCTGACCCGATGCCCCGCCCCGCCGGCACCGCGGCCCCGCCCGGCGCGCATCACGGGCCCGCTCAGAGCCAGCCGTTGCGCCGGAAACCGCGGTAGAGCACCAGGCAGACGAGGGATATGACGCCGATGACCATGCCGTAGCCGTATCGCCAGTGGAGCTCCGGCATGTGGTCGAAGTTCATTCCGTAGAGCCCGCAGACCATCGTCGGCACCGCGACGATCGCGGCCCATGCCGTGATCTTCCGCATGTCCTCGTTCTGCGCGACCGTCACCTGGGCGAGGTGGGCCTGCAGGATCGAGTTGAGCAGCTCGTCGAAGGCGGCTATCTGCTCCGTGGCCCGCTGCAGGTGGTCGGACACGTCGCGGAAGTAGGCCTGTATCTCCGGTTCCACCGCCCGGATCGGCCGGTTGGCGAGATCCGCGAGCGGACGGCCGAGTGGGACCACCGCACGCTTCAGCTCCAGGAGTTCACGCTTGAGCTGATAGATGCGGCCGGGATCGGCTCGCGCGCCGTTCTCCGCGAAGACATCCGTCTCGACGTGCTCGATGTCGGCCTGTACCGAGTCGATGACGTTGAGGTAGTCGTCGACCACATGGTCCGCGATCGCATGCAGCACCGCGGACGGCCCCTTGGCGAGCTGGCCGGGCTCCGCCTCCAGCTCCTCGCGCAGCGGGCCCAGCGAACCGTGCCGTCCGTGCCGCACACTGATCACGAAGTCCTGGCCGACGAACACCATGATCTCGCCGGTGTTCACCACCTCGCTCGTGGCCGTGAGTTCCTCGTGCTCGACGTAGCAGACCGTCTTGAACACCGCGAACAGCGTCTCCCCGTACCGCTCGACCTTCGGGCGCTGATGTGCCTCGATCGCGTCCTCGACGGCCAGCGGATGCAGGTCGAACAGCTCGGCGATGCCGGCGAACTCCTGGTTCGTCGGCTCGTGGAGACCGAGCCAGACGAAGCCGTCACCGCTCTTGCGCACCCGCTCCACCGTGTCGACCAGGTCGCCGCCTACGGGGACGCGGCCCCCTTCCTCGTACGCCACGCAGTTCACCACCGAGGAGCCCAGCGGGGATCGCGCGGGGTGGCTCAGGTCGACACGCCTGCGCCGCCGGGCCAGCCGCGCCACCTTGCGGAGGCCGTCGACCGTGCCGAGGCTCGTGACCTTCCGCAGATTCCCTGCCATGGACATCTGGATCTCCTTGCTCGGATCCCCTCGCGCCGCATCCTGCGCCTGTCGCGCCAGTGTGCCAGGGCCGCGTGAGCGGCGGGTAAGCCTGTGGAAACCACGGGTTCCGCTTGGTTCCGGCCTGTGGACAACGGGAGTTGGCCTGTGGGGGCCCGTGGCGGTCCCGTGGCGGGAATCACGCCGCCTGACGTCCGGCATGTGCCGACCGCCCGTCTCGATGCGCCCGGCGCCCGATACCTCGTCCACCTCGTCGTCCATCTCGTCGCGGACCTTCCGTCGCACCGGAGCGTCGACCCCTCCCGGCAATTCGGATAAATGGGATGATCGCGGCATGATGCCAACGGACGGGTCTCTCCTCGACAACCGGCAGCCCGGGACGGGAGCGCGCTCCGAGGCCCTCACCACCCTCCGACACCATGGACCTTGCCGCGGTTCCGATGATTCCGGCGTGGGGACGCAAGGGGGGGACATGAGGGGAACTGCCGCGCCCAGGAGGCGGTCGACAAGGCGGGCCAGGCTCGCCGTTCTGCCTGCTGTCAGCTGCTCACCGGAGGCCTGCCGCCCACCTGTTCGACCGCCCGCGCACCCGCCAGACACCCGTCCGCCGCCGCGGCCTCGGGCTCGGCGCCGGCGAGCAGGGCGGTGAGGAACGCGCCCGTGAACGCGTCGCCGGCACCGGTGGTGTCCAAGGGCCTCGCCGGTGCGGCGGGCACCCGCGTGTGCACGGTCCCGGAGCGGGCCACCAGGGCCCCGTCCGCCCCCTGCTTGGCGACCACCAGCGGGACGTGGCGGCTCAGTTTCGCCGCCGCGTCCGCCGCATCCGGCAACCCGGTCAGCAGGCACGCCTCGTCCTGGCTGGGCAGCAGGACCTCCACCCCTTCGACCGACGCGAGGAAACGGTCGACGCCCAACTCCGCGAGGAAACCGGCCGACGCCGGATCCAGACTCACCGGCACCCCACGTGCGCGTGCCGACGCCAGGGCCAGCGCCACCAGCGCGCGGCTCTGCTCGGAGAAGAGCAGATAGCCGGACAGATGCAGCCATGCGACGCCGTCGAGCAAGGTGTCCGACCAGTCACCGGGCTCGAGACGCAGCGAGGCACCGCTGTCGGTGAGGAACGTCCGCTCTGCCGAAGCGCCCGTGTCGACGAGGCAGATCACCGTCCCGGTCGGCGCCTGCGGATCGATGACCAGACGTGACCGCACCCCGGCGGCGGCCAGCTCCCGCTCGTGCCAATCCGCCGCGTCCTTCCCCACCCGCCCGAGCAGCCGCACCTCCGCACAACCCCAATGGGCAGCCCAGCAGGCCACATTGGCGCCCGCGCCACCGGGCACCGTCCGGATCACAGCGGCCGTGTCGGTACCCGCGGCCAGAGGCCCTCGATGCCGGGCGACGACGTCCGTCACCACGTCCCCGACCACCAGCAGCGCACCGCTCGGGGAGCCACGGCGGGTCGAAGCGGCCCCCTGCCCCGGCGTCCCCGAGCCGCTCACGCCCCGGCCCAGGCCGCCGCGATCCGCCCCGCCAGCCGTACGTTGCCGCGTACTGCGGCCAGGTTGGCCCGCAGCGAGGCACCGTCGGTGTGCCGCACCAGATGGTCGAGCAGGAACGGTGTGACGGCCTGGCCGCTGACTCCCTCCTCCTCGCAGGCCCGCAGCGCGTCGGCGAGCACGCGTGCGTGCAGCCCGGGATCCAGTTGCTCCGCCTCCGGAACGGGGTTGGCCACGATCAGCGCCGAGTCCGGGACACCGAGCGCGTCCTGGGCCCGCATGACCTCCGCCACCTGCTGCGGGCTGTCCAGGGTCCAGTCCACCGGGTGTCCCGAGTCGGAGAGGTAGAAGCCGGGGAAGCGGTCCGTGCCGTACCCGGCCACCGCGACGCCCAGTGTCTCCAGCCGCTGCAGAGTCGCCGGCACGTCCAGGATCGACTTCACCCCCGCGCACACCACCGTGATCCGCGTGCGCGCCAGCAGGCCCAGGTCGGCGGACTCGTCCTGCGTCACCGTCCACTGCCGGTGCACCCCGCCGAGCCCGCCGGTGGCGAAGACCCGCACTCCGGCCAGCGCCGCCAGCAGCGCGGTCGCGGAGACCGTGGTCGCCCCGCTCGCCCCGGAGGCAACGGCGAGGGCCAGGTCGCGATGGCCCAGCTTGCGGATCCCGTCCTCGTTGGCGACCCGCTCCAGCTGCTCCTTGTCCAGGCCGACCCGAGGCCGCCCGTCCAGCACGGCGATCGTCGCCGGGACGGCGCCCTCCTGCCGTACGGCCTCCTCCAGCTCGAGCGCCACCTGCAGATTGCGCGGCCGCGGCAGCCCGTGCGCGATGATCGTGGACTCCAGGGCCACCACGGGCCGGCGCGCGTGGACCGCCTCCCGCACCTCTTCGGACACCACCAGCGTCACGCGCCTGCCTCCTGTCTGTCGGTCTTCCCTCATCTCTGGCGGGCGGCGGGCCCCGTCAAACCCTTGCGGCCGGTGAGGGACGACACCAGCCTGGGGAACATGACGGACAACACGACACGTCTCGATCACGTCGTCCTGTGGGTGCGCGACCCGGTCGCCGCCGCCGACTTCTACGAGAAGGCGGTGGGCCTGGAGCCCCTGAGGGTCACCGAGTTCGCCGCGGGCGAGGTGTCCTTCCCTTCCGTACGCCTCAATGACGAGACCATCTTCGACCTCGCACCTCTCAGCATGGCCGAACGCATGAACATGCTCCCCGACGCCGCGGGAAGCGCGGGCCACCCTGTCAACCACGTCTGCCTGGCACTGTCGGAGCACGACTTCGACGCACTGCGCACACGCCTGGAGGAGCGCTCGGTCCCTGTCTCGGACATCTCCCGCGACTCCTTCGGCGCACGCGGCAAGGCACCCCGCAGCTTCTACTTCCGCGATCCGGACGGCAACGTCCTGGAGGCACGTCACTACGCGTGAGGGGGCCCGGGCCTCAGAACAGAGGCTCGGGCAGCACGCCCTCCAGCGCCAGCAGCCTCCGCTTGGTCTCCAGACCGCCGCCGAACCCGCCGATGCCGCCGTCGCTCTCGACGACCCGGTGGCAGGGCACGACCACCGGCAGCGGATTGGAGCCCATCGCCATGCCCACCGCCTGGGCCGCGCCCGGCTGTCCGACCCGGTCGGCCAGATCGCCGTAACCGACCACCGTGCCGTAGGGCACGCCGGACGCCAGCTCGCGCAGCACCTGACGGCTGAAACCCGAGATCAAAGACCAGTCCAGCGGCAGCCGGAAGTCCCGCCGCTCACCCGCGAAGTAGGCCTCCACCTGACGTATCGCCTCGGCCAGCAGAGGAGAGCCGGGTGCCTCGACCGGCTCGGCGCCCAGCCGGGACGCCAGCCGGTCGAGCGCCCTGTCACGCACCGCGTCCGTGGCGTGGAACACGACGTTGACCAGGCCCTCGGTCGTCGCGGCCAGCAGCAGCGGACCGATGTCGCTGTCGACGACGGTCCACACGACCTGCTGCTCGTCCTGCCCATGGCTGTCCATGCGCCCACCGTACGACCCGCCACTGACAATGACCGGCGACCGGCCCCGGGACCCGTCACTCCCCGCCGAGCGCCTCGCGCACCACGTCGGGCTTGTTGGTGATGATGCCGTCGACGCCGTACCTGGCGACCCGCCGGGCGGTGGCCGCGTCGTCCACGGTCCAGGTGAAGACCTCCAGCGGCCTGCCGTGGGCGCCGGTGACGCCGTGGACGGCGGAGACATAGCGGGCCGAGAGGGTGCCGTACGACGGGTTGATCTGGTCGACGAAGCGCGCGTACCCGGAAACCTCCGCCATGGACGGTGTCCCGAGGAAACCCGTCCTGACGGCGGGCTTCAGTTCGTGCACCGTCCGCACACTGTCCGCGCTGAAGCTCTGCACGATCAGCCGGCCCGTGAGGTGCTCACGATCGAGCCAGCCTTCGTTGCCGAGGAGCTTGAGCGTCTGCTGCTCGATTCCCGGATACAGCTCCGGCTTCTTGATCTCGAGAAGGAGCTTCTGGTGATGGTGCTCTACTCGACGCAGGTACTCCTTGAGCGTCGGCACGCGCGCGCCCGCGTAGGAGGGGGCGAACCAGCTCCCCGCGTCGAGGCGTGCGATCTCGGCGGCCGAGAAATCCTTCACCTTCCAGGGCGCGCGGTCGGGGAAGACCTCCTCCACGTCGGTGGTGCGCTGCAGGCTGTCGTCGTGGATCACCACGAGCTCGCCGTCCTTGGTCCGCTGCACATCGTTCTCAACCCACTGGATGCCCAGCTCGGCCGCCTTGTCGACGGCGGCGAGGGTGTTCTCGGGCGCCTGCGCCGAGGCGCCCCGGTGGGCGATGACCACAGGCTGCTCGGCAGCGCTGTCGGCGCCTGCGTCGGCGGCAGGGAGCAACAGGGCGACGGACCCCAGGAGCGCGGTGGTCGTGGCGGCAACTGCGCGCGCGTGCATGCGTACTCCTCGCGTCGAAGAATCACGGACGGCTCCACCGTGACAGCAGAGGGTCAACGCCAGAGGGGTACAGGATGGCCACAGATTGAATGGTGATGCCCGAGACCGCTCACCGCAGCGGCACAACTGAGGCAGGGACGTGTTTCTTTGCCGGAAAATCGTTCGAGCATTCCGGTGCGAGTCATACTCTCTGCCTCAACCCTGACCGTTCGTTGCGGTCCTGGGAGGGGGCGCACATCAGGGCATTCCGGGACGGAAGAGGGCGGAAGGGCAGCCGCGCATGCAAGGCACGGTCGACGGATTCAGCTACGGCCTCGTCACACCCGTGGTGGCCTACCTCATGGCCTGCCTCGGCGGTGCACTCGGCCTGCGCTGCACCACGAGATCCATGCTCGTGGCCGGTTCCTGGCGCCCCGGGTGGCTCGCCCTGGGCTCCACGGCGATCGGTTCCGGCATATGGACCATGCACTTCGTCGCGATGATGGGCTTCAAGGTCGAAGAAGCGCCGATCCACTACGACAAACCGATGACGTACGCCAGCCTGGGCATCGCCATCGTGATGGTCGGCATCGGGATCTTCATTGTCGGCTACCGGGGCGCCAGGGGCACCGCCCTGTTCACCGGAGGCACCATCACCGGCCTCGGTATCGCGTCGATGCACTACCTGGGCATGGCCGGCATGCAGCTGAACGGCAAACTGGAGTACAACACGCTCACCGTCGCCGCCTCCGTCGTCATAGCCATGGTCGCCGCCACGGCCGCCCTGTGGGCGGCCGGACAGGTCAGAGGACTGTGGTGGAGCGTGGGCGCCAGCCTCATCATGGGGCTCGCGGTCAGCGGCATGCACTACACGGGCATGGCAGCCCTCAGCGTCCACCTCCACGCCCCCGCCGACCCCTCCGCGGGCGACTCCCCGGCGGCGCTGCTCGCCCCCATGCTGATCGGCCCCCTCGCCTTCCTCTGCCTCGCGGGCGTCGTCGTGCTGTTCGACCCCCTCATGGTCATGGGCAAGCCCCACTGGCCCCGAGCCGAGGACAAGCCCGGCGTCCCGGCCCACGCTCCCGACCGGCCCCACCAGCCCCGCCGCATCGCGCTCCGCACCCGCCGACACCCGACCCGCCAGCGCTCCCGCACCCCGCAGAACTGGTGATCCGAGCCTGTTGTCAGTGCGGGGTCGTACGGTGGATTCCATGCGGCCCGTTTCCAACATCGAACGCACGGTGGCGCCCTTCGAGGTCGTCAGCCCCTACCAGCCGAGCGGCGACCAGCCGACGGCCATCGCCGATCTCGCCCGGCGCATCGAAGCCGGTGAGAAGGACGTCGTCCTCCTCGGTGCGACCGGCACCGGCAAGTCCGCCACCACCGCGTGGATGATCGAGAAGCTTCAGCGCCCCACCCTGGTGATGGCCCCGAACAAGACCCTGGCCGCCCAGCTGGCGAACGAGTTCAGAGAGCTGCTGCCGAACAACGCCGTCGAGTACTTCGTCTCGTACTACGACTACTACCAGCCCGAGGCCTACGTCCCGCAGTCGGACACCTACATCGAGAAGGACTCCTCGATCAACGAGGAGGTCGAGCGCCTGCGTCACTCCGCGACCAACTCGCTGCTCACCCGCCGCGACGTCGTCGTGGTCGCCTCGGTGTCCTGCATCTACGGTCTCGGTACGCCGCAGGAGTACGTCGACCGCATGGTCCCGCTCAGGGTCGGCGAGGAGATCGACCGCGACGAGCTGCTGCGCCGCTTCGTGGACATCCAGTACACGCGCAACGACATGGCCTTCACCCGCGGCACCTTCCGGGTGCGCGGGGACACCATCGAGATCTTCCCGGTCTACGAGGAGCTGGCCGTCCGCATCGAGATGTTCGGCGACGAGATCGAGGCGCTGTCCACCCTCCACCCGCTCACCGGTGAGATCGTCAGCGACGACGAGCAGCTGTACGTCTTCCCGGCCTCCCACTACGTCGCGGGCCCCGAGCGCATGGAGCGGGCCATCAACGACATCGAGAAGGAACTCGGCGAGCGCCTGGCCGAGCTGGAGAAGCAGGGCAAGCTCCTGGAGGCCCAGCGCCTCAGGATGCGGACGACGTACGACATCGAGATGCTCCGCCAGATCGGCACCTGCTCCGGCGTGGAGAACTACTCGATGCACTTCGACGGCCGCCTGCCCGGCTCCGCGCCGAACACCCTGCTGGACTACTTCCCCGAGGACTTCCTGCTCGTCATCGACGAGTCGCACGTCACCGTGCCGCAGATCGGTGCCATGTACGAGGGCGACGCCTCCCGCAAGCGCACCCTCGTCGAGCACGGCTTCCGGCTGCCCTCCGCGCTGGACAACCGCCCCTTGAAGTGGGAGGAGTTCCAGCAGCGCATCGGGCAGACCGTCTACCTCTCGGCGACCCCGGGCACCTACGAGCTCTCCCGCGGGGACGGCGTCGTCGAGCAGATCATCCGCCCCACCGGCCTGGTCGACCCGGAGGTCGTCGTCAAGCCCACCGAGGGCCAGATCGACGACCTGGTGCACGAGATCCGCACGCGCGTGGAGAAGGACGAGCGCGTCCTGGTCACCACGCTCACCAAGAAGATGGCCGAGGACCTCACCGACTACTTCCTGGAACTCGGCATCCAGGTCCGCTATCTGCACAGCGACGTCGACACCCTGCGCCGCGTCGAGCTGCTGCGCGAACTGCGCTCCGGCGAGTTCGATGTGCTGGTCGGCATCAACCTCCTGCGTGAGGGCCTGGACCTGCCCGAGGTCTCCCTCGTGGCGATCCTCGACGCCGACAAGGAGGGCTTCCTGCGCTCCGGCACCTCACTGATCCAGACCATCGGCCGCGCGGCGCGCAACGTCTCCGGCCAGGTCCACATGTACGCCGACAAGATCACCCCGGCGATGGAGAAGGCCATCGAGGAGACCAACCGCCGCCGGGAGAAGCAGATCGCGTACAACAAGGCGAACGGCGTCGACCCCCAGCCGCTGCGCAAGAAGATCAACGACATCGTCGCGCAGATCGCGCGCGAGGACGTCGACACCGAGCAGCTGCTCGGTACGGGCTACCGCAAGGCGAAGAAGGACGGCCGCGGCACCAAGGCCCCGGTGCCTTCCCTGGGAGAGCACGCGGTCAAGGGCGGGAAGTCGGCCAAGAGGGCCAAGGGCAAGGCCGGGGAAACCGTGCCCACCGACCGCCCCGCGGCCGAACTCGCCGAGCAGATCGAGGAGCTGACCGCGCGGATGCGCGCCGCAGCCGCGGACCTGCAGTTCGAGATCGCCGCCCGGCTGCGCGACGAGGTCTCCGAGATGAAGAAGGAACTCCGCCAGATGAAGGAGGCGGGACTGGCCTGACGGGCCACGGAGGCCTCAGTGACCTCGCCGGGAATGCGCTGTGTTGCAAGACCGACACAAAGTGCGGACCGGGGTACGGCACTGTCAGTGCCCCTGCGTAGGGTTCTGGTCATCCGCGGCATCGCGGCAACAGGGGAATGCTCGAGAGGGGAAACAGCGCGTGACCGTCAACATGACCAAGGGTCAGGCCATCAGTCTGCAGAAGAACGACGGCGGCAGCCTGACCGCGGTGCGCATGGGTCTCGGCTGGCAGGCGGCCCCGCGCCGCGGCCTGTTCGGTTCGCGCACCCGGGAGATCGACCTCGACGCCTCCGCCGTCCTGTTCGCGGACAAGCAGCCGGTCGACGTCGTCTTCTTCCGCCACCTGGTGAGCGACGACGGCTCCGTTCGGCACACCGGTGACAATCTCGTCGGCGGTGTCGGCCAGGGCGGCGACGACGAGGCGATCCTCGTCGACCTGCAGCGCCTCCCGGTCCACATCGACCAGATCGTCTTCACCGTGAACTCCTTCACGGGCCAGACCTTCCAGGAGGTGCAGAACGCGTTCTGCCGCCTCGTCGACGAGACCAACGGCCAGGAGCTCGCCCGCTACACGCTGGCGGGCGGCGGCCAGTACACGGCCCAGATCATGGCGAAGGTGCACCGCAATGGCCCGGGCTGGACGATGACGGCCCTCGGCAACCCGGCCAACGGTCGCACCTTCCAGGACCTGATGCCGGCGATCCTGCCGCTCCTTTAGCTCCTTTAGGACGGGCACGGCGAGCGGCACACGACACCGACACACGACACAGGGGGACGAAGGCGATGACGGCCGAGCTGGTGCGGGGGCAGAACCACCCGCTCTCCCAGGCCCGTCTCGAGATCCGGGTCTCGGCCGGCACGCCGATCGTGGCCGTGGCCACGCTCAGCGACGACCAGGGCAAGGTCCACACAGTGGAGCGGGTGGCCCACCCGGGCACACCCACCCTGCCCGGACTTGAGGTCCCCCGGCAGGCGGCCGCCGACCATCGCCTCGCGGTGGATCTGGACGCCATGCCGGACACGGTGCACCGCGTCCATGTGCTGCTCGCCCTGCCGGGCGGCGTCGGGGGAGGGCCGAACCGCTTCGGTGCCCTGGCCGCCCCCTTCGTCGCGGTCACCGGGCTGGACGGAACCGAGGTCGCCAGCTACACGATCACCGGTCTGGAAGCGGAAACGGCCGTCGTCGCCCTGGAGCTCTACCGCCGCCAGGGCGCCTGGAAGGTGCGCGCGGTCGGTCAGGGCTATGCGGGCGGGCTCGCCGAGCTCTTCACCGACCAGCACCTGCCCCAGGCCCACCAACTCGCCGGCACCATAAACGACGCCGTGGCCCGCGGACTGGCCCGCTCCGTGGCGGCGCCCCCACCGCGCACGGCGGACGGTGACCGCACGAGGCAGTCGGCCGCCCCCACCCCCGGCCCGGACCAGAGCGGCTCACCCTACGGCGCCCAGAGCCCCCAGGCCGGCGCGGGATCCCGTACGGGCTACCCCGGAGGACCGGCCTCGGCCGATCCGTCCGCCCTCACGGAGCCGTCCGCGCCCACCGCCGCGGGCCCGATCGACTACAACCATCCCCGTCGGCAGAACGGGGCGCCGCCCCCGCCCCCGCCGACCGCGCCCCCTGCGGCGCCGGGTCAGCCCGCCCAGCCCGTCGCGGGCGACGCCACCGGCTGGTCCATGGACGAGCGGCTCTACAACCAGGTGTGGGGCATGTTCGAGGACCTGGCCCGCACCGCGGCCGCCTACCGCAGCGCCGTCGACTTCGCCGAATCGCGCATGGACAAGGAGCTGGAGCAGGTCCTGTCCGACCCGCGCGGCCGGATCGGCGGGCAGGCCGACGCCGCGCGCGAGGCCGCCCGCGCCCGGCACACCCAGCTCGTCGACCAGGCCAAAGAGGCCCTCGACCGGGATGTCGCCCAGCTCACCGCGGAGGCCGCTGTCGTCGAACCCGCGCTGCCACCGGCGTACGCGGGCTGGGACAACCCCGTCTGGCACGGCTACCGGGTGCCGATGGAGATGCCGATGGCCCTGCGCCTGGGCGAGCTGCATCTGCCCGAGTGTGCCCAGCTGCGCATCCCGATGCTGGTCCGGTTGCCGCTGGAGCGCGGCCTGTGGATCGACAGCGGACGTGCCGGGGCACTCGACGGCTCGTTCGCCGACTCGCACGATCTGCGGCGCCTGGCGATGGAGTCGGCGGTGGCCCACGCGACCCGGCTGCTCGCCGTCCATCCGGCGGGCGAGTTCACCGTGCATGTGATCGACCCGGCCGGTTCCGGAGCGCAGGCGCTGGCACCGCTGGTGCAGACCGGAGCGCTCGCGGCGCCGCCCGCCGTAGGTGCCGCCGGTGTGGCGGACGCCCTGGCCAGACTCACTCAGCGCGTCGACCTCGTGCAGATGGCGGTGCGGGGCGGCGCGGCCGACGCCCTGCCACCGGGCATGGACACCTCCCAGCACCTGCTGGTGGTCAACGACTTCCCGCACGGCTTCGACGACCGGGCGGTGACCCAGCTGCGCTATCTCGCCGACGAGGGCCCGGCCGTCGGCGTCCATCTGATGATGGTGGCCGACCGCGAGGACTCCGCGGGTTACGGACCGCTGCTCGACCCCCTGTGGCGTTCGCTTCTGCGACTGACTCCGGTGGCCGACGATCACCTCGCCGACCCGTGGGTGGGGCACGCCTGGACGTACGAGCCGCCGGTCGTGCCCTCCGGCAGTCAGGTGCTCCAGCAGGTGCTCACACAGGTGGCCGCGGCTCGCCGCGCATGGCACCGGTGACCGTCCCCCCGTCCGCGCCAAGTGCACGTAAAGGGATCTGACCAGCATCTTTGGTCATTCTTTTACTAACCGCTTTGCCTTTCCTTGGTGATTGGGTACTCTTTTCAGCACGGAGGGGAGTACTCCCTGACTACTGCGGCGTACCCGTCAATACGGATCAGGCCAGATCCCGGGGCGCCGGCCCGCTTATGGGTGGAAGAGACCTCCGGCAGCGACGACGCTGACTGACTGTTTGCCGTTACGTACTGCCGGAGGCGCAGTGGATGTTTCCCTGACCCTGTGGGTCCTGACCGTCGTAGGACTGGCCGCGCTGATCGCGGTCGACTTCTTCATCGGCCGCAAGCCACATGACGTATCGATCAAGGAAGCCGGGATCTGGACCGTCGTCTGGATCGTGCTGGCGGGCCTCTTCGGCCTCGGGCTGCTCGTCTTCGGCGGAGGCCAGCCCGCCGGTGAGTTCTTCGCCGGCTTCATCACCGAGAAATCGCTGAGTGTCGACAACCTCTTCGTCTTCGTGCTGATCATGGCGAAGTTCGCCGTGCCCACGCAGTACCAGCAGCGAGTGCTCCTCATCGGCGTGCTCATAGCTCTCGTACTGCGTGCGATCTTCATCGCCGCGGGCGCCGCGATCATCGCCAGCTTCTCGTGGGTGTTCTACATCTTCGGCGCCTTCCTGATCTACACGGCCTGGAAGCTCATCCAGGAGGCCCGGGCCGAGGAGGAGGACGAGGAGTACGAGGAGAGCAAGCTGCTCAAGGCGGCCGAGCGGCGCTTCGGTGTGGCCGACCGCTACCACGGCACCAAGCTGTGGATCCAGCAGAACGGCAAGCGGGTCATGACCCCGATGCTGGTCGTGATTCTCGCGATCGGCACCACGGACGTGCTCTTCGCGCTCGACTCGATCCCCGCGATCTTCGGTCTCACGCAGGACCCGTACATCGTGTTCACGGCCAACGCCTTCGCGCTGATGGGCCTCAGGCAGCTGTACTTCCTCATCGGCGGCCTGCTGAAGAAGCTGGTCCACCTGTCGTACGGCCTGTCGATCATCCTCGGCTTCATCGGCGTGAAGCTGGTGCTGCACGCCCTGCACGAGTCGGGGGTCCACGTCCCCGAGATCAGCATCCCGGTCTCGCTCGGCGTGATCTGCTCGGTCCTGGTCATCACCACGATCACCAGCCTCCGGGCCTCCAAGAAGCAGGCGGCGGCCGAAGCGGCGCAGGCGCAGAGCGAGGGCGCTCCGAAGGACAGCATCGACGCCTGACCACGCGGAGACGCGAGAGCAACGCAGCCAGGGCGGTGTGCGGCGGATTGCCGTCCACCGCCCTGGTCGTTCGCGCGGACATTGATGCCGAGACCGCACCCACCGAACCGATGGAGGAGACCAGGACGACCGCTGTCCCGTGGTGATGGAGCCCAACGCGCAGGGCGTGCGCAGGAGGAGGCGATGTGAAGCAGCGAACCCGAGACAACAAGGCCCACACCGACCGGAATGCGGGGTCCCGGCCCGTCTGCGACGATCGCCGCATGACCCCTCGGCTCAGGTCGCTCACGACCCGGTGGACGTCCCTCGTGCCGGTGCTCGCGGTGGTCCTGCTCGTCCTCACCTGGGGACGGGATCTGCCGGCCGCGGTCGTAGCGGTGGTCACCGTGGTGCTGGCCGGGGCGGTCCTGGCCGCCGTGCACCATGCCGAGGTCGTTGCCCACCGGGTCGGCGAGCCCTTCGGTTCCCTCGTCCTCGCCGTCGCCGTCACCATCATCGAAGTCGCCCTGATCGTCACCCTGATGGCCGACGGCGGCGCCAAGAGTTCGACCCTGGCCAGGGACACCGTCTTCGCGGCGGTGATGATCACCTGCAACGGCGTCGTCGGCCTCAGCCTCCTCGTGGGTTCCCTGCGCCACGGCACGGCCGTCTTCAACCCCGAGGGCACCGGCGCCGCCCTCGCGACCGTCGCGACGCTCGCCACACTCAGCCTGGTGCTGCCCACGTTCACCACGAGCAAGCCGGGCCCGGAGTTCTCCGGCGTACAGCTCACCTTCGCCGCAGTGTCCTCGCTGATCCTCTACGGCCTGTTCGTGGCGACCCAGACCGTACGGCACCGCGACTACTTCCTGCCCATCACCCGGCAGGGCGAGGTGATCACCGCGGGCGACCACGCCGAAGCGCCGTCCGCGCGCACCGCGTGGATCAGCCTGGCCCTGCTGGGGCTCGCGCTGGTGGGGGTGGTCGGACTGGCCAAGGGTGTGTCGCCCACCATCGAGTCCGCGGTGGCGGCCGCCGGTCTGCACCACGCCGTCGTCGGTGTGATCATCGCGCTGCTCGTCCTGCTCCCCGAGACCATCGCCGCGCTGCGCTCCGCCCGCCGCGACCGTGTGCAGACCAGCCTCAACCTCGCCCTCGGCTCCGCGATGGCCAGCATCGGCCTGACCATTCCCGCAGTCGCCCTGGCTTCCATCTGGCTCTCCGGACCCCTGGTCCTCGGCCTCGGCGCCACCCACATGGTGCTGCTCGCGCTCACCGTCGTGGTGACCTCCCTGACCGTGGTGCCGGGCCGGGCCACACCCCTCCAGGGAGGCGTCCACCTGGTGATGTTCGCGGCCTACCTGGAACTCGCGATCAATCCCTAGGGGCGTACGAGCCACCCATGGACGTCGTGCGTCAGCCGGCCGTCGCCTCTGCCGCCGCCACCCGCACCGGGCGGGTCTCCGGGAGCAGCGCGAAGCACCCCAGGCTGAGCAACGCAATGGTGGTGAGGTACGCGGCCACGCCCCAGGGCACCCGACCGCCCTGCTCGGCCAGCGCCGTCGCCACGATCGGCGTGAGCGCGCCCCCGAGGACGCCGCCGAGGTTGTAGCCCACCGCGGCGCCCGTGCAGCGCACCCGGGGCTCGTACAGCTCCGGCAGATACGCGGCGATCACGGCGAACATCGTGATGAACGCGAGCATCGCCCCGACGAAGCCCAGGAACATCGGCAGCGGCGCGCCCGTCGCGAGGAGCGCGACCATCGGGAACATCCACAGGGCGGCGGCAGCGCACCCGATCAGGCACAGGGGCCGCCGCCCGTACCGGTCGCCGAGCAGCGCCATCAGCGGTGTGAGCGAGCCCTTCACCACCACCGCGCCCATGATGCAGGTCAGCATGACGCTGCGGCTCACACCGAGCCGCTCCGTGGCGTACGCGAGCGACCAGGTCGTCACGGCGTAGAAGATCGCGTATCCGATCGACAACCCCCCGGCCGTCAGCAGGAGGAGCCGCCAGTGGTCGTGTACCACCTCGGCGAGCGGCACGCGCGCGGGGTCGTCGATTTCGAGGAACCGGGGGCTCTCGGCGAGCGACGACCGCAGCCACAGCCCCACCAGGGCCAGCACCCCCGCCGCCCAGAACGGCACCCGCCATCCCCAGGCGGCGAACTCGGCGTCGGACAGCGTCGCCGACAGCCCCAGCACCACGCCGTTGGCGAGCAGGAAGCCCAGCGCCGGCCCGACCTGCGGGAAGCTCGACCACAGACCCCGCCGATCGGCAGGCGCGTGCTCCACGGTCAGCAGCACGGCTCCGCCCCACTCGCCGCCGAGCCCCAGCCCCTGCAGAAAGCGCAGCACGAGCAGCATCAGGGGAGCGGCCACACCGATCGTGTCGTACGTCGGCACGCAGCCGACCGCGACCGTGGAGGCGCCGGTCAGCAGCAGCGAGGCGACGAGGACCGGCCGGCGTCCGTGCCGGTCCCCGATGTGCCCGAACAGCACCGATCCCAGTGGCCGCGCCACAAAGCCCACCCCGAACGTCGCGAAGGCGGCCAGGGTCCCCGCCACCGGCGAGAACGTCGGGAAGAACAGTGGCCCCAGGACCAGCGCCGCGGCGGTCCCGTAGACGAAGAAGTCGTAGAACTCGATGGCCGTTCCGGCGAGCGAGGCGGCCGCGAGCCGCAGCATGGAGGGCGCCCTTACGGTGCGTACGTCGTGCATGCTGCGTCAACTACCCACAGTGACGGCGGGTTACGGGGGCGCGCGGGGGTGATCGGCCCCGTCAGTATGTGACGGTGATGCGCCGGGCGGGTCCGTCGACGCGCACCAGGCCGCCGTAAGGGATCACCAGTTGCGGACCGGTGTGCCCGAAGTCGACGTCGAAGACGATCGTGGTGTCCGGGGCGTAGGCCTCCACGGCGCGCAGGACGGCCTCGCGCTGCTCGGCGGCGTAACGAGCAGCCTCCTCCGGGGTGTTGGGGCGCTCGAAGGACCAGGTCTTCGCGCGGCCCATCAGCAGCGCCGAGAAGCGCTGGAGCAGCCCGCGCTCGCCCATGTTCCGCAGGGTGCGGAAGACCTCCGTGCCGCTCGGCATCTCCTCCGAGGTCTCCAGGAGCAGTACGCCGCCGTCGAACTCCGAGAGGTCGTGCGGGATCTCCCGGTCGGCCATCAGCAGCCAGCCGACGATCTCCAGACATCCGCCCCAACTGCGGCCCTCCACCACCCGGTCGGGGTTCACCCAGCTCCACCCGGCGCCGGGCCGCGTCTCCGGCTCCGCCTCGAAGGTCGCCGGGTCGGCCCAGTCGCGGTCGACGTCGTTCCAACGTTCGGTGGGCTTCAACTCATAGTCACCTGATGTGAACAGCGCCGCTCGCAGCGACTCCGCCGTCAGCGGGTCCATGGCGCCCGGGCGGCCCAGCGCGGTCATCACCGTCGCGCCGTGGTAGCCGACGATTCCTGCGTTGCGCAGAAACATGAGCAGGTTCGTGTTGTCGCTCATCCCGAAGAACGGCTTCGGGTTCGTCCGGATCAACTCCCGATCCAGCAGCGGCAACACGGTGATCTGGTCGTCGCCGCCGATCGACGCCATGACCGCCTTGATGTCGGGGTCGGCGAACGCGGCGTGGATGTCGTCGGCCCGCTCCTGCGGTGTCGAGCCCATCTTGCGGGTCGCCGGGTACTCGACCGGTTCGAGTTCGTAGTCCTTGCGCAGCCGCTCCAGGCCCAGTTCAAAGGGGCGTGGGAAGAGCCCGGGAAGGCCCGCGCCAGGCGAGACGACGGCGATGCGGTCGCCGGGGGAGGGCTTGGGCGGATACGAGATCACGGTCATACCCGGAGGGTATGACCCATGGTGTGGTCCGTGCACCGTGATAAACCGGGGTCTGAGCAGCGGTCATCGACGGACCGCCCGACCCCCGAACGGACCGGAGGAACCGTGCCCCGCACCCTGGCCAACGCCCCGATCATGATCCTCAACGGCCCCAACCTGAACCTGCTCGGCCAGCGCCAGCCGGAGATCTACGGCTCCGAGACCCTGGCCGACGTCGAGGCCCTGTGCGCCAAGGCGGCGGCCGCGCACGGCGGCACGATCGACTTCCGGCAGTCCAACCACGAGGGTGAGCTGGTCGACTGGATCCACGAGGCGCGGCTGAACCACTGCGGCATCGTCATCAACCCCGGCGCCTACTCGCACACATCCGTCGCGATCCTTGATGCACTCAACACCTGTGACGGCCTTCCGGTGTTGGAGGTCCACATCTCCAACATCCACAAGCGCGAGTCGTTCCGGCACCACTCGTACGTCTCCCTGCGCGCCGACGGGGTCATCGCGGGGTGCGGAGTCCAGGGATATGTGTTCGGGGTGGAGCGGGTCGTGGCGCTGGTCAGGTCGGAACAGGCCGACGCACAGTCCTGAAGCACCGTCAGGGCGGCGCTGGGGTACGGGTGTTGCCCGGGCCGCCGGCCGAGGGCGGGGATCGATGGGACCGGCGGCCCATACCGCGCAGGTGCCGTCATCCCGCGCGGGGCTGCATCCAGTTGACCGCGCAACCGCGTGCGCGGGGAGTGCGCGCGGGAGGCCGGCGCGTGCAAAGGATTCACACGGGGCGCGCGTTTGGCGATTCACGCCCCCTGGAGACGGGGATCACCACCCCCGCGCGTGCCACTCCGGCAGATGCGGCCGCTCGGCTCCCAGCGTGGTGTCGTTGCCGTGTCCCGGGTAGACCCACGTCTCGTCCGGAAGTACGTCGAAGATCTTCGTCTCGACATCGTGGATCAGACTGGCGAACGCCTTGGGATTCTTGTGGGTGTTGCCCACACCTCCCGGGAAGAGGCAGTCCCCCGTGAACACATGCGGGTGCCCGTGCGGGTCGTCGTAGACGAGGGCGATCGAGCCCGGCGTGTGCCCGACCAGATGGCGCGCGGTGAGCTCCACGCGCCCGACCCGGATGGTGTCGCCGTCGTCGACCAGGACGTCGGTCGGTACGGGGATTCCGTCGGCGTCGTCCCGGCCCGCGTAGGTGCGTGCTCCCGTGGCTGCCACGACCTCGGCGAGCGCCTGCCAGTGGTCGCCGTGCCGGTGCGTGGTGACGACGGACGCGATGCCGTCGTCACCGATCATGCCGAGCAGCGTGTGGGCGTCGTTCGCCGCGTCGATCAGCAGCTGCTCGTCCGTGGCCCGGCAGCGCAGCAGATAGGCGTTGTTGTCCATCGGGCCCACCGCGATCTTGGTGATCATCAGGTCCTTCAGCTCGTGCACGTCCGCCGGGCCGCCGACCGTCACCTGTCCGCTGTACGTCATGGTGGCAGCCTATCGCCGGGAGTCCGGGCCGGGGCCCGGCCCGGAGCGGGCTGCCCGTCGGCTACAGGGGTGGAAGTGTCGGCAGGGGACCGCCCGGCACGGTCAGGCCGGCTCCGTCGCGGCGGCCGGCGAGCCAGCCCAGAAGGTCGGCTCGAGAGCCCGTCACGGTGATCCCGGGCTCAGGTGCTGCGCTGCCCGTGCTCCACACGCGCGTGCCGTCCGTCAGCCGGGTGGACGGCACCTCGGGGTGACCGGCGAACCGGTCGGCGAGGAAGTCGATCTCCCGCTCCACGAACTCCGCCGGCAGATCCTCCAGCTCGTACCCGATGCCGAGGTCCACATGGTGCAGCTCGACCTCGACCCACCGCCGGAAGGGCAGCCGGGACGCGGAGTCGGTGACGCCGTTGCGCAGCTCCACCGTGCGCGACCAGTCGGCGGGCACGGCCGCCGCCTCCTGGAAGCGGTCCGCGCTCTCGCGGAGATCACCGAGCTGGACGTCCAGCGGACGGGGCGCGTCCCGCTCGATGTCGGCGTCCCGGGCCTGGCCGGAGACATACATGGGATGGCCCTCCAGGACGTTCACGAGGGCGTCCGCGTTGCGGGCGAGGTGGGCGAGAACATGACCGCGGCTCCAGCCGGGGAGCCGTGACGGTTGCGACACGGACGCGTTGTCCAGCTTGCCGACCGCGATGAGCAGCCGTTCGGTCGCTTCACGTACAGACACCAGGTCACGCGCGTGATCAGTCATGACGTCGACCCTAGCTCCGCCACACGTTCGGGTGAAGGTGGTGGGCCCGGCCCGTAAATCGAATGCGCGTGCTATATGGTCGGCTGTGGCGTCGGGCATGCTGGATGGTCGGGGATTGTTACGCAACTCGGGAATCCGACCGGCGTTGTCAGTGGCTCCCCCTAGTCTGAGAAAGCACGGGGGCCCCGCCCCTGTCACTTCTCTCAAGAAAGGTGCGGACCGGCGTGGCCGACCGTCTCATCGTCCGTGGCGCGCGCGAGCACAACCTGAAGAACGTCTCGCTCGACCTGCCTCGGGACTCGCTCATCGTCTTCACGGGCCTGTCCGGGTCGGGTAAGTCCTCCCTGGCCTTCGACACCATCTTCGCCGAGGGTCAGCGGCGCTACGTGGAGTCGCTCTCCTCGTACGCCCGTCAGTTCCTCGGCCAGATGGACAAGCCGGACGTCGACTTCATCGAAGGCCTGTCCCCGGCCGTCTCGATCGACCAGAAGTCGACCTCGCGCAACCCGCGCTCCACGGTAGGCACCATCACCGAGGTCTACGACTATCTGCGTCTGCTCTTCGCGCGGATCGGCAAGCCGCACTGCCCCGAATGCGGCCGCCCGATCTCGCGGCAGTCGCCGCAGGCCATCGTCGACAAGGTCCTGGAGCTGCCGGAGGGGAGCCGCTTCCAGGTGCTGTCGCCGCTGGTGCGTGAGCGCAAGGGCGAGTTCGTCGACCTGTTCGCCGACCTCCAGACCAAGGGCTACTCCCGCGCGCGGGTGGACGGCGAGACGATCCAGCTCTCCAGCCCGCCCACCCTGAAGAAGCAGGAGAAGCACACCATCGAGGTGGTCGTCGACCGTCTCACGGTGAAGGACTCCGCCAAGCGCCGCCTCACCGACTCCGTGGAGACCGCCCTCGGCCTGTCCGGTGGCATGGTCGTGCTCGACTTCGTCGACCTCCCCGAGGACGACCCCGAGCGCGAGCGCATGTACTCGGAGCACCTGTACTGCCCGTACGACGACCTCTCCTTCGAGGAGCTGGAGCCGCGCTCCTTCTCCTTCAACTCGCCCTTCGGCGCCTGCCCCGACTGCACCGGCATCGGCACGCGCATGGAGGTCGACCCCGAGCTGATCGTCCCGGACGAGGAGAAGTCCCTCGACGAGGGAGCCATCCACCCCTGGTCGCACGGGCACACCAAGGACTACTTCGGCCGCCTGATCGGCGCCCTCGCGGACGCGCTGGGATTCCGGACGGACATCCCCTTCGCGGGCCTGCCGCAGCGTGCCAGGAAGGCGCTGCTCCACGGCCACAAGACACAGATCGAGGTCCGCTACCGCAACCGGTACGGCCGCGAGCGCGTCTACACCACGCCCTTCGAAGGCGCCGTCCCCTTCGTCAAGCGCCGGCACAGCGAGGCCGAGAGCGACGCCAGCCGCGAGCGCTTCGAGGGCTACATGCGCGAGGTGCCCTGCCCCACCTGTGAGGGCACGCGCCTGAAGCCGATAGTCCTCGCGGTCACGATCATGGAGAAGTCGATCGCGGAGGTCTCCGCGATGTCGATCAGCGACTGCGCGGAGTTCCTGGGCGAGCTGAAGCTCAACGCCCGGGACAAGAAGATCGCCGAGCGCGTGCTGAAGGAGGTCAACGAGCGGCTGCGCTTCCTGGTCGACGTCGGCCTGGACTACCTCTCGCTGAACCGCGCCGCCGGCACGCTGTCCGGTGGCGAGGCCCAGCGCATCCGCCTGGCCACCCAGATCGGTTCCGGCCTCGTCGGCGTCCTGTACGTCCTCGACGAGCCGTCCATCGGCCTGCACCAGCGCGACAACCACCGGCTGATCGAGACCCTGGTCCGGCTGCGCGACATGGGCAACACGCTCATCGTCGTCGAGCACGACGAGGACACGATCAAGACCGCCGACTGGGTCGTCGACATCGGTCCCGGCGCGGGCGAGCACGGCGGCAAGGTCGTGCACAGCGGCTCCCTGAAGGAGCTGCTCGCCAACGAGGAGTCGCAGACCGGTCAGTACCTCGCGGGGAAGAAGTCCATCCCGATGCCGGACATCCGTCGCCCCCGCGACCCCTCCCGGCAGCTCACCGTGCACGGTGCCCGCGAGAACAACCTCCAGGACATCGACGTGTCCTTCCCGCTGGGCGTGTTCACCGCGGTCACGGGCGTGTCCGGCTCCGGAAAGTCGACGCTGGTCAACGACATCCTGTACACGCACCTGGCCCGCGAGCTGAACGGCGCGAGGAACGTGCCCGGGCGGCACACGCGCGTGGACGGCGACGACCTCGTCGACAAGGTCGTGCACGTCGACCAGTCGCCCATCGGACGCACCCCGCGGTCGAACCCGGCGACGTACACCGGCGTCTTCGACCACATCCGCAAGCTGTTCGCCGAGACGACCGAGGCGAAGGTCCGCGGCTACATGCCCGGCCGGTTCTCCTTCAACGTCAAGGGCGGCCGCTGCGAGAACTGCTCGGGCGACGGCACGATCAAGATCGAGATGAACTTCCTCCCGGACGTCTACGTCCCGTGCGAGGTCTGCCACGGCGCCCGCTACAACCGGGAGACGCTGGAGGTCCACTACAAGGGCAAGTCCATCGCCGAAGTCCTGAACATGCCGATCGAGGAGGCCCTCGCCTTCTTCGAGGCCGTCCCCGCCATCGCCCGCCACCTGAAGACGCTGCACGACGTCGGCCTCGGCTACGTCCGGCTCGGCCAGTCCGCCACCACCCTGTCCGGCGGTGAGGCCCAGCGCGTCAAGCTCGCCAGCGAGCTTCAGCGGCGCTCCACGGGGCGTACGGTCTACGTCCTGGACGAGCCGACCACCGGCCTGCACTTCGAGGACATCAGCAAGCTGCTGACGGTGCTGTCCGGCCTGGTCGACAAGGGGAACACGGTCATCGTCATCGAGCACAACCTCGACGTGATCAAGGTTGCCGACTGGATCGTCGACATGGGCCCCGAAGGCGGAGCCGGCGGTGGCCTCGTCGTCGCCGAGGGAACGCCCGAGCAGGTCGCTGCGGTGTCGACCAGCCACACCGGCAAGTTCCTGCGGGAGATCCTCGGCGCCGACCGGATCAGCGACGCCGCTGCGGTACAGGCCCCGCGCCGGTCCGCGGTGAAGAAGACGGTGGCCGCCAAGGCGCCGGCGAAGAAGACGGCGACGGCCAGGACGGCCAACAACACGTCGACCGAGAAGGCGGCCGGGGTCACCAAGAAGACGACGCCTGCGAAGAAGACGACGCGGGCCCGCAAGGCCTGAGCAACGCCTCGGAAGACCATGCGAAAGGCGGCGCCCCGCGGGAACTCCCCGCGGGGCGCCGCCCGTTGCACAGTCAGCCGCCCTACAGCTCACCCAGTTCCGACGCGTACGGCGGCTCCGCGCCCGCACGGGAGCAGGTGATCGCCGCCGCGCGTGCCGCGAACCGCAGCAGTCGTGTCCAGCCGTCGTCGTCGAGGGCCCTGAGTGCGTCGGAGGACAGGGCGTCCCAGGTGGACAGGCCGTGCAGCAGGGCCGCGTTCACGGTGTCGCCGGCGCCGATCGTGTCCACCACGGCGACCTGCTCGCCCGGCACGGAGTATTCCGCGCCGTCCCGGGTGAAGACGGTCAGCCCGTCGCCACCCCGGGTCATCACAACCGCCGCGGGACCCGCGGCCAGCCACTCGCGCGGGGTGCCGCCCAGCCACCGGGCGTCCTCCTCGGAGAGCTTGAGCAGCGTCACCGACGGCAGCCAGCCGGCGAACCGGGCCCGGTAGGCGTCCGCGTCGGGGATCAGCCCGGCCCGGATGTTGGGGTCGAGCGCGGTGAACACCCCCTGCGCGGCCGCGCTGCGCATCAGGTTCTCGTAGGCGCTCGCCCCCGGCTCCAGGACCAGGGAGCAGGTGCCGAACGACACCGCGCGTGCTCCGGCGGGGAGGCGGTCAGGGGCTGTGAACAGGCGGTCGGCAGTGCCGTCGACGTAGAAGGAGTAGGCGGCCGAGCCGTTCCCGTCGATCGTGGCGACCGCCAGGGTGGTCGGCTCCGTGCCGCGCTGTACCGCCGAGACATCCACCCCGGCCTTGCGCAGCCCGTCGAGCAGGGCCTCACCGAAGGCGTCGTGGGAGGTACGGGAGCAGAAGGCCGTGGGCGAGCCCAGGCGGCCGAGCGCGACGGCCGTGTTGTACGGGCCGCCGCCGAGGGCCGGCTGCAGGCCGGCGAGGGCACCCGTGCCCTGCGGTACCAGGTCGATCAGGGCCTCACCGGCGACGACGATCACGAGACGGGTCCCTTCTGGGCGGTTCGGTGCTCGACTTTGTCGAACTTCTCGGACTGCTCGGGGCAGCCGCAGGACGTGCGGTGGACGAAGGTGCAGGGAAGCCGCACGGTCCGAGGGGGCCGGTCCGGCGCGGTGAGGCGCTCCAGGAGGACCCGCACGGCCTGGGCGCCGACGTCCCTGCTGGGCTGGGCGATCGCGGTGAGCCGGGGCGAGAAGAGGTCTGCCCAGGCGAAGTCGTCGAAGCAGCACAGCGCGATGTCGTCGGGCACGGACAGGCCGTGCTCGCGCAGGGCGCGCAGCGCGCCGATGGTCATCGCGTTGTTGGCGGTGACGAGCGCCGTGGGCCGCACGGCGAGGGACAGCAGGGTCGCCGTGGCCTGCTCGCCGCCGGCCGACTCGGAGTCGCCGTGTACGAGGAGGTGTTCGTCGTAGGGGAGCCCGGCGGCCGCGAGACCGTGGCGGTAGCCGGTGATGCGCTCGCTGGTGGTGCTGAGCCCGCGACGGCCCGCGACCAGGCCGATCCGGCGGTGGCCGAGCCCGGCGAGATGGCTCACCAGCCGGGCCACCGGTTCAGCGCTCTCGGCGCAGACCTGGTCGAAGCGTGGCGCGCTGTTCCCCGGCTGGTCGACCAGGCGGTCCAGGAGCACGGTCGGGACGTTGTGGCGATGCAGGTAGGTGACGAGTTCGCGCGGGTCGGCCGAGGGCGCGACGATCAGGCCGTCCACGCGTCGTTCGTGCAGGAGCTGGACGACCTTGCGCTCGTGCTGCGGGTCGTCGTGCGGATCGGCGATGAGCAGGCTGTAGCCGTGTTCCAGGGCGGTCGACTCGACTCCCTGGAGGATCTCGGTGAAGTAGGGATTGCTGATGGCCGACACCGCGAGGCCGATGGAACGGGTGCGAGAGGTCACCAGGGAGCGGGCGAGGGTGTTCGGGGTGTAGCCGAGCTCGTCGATGGCGTCCAGGACGGCCTGGCGGGTCCCCGGGAGCACCGGCCGGGTGCCGTTCAGCACATGGGAGACGGTCGCGACGGAGACACCGGCGCTGCGTGCCACGTCGGCCATGGTTGGCATGGGTTCCCTCCCGAGCGCGCCCTCAGCGGTCCGACGCGCGTCTTCTGGCCGGGACCGTATCCCATTCGGCGGCAGACGTAAACGCTTGCGCAAGCGTTTACGTCGAGGGTCCCGGCCCCACCCCAGGCGCCCCCGCTCGATCACCGGCCGCTATCGTCGGCAGACACCACCCCTGAACCGCACTGACCAGTGGAGACCCCATGCCCGCCCGACCTTCCCCGAGCCGCCGTACCGTCCTGCGAGGGGCGGCCCTCGCGCCGGTCGCCGGGCTCGGGCTCGCGGCCTGTTCCCCGCAGGGCGGGGCGCCGGCCGGTGCGCCCACCGCGCCGGTAGAGCTCGGCGCGGAGACCGAGGTCACCAAGGGGAGCGCCAGGCTGTACCGCGATCACAACGTGGTGGTCAGCCGGGCCGAGGACGGCTCGTTGAAGGCGTACAGCACGATCTGCACGCACGCGGCGTGCCCCATCAACAAGCTGGAGGGGACGAAACTCGTCTGCCCCTGCCACGGCAGCGAGTTCGACGCCACGACCGGCGAGGTGCTGCACGCCCCGGCCACCGTGCCGCTGAGCGAGCTCCCGGTCAGGACCGAGAACGGCAGGATCGTGGCCGGGCCGGGAGCCTGATCCGCCGGAGGATCCCCGGCAGCACCTGACGAAGCACCACTACTCCCAGTCCCAGCCGATGCCGACGATCCCCGACCGCACCCGGGGCTCGACGAGGTGCACCGAATGGTGGCGGTCCGTGAGCGGCAGCTCCTGGCGGCCGCTGCGCGGGGCCGCCGCCGACTGCTGGGTGAACCGGTGGCAACGCACGGGCAGGGCGTTCTCGTCGAACCGCACCTGAAGGGCGTACTGGCCGCCGGCGGGGCCGAAGCCGCGGACGTACTCGCGCGAGACACCGGCGGTGCCGTCCTCGAAGCCGTAGCGGAAGAGGTAGGTGTCGCCGGCCCGCAGCCGGGTGTCGAAGAGCAGCTCGGCGACGAGCACCCCGGTCTCGTGGTGCCAACGGATGCGTCCCGTGCGGCAGTTCTCCAGCGCATGCACCCTCACCCGCTCCGGTACGCATCCGGGGTCGCCGTGGTGGACGGCCACGAAGCGGTCGACGCCCTCCCGGTGGGCGCGCACGATGTGGTGCGACTCGCGCCCCATGAGCTCGCGACCCGCCCCGATCCGTACGTGCTCGTGGTGCCCGAGCATGTGCAGCCCGCCGTCGAGGGGCGCGTCCAGCTCGGCGAGCAGCCGTTCCAGGACGCCCGAGGCCTCGACGAGAGCGCGGTAGGAGCGGGCCCCTCGGCGCCGCGCGGAGACCCGCTCGTCGGTGTCGGAGAGCAGCCGGATCAGTGACTCCTCCGGTAGCTGGAGGATCTCCTCCAGGGCCCGCACGGCACGCAGCGACTCGGGGCGCTGGGGGCGCCGGGCGCCCTGCTGCCAGTAACTCAGGCTGGTGACGCCGACCTTCACGCCGTACCGCAACAGATGGTGCTGCACGCGCTGCAGGGGCAGTCCGCGGGCGGCTATCGCGGCGCGCAGCGCGACGTGGAAGGGGCCGCCTTGCAGGGCCGTGTCCAGTTCCGCGGCGGCGGCGACGTCTTCGGCGGCGTCGGCGGCGATGTCCGCGTGCTGTGTGGCGTGCGGCATGCAGGGGCCTTTCTGTGCTGGATCACAACGGCTGGTCAGACCATTCGCGCGGGTGTCGGGTCCCCCTGTCGGCGTCGGGGCTTCTTCACATCCGTACGCCGCCGTCCCGAGTTCCCCCGCATTGAAGCGTGTTGACCATGCCTCGACAACACCTGATGCCCAACCGTGGCGTCCTCTTGGCCGAGCTTCGACCGGTGTCCTCGGGCGGGCGTCCGCCGGCCGCCCCGCAGGACCTGCGGGCGTTGTCCACAGGCTCGCCGGAGTGTCACTGCTCGCCAGTAGGGTGTGAGACATGGCCGACCCCTCCAGCTACCGCCCCAGTCCGGGACAGATCCCGGACTCTCCCGGGGTGTACAGGTTCCGTGACGAGCACCGCCGGGTGATCTACGTCGGAAAGGCGAAGAGCCTGCGCCAGCGCCTGGCCAACTACTTCCAGGACCTGGCGGGACTGCACCCGCGCACCCGGACCATGGTCACCACGGCCGCGTCGGTGGAGTGGACGGTGGTGTCCACCGAGGTCGAGGCGCTGCAGCTGGAGTACTCCTGGATCAAGGAGTTCGACCCCCGGTTCAACGTCAAGTACCGCGACGACAAGAGCTACCCCTACCTCGCGGTGACGATGAACGAGGAGTTCCCGCGCGTGCAGGTGATGCGCGGGCACAAGAAGAAGGGCGTGCGCTATTTCGGGCCGTACGCGCACGCGTGGGCCATCCGGGACACCGTCGACCTGCTCCTGCGCGTCTTCCCGGTGCGCACCTGCTCGACCGGAGTCTTCAAGAACGCCGCCCGCACCGGCCGCCCCTGCCTGCTCGGCTACATCGGCAAGTGCTCCGCCCCCTGCGTCGGCCGGGTCGACGCCGAGGAGCACCGGGGTCTGGCGGAGGAGTTCTGCGACTTCATGACCGGCCGCACGGGCACCTACCTGCGTCGCCTCGAGAAGCAGATGACCGAGGCGGCCGAGGAACTGGAGTACGAGCGGGCGGCCCGGCTGCGCGATGACATAGAGGCCCTGAAGAAGGCCATGGAGAAGAACGCGGTCGTGCTCGCGGACGCGACCGATGCCGACCTGATCGCGGTCGCCGAGGACGAGCTGGAAGCAGCCGTGCAGATCTTCCACGTCCGCGGCGGTCGCGTCCGCGGTCAGCGCGGCTGGGTGACCGACAAGGTCGAGGAGGTCACCACCGGCGCCCTCGTCGAGCACGCCCTCCAGCAGCTGTACGGGGAGGAGAGCGGCGACGCCGTCCCCAAGGAGGTCCTCGTCCCCGCCCTGCCCGACCCGGTGGAGCCGGTGCAGGAGTGGCTGACCGGGCGCCGGGGATCGATCGTCTCGCTGCGCATCCCCCAGCGCGGCGACAAGAAGGCGCTGATGGAGACCGTGCAGCGCAACGCCCAGCAGGCGCTCGCCCTGCACAAGACCAAGCGCGCCTCCGACCTGACCACGCGCTCGCGCGCGCTGGAGGAGATCGCCGAGGCCCTGGACCTGGACAGCGCACCGCTCAGGATCGAGTGCTACGACATCTCGCACCTCCAGGGCGACGACGTGGTGGCGTCCATGGTCGTCTTCGAGGACGGGCTGCAGCGCAAGAGCGAGTACCGGCGCTTCCAGATCAAGGGCTTCCGGGGGCAGGACGACGTCCGCTCGATGCACGAGGTGATCACCCGCCGCTTCCGGCGCTACCTCGCCGAGAAGGAGAAGACCGGCGAGTGGGCCGAGAGCGAGCCCGACCTCACGAACGGCACCGTGGACGCCGCCGGAAACGGCGCACCCACCGCCTTCACCGAGGACGACGGCCGCCCCAAGCGCTTCGCCTACCCCCCGCAGCTGGTCGTCGTCGACGGCGGAAAGCCGCAGGTCATGGCGGCCAAGCGGGCCCTGGACGAGCTCGGCATCGACGACATCGCCGTGTGCGGCCTCGCCAAGCGCCTGGAGGAGGTCTGGCTGCCGGACGACGACGACCCGGTCGTCCTGCCCCGCACCAGCGAAGGCCTCTACCTGCTGCAACGGGTCCGCGACGAGGCCCACCGGTTCGCGATCACCTACCAGCGGACCAAGCGCGCCAAGCGCTTCCGTTCGAGCCCCCTGGACGACGTTCCCGGGCTCGGCGAGACACGCAAACAGGCGCTGATCAAGCACTTCGGGTCGGTGAAGAAGCTGCGATCCGCAACAATCGACCAGATCTGCGAGGTTCCGGGCATAGGCCGCAAAACGGCCGAGACCATCGCCGTGGCCCTTGCCCAGGCGGCTCCGGCCGCGCCCGCCGTGAACACGGCGACCGGAGAGATCATGGATGACGTGGAAGACGGGGCACCCGAGACGACGGCGGGTCCCCCAGGGGAGCCCGTGCCCACGGGCGCCCCGGACGAGCGACGGGGGCAGGAGAGATGACCGAGCACGAGAAGCAGCCCACAGCCCAGCGAGATCAGGCACCCAGGGAAACGCACAAGGAAACCGGCGAGGACCGCACCCGGCAGGATGCGCCTCGGGAAAGCGGAGCGCAGGTGGGTACGGGCGTCGAAGGCAACGGGGTCCCCGAGACGGCCATCCCCGAGTTGGTGATCATCTCCGGCATGTCCGGAGCCGGACGCTCGACGGCCGCGAAGTGTTTGGAGGACCTCGGCTGGTTCGTCGTCGACAACCTCCCGCCCGCCCTGATCCCCACCATGGTGGAGCTCGGCGCCCGCTCCCAGGGCAACGTGGCGCGGATCGCGGTCGTCGTCGACGTCCGCGGCCGTCGTTTCTTCGACAACCTCCGCGAGTCCCTCGCGGACCTCGACAGCAGAGGCGTCACCCGGCGGATCGTCTTCCTGGAGTCCTCCGACGAGGCCCTGGTGCGCCGCTTCGAGTCCGTGCGCCGCCCGCACCCCCTCCAGGGCGACGGCCGCATCGTCGACGGCATCGCCGCCGAGCGTCAGCTGCTGCGCGAGCTGCGCGGCGACGCCGACCTGGTGATCGACACCTCCAGCCTGAACGTGCACGAGCTGCGCGCCAAGATGGACGCCCAGTTCGCCGGCGAGGAGGAGCCCGAGCTGCGGGCCACCGTGATGTCGTTCGGCTACAAGTACGGCCTCCCCGTCGACGCCGACCTCGTCGTCGACTGCCGGTTCCTGCCCAATCCGCACTGGGTGCCCGAGCTGCGCCCGTTCACCGGCCTGAACGACGAGGTCGCCTCGTACGTCTTCAACCAGCCCGGCGCGAAGGAGTTCCTCGACCGCTACGCCGAGCTGCTCCAGCTCATTGCGACCGGCTACCGGCGCGAGGGCAAGCGGTATGTGACCATCGCGGTCGGCTGCACGGGCGGCAAGCACCGCTCGGTCGCCATGTCGGAGAAGCTCGCCGCGCGCCTCGCGGCCGAGGGCGTGGAGACGGTGGTCGTGCACCGGGACATGGGACGCGAATGACCGGACGTACGTCGCGGCTCAGCAGGCTGCGCGGGGTCACCCCGGAAGGGCGCGGCGGCCGGCTCGCCGAGCCCCGGGGTGGCCGGGCGCGCCGCCGGGGCGCCCAGCCCAAGGTGGTCGCCCTCGGCGGCGGCATGGGCCTGTCCGCCTCGCTCGCCGCACTGCGCCGGATCACCGGCGACCTCACCGCCGTCGTCACCGTGGCCGACGACGGCGGCTCCAGCGGCCGGCTGCGCGACGAGCTGGGCGTGCTGCCGCCCGGCGACCTGCGCAAGGCGCTGGCCGCGCTGTGCGGGGACGACGAGTGGGGCCAGACCTGGGCCCGGGTCATCCAGCACCGCTTCCAGTCCCAGGGCGAACTGCACGAACACGCGGTGGGCAACCTGCTGATCGTCGCCCTGTGGGAGCAGCTCGGCGACCACGTCCAGGCGCTCGACCTGGTCGGCAAGCTGCTGGGCGCGCAGGGGCGCGTGCTGCCCATGTCCGCCGTGCCCCTGGAGCTCCAGGCCCTGGTCAAGGGGCACGACCCGGACCGGCCGGAGGAGATCGGGACGGTCCGCGGCCAGGCGACCGTGGCGCTCACCCCCGGCGAGGTGCAGTCCGTGCACCTCGTGCCGAACGACCCGCCCGCCGTGCCCGAGGCCGTCGAGGCGGTCCTGGACGCGGACTGGGTGGTGCTCGGCCCCGGCTCCTGGTTCTCCTCGGTCATCCCACACCTGCTGGTGCCCGAACTGCTGGACGCCCTCCTGGAGACGAAGGCGCGCCGGGTACTCTCGCTGAACCTCGCCCCGCAGCCCGGAGAAACCGAGGGCTTCTCCCCGCAGCGTCATTTGGAGGTTTTGGGACGACACGCCCCTAAACTCGCCCTGGACGTGGTGCTGGCCGACGAGGCCGCCGTGCCCGACCGCGACTCGCTGACCGACGCCGCCCGGCGTTTCGGGGCCGCGGTCGAGCTGGCGCCGGTGGCCCGGAGGGACGGAACTCCGCGGCACGATCCGGAGCTGCTGGCCGCCGCGTACGACCGTATTTTTCGGATGCATGGAAGGATCGGCCCATGGCGATGACGGCAGCGGTGAAGGATGAGATCTCCCGGCTCCCCGTCACCCGGACCTGCTGCAGGAAGGCGGAGGTCTCCGCCATTCTGCGGTTCGCCGGCGGCCTCCACCTGGTCAGCGGGCGCATCGTGATCGAGGCGGAGCTGGACACCGCGATGGCGGCCCGCCGCCTCAAGCGGGACATCCTGGAGATCTTCGGGCACAGCTCGGAGCTGATCGTGATGGCGCCGGGCGGGCTGCGGCGCGGTTCGCGATACGTGGTGCGCGTCGTCGCGGGCGGCGACCAGCTGGCCCGGCAGACCGGCCTCGTGGACGGCCGGGGCCGCCCGATCCGCGGCCTGCCCCCGCAGGTGGTCTCGGGGGCCACCTGTGACGCCGAGGCGGCCTGGCGGGGCGCCTTCCTGGCGCACGGTTCGCTCACCGAACCCGGCCGCTCCTCCTCGCTCGAGGTGACCTGCCCCGGCCCCGAGGCCGCGCTCGCGCTCGTCGGCGCCGCCCGCCGGCTGTCGATCGCCGCGAAGGCCCGCGAGGTGCGCGGCGTGGACCGGGTCGTCGTCCGGGACGGCGACGCCATCGGCGCCCTCCTCACCCGCCTCGGCGCCCACGAGTCGGTGCTCGCCTGGGAGGAGCGCCGGATGCGCCGCGAGGTCCGCGCCACGGCGAACCGCCTCGCCAACTTCGACGACGCCAACCTGCGCCGCTCCGCCCGCGCGGCCGTCGCCGCCGGCGCCCGCGTCCAGCGCGCTCTGGAGATCCTCGGCGACGACGTCCCCGAGCACCTCGCGGCCGCCGGCCGGCTCCGCATGGAGCACAAGCAGGCCTCCCTGGAGGAGCTGGGCGCCCTCGCCGACCCGCCACTGACCAAGGATGCCGTCGCGGGTCGTATCCGCCGCCTGCTGGCCATGGCCGACAAGCGGGCCGCCGACCTCGGTATCCCGGGAACGGAGGCCAACCTCTCCGAGGAGCTGGCGGACAACCTCGCGGGATGACCTGACGAGCGATCAGCACGCCGGTGCCGACGCCCACTTGGGTGGTCGGCACCGGCGTGTGTGCGTGTCGGAGGCACCCTTGACTCGATCATGAAGTGTCATGAGCCTGGCACCTATTCGCCACTGGGGCGATCCAGTACCAGGGGGGTCCATGAGACACAGAGCGAGATCGATCCTCGCTGTCGGCGCGCTCCTGATCGGTGGAGCGAGCATCGCACCCTTCGCCCAGGCACAGGGCGCCAGTTCCACAAGTTCATCGAGTCCCGACGCGGAAGAGGTCAAGGTCTACCGCGCCGAAGTCACCAAGCAGCAGATCCCCTTGCTGCTCGCAACCGGTCAGGACGGTCACGAACTCGGCGAACAGGCTCCCGACAAGGGCACCGCCACCGTCGAGGTCTATCTCACCGACAAGCAGGCCAGGAAACTCGAAAAGCAGGGCGTCGACCTCAAGGAGCACACGCTCTCGGCGCAGGCACGCGCGCGTGTGGCTGCCGCCGGGGACGGTGTCTACCGGCCGTACAGCGGAGCGGGTGGCCTCAAGGAGGAGATCCTCCGCACCGGCCAGGAGCACCCGTCCCTCACCAAGGTCGTCTCCATCGGCAAGACGGTCCAGGGCCAGGACATCCTCGCCCTCAAGCTCACCAGGAACGCGAAGCGGACCAAGGACGGAGCCAAGCCCTCCGCCCTGTACATGTCCGCCCAGCACGCGCGCGAGTGGATCACCCCGGAGATGACCCGGCGGCTGATGCACCACTACCTGGACAACTACGCCACGGACAAGCGGATCAAGAAGATCGTCGACACGACCGAGCTGTGGTTCGTCCTCGTCGCCAACCCCGACGGCTACGACTGGACCCACGCCCCCGAAGGCGACCGCCAGTGGCGCAAGAACATGCGCGACAACAACGGCGACGGCGCCTGGACGATCGGCGACGGCGTCGACCTCAACCGCAACTTCGCCTACAAGTGGGGCTATGACGACGAGGGTTCGTCTCCGTACCCCACCAGCCAGACCTACCGCGGCCCCGGCCCGAACTCCGAACCCGAGACCAAGGCGCTCGATGCCTTCGAGCGGCGTATCGGCTTCGAGTACGGCATCAACTACCACTCCGCCGCCGAACTCCTCCTCTACGGGGTCGGCTGGCAGGTGGCCACGCCGACCCCGGACGACGTGCTCTACAAGGCCCTCGCCGGTACGCCGGAGAACTCCGCGATCCCGGGCTACCATCCGCAGCTCTCCTCCGAGCTCTACACCACCAACGGCGAGGCGGACGGTCACGCGGCCAACATCAACGGCACCGCGATGTTCACCCCGGAGATGTCGACCTGTCAGACGGCCTCGAACGTCGACCCGGACGACGCCTGGAAGCCCGCGGACTGCGCGTCGATCTTCACCTTCCCGGACGACGAGAAGCTGATCCAGCAGGAGTTCGAGAAGAACATCCCGTTCGCGCTCTCCGTCGCCGAGTCCGCGGCCCGGCCGGACCGGCCGAAGTCGTCGGTCGGCATCGACGCCCCCGACTTCACACCGGCGGCCTTCACGACGTCGTACGCGCGCGGCGCCGACCAGGAGGTCTCCGTCGTCGCACGCAGGTCCGTGCGGGACAAGGAGCTCAGGTACCGCGTCAACGGCGGCCGTACGCAGGACGTGGCGCTCCGGCCGTGGCAGGGCGGTGAGACGTTCGGCGGTGAGGACAACCTCCACTTCGACGAGTACCGGGCCGAAGTCGACGACGGCGATCCCGGGGACAGGGTCGAGGTCTGGTTCACCGGCGAGACGAAGAGCGGCAAGCGCACCGAGAGCGAGCACTTCACGTACACGGTCGCCGAACGGCCGCGCGCGGACACGCTCGTCGTCGCCGAGGAGGGGGCGCCCGCGACCCAGGCACAGATGTACGTGGACGCCCTGAAGGCCAACGGCAGGAAGGCACTCGTCTGGGACGTCGCCACCCAGGGCGCCCCGGACGCACTGGGCGTCCTGAAGCACTTCGACACCGTCGTCCACCACACCGGCGCGGCCCGGCCCGGCGTCGCCACCCAGCTCGAACTGCGCGCCCACCTCAACGAGGGCGGCAAGCTGATCGAGGCGGGCGAGACGGCCGGTGGCTCGGTCGACCTCGGCGGAGGCACCCTGTCGAACGACTTCAGTCAGTACTACCTGGGCGCCTACAGCCGTACGTCCCTGCCGGACGCCACGGCGTTCACCGGCACCGGCCGGCTGGCGGGCGTCACGGGAACCCTCGGCGACGCGCCCGGCAACCCGCTGAACGCGGCCGGATCCTTCGGCGTCACCTCGGACACCCTGCCCGTGGAGACGTTCCCGCAGTTCGAGAGCGCGGGCGCGGGCCAGTACCCGGGGACGGTCAACCCGTACGGCCCGTACGAGGGCGCCTCCATGGCGGCCGTCACGCACTCCGACTACGCCTGGAACCGTCTGACCCGGACCATCGACCTCACCTCCGTCAGCGCGGCCGACGCCCCGACCCTGCGCACCCGGCTCCTGTGGGACACCGAGCAGGGCTACGACCACGCCGTCCTGGAGGCGCACACCGCCGGGGCGGACGACTGGACCACGCTCCCGGAGAAGGGCGGCGCCACCAGCACCGCCGTGCCCACCGAGTGCGAGGCCGGTTACTTCGTCCAGGCGCACCCGGCCCTCGAGCGGTATCTGACACCGGGCGAGGGCGGCTGCACGCCCACCGGGACGAGCGGTTCCTGGAACAGCTTCACCGGCGCCTCGGACGGCTGGCAGCAGGTCGAGTTCGACCTCTCCGCCTACGCCGGGAAGACGGTCGAGGTCTCGCTCTCCTACATCACCGACCCCGGCTCCGGCGGCCACGGCGTCCTCGCCGACAACGCCTCCGTCGTGATCGGCGGTACGGCGGGCCAGACGGAGGGCTTCGAGACATCGCTCGGCGCCTGGAGCACCCCGGGACCGCCCTCGGGCAGCCCCGCGGTGGTCAAGGACTGGGGGCTGTCCGGCGAACTGTTCAAGACATACGGAGCGGTCACCACGGACGACACCGTGCTGCTGGGCTTCGGTCTGGAGCACGTCACCGCGGCGGCCGACCGCAGAGCCCTGATCGGGGAGGCACTCGCAGCACTCGACGACTGAGTTTCCAATGGTCGACGACGGTCAACGACCGCCGACTCCGCGTAGTCATTTCGGGTGATCGGCTCTCGCGGCCCGGGCGGTCCGTACCCCTACTGGCGGGTACGGACCGCAGTGCCGTGTATGGGCCATCTCGATGTCACCCCGGAGGCCTCGGGGAGGTAGGGTCGGATCCGGTCGGGGACATCCCATACAGCTCGCCGGCGTCAAGACACCGGCGTACCAACGAGGAGATCGGTTCGTGACGATCCGCGTAGGCATCAACGGCTTTGGCCGCATCGGTCGTAACTACTTCCGCGCGCTGCTGGAGCAGGGTGCAGACATCGAGATCGTGGCTGTCAACGACCTGGGTGACACCGCGACCACCGCTCACCTGCTGAAGTACGACACCATCCTGGGCCGCCTCAAGCAGGAGGTCACGCACACCGCCGACACGATCACCGTCGACGGCCACACCATCAAGGTGCTGTCCGAGCGCAACCCCGCCGACATCCCGTGGGGCGAGCTGGGCGTCGACATCGTCATCGAGTCGACCGGCATCTTCACCAAGAAGGAAGACGCCGCGAAGCACATCGCGGGCGGTGCGAAGAAGGTCCTCATCTCGGCCCCGGCCAAGGACGAGGACATCACCATCGTGATGGGCGTCAACCACGACAAGTACGACCCGGCGAACCACCACGTCATCTCCAACGCCTCCTGCACCACCAACTGTGTGGCGCCGATGGCCAAGGTCCTCGACGAGAACTTCGGCATCGTCAAGGGCCTGATGACGACCGTCCACGCGTACACGAACGACCAGCGCATCCTGGACTTCCCGCACAAGGACCTGCGCCGCGCCCGTGCCGCCGCCGAGAACATCATCCCGACCACCACCGGTGCCGCCAAGGCCACCGCCCTGGTCCTGCCGCAGCTCAAGGGCAAGCTGGACGGCATGGCCATGCGCGTCCCGGTCCCGACCGGCTCCGTCACCGACCTGGTCGTCGAGCTCGGCCGCGAGGTCACCAAGGAAGAGGTCAACGCCGCCTTCCAGAAGGCCGCCGAGGGCGAGCTGAAGGGCCTCCTCGAGTACACCGAGGACCCGATCGTCTCCTCGGACATCGTCAACGCCCCGGCGTCCTGCACCTTCGACTCCTCCCTGACCATGGTCCAGGAGGGCAAGAACGTGAAGGTCATCGGCTGGTACGACAACGAGTGGGGCTACTCCAACCGCCTCGTCGACCTCACGGTCTTCGTCGGCAACCAGCTCTGATCACCGGAGCAGGCACCTCGATGTGAGAGCAGGGCTCGGTCAGCGCGCACCGCGTTGTCCGAGCCCTGCCGCACGTACTGATCGACCAGCCCTCTCAGGAGTCCCCTCATGAAGACGATCGACGAACTTCTCTCGGAAGGTGTGGACGGCAAGCGGGTCTTCGTCCGTGCCGACCTGAACGTGCCGCTGGCCGACGGTGTCATCACCGACGACGGCCGCATCCGCGCCGTACTGCCCACCGTCAAGGCCCTCGCGGACGCCGGTGCCAAGGTGGTCGTCGCCTCGCACCTCGGCCGCCCCAAGGGTGCCCCGGACCCCGCCTTCTCGCTGCTGCCCGCCGCCCGGCGCCTCGGTGAACTCCTCGGTGCCGAGGC
The DNA here is from genome assembly GCF_042672405.1 of Streptomyces sp. NPDC127197. Lineage (NCBI taxonomy): Bacteria > Bacillati > Actinomycetota > Actinomycetes > Kitasatosporales > Streptomycetaceae > Streptomyces > Streptomyces sp. NPDC127197. The sequence goes on along the minus strand of NZ_JBHXVG010000001.1, from coordinate 240,991 downwards.
GCAGTTCGCCACCGACACGGTCGGCGAGTCCGCGCAGGCCACCGTCGCCGGACTGGCGAACGGTCAGGTCGCGGTCATCGAGAACCTGCGCTTCAACGCCGGCGAGACGGCCAAGGACGACGCCGAGCGCGCCGCCTTCGCCGACCGGCTCGCCGCCCTCGCCGACGTGTACGTCGGTGACGGTTTCGGTGCCGTGCACCGCAAGCACGCCTCCGTGTACGACCTCCCGGCCCGGCTGCCGCACTACGCCGGCCACCTCATCGCCACCGAGGTCGGTGTCCTGAAGAAGCTCACCGAGGACGTCCAGCGGCCGTACGTCGTCGCTCTCGGCGGCGCCAAGGTCTCCGACAAGCTCGCCGTGATCGACCAGCTGCTCGGCAAGGCCGACCGCCTCCTCATCGGCGGCGGCATGGCCTACACCTTCCTCAAGGCCAAGGGCTACGAGGTCGGCATCTCCCTCCTTCAGGAGGACCAGATCCCGGCCGTCACCGAGTACATCGAGCGCGCCGAGAAGACCGGCGTCGAGCTGGTCCTGCCGGTCGACGTCCTGGTCGCCCCCGAGTTCCCGGACCTGAAGACCAAGGCTCCCGCGAACCCCACCACCGTCGCCGCGGACGCCATCCCGGCGGACCAGGAGGGTCTGGACATCGGTCCGGAGACCCGCAAGCTGTACGCCTCGAAGCTCGCCGACGCCGCCACCGTCTTCTGGAACGGCCCCATGGGCGTCTTCGAGCACCCCGACTACGCCGAGGGCACCAAGGCGGTCGCCCAGGCCCTCGTCGACTCCAAGGGCTTCACCGTGGTCGGCGGCGGCGACTCCGCCGCGGCCGTGCGCACCCTGGGCTTCGACGAGAACGCATTCGGCCACATCTCGACCGGTGGCGGCGCCTCCCTCGAATACCTCGAGGGCAAGACGCTCCCCGGCCTCGCCGCACTGGAGGACTGACCTTAATGAGCACGCGCACGCCGCTGATGGCGGGCAACTGGAAGATGAACCTCAACCACCTCGAGGCCATCGCCCACGTCCAGAAGCTCGCCTTCGCCCTGGCCGACAAGGACTACGAGGCCGTCGAGGTCGCCGTCCTGCCGCCCTTCACCGACCTGCGCTCCGTGCAGACCCTGGTCGACGGCGACAAGCTGAAGATCAAGTACGGCGCCCAGGACCTCTCGGCGCACGACTCCGGTGCGTACACCGGCGAGATCTCCGGCGCGATGCTGGCCAAGCTGAAGTGCACATACGTGGCGGTCGGCCACTCCGAGCGCCGGCAGTACCACGGCGAGACCGACGAGCAGGTGAACGCCAAGGTCAAGGCCGCCTTCAAGCACGGCCTGACCCCGATCATGTGCGTCGGCGAGGAGCTGGAGGTCCGCGACGCGGGCAACCACGTCACGCACACGCTCACCCAGGTCGAGGGCGGTCTGAAGGACGTGGCGGCCGAGCAGGCCGAGACCATCGTGATCGCCTACGAGCCCGTCTGGGCCATCGGCACCGGCAAGGTCTGCGGCGCCGACGACGCCCAGGAGGTCTGCGCGGCGATCCGCGGCAAGATCGCCGAGCTGTACTCCCAGGACGTCGCCGACAAGGTCCGCATCCAGTACGGCGGCTCCGTGAAGTCCGGCAACGTCGCCGAGATCATGGCCAAGGCCGACATCGACGGCGCGCTGGTCGGCGGCGCCTCGCTGGACGCGGACGAGTTCGTCAAGATCGTCCGCTTCCGCGACCAGTGAGTATGCGGTAGCGGCGATACGTCGTACCCTTGCGGGGTCCAGCAGTGCATGCTGGACCCCGTCGTCGATCCAGATCCGAGGAAGTTGGTCCAGCCGTGGTTATGGGGTTCTCGATCGCCCTGATCGTCTTCAGCCTGCTGCTGATGCTGCTGGTGCTGATGCACAAGGGGAAGGGCGGCGGCCTCTCCGACATGTTCGGTGGCGGCATGCAGTCGTCCGTCGGCGGCTCCTCGGTCGCCGAGCGCAACCTGGACCGCATCACCGTGGTGGTCGGTCTGCTGTGGTTCGCGTGCATTGTCGTGCTGGGCATCCTGATGAAGGTCAGCAACTGACCGGCACACACATTCCGCACGTAACGCCCCATGTTGGGTACGCGCACCGGAGCGCGGCCTATCATGGGGCTTGCGTCTTGATATGGGGTCGGTAACTCCAATCACTGGACGCGCGTTGGGCCTTACGTAGACTGAGGCGCTCGCAGCGAAGCGAAACGCCGACTCGCTTCGCGGCACCATCACGCAGGGAGTTACGACCGTGGCAAGTGGCAACGCGATCCGAGGAAGCCGGGTCGGGGCGGGGCCGATGGGCGAGGCCGAGCGCGGCGAGTCCGCGCCCCGTCTGCGCGTCTCCTTCTGGTGCTCCAACGGGCACGAAACACAGCCGAGCTTCGCCAGCGACGCACAGGTTCCCGACACCTGGGACTGCCCGCGCTGCGGGTTCCCGGCCGGACAGGACCGGGACAACCCACCGGCCCCGCCGCGCACCGAGCCGTACAAGACGCACCTGGCGTATGTACGGGAGCGGCGCAGCGACGCGGACGGCGAGGCGATCCTCGCCGAGGCGCTCGCCAAACTGCGGGGCGAGATCTAGGAATTGAGCTCCGGCCGGGCACCGAGCCGTGCCCGGCCCGACGGCTGACGCCTGTGGTGCTGACACCTGTGGTCAAGGTGAACGTATCTGTTGTTGCACGGCACGACGACGCGACGACAGCTCACGTCTCCCACTGATCAATTAGGTTGGGACCATGAACGCAGACGGCCGTACCAGGCTCAATCAGACGCCCGAGTGGACCGCTCTGGCCAAGCACCGTGAGGAGTTCGCGGACACCCATCTGCGGGATCTGTTCGCGGCGGACCCCGGGCGCGGCTCCGGCTACACGCTGCAGGTCGGGGACCTGTACGTCGACTACTCCAAGCACCTCGTCACCGACGAGACCCTGCGGCTGCTGCGCGAGCTGGCCGCCGCTAGGGGCGTCTTCGGCCTGCGGGACGCCATGTTCCGCGGCGAGAAGATCAACACGACCGAGAACCGCGCCGTCCTGCACACCGCGCTGCGGGCGCCGCGCGAGGCCGTCATCGAGGTCGACGGGGAGAACGTCGTGCCGGCCGTGCACGCCGTTCTCGACAAGATGGCCGACTTCGCCGAGCGGGTCCGTTCGGGGGAGTGGACCGGGCACACCGGCCGGCGGATCCGCAACGTCGTCAACGTCGGCATCGGCGGCTCCGACCTGGGCCCGGCGATGGCGTACGAGGTGCTGCGCGCCTTCACCGACCGCGATCTGACGGTCCGCTTCGTCTCCAATGTCGACGGCGCCGACCTGCACGAGGCGACGCGCGACCTGGACCCGGCCGAGACGCTGTTCATCATCGCCTCCAAGACCTTCACCACCATCGAGACGGTCACCAACGCCACGTCCGCGCGAAAGTGGCTGCTGGACGCGTTGGGTGACGAGGCCGCCGTCGCCAAGCACTTCGTCGCTCTGTCGACGAACGCCGAGAAGGTCGCGGAGTTCGGCATCGACACGGCCAACATGTTCGAGTTCTGGGACTGGGTCGGCGGCCGCTACTCGTACGATTCCGCGATCGGCCTGTCGCTGATGATCGCCATCGGGCCGGACCGCTTCCGGGAGATGCTCGACGGCTTCCGCCTGGTCGACGAGCACTTCCGCACCGCCCCCGCCGAGTCCAACGTGCCGCTGCTGCTGGGCCTGCTGGGCATCTGGTACGGCAACTTCCTGGGCGCCCAGTCGCACGCCGTACTGCCCTACAGCCACTACCTGTCCAGGTTCACCGCCTACCTCCAGCAGCTCGACATGGAGTCCAACGGCAAGTACGTCGGCCGGGACGGACACGAGGTGGACTGGCAGACCGGACCCGTCGTCTGGGGCACGCCCGGCACGAACGGGCAGCACGCCTACTACCAGCTCATCCACCAGGGCACGAAGCTAATCCCGGCGGACTTCATCGGGTTCGCCGAGCCGGTCGCCGAGCTCAGCGACGAGCTGAAGGCCCAGCACGACCTGCTGATGGCCAACTTCTTCGCCCAGACGCAGGCACTGGCCTTCGGCAAGACGCCGGACGAAGTGCGCGCCGAGGGTGTGCCGGAAGAGCTGGTGGCGCACAAGACGTTCAAGGGTGACCACCCGACGACCACGATCCTCGCGCGTGAGCTCACGCCGTCGGTGCTCGGCCAGTTGGTCGCTCTGTACGAGCACAAGGTGTTCGTCCAGGGCGCGGTCTGGAACATCGACTCCTTCGACCAGTGGGGCGTCGAGCTCGGCAAGGTCCTCGCCAAGCGCGTCGAGCCCGCGCTCACCGAGGGCGCCGAGGTGCCCGGCCTGGACGCGTCCACCAAGACGCTGGTCGCCAAGTACCGGGAGCTGCGCGGGCGTTGAGCCGGTGCCGGGTGGCCGCGCGGACGTTATTCGGATGCGCGGCCACCGGTCGGCGGGTGACACTGCTCCGGCTCCGTCACCTGCCGGAAGGAATCCCATGGACCAGCTCCTGGCCGCGCTCGCCGACCCGGAACGGCTGCAGCTGTATGCCCGCATCGTGCTGCAGGACCTGCCGCCACGCGAGGAGGACGCGCCCGCGGTGCGCAAACACCTGGGACGCCTGATCTCGGCCGGGCTCGTGGAACGCCGTCCCGACGGCTCCCTGACGGCCGACGCGTCGGTCTTCCGCCGCGCACGCCCCGCCGAACCGGCGGCGGACGGCGTGCCCCGGCGGCTGACCGGGTTCTTTTCCCGCGGGCGGCTGACGTCGATCCCGGTCCGTCCGGTCGTACGCCGTGAACTGCTCGAGCATCTGACGGAAACACTCTTCGCGGCCGAGCGCAGCTATACCGAGCGCGAGGTCAACGAGGCGTTCCGCACCGTCCACGACGACACGTCCGCGCTGCGCCGCTACTGCGTGGAGAACGGTCTGCTCGTGCGCGAGCGCGACGGCAGCAGCTACCGGCGCGTCACCGCGGTCTCCGGGTGACGACGCCGGGAGTCGCGCTCAGGCCACCGCGCTGAGCGTGTCCGCGAGGCGGCGCCGGGCCGCTCGGGCGGCCGGGAGGGCGGCGAGGGCGGTCGCGCCGAGTACGGCGGACGCCCCGAGGAGCAGCAGCAGGGCGGGGGAGGGACCCTGGGCGATGCCGGCGCCGAGGCCGCTGGATCTGCCCTGGGCGTCGATCAGCCAGTGCGCCAGCGGCAGCCCGAGGGCCAGGGCGGCGAGCAGGGCCGCCAGTGCCGTACAGCCGGTGGCCGTGACCGTGATCGCGGTGATCTGGCGTGGGGACAGGCCGATCGCCTTCAGGGCCAGCAGGTCCCGCTCGCCCTCGCGGACCGTGCCGCCGATCGCGGTCAGCAGCTCGATGAGCCCGATCAGGGCGAGCACGGCGATCAGCCCGAGGACGACTCCGCGCAGCGGGGACAGCCCGTCGGCCGGGTTCGTCACGGTGTGCACGTCGAGGTGGCCGCGTCCGGCCGTGGCGAGTCGGTCGGCGACCTCGTGCGGGTCGGCGCCGGCGGTCAGGCGGAGCTGGTGGAGGGTCGGGCGGAGGCCGGGGTCGTTCTCGCGGAGGGTGTCCAGGGAGGTGGAGACGACCCGGCCGGCGTTCTCCGGCTCGATGCTGCGGCCCACGATGTGCAGGACCTGCGGCTGGTCGCCGACGGTCATCCGCACCCAGTCGCCCACCCGTACGTCCAGCAGGTCGAGCAGCCCCTGCCCGGCCACGGCCTCGTCGGGCCCGCGCGCGGGGCGGCCCTCGGCCAGCGTGTACGGATAGGGGTCCGCTCGGGTGCCGAGGCCGCGCAGGGCGATGGTCGCCGTCTGGCCCGGTACCAGGGCGGCCACTTCGACGCCCGGGTAGGCGGCGGCGACCTGCGGGTCGCGTTCCAGCAGGGCGCGGGCGTCCCGGTCGTTCAGGCCCGCGTCGGCCCGGACGGTCAGCGCGGCGGGGAGGCCGATCCGCTCGGGGCTGCTGTGGAAGCGGTCGATGGTGGTCCATGCGCTCATCGCCACCACGATCAGCAGCAGCGGCAGCGCGAGCCGGGCGACCGTGCCCAGGGACCGGGGCCGACGGGTGAACGCCTTGTGCCAGCCGAGGACCAGCGCGGGCGGCACCCGTACGCCCAGTGCGCGCCGCGCCACGCCCGACAGCCGGCCGCCGAGGGGTGCCGTGGCCCGGGGCACGGGCACCGGGGGCACCCGTCCCGCCCGCCATGCGGCGAGCCCGGTGGTCGCGCCGATGAACAGCACCGCGCCCACCGGCACCACGATGAGGGCGGCCGTATGCCCGGGCAGTCCCTGCCACACGCCGACCGCGTCTCCGAACCGCCCCGGGATCCGCCTGCCCAGCGCCTCGGTGAGCGCGGCGGCGGCCACGGCGCCCAGCAGGGCGTACGCCAGATGCTGGAGCAGAAAGACCCGGACGACCTGGCCTGGCGTGAAGCCGATCGCCTTCAGTACGGAGATGTCCCGCAGATGGCCACGGATACGGGTGCCGATCGCCCCGTGCACGGCGAGTCCGGCGGCGATCAGCGCGCCAAGACCGAACAGCCCCAGCACCTGGCCGAGCAGCCGGTTGTCGCCCTGCGCCTCGGCGCGCGCCTGCTGCCAGGTGGAGACCTCGCCGATCGCTCCGGCGCCCAGCAGGGTCACGGCGCGCTGGACGGCGTAGTCCGTGTCGTCCGGGTCCGTCAGGCGCACGCCGATGACCTGTCCGCCGGGGTCGGGCACCGCGGACGGCAGCGCCCAGACCAGGCCGGGCTGTTCACCCGGCCGGTAACGGGGCTCGGCGCTGTCGGCGACGCCCACGACGGTCAGCTTCCGCGCGGTGCCGGGCAGGGTGAGCGGGTCGCCGGGCTGGGCCAGCAGGGCGCGGGCGAGACCGCTCTCCAGGACCACGCCGTCGGGGGTGGCGGGATCCAGCCAGTGGCCTGAGGTGAGCAGCGGGCGGTCGACGGAGGGCAGCTCCCCGGTGCCGCGCAGTTCCACCGAGGCGCGGGTGCCCCGGGAGGCGACGGTGGTGGAGGCGGTCGGAAGGGGACCGGCGACGGACTCGACGCCGTCCAGCGCGGCCAGCTTCCGGGTGTCGGCGGAGGCGTCGGTGTGCAGCCAGACGTGGGCGCCGCGGGCCTGGGTGAAGACCCGCTGCCAGGGGTTGGTGGCGTACCCGAAGAGGGCGGTGGCCAGCAGCAGCGACACGACGATGCCCGCCGTGGCGAGGACGAGGAACAGCGCCTCGCCGCGGTGCGTGCGCAGATCGGAGTGTGCCCAGCGCAGGGTGGCTCGCACGGGCCTCAGCCCCTCGGCCCGAAGTCAGCGCAATGGTCGTACGCCCGCATGTCAGTCCCTGAGCTCCAGCACACCCGATATCCCGGAGCGGCGCGCAGGCGGGCCGCCGTCCAGTTCCGCGTCGTCGGCGATCCGCCCGTCGAAGAAGCTGATCACCCGGTCCGCGGCGCTCGCCAGCCGCGCGTCATGCGTGACGAGCAGGATCGTCTGGCCGCGCTGGTGGAAGCGGGACAGCAGCCGCATCACCTCACGGGTGCCCTTGCTGTCCAGGCTGCCCGCGGGTTCGTCGGCGAGCAGCAGGGGCGGATGGTTGACCAGGGCACGGGCGAGCGCGACCCGCTGCTGCTCGCCGCCGGACAGCTCGCCCGGCATGCTGCGCTCCTTGCCCGCGAGCCCCAGCTCGGTCAGCAGCTGCTCCCGCTCGGCGCGCGCCCGCTTCGGCGGCACCCCGGCGAGGAGAGCCGGCAGCTCGACGTTGTCGGCGACGGACAGGTTCGACACCAGGTTGAAGAACTGGAAGACGATCCCGATCCGCTTCCGGCGCTCCACCGCCCAGCGCGCCTCGCTGTACGCGTCCGTGCACTCACCGTCCAGCCAGATGCTTCCCGCATCCGGCCGCTGGAGCCCGCCGAGCAGATGCAGCAGCGTCGACTTCCCAGCACCGGACGGCCCGGTGATCGCCACGAACTCGCCCCGCCGCACGCTCAGGTCGACCCCGCGCACGGCATACGCGGGCGCGCCCTCGCCGTAGTGCGTCCTGACCAGGCCCTCGGCGCGCAGCACGGGAGCGGAACCGTCGCTCACTGAAGCTCCTCCAGCTCTTCCTGGCACCGCTCCAGCCAGTCGAGGTCGGCCTGCAGATGCAGCATCGCGCCCTCGATCAACAGGTGGGCGATGCGGTTGTCCCGGTCTTCGGCGGCGGCCAGCTTCGACAGTTGACGCATGGTGTTCAGATACTGGCGCCGTTGCTTGTTGATGAGGGCGATCTGGTCGGCGATACCGGTCTGCGGGGCGAGTGCCAGCTTCATGAAGAACTCGTCCCGCACCCGTGGCTCGTCCTCGGGCTCCTCGAACCAGGCGCGCAGCGCCTCACGCCCGGCTTCGGTGAGGTGGTAGACCTTCTTGTTGGGCCGACTGGACTGTTCGACGTCCTCGCCCTCGATCAGTCCCTGCTTCTCGAGGCGGCCGAGGGTGACGTAGATCTGGCCGACGTTCGGCTGAGGGTACGCGGAGCCCAGCAGTTGCTCAAGGTCCTGCTTGAGCTCGTAGCCGTGGGCCGGGCCACGGGCCAGGAGGGCCAGGAGGGGCAGGCGCACGCGTGCAGTCCTCCTGTCTCGGCAATGTGCTCCAGGCCCTAGTATCGCCCATACCTAACGGGTATACATGGCCTCTGACCCCGGGCGAAGGTGCCCGTGGCCGGTGTACAGGGAGGAACCTATGCGGTGGATGCGCGCCGCCGGTAGGGGCCTTCTCGTTCTGCTCGTGCTCCTGACCGGTTACGTCGCCTCCGGCGCCCAGGCGCAGGAAGATACCGGAGGCGGCCGCGGCCCGCTCACGCTCGCCACCGCCGGAGATCTCACCAACTATCTCGGCCCCCTCCTCCAGGGCTGGAACCGCACCCACCCCGACGAGAAGGTGACCCTCGTCGAACTGCCCGACTCGGCCGACGAGACCCACGCGCAGATGGTCACGGACCTGCGCAGCGGCGACCGCAGCCGGTTCGACGTCCTCAACATCGACGTCAACTGGACGTCGGAGTTCGCCGGGGCGGGCTGGATACGGCCCCTTCCGCGCGACCGCTTCGGACTCGGGACCTTCCTGCCGCCGGTCGTCGACACGGCGACCTACGACGGGCAGCTCTACGCGGTCCCGTACGTCACCAACGCCGGGCTGCTGCTGTACCGCAAGGACGTCCTCGCGAAGGAGGGCGTCCCTCCGCCGCGCACCTGGGCCGAGTTGGAGCGGGCCGCGAGGACCGTCGCCCCGAAGTACGGACTCGACGGCTACGCCGGCCAGTTCCTGCCGTACGAGGGCCTCACCGTCAACGCGGCCGAGGCCGTCTACTCGGCGGGCGGCACGATCCTCGGTGACGAGGGCGCGCGCGTCACCGTGGACTCGGCGGCGGCCCGTGAGGGCATCGGGTTCCTCGCGCGTGGGGTGCGCGAGGGCTGGGTACCGAAAGCGGCGCTGACGTACAAGGAGGAGGAGTCCAAGCAGGCCTTCCAGGACGGCCGGCTGCTCTTCCTGCGCAACTGGCCGTACGCGTACGTCGGTGCCTCCGCCAAGGGCTCGAAGGTCGCCGGGAAGATCGGCGCCGTACCGCTGCCGGGGCCGGACGGGCCGGGGACGAGTGTCCTCGGCGGCTCCAATCTGGCCGTCACCGCACACGCCCGGCACCCCGACACCGCCGCGCGCCTGATCGCGTACCTCACCGGCGAGCGCGTCCAGCGCCAGGTCCTCACGCGCGGCGCACTGCCGCCCGTACGGGCCGACCTCTACGAGGATCCCGAGCTCGTCAGGGAGTTCCCGTACCTGCCGACCCTGCGCGAGAGCGTGCTCACGGCCGCGCCGCGCCCCAAGAGCCCGCACTACGACCAGGTCAGCCTGGCGGTGCAGGCGGTCGTGCACGACGCGATGACCGGGCGGCAGACGCCCGAAGCGGCGGTGCGGCGGCTGGCGCGGGAGCTGGCCGCCATCTCTCGCCGCTAGCCCTTCGCCGACTCTTCATAGTTACTTGTTAGGTAACGCCGACATCTCATCTGCGCTCTCAATGCCCGGATAAGTCGAGATTTCATCGCCCAACATCCCAGTAGCTTTCTGCCCGTTCGTTGACACCCTCGCGACACGTCTACTTAACATGCATGCATAACCGTCAGCTCGCACAGACAGGTCAACGGGGTGAGTCTCCACCGCACAGAAGCCCGCCACTGGTGGCGCGACGCAGTGATCTACCAGGTGTACGTCCGCAGCTTCCTGGACAGCACCGGCGACGGCATCGGCGATCTCGCCGGCGTCCGGGCCGGGCTGCCGTACCTGAAGAAGCTCGGCGTCGACGGGATCTGGCTCAGCCCCTTCTATCCCTCGCCGCAGCACGACCACGGCTACGACGTGGCCGACTACTGCGACGTCGACCCGACCTTCGGCGACCTCGCCGAGTTCGACCTGCTGGTGAAGGCCGCCCGGCGGCTCGGCGTCAGGGTGCTGCTGGACATCGTGCCCAACCACTGCTCCAGCGAGCACCCCTGGTTCCGCGAGGCGCTTGCCGCCGGGCCGGGCAGCGCGGCCCGCGCCCGCTTCCACTTCGCCGACGGCCGTGGTCCCGACGGCTCAGAGCCGCCCAACAACTGGCACGCCATGTTCGGCGGACCGGCCTGGAGCCGGGTGACGGAGGCGGACGGGCGGCCCGGCCAGTGGTACCTGCACATGTTCACGCCCGAGCAGCCGGACTGGAACTGGCGCGACCCCGAGGTCCCCGCCGAGTTCGAGAGGATCCTGCGCTTCTGGCTGGACCGGGGCGTCGACGGCTTCCGTATCGACGTCGCCGCCGGGCTCTTCAAGCACCCGGAGCTGCCCGACTCCCCGGACCCCGAGGCCGACGCCCGCACCCGCGACTCGGTCAACCCGCTGGCCTGGAACCAGCCCGAGGTGCACGAGGTGTGGCGGCACTGGCGCGCGATATGCGAGGACTACACCGCCCGCGACGGCCGCGAGCGCCTGCTGGTCGGCGAGGTGTCCGTGCCCACCGCCCGCGAGCACGCCCGGTACGTCCGCGCCGACGAGCTCCACCAGGCCTTCTTCTTCGACCTGCTCAGCGCCCCCTGGGACGCCGACGCCTTCCGCAAGGTCGTCTCCGAGGCCATGCAGGACATAGCCGGCACGGGCTCGACGGTCACCTGGGTCCTCAACAACCACGACCAGGTCCGCACCGTCACCCGCTACGGCGAACCCGCAACCGAGGGCAGCGGACTCGGCGCCGCCCGCGCCCGCGCCGCCGCGCTGCTCATGCTGGCGCTGCCCGGAGCCGCGTACATCTACCAGGGCGAGGAGCTGGGCCTGCCCGAGGTCGTCGATCTGCCCGACGACGTGCTCACCGACCCGATCTTCCGCCGCACCGGCAGCCGGGCCCGGATCCGCGACGGCTGCCGGGTGCCGCTGCCGTGGTCGGGACAGGCCTCGCCGTTCGGCTTCACCTCCGGGGTCGAGGGCGCCAAGCCGTGGCTGCCGCAGCCGGAGTGGTTCGCCGAGCACGCCACCGACCGCGCCCTCGCCGACACCCGCTCCTTCTGGCACCTGTACCGCGACGGCCTCCAACTGCGCGCCTCTCTGCCCCAGTTGGGCGAGGGCTCGCTGCGCTGGCTGGACACCCCGCCCGGTGTCCTGGCCTTCGTCCGCGGCGACGACCTGGTCTGCGCCGTCAACTTCGGCACCGCGCCCGTGCCCGCGCCGGTCTCCGGCACCCCGCTGCTGTCCAGCGGCCCCTGCCCGGCCGGGGTGCTGCCCGGGTCGACGGCCGCCTGGTGGATCAGCGACCTCTGATATTCCGTCAACTCCCCATAACCCGAAGGGACATCAACGATGATGCGACGACGTACCACCCTGCTCACCAGCTGCACCGCCCTCGTCCTGGCGCTCGGCGCGACCGCCTGCGGCGGCGGCCCGGTCACGGCCGGCGGCGGCGACAAGGCCCTCAGCGGCCAGACGGTCACCGTGGCCGGCGTCTGGTCCGGCAGCGAACAGGAGAACTTCCAGAAGGTGCTCGACGCCTTCAGCGAGAAGACCGGAGCCAAGACCCAGTTCGTCTCCACCGGGGACAACGTCTCCACCGTCGTCGGCAGCAAGATCGAGGGCGGCAACGCCCCCGACGTCGTGATGGTCCCGCAGGTCGGCGTGCTCCAGCAGTTCGCGAAGGAGGACTGGCTCAAGCCGCTGTCCAAGACCGCACAGCAGTCCGTCGACGCCAACTACGCCGATGTCTGGAAGACGTACGGCAGCGTCGACGGCACGCTGTACGGCCTGTACTTCAAGGCCGCCCACAAGTCGACCGTCTGGTACAGCCCCGACGCCCTCGCCCAGGCCGGGGTCGAGCCGCCGAAGACGTACGAGGAGATGCTGGAGGCCGGGCAGACCGTCTCCGACTCCGGGCTCGCCGCCTTCTCGGTCGCCGGGCAGGACGGCTGGACGCTCACCGACTGGTTCGAGAACATCTACCTCTCCCAGGCCGGACCCGAGAAGTACGACGCCCTCGCCGCGCACGAGCTGAAGTGGACCGACCCGACCGTGGTCGAGGCGCTCACCACGCTCGGCAAGCTGTTCAAGGACAAGCAGCTGGTGGCCGGCGGGCAGAAGGGGGCCCTCAACACCGACTTCCCGGGCTCGGTGGAGAAGGTGTTCGGGCCGAAGCCCGAGGCCGGCATGGTCTACGAGGGCGACTTCGTCGCCGGGGTCGCCAAGGACCAGTTCGGCAAGAGCATCGGCGAGGACGCGAACTTCTTCCCGTTCCCGGCGGTCGACGGCGGCACGGCGCCGGTCGTCAGCGGCGGCGACGCGGCCGTCGTCCTGAAGGACGGCAAGAACGCCGAGGCCGGCATGAAGCTCCTGGAGTACCTCGCGACCCCCGAGGCCGCGGCCGTGTGGGCCGAGGCGGGCGGCTTCCTCTCCCCGAACAAGAAGCTCGACCTCGCCTCCTACGGCGACGACGTCACCCGGGCCACCGCCGAGTCCCTGGTCGGCGCGGGCGACTCGGTCCGCTTCGACATGTCCGACCAGGCGCCGGCGGCCTTCGGCGGCACCAAGGGTGCGGGCGAGTGGAAGATCCTGCAGGACTTCCTGCGCGACCCCTCGGACCCGAAGGGCACCGCCGCCGAGCTGGAGGACGCGGCGGCCAAGGCGTACGGGAACTGACGCCATGACCGCAACGCTCGTGAAAGAGGCGAGCCCCCCGGCCGCCGCCGGTGCCGGAAGCGGCCGGCGCCCGCGGCGTCGGGGGCGGATCGTCGCCCTGCTGTTCGTCTTCCCCGCGCTGCTCCTGCTGGGCGCCCTGGTCGTGTACCCCGTGCTGTTCTCCATCGGCCGCAGCTTCTTCGACGCCTCCGGGACACAGTTCGTCGGTGGCGACAACTACACCGAGATGTTCCGCGACCCGGCGACGCTCAAGGCCGTACGCAACACGGCGATCTGGGTCGTGGTGGCGCCGACGCTGCTGACCGGGCTGGGGCTGATCCTGGCCGTCCTGGTGGAGAAGGTCCGCTGGGCGACGGCGTTCAAGCTGCTGCTGTTCATGCCGATGGCGGTGTCCTTCCTCGCCGCGGGCATCATCTTCCGGCTCGCCTACGACGAGGACCCGGACAAGGGTGTCCTGAACGCCGCCGTGGTCGGCGTCCACGATGCCTTCCAGGGCACGTCGTCCTATCCGACGGCCCGGGCGCGTGACGGCCAGGGCATGACCAAGGAGGCGGGCGGGGCGTACCGGACGACCGCGGGCGTGTCGCCGGGGGACACGGTGGCGCTCGGCCTGGTCGGCGTGCTGCCCAGCGACCTGCCCGGCGGTGCTGGGCCCGCGTACCCGGCGGCCGAACGCAAGGCCGCCCCCGGTGAGCTGCGCGGAGTCGTGTACCTGGACTTCACGCCCGGCGGCGGAGGGGAGCAGGGCAGGGTCGACCGGCGGGAGAGCGGGCTGCCGGAGATGACCGTCGAAGCGGTGCGCGACGGGAGGACGGTCGGCACGACGACCACCGCGTCCGACGGCTCCTTCCGCTTCGAGGGGCTGGAGGCGGGCTCGTACACGGTGCGGCTGCCCGCCTCGAACTTCGCCCCGCCGTACGAAGGCGTCTCCTGGCTGGGGCCGGCGCTGGTGACGCCCGCGATCATCGGCGCGTATCTGTGGATCTGGACCGGCTTCGCGATGGTGCTGATCGGTGCGGGACTGTCGACGCTGCCCCGGGACGCGCTGGAGGCGGCGCGGATGGACGGCGCCAACGAGTGGCAGATCTTCCGGAAGATCACGGTGCCGCTGCTCGCGCCGGTGCTGACCGTGGTGTTCGTGACCCTCGTGATCAACGTGATGAAGGTCTTCGACCTCGTCTACATCATCGCGCCCGGCCCGGTGCAGGAGGACGCGACCGTCCTGGCGACGCAGATGTGGCTGGTGTCCTTCGGCGGGGGCAACGACCAGGGGCTCGGCAGTGCGCTCGGTGTGCTGCTCCTGCTCCTGGTGATCCCCGCGATGGTCTTCAACGTCCGCCGTTTCCGAAGGAGTCAGCGATGAACGCCGTCCGACGGGGCCTGGGCAACAGCCTGGTCCAGGCCTTCCTAGTGGTGGTGGGCCTGATCTGGCTCACCCCGCTGGCGGGGCTGTTCCTGTCGTCGCTGCGGTCCGCCGAGGACACGGCGAAGGGCGGCTGGTGGACGGTGTTCACCAGCCCCGGCCGGCTGTCCTTCGACAACTACTCCGCGCTGCTGGAGAACGCCGGGATCACACAGGCGTTCTGGAACACGGTACTGATCTCGGTCCCGGCCACGGCGCTGGTCGTCGTCATCGCGGCACTCGCCGGATACGCCTTCGCCTGGCTGGACTTCCCCGGCCGCGAGCCGCTCTTCCTGCTGGTGGTCGCGCTGCTGGTGGTGCCGGTGCAGATCGGCCTGCTGCCGGTGGCCAAACTCTTCGGCCAGCTGGGGCTGTTCGGCACGATCCCGGGTGTGGTGCTCTTCCACGTGGCCTACGGTCTGCCGTTCGCGGTGTTCCTGCTGCGCAACTACTTCGCCGAGATACCGAAGGAGATGCTGGAGGCGGCACGCATGGACGGCGGCAGCGAGTGGCGCATCTTCACCCGCCTCATCCTGCCGGTGGGCCGGCCCGCCATCGCCAGCCTGGCCATCTTCCAGTTCCTGTGGGTCTGGAACGACATGCTGGTGGCCCTGCTGTTCGCGGACAGCTCCTCGCAGCCGCTGACCGTCGAACTCCAGTCACAGATCCGGCAGTTCGGCAGCAACATCGACGTACTGGCGCCGGGCGCCTTCGTGTCGCTGATCGTGCCGGTGGCGGTGTTCTTCGCCTTCCAGCGGCACTTTGTGCAGGGGGTGATGGCGGGATCGGTGAAGTAGAGGAGGGGCGGCAGGGGCCGGAACCCCGTGCCGCCCCGTCCGTCACGGTGACGCCGGCGGATACAGCGACCTCGGCAGCTGGGCTGCCGCCGCCGAGTCCAGCAGCCACAGGGTGCGGGCGCGGCCGTATGCGCCGGCGGCCGGGGCCTGGATCTCGCCGGCGCCCGAGAGGGCGATCGCCGCGGCATTGGCCTTGTCCTCGCCGGCTGCCAGCAGCCAGACCTCACGCGCCGCTCGGATGGCGGGGAGCGTGAGGGTGACGCGGGTCGGCGGAGGCTTGGGGGCGCCGTGGACGCCGACGACCGTGCGGTCCGTCTCCCGTACGGCGGGGAGTTCCGGGAACAGCGAGGCCACGTGGGTGTCCGGGCCGACGCCCAGCATCAGGACGTCGAAGGTGGGGACCGCGCCGTGGTTCTCGGGGCCTGCCGCGCGGGCCAGTTCCTCGGCGTAGGCGGCTGCGGCGGCGTCCACGTCCGAGCCGTACGGGCCGTCCGACGCGGGCATGGCGTGCACGCGCTTCGGGTCCAGCGGGACGGAGTCGAGGAGAGCCTCGCGGGCCTGGGTGACATTGCGGCCGGGGTCGCCCTCGGGAAGGAAGCGCTCGTCGCCCCACCAGAGGTCCAGGCGGCCCCAGTCGATGGCGTCCCGGGCGGGCGCGGCGGCCAGCGCGGCCAGCAGGCCGTTGCCGTTGCGGCCGCCGGTCAGCACGACGGACGCACTGCCGCGCGAGGCCTGGGCGTCCACGATCTTCGTGATCAGCCGGGCCGCGGCGGCCTGCGCCATCAGCTCCTTGTCGTGGTGGACCACGAGTTGGGGAGTGTTCACTTCGCCGCCGCCTTCTTCACCGGTGCCGGCGCCGCCGCGTCCTTCGCGGGAGCTTTCGCAGCCGTCTCGACGGGAGCCGGGACCGCGACTGCTTCTCCTTTGGCCGGCGGCCCGGCCTCCGCGGCCTTGCCGTTCGACGGGTTCAGCCGGTCCACGCCGTACCGCAGCGCCGACGCGTAGGTGTCGTCCGGGTCCAGCCGCCGCAGCTCCTCCGCGATCAGCTCGGCCGTCTCCCGGCGTTTGAGCGCCACCGCACGGTCCGGCTGTCCCTGGATGGACAGGGTCGCCAGGGAGCCGTCCGCGCGGTCGAGCATGATCGCACCGCAGTCGGTGTCCATACGGACCGCCGTGAGACCGGGGCCGGAGGACAGCGAGCGCTTGACGGGGACGTCCAGCCGGTCCGCGAGCCACATCGCCAGCAGCTCACAGCTCGGGTTGAACTCCTCACCCTCCACCTCGACGCCCTTGACCTGGCAGTCCACCTGGTCCAGGGCGGCGGCCAGCATCGAGCGCCAGGGCGTGATGCGGGTCCACGACAGGTCCGTGTCGCCGGGGGTGTAGGTCTTGGCGCGGGCGGCCAGGTCCCGCACCGGCTGCTCGGCGGCGTACGAGTCGGTGACCCGGCGCTGGGCCAGCGCACCGAGGGGGTCCTGCGCCGGGTCGAGGGGCGCGTTCACCGGCCACCAGACGACCACGGGGGCGTCGGGCAGCAGCAGCGGCAGGACGACCGACTGGGCGTGGTCGGCCACGTCGCCGTACAGCCGCAGCACGACCGTCTCGCCGGTGCCCGCGTCGGCGCCCACCCGGACCTCGGCGTCCAGGCGGGACTTCGTGCGGTCGCGCGGCGAGCGCGAGACGCGCCTGATGACGACGAGGGTGCGCGAGGGGTGCTCGTGCGAGGCGTCGTTCGCGGCCTTCAGGGCGTCGTAGGCGTTCTCCTCGTCGGTGACGATGACCAGGGTGAGGACCATGCCGACGGCGGGTGTGCCGATGGCGCGGCGGCCCTGCACCAGCGCCTTGTTGATCTTGCTGGCGGTGGTGTCGGTGAGGTCTATCTTCATGGCCGGCGCCAGCTCCGTCCGTCTCGTTCGAGCATGTCGTCCGCCTCGACGGGACCCCACGTTCCCGCCGGGTACTGCGCGGGCTTGCCGTTGCCGTCCCAGTACTCCTCGATCGGGTCGAGGATCTTCCAGGACAGCTCGACCTCCTCGGTGCGCGGGAAGAGGTTCGAGTCGCCGAGCAGGACGTCCAGGATGAGCCGCTCGTACGCCTCCGGGCTGGACTCCGTGAAGGACTCGCCGTATGCGAAGTCCATGGAGACGTCCCGGATCTCCATCGAGGTGCCGGGCACCTTGGAACCGAAGCGGACGGTGACGCCCTCGTCGGGCTGGACGCGGATGACGATCGCGTTCTGGCCCAGCTCCTCGGTGGCCGTCGTGTCGAAGGGGGAGTGCGGGGCGCGCTGGAAGACGACCGCGATCTCCGTCACGCGGCGGCCGAGGCGCTTGCCGGTGCGCAGATAGAAGGGGACGCCCGCCCAGCGGCGGTTGTCGATCTCGAGCTTGATCGCGGCATAGGTGTCGGTCTTCGACTGGGCGTCGATGCCGTCCTCGTCGAGATAGCCGATGACCTTCGCGCCGCCCTGCCAGCCGGCCGCGTACTGACCGCGGACGGTGTCGCGGCCCAGGTCCTTCGGCAGCCGCACGGCGCCGAGCACCTTGGTCTTCTCCGCTGCCAGCGCGTCCGCGTCGAAGGAGGCGGGCTCCTCCATCGCGGTCAGCGCCATCAGCTGGAGCAGGTGGTTCTGGATGACGTCACGGGCGGCGCCGATGCCGTCGTAGTAGCCGGCCCGGCCGCCGATGCCGATGTCCTCGGCCATCGTGATCTGCACATGGTCGACGAAGGACCGGTTCCAGATCGGCTCGAACATCGTGTTGGCGAAGCGCAGCGCCAGGATGTTCTGGACGGTCTCCTTGCCCAGGTAGTGGTCGATGCGGAAGACCTGGTCCGGGGCGAAGACCTCGTGCACGACCTTGTTGAGCTCCTCGGCCGACTTCAGGTCGTGGCCGAAGGGCTTCTCGATGACCGCGCGCCGCCAGGAGCCGCCCCGCTGGTCGGCAAGACCGTGCTTCTTCAGCTGCTGGATGACCACCGGGAAGGACCGCGGCGGCACCGACAGATAGAAGGCGAAGTTGCCGCCCGTGCCCTGCGCCTTGTCCAGCTCCTCGATCGTGCCGCGCAGCCGGTCGAAGGCGTCGTCGTCGTCGAAGGTGCCCTGGACGAAGCGCATGCCCTGGATGAGCTGCTGCCAGACCTCCTCGCGGAACGGCGTCCGGGCGTGCTCCTTGACTGCGTCGTGGACCTCCTGCGCGAAGTCCTCGTTCTGCCACTCGCGGCGGGCGAACCCGACCAGCGAGAAGCCCGGCGGCAGCAGACCCCGGTTGGCGAGGTCGTACACCGCGGGCATCAGCTTCTTTCGTGACAAATCGCCCGTGACGCCAAAAATGACCAGGCCCGACGGCCCCGCGATACGCGGGAGCCGTCGGTCTGCGGGGTCACGCAGCGGGTTGCTGCTCGACAAGGTTTCAGCCCTCCGAAGGGGCGAGGCGCTTGAGTTCGGCCTCGGTCGACGCCAGCAGGTCGTTCCAGGACGCCTCGAACTTCTCGACGCCCTCGTCCTCCAGCAGCTGGACGACGTCGTCGTACTTGATTCC
Organism: Streptomyces sp. NPDC127197; assembly: GCF_042672405.1. NCBI lineage: Bacteria > Bacillati > Actinomycetota > Actinomycetes > Kitasatosporales > Streptomycetaceae > Streptomyces > Streptomyces sp. NPDC127197. The sequence goes on along the minus strand of NZ_JBHXVG010000001.1, from coordinate 222,063 downwards.
GAGCCGCTCGACCGCGTCCAGATCGGCGCGGGCCTGCTCGTAGGTACCGGCGACGGTGTTGCCGGTGATCTCACCGTGGTCCTCGGTGGCCAGCAGGGTGGCCTCCGGCATGGTGTTCACGGTGTTCGGCGCGACCAGGTCGTCGACGTACATGGTGTCCTTGTACGCCTTGTCCTTCACACCGGTCGACGCCCACAGCGGACGCTGCTTGTTCGCGCCCGCGCTCTCCAGCGCGCTCCAGCGGTCCGAGCCGAAGACCTCCTCGTACGCCTGGTAGGCGAGCCGCGCGTTGGCGACGGCGGCCTTGCCGCGCAGCGCCTTGGCCTCGGGCGTGCCGAGCGCGTCGATCCGCTTGTCGATCTCGGTGTCCACCCGGGACACGAAGAAGGACGCCACCGAGTGGATCAGGGAGAGGTCGAGGCCCTTCTCCTTGGCCTTCTCCAGGCCGGAGAGGTAGGCGTCCATGACCTCGCGGTAGCGCTCCAGCGAGAAGATCAGCGTGACGTTGACGCTGATGCCGTTGCCGATCGTCTCGGTGATCGCCGGCAGGCCCGCCTTGGTGGCCGGGATCTTGATCAGGGTGTTCGGCCGGTCCACCAGCCAGGCCAGCTGCCTGGCCTCGGCGACCGTCGCCTTGGTGTTGTGGGCGAGACGCGGGTCGACCTCGATCGACACCCGGCCGTCCTTGCCGCCGGTCGCCTCGAACACCGGGTGCAGGATGTCCGCGGCGTCCCGGACGTCCGCCGTGGTGATCATGCGGACGGCCTCGTCGACGGTGACCTTGCGGGCGGCGAGGTCCTCGAGCTGCTGCTCGTAGCCGTCGCCGCTGCTGATCGCCTTCTGGAAGATCGTCGGGTTGGTGGTGACGCCCACGACGTGCTGCTGGTCGATCAGCTCGGCGAGGTTGCCGGACGTGATCCGCTTGCGCGACAGGTCGTCCAGCCAGATCGCGACGCCTTCATCGGAGAGGCGCTTCAGTGCGTCTGTCATGGAAATTGCATCTCCTACGTGTCGTTATACGAGCGTCAGCGCTGGGTGGCGGCGATCGATTCCCGGGCCGCCGCGGCCACGTTCTCGGCAGTGAAGCCGAACTCGCGGAAAAGGACCTTGCCGTCGGCCGACGCACCGAAGTGCTCCAGGGAAACGATGCGACCGGCGTCCCCGACGTACTTGTGCCAGGTGAGACCGATACCGGCCTCGACCGCGACCCGGGCCTTCACGGACGGCGGCAGGACGCTGTCCCGGTACCCCTGGTCCTGCTCCTCGAACCACTCCACGGACGGCATGGACACCACCCGCGTGGGCACGCCGTCGGCCTGGAGCTGCTCGCGTGCCCCGACGGCGACGTGCACCTCGGAACCGGTCGCGATCAGGATGACCTCGGGCTCGCCGCCCTCGGCCTCGAACAGGACGTAACCGCCCTTCGCCGCATCGTCGTTCGGCTCGTACGTCGGCACGCCCTGGCGGGTGAGCGCGAGGCCGTGCGGGGCGCCCTTGCCGAACTCCTTGGTGTAGCGCCTGAGGATCTCGCGCCAGGCGACCGCCGTCTCGTTGGCGTCCGCCGGGCGGACCACGTTCAGACCCGGGATCGCACGCAGCGAGGCCAGGTGCTCGACCGGCTGGTGGGTCGGGCCGTCCTCGCCGAGCCCGATGGAGTCGTGCGTCCACACGTACGTCACCGGCAGGTGCATCAGCGCGGACAGACGCACGGCGTTGCGCATGTAGTCGGAGAACACCAGGAACGTGCCGCCGTAGATACGGGTGTGGCCGTGCAGCGCGATGCCGTTCATCTCGGCGGCCATCGAGTGCTCGCGGATGCCGAAGTGGACGGTCCGGCCGTACGGGTGGGCCTCCGGCAGCGGGTTGTCCGCCGGGAGGAACGACGACGTCTTGTCGATCGTGGTGTTGTTCGAGCCGGCCAGGTCGGCGGAGCCGCCCCACAGCTCGGGGATGACCGGACCGAGCGCCTGCAGCACCTTGCCGGACGCGGCACGCGTGGCGACGCCCTTGCCGGGCTCGAAGACCGGGAGCTTCTCCTCCCAGCCGGTGGGCAGCTCGCCCTTGCTGATGCGGTCGAACTCGGCGGCGCGCTCGGGATTGTTGTTGCGCCACTCCTGGAAGGACTTCTCCCACTCGGCCTTGGCCTGACGCCCGCGGTCGACGGCCTTGCGGGTGTGGCCGAGGACCTCGTCGGACACCTCGAAGGACTGCTCCGGATCGAAGCCGAGGACGCGCTTGGTGGCCGCGACCTCCTCGTCGCCGAGCGCCGAGCCGTGGGCGGCCTCGGTGTTCTGCGCGTTCGGGGCGGGCCAGGCGATGATCGAGCGCATCGCGATGAAGGACGGCCGGTCCGTGACCTTCTTGGCCTCCTCGATCGCGTTGTAGAGGGCGTGCGGGTCGAGGTCGCCGTCCGGCTTCGGAGCAACGCGCTGGACGTGCCAGCCGTAGGCCTCGTACCGCTTGACGGTGTCCTCGGAGACCGCTGTCTCCGTGTCGCCCTCGATCGAGATGTGGTTGTCGTCCCACAGCAGGATCAGGTTGCCGAGCTTCTGGTGGCCCGCGAGGGAGGAGGCCTCGGCGGAGATGCCCTCCTGGAGGCAGCCGTCACCGGCGATGCAGTAGATGAAGTGGTCGAACGGGGACGCGCCCTGCGGGGCGTCCGGGTCGAACAGACCGCGCTCGTAGCGGGCGGCCATCGCCATGCCCACCGCGTTGGCGACACCCTGGCCGAGCGGGCCGGTGGTGGTCTCGACGCCCTTGGTGTGGCCGTACTCGGGGTGGCCCGGGGTCTTCGACCCCCACGTCCTGAAGGCCTTCAGATCGTCCAGCTCCAGGCCGAAGCCGGCCAGGTACAGCTGGGTGTAGAGGGTCAGGGACGAGTGGCCGGCGGACAGCACGAAACGGTCCCGCGCAACCCAGTCGGCGTCCGCCGGGTCGTGCCGCATCACCTTCTGGAAGAGGGTGTAAGCGGCCGGCGCGAGGCTCATCGCCGTACCCGGATGGCCGTTGCCGACCTTCTGTACGGCATCGGCGGCCAGGACACGGGCCGTGTCGACGGCCCGCTGGTCCAGCTCGGTCCACTCGAGGTCTGTGGTGGTCGGCTTGGTGCTCACCCTGGGTCAGGGCTCCTCTCCACATGTCGAAGGCCGGTGACCTGGACGTACACCGGCTGCCGGTGTACATCGCGCCCACCGGCCGTTGTCGAGCCTACCCCCGTAAGAACGTGCGTTTTCTCGCGTCATTCCAGACTGCCGGGAGTCGCGGGGATCCGCCCCCCGACCGGGCCATTCCGCATTCGGCAAATGAATACGGAGCCGCTCATCCGACTGCTCAATCGGCCCCCGACATGCACCCCTGAGCACGCCGCCCAACACGACCCACCCCCGCGAAGGCCGCGGTATGGGCAACGTCTACAGTGGCGTGGTACGCGCGAGCCTTTACCGGGACTTCACACGGGGAGGCTTGCTGGGATGTCTCTGTCAGGGGTGTGCGTGACGGCCGTTGAATCCCGTCCTGCGGGAGTAACCGGGACGAGCCCGACCCACCGGCCGTTCGGGGCCCGTGTGAAGGCGTTCGTGGCGCTGACCAAGCCGCGGATCATCGAGCTTCTGCTCATCACCACGGTCCCGGTGATGTTCCTTGCCGAGCAGGGTGTGCCGGACCTCTGGCTGGTACTCGCGACCTGCATCGGCGGCTATCTGTCCGCGGGCGGCGCCAACGCGCTGAACATGTACATCGACCGTGACATCGACGCGCTCATGGACCGCACCTCGCAGCGGCCGTTGGTCACCGGCATGGTCTCCCCGCGAGAGGGCCTCGTCTTCGGCATCACCCTCGCCGTCGTCTCCACGCTCTGGTTCGGACTGCTCGTCAACTGGCTGTCCGCGTGGCTGTCGCTGGGCGCCCTGCTGTTCTACGTCGTCGTCTACACGATGATCCTGAAGCGGCGTACGTCGCAGAACATCGTGTGGGGCGGCATCGCGGGCTGCATGCCCGTCCTCATCGGCTGGTCGTCGGTCACGAACTCCCTGTCGTACGCCGCCGCCATCCTCTTCCTCGTCATCTTCTTCTGGACGCCGCCGCACTACTGGCCGCTGTCGATGAAGGTGAAGGACGACTACGCGCGCGTGGGCGTGCCGATGCTTCCGGTCGTCGTCTCGAACAAGGTGGTCGCCCGGCAGATCGTCCTCTACAGCTGGGTGATGGTCGGTGCGTCCCTGCTCCTGCAGCCGCTCGGCTATACCGGCTGGTTCTACACGGTGGTGGCCCTGGTGACGGGCGGCTGGTGGCTGTGGGAGGCCCACGCGCTGCAGGCGCGCGCCCAAGCCGAGGTCACGGGCGCCAAGCTCAAGGAGATGCGTCTGTTCCACTGGTCCATCACCTATGTGTCACTGCTGTTCGTGGCGGTGGCGGTGGATCCCTTCCTGCGATAGCACTCGTTGACGGGCGGGGTGCGTGGTCAAGGCCACGCACCCCGCCCGTCGCCGTTTGATCTACTCGTCGGTAGCATCCTGGCCATGGGAGACACGCAGCAGGTTGACGCGAAGGCCGAGCGCAAGGTGGCCCGCCTCGCCAAGCAGATCAACGCCTTCGCCAAGGCCCACGGCGGCGCCGAGGGCCAGGTCGCGTACATCGGCGACCGCGGCGCCCGTATCGTCCTGGTGGGCGAGGACGGCGGCTGGGGCGACCTGGTGGCGCCGACGTACGCGATCGCGGAGCGGGCGGTCCAGAAGTCGGGGATCACGGTCCACGAGGCTTTCGACGGCGAGTTCGCGGCGAAGGTGAAGACAGGCTCGTACGAGTGGAAGCGCATGGCCGGCATCCAGGTGGGCGGCTGAACTACGGGCCCGCGGCCGAACAGGCACCCGAACGCAACACCTCACCCCCGGTTCACCCGTTAGGACTCGTAACCGCACGAGCCACGGGGAGCCCGGATGATCGAAACGCCGTCCCTGGTGGACCAGTACTGCCACGGCGTCCTGACAACAGAGCTGGGCCTCGGCACCTTCGAGGCCCAGCTGTCCCGCACCGAGGGCCCACCCGCCCCCGGCACCACCCTCTTCGACACCCAGACCGGCTTCGCCGTACGGAGATGGTGCCCCCCGCTGCTCGGCCTGGAGCCGCACTGCCCGCCCGCCCGCTATCTCGCCCGGCGTCGCGAACTCGGCGTACCGGATACGGTCCGGCGTCTGCTGCGCGGCAGCGGAATCACTACATACCTGGTCGACACCGGACTGCCCGGCGACCTCACCGGCCCCGCCGAGATGGCCTCCGCCTCGACCGCCGAGGCGCGTGAGATCGTCCGCCTGGAGCTGCTGGCCGAGCAGGTCGCCGACACCTCCGGCACCGTCGAGTCGTTCCTCGCCAACCTCGCCGAGTCGGTGCACGGGGCCGCCGCGAACGCCGTCGCCTTCACGTCCGTGGCGGGCGTGCGGCACGGCCTCGCGCTCGCGCCCGAGCCGCCGGGGCCGGGCGAGGTACGGGGCGCGGCGGGCCGCTGGCTGGCCGCACGCCGGGTGGGCGGGGAGCTGAGCGACCCGGTGCTGCTACGGCACCTGCTGTGGATCGCGGTCGCCTCCGGCCGGCCCCTCCAACTGCACGCGGGGCTCGGTGAGCCGGGACTGCGCATCGACCGTACGGATCCGGTGCTGCTCACCGACTTCGTGCGGGCGACGGCGGGCCTGGGCACCGACCTGGTCCTGCTGCACGGCTACCCGTACCACCGCCACGCCGCCCACCTCGCCGGCGTCTTCCCGCACGTCTACGCCGACTCGGGCGCGGCCCTGGTGCGCACCGGCGCCCGGGCCGCGACCGTCCTGGCCGAGATCCTGGAGCTGGCCCCCTTCGGCAAGATCCTCTTCTCCAGCGGCGCCCAGGGGCTCCCCGAACTGCACGTGGTGGGAGCGCGCCTGTTCCGGGAGGCCCTGGGACGGGTGCTGGGCAGCTGGGTGGCCGAGGGCGCCTGGTCGCTGGAGGACGCACAGCGGGTCGCCGGGCTGATCGCGGCGGGGAACGCGCGCAGGGTGTACGGGCTGGAGTGAGGTGTACACACTGGGCGCATGCCGACCGCTGCGTTACTCGACCGTTTTCTCACCGAGCTCGGGGCTCTCGCCCCCGTCGCCGTCTGGGCGCACGGCTCGCTCGCCGGTGGCGACTACCAGGAGGGCCGCAGTGACCTCGACCTGATCGCGGTGGTGCCGGGGCCGTTGACACCGAGCGCCGTGTGGCGGGTGGCGGTGCTGCACAACCGACTGCATGCCGAGCCGCTCGCCGCCAAGCTGCACTGCAGCTATCTCACGCCCGACGCCCTCGACGACTCCGGGCGACCGTATCTGACCTGGGCCCACCGTCGGTTGATGCGCCGGCCGGTCACTCCCGTCACCCGCCGCGAACTGCACACTTTCGGCCGGGTTCTGCACGGGGCGCCGCCGGCGGGCCTGCTGCCACCCGTGTCGGACCGGGAGCTCAACGACTTCGTCGTACGCGACCAGCGGGAGTTTTGGCGGCCGGTGGTGCGCAAGACGCGGCCGTGGACGCAGGACGCCTGGGTGGACGTGGGCCTGACGACCTTCGCCCGCGCGAGCGTCACCCTGCGGGAGGGCCGTCTGATCTCCAAGCGGGAGGCCCTGGAGGTGCTGCCCGCTCTCGGGGCGCCCGTCGAGGTGGTCGAGGACATCCGTCGGCGGCGCTACGGGGATCCCGCCCCGCCCGCCGAGCAGTGGACGGCCCGGCGGGGCGAGCTGACCAGGAGCTACCTGGGGCCGGCCATCGACGCGCTGGTGGCGGCGTACGCCTGAGTCGCCGGGGCCGAAACGTCGTCGGTCTGGGCGAGCGGCCCGCGTTCACGCAGCGACAGCAGCACGAGCACCGCGCCGATCCACACCAGGCACGAGCCGAACATGTGCGCGCCGACCAGCACCTCGGGGAGGTCCGTGAAGTACTGGACGTAGCCGATGGCGCCCTGGGCGAGCAGGATCAGGAACAGGTCGCGCGTGCGGTTCAGCGGACCCCTGGGGGCGTCGACCGCCTTGAGGACGAACCACAGGGCGAAGGTCAGCGTCACCACGACCCAGGCCAGGACGGCGTGCACCTTGCTGACGTCCTCCCAGGTCATGCCCATCGGCAGGTCCATGCGCGGCACCTCGCTGGAGTCGCCCGCGTGCGGACCCGTGCCGGTGACCACCGTGCCGACCGCGATCAGCGCGGCGGTGACGCCGACCAGGACCCACACCAGTTGCTGCACGACCTTGCCGACCAGCTGACGCGGCGCCTCGTCGCCCTCCCGGGTGCGCCGCCACATCACCGTGGCGACCGCGATCAGGACCGACGACAGGAGGAAGTGGGCCGCGACCGTGTACGGGTTGAGGCCCACGAGCACGACGATGCCACCGAGCACTGCATTGCCCATGACGAGCCAGAACTGCGCCCAGCCCAGCCGGACCAGGCTGCGCCGACGGGGCTTCTCGGAGCGCGCGGCGATGATCGCCCAGCCGACCGCGGCGCACAGCACGTAGGCGAGCAGGCGGTTGCCGAACTCGATGACGCCGTGCAGGCCCATCTCCCGGGTGGCGGTCAGGGAGTCGGCGGTGCACTTGGGCCAGGTCGGGCAGCCGAGGCCCGAGCCGGTCAGCCGTACTGCGCCGCCGGTGACCACGATGACCACCGACATGACGAGCGCGGCGAGGGCCGCCCGCTGAACCGTCCGGGGTGTCGGGGTCCAGCGTGCGGCGATGAAAGCGAGGGGGTTGCGCACGGCTGCTGCTGCGTCGGCGCGGGTCACGTTTGGCACGCCGACCATCGTAGGCGGGGGCTTGTGCATGCTTTCACGAGGGGTCCGGGGGAGGCTCGTCCCTCACTCCCAGCGGAAGAACTTCCCCGCCGCCGCCAGGCCCACGACCGCCCATGCGGCGAGGATCCCGAGATCGCCCCAGGGCATCCCGGCCCCGTGCTGGAGCACGTCCCGCAGGCCGTCCGACAGCGCCGAGATGGGCAGCAGGCCCAGCACGCTCTGCGCGGCGTCCGGGAACTTGTCCAGCGGGACGATCACCCCGCCGCCGACGAGCAGCAGCAGGAAGACCAGGTTCGCGGCGGCCAGCGTGGCCTCCGCCTTCAGGGTTCCGGCCATCAGCAGGCCGAGGCCCGAGAAGGCCGCCGTGCCGACGATCAGCAGGAGGAGCACGGCAAGGGGGTTGCCGTGCGGCGACCAGCCCAGCGCAAAGGCGATCACCGTCACCAGGAGCACCTGGAGGACCTCGGTGACCAGGACCGACGCCGTCTTGGCCGTCATCAGTCCCCAGCGCGGCAGCGGCGAGGAGGCGAGTCGCTTGAGCACGCCGTAGCGGCGTTCGAAGCCCGTCGCGATGGCCTGGCCCGTGAACGCCGTCGACATCACGGCGAGCGCCAGGATGCCGGGGGCGACGAAGTCGACGGCCTCGCCGGCACCGGTGTCGACGATGTCGACCGCACTGAACAGGACGAGCAGCAGCGTCGGGATGATCACCGTCAGCAGCAGCTGCTCGCCGTTGCGCAGCAGCATCCTCGTCTCCAGCGCCGCCTGCGCCGTGATCATGCGAGAGAGCGGGGCGGCGCCGGGCTTCGGCGCGTAGGTGCCCTTGTCGGCCGTGATCGTCACGAGCGCAGCTCCTTGCCGGTCAGCTCCAAGAAGACGTCCTCCAGGGTGTGCCGTTCCACCGAGATCCGGTCCGGCATCACCCCGTGCTGTGCGCACCACGAGGTCACCGTCGCCAGCAGTTGGGGATCGACCTTGCCGGCCACCCGGTACGAGCCCGGCGTCAGCTCGGCGGCCGCACAGTCCGCGGGGAGCGCCTTGAGCAGCGAGCCGACGTCGAGGCCGGGGCGGCCGGTGAAGCGCAGGGTGTTCTCGGCGCCCCCGCGGCACAGCTCCTCGGGGGAGCCCTGGGCGATGACCCTGCCCCCGTCGATGATCGCGACGTCGTCCGCGAGCTGCTCGGCCTCGTCCATGTAGTGGGTCGTGAGGATCACGGAGACGCCGTCCTCCTTCAGGTCCCGTACGAGATCCCAGGTGGCGTGGCGGGCCTGCGGGTCGAGGCCGGCGGTCGGCTCGTCCAGGAACACCAGTTCCGGGCGCCCGACCACGGCCATCGCCAGTGCGAGCCGCTGCTGCTGGCCGCCGGAGAGGCGACGGTAGGAGGTCCGGCCGCAGCTGCCGAGGCCGAGGCGTTCGATCAGCGCGTCCACGTCCAGCGGGTGCGCGTGCAGCCGGGCCACGTGGCGGAGCATCTCGTCCGCGCGGGCGCCGGAGTAGACGCCGCCGGACTGGAGCATCACGCCGATCCGCGGGTGCAGCTCGCGGGTCTGCCGCGCCGGGTCGAGACCCAGGACGCGCACGGTGCCGGAGTCCGGCCTGCGGTATCCCTCGCACATCTCGACGGTGGTCGTCTTGCCGGCGCCGTTGGGTCCGAGAACGGCGGTGACGCCCGCCCCGGCCACCAGGTCGAGGCCGTTCACCGCGGTCTTGTCGCCGTACCGCTTCACCAAGGCCTGGACCTGGAGCACGGGCTCACTTCGCATGGGTCCAGAGTCTAGGTAGGGGCCCGGTCCCTCAGGCGGGCGGGTGGCGGAAACCGGCCGTTCTCACGACGGGCCATGAACAGGCCTCCGACCAGTCAGAATGATCGATCAAAGATCGTTTCCCCAGGTCGGCTTAGGTATGCCTAAGTGACGCAGCGCACCAGCCGCCGGTCCGGACGCCGCTTGTCACGCTCTGAGGAATTACGCAACAATGGCGTTGTGAAAAACGTCGGCGAGGCTCGGGTGACCCCCACGGGGGCCCCTCAGGAGGAGCTCGCGACCGGGGAGCGCTCGACGCGCAACCGGGTCGCGCGGTCCATCCTGGACCACGGCCCGTCGACCGTTGCCGAACTCGCCGGACGGCTCGGACTCACCCAGGCGGCCGTACGGCGGCATCTGGACGCGCTGGTCACCGACGATGTCGTCGAGGCGCGCGAGCAGCGGGTCTACGGGGCGCGGACGCGCGGCCGGCCCGCCAAGGTGTTCGCCCTGACCGACTGCGGCCGGGACGCCTTCGACCAGTCGTACGACAAGCTCGCCGTCGACGCGCTGCGCTGGATCGCCGAGCGGGAGGGCGGCAGCGAGGCGGTCGCCGCCTTCGCCCGCGCCCGGATCGCCGCCCAGGCAGGCGCGTACCGCAAGGCGGTCGAGGCGGCCGCCCCCGAGGAGCGGACGGAAGCGCTGGCCAAGGCCCTGAGCGTGGACGGGTACGCTGCTACGGCGCGCAGCGCCCCCACCGGCGAGCAGTTGTGCCAGCACCACTGCCCGGTCGCCCATGCCGCCGAGCAGTTTCCGCAACTGTGCGAGGCCGAGACGGAATTTTTTGCCGAGTTGCTCGGTACTCACGTACAGCGGCTGGCCACCATCGCGCATGGCGACGGTGTCTGCACCACCTTCATTCCGAAGACCCCGAAAACTTCCACCACCCAGAACGCATCTGCAAGCACGGCCGGGAGGAACCCCGCATGACTCTCCCCACGGAGACTGCCCACCCCGAACTCGAGGGCCTGGGCAAGTACGAATACGGCTGGGCCGACTCCGACGAGGCCGGTGCTGCGGCGAAGCGCGGCCTCAATGAGGACGTCGTCCGGGACATCTCCTCGAAGAAGTCCGAGCCGGAGTGGATGACCAAGCTCCGCCTCAAGGGCCTGAAGCTCTTCGAGAAGAAGCCCATGCCGAACTGGGGATCGGACCTGTCGGGCATCGACTTCGACAACATCAAGTACTTCGTGCGGTCCACGGAGAAGCAGGCGGAGTCCTGGGAGGACCTGCCCGAGGACATCAAGAACACGTACGACAAGCTCGGCATCCCCGAGGCGGAGAAGCAGCGCCTCGTGGCCGGTGTCGCGGCCCAGTACGAGTCGGAGGTCGTCTACCACCAGATCCGCGAGGACCTGGAGGAGCAGGGCGTCATCTTCCTCGACACCGACACCGCGCTGAAGGAGCACCCGGAGCTCTTCAAGGAGTACTTCGGGACCGTCATCCCGGCCGGTGACAACAAGTTCGCGTCGCTGAACACCGCCGTGTGGTCCGGCGGTTCCTTCATCTACGTGCCGCCGGGCGTGCACGTGGAGATCCCGCTCCAGGCCTACTTCCGGATCAATACCGAGAACATGGGCCAGTTCGAGCGGACCCTGATCATCGTCGACGAGGGTGCCTACGTGCACTACGTCGAGGGCTGCACCGCCCCGATCTACAAGTCGGACTCGCTGCACTCCGCGGTCGTCGAGATCATCGTCAAGAAGAATGCCCGCTGCCGCTACACGACCATCCAGAACTGGTCGAACAACGTCTACAACCTGGTCACCAAGCGCGCCGTCGCCTACGAGGGCGCGACCATGGAGTGGATCGACGGCAACATCGGCTCCAAGGTGACGATGAAGTACCCGGCCGTCTACCTGATGGGCGAGCACGCCAAGGGCGAGACCCTGTCCATCGCCTTCGCGGGCGAGGGCCAGCACCAGGACGCCGGCGCCAAGATGGTCCACATGGCGCCGAACACCTCGTCCAACATCGTCTCCAAGTCGGTGGCACGCGGTGGCGGCCGTACGTCCTACCGCGGTCTGATCGAGATCGGCGAGGGCGCCCCGGGCGCGAAGTCCAACGTGCTGTGCGACGCTCTGCTCGTCGACACGATCTCCCGGTCCGACACCTACCCGTACGTGGACGTCCGTGAGGACGACGTGTCCATGGGTCACGAGGCGACCGTCTCCAAGGTCTCCGAGGACCAGCTCTTCTACCTGATGAGCCGTGGTCTCTCCGAGGACGAGGCGATGGCGATGATCGTGCGCGGCTTCGTCGAGCCGATCGCCAAGGAGCTGCCCATGGAGTACGCCCTTGAGCTCAACCGGCTGATCGAGCTGCAGATGGAAGGTGCGGTCGGCTGACCGTACCTCTGAGAAGCAGCAGCAGATTTCTGACGTAGGAAGAGAGCACAACGACAGCCATGGCTGAGGCTCAGAACATCCCGGTGGGATCCACCACCGCCGGCTCGATCGCCGTTGCGGCCGAGTCGACCGTCGCCACGCGCATGAGCGCGCCGCCCTCCTTCGACGTGGCGGACTTCCCGGTCCCGCACGGCCGTGAGGAGGAGTGGCGGTTCACCCCGCTGGAGCGCCTGCGCGGCCTGCACGACGGCACCGCCGTCGCCACCGGCGAGGGCGTGAAGGTCGAGGTCGAGGCCCCTGCGGGCGTCGTCGTCGAGACCGTGGGCCGCGACGACGCGCGGCTCGGCAGGGCCGGCACTCCGGTGGACCGCATCGCCGCCCAGGCGTACTCGGCGTTCGAGAAGGCCGGTGTCGTCACCGTCCCCAAGGAGACGGTGCTCACCGAGCCGATCCGGATCGCCGTGCACGGCCAGGGCGGGGTCGCCTACGGCCACCAGGTCATCGAGCTCGGAGCCTTCGCCGAGGCCGTCGTCGTCATCGACCACACCGGTGACACCGTCCTCGCCGCCAACGTCGACTACATCCTGGGTGACGGCGCCAAGCTGACCGTCGTCTCGGTCCAGGACTGGGACGAGAAGGCCGTCCATGTCGCCCAGCACAACGCCCTCGTCGGGCGGGACGCGAGCTTCAAGTCGATCGTCGTCACCTTCGGCGGCGACGTCGTACGCCTCCACCCGCGCGTGACCTACGCCGGCACCGGCGGCGAGGCCGAGCTGTTCGGCCTGTACTTCACCGACGCCGGACAGCACCAGGAGCACCGCCTGCTGGTCACCCACAACACCCCGCACTGCAAGTCGAACGTCGCCTACAAGGGCGCGCTCCAGGGCGACGACGCGCACGCCGTGTGGATCGGTGACGTGCTGATCCAGGCCGCGGCCGAGGGCACGGACACGTACGAGATGAACCGCAACCTCGTCCTCACGGACGGCGCGCGGGTCGACTCGGTGCCCAACCTGGAGATCGAGACCGGCGAGATCGTCGGCGCCGGTCACGCGAGCGCCACCGGCCGCTTCGACGACGAGCAGCTGTTCTATCTGATGGCCCGCGGTATCCCGGAGCACGAGGCCCGCCGCCTGGTGGTCCGCGGCTTCTTCGCCGAGCTGGTCCAGCAGATCGGCATCGCGGACATCGAGGAGCGGCTGATCGCCAGGATCGAAGAGGAGCTGGAGGCGTCGGTCGGATGACCTTCGTACGCGTATGTGCGCTGAGTGAGCTGGAGGAGGACACCCCGAAGCGGGTGGAACTCGACGGCACGCCGGTGTCCATCGTGCACACCGAGGGGGAGGTGTTCGCGATCTACGACATCTGCTCCCACGCGAACGTCTCGCTCTCCGAGGGCGAGGTGGAGGACTGCCAGATCGAGTGCTGGCTGCACGGCTCCAGCTTCGACCTGCGCACCGGCAAGCCGTCCGGCCTCCCCGCGACGCGCCCCGTCCCCGTATACCCCGTAAAGATCGAAGGGGACGACGTTCTCGTCTCCCTCACCCAGGAGTCCTGAGGCACCCATGGCAACGCTTGAAATCCGAGACCTGCACGTCACCGTCGAGGCCGACAACGCCACGAAGGAGATCCTCAAGGGCGTCGACCTCACCGTGAAGCAGGGCGAGACGCACGCCATCATGGGCCCCAACGGCTCGGGCAAGTCGACCCTCGCCTACTCGCTCGCGGGTCACCCGAAGTACACGATCACCCAGGGCACCGTCACCCTCGACGGCGAGGACGTCCTGGAGATGTCCGTCGACGAGCGCGCCCGCGCGGGCCTGTTCCTGGCGATGCAGTACCCGGTCGAGGTCCCCGGCGTCTCGGTCTCCAACTTCCTGCGCACCTCCGCCACCGCCATCCGTGGCGAGGCCCCCAAGCTGCGTACCTGGGTGAAGGAGGTCAAGGAGGCCATGGAGCGCCTCAACATCGACCCCTCCTTCGCCGAGCGCAACGTCAACGAGGGCTTCTCCGGCGGTGAGAAGAAGCGCCACGAGATCCTCCAGCTGGAGCTGCTCAAGCCGAAGGTCGCGATCCTCGACGAGACGGACTCCGGTCTGGACGTCGACGCGCTCCGCATCGTGTCGGAGGGTGTGAACCGTGTTCGCGAGACGGGCGAGGTCGGCACCCTGCTGATCACGCACTACACGCGCATCCTGCGCTACATCAAGCCCGACCACGTCCACGTGTTCGCGGCCGGCCGGATCGCCGAGTCCGGCGGCCCCGAGCTCGCCGACAAGCTGGAGAACGAGGGCTACGAGGCATACGTGAAGGGTGGCGCATCCGCGTGACACAGCTGCCGGGCCTCCTCGACACCGAGGCGATCCGCAAGGACTTCCCGATCCTGGACCGACTGGTCCACGACGACCGGAAGCTCGTGTACCTGGACAACGCGGCGACCTCGCAGAAGCCGCGCCAGGTGCTGGACGCCCTGAGCGAGTACTACGAGCGCTACAACGCCAACGTCCACCGCGGTGTGCATGTGCTCGCCGAGGAGGCCACGGCGCTGTACGAGGGCGCGCGCGACAAGGTCGCCGAGTTCATCAACGCGCCCAGCCGCGACGAGGTGATCTTCACCAAGAACGCCTCCGAGTCGCTCAACCTCGTGGCGAACATGCTCGGCTGGGCCGACGAGCCCTACCGGGTGGACTCCGAGACCGAGATCGTCATCACGGAGATGGAGCACCACTCCAACATCGTGCCGTGGCAGCTGCTGGCGCAGCGCACGGGCGCGAAGCTGAAGTGGTTCGGCCTGACCGACGACGGCCGCCTCGACCTGTCCAACATCGAGGAGATCATTACCGAGAAGACGAAGATCGTCTCTTTCGTGCTGGTCTCCAACATCCTGGGCACGGTCAACCCCGTCGAGGCGATCGTGCGGCGCGCGCAGGAGGTCGGTGCGCTGGTCTGCGTCGACGCCTCGCAGGCCGCCCCGCACATGCCTCTGGACGTGCAGGCCCTGCAGGCCGACTTCGTGGCCTTCACCGGCCACAAGATGTGCGGCCCGACCGGCATCGGCGTCCTCTGGGGCCGCCAGGAGCTGCTGGAGGACCTGCCTCCGTTCCTCGGCGGCGGCGAGATGATCGAGACGGTGTCGATGCACTCGTCGACGTACGCCCCCGCCCCGCACAAGTTCGAGGCGGGCACCCCGCCGATCGCGCAGGCGGTCGGTCTGGGCGCGGCGATCGACTATCTGCAGTCGATCGGCATGGACAAGATCCTCGCCCACGAGCACGCACTCACCGAGTACGCGGTGAAGCGGCTGGCCGAGGTCCCCGATCTGCGCATCATCGGTCCGACGACGGCCGAGGACCGCGGCGCCGCGATCTCCTTCACGCTCGGTGACATCCATCCGCACGACGTGGGCCAGGTCCTCGACGAGCAGGGCATAGCGGTCCGGGTCGGCCACCACTGCGCACGGCCGGTCTGCCTGAGGTACGGAATTCCTGCGACCACGCGAGCGTCGTTCTATCTGTACTCCACGCCGGCCGAGATCGACGCTCTGGTCGACGGACTGGAGCACGTACGGAACTTCTTCGGCTGAGAGGCTGATCGGTGAAGCTGGATTCGATGTACCAGGAAGTCATCCTGGACCACTACAAGAACCCCCACGGGCGTGGTCTGAGGGATGGCGACGCCGAGGTGCACCACGTCAACCCGACGTGCGGCGACGAGATCACGCTGCGCGTGAAGTACGACGGCACGACGATCAGCGACGTCTCCTACGAGGGCCAGGGCTGCTCGATCAGCCAGGCCTCCGCCTCCGTACTGAACGAACTCCTCGTCGGCAAGGAGCTGGCCGAGGCGCAGAAGATCCAGGAGACCTTCCTGGAGCTGATGCAGTCCAAGGGCAGGATCGAGCCCGACGACGCGATGGAGGACGTCCTGGAGGACGCGGTCGCGTTCGCCGGGGTGTCCAAGTACCCGGCCCGGGTCAAGTGCGCCCTCCTGAGCTGGATGGCGTGGAAGGACGCGACGGCCCAGGCGCTGGGCGCCGACGCGGAAAGGAAGACGGCATGAGCGAGACCCTGGAGATGAAGCCGGCCTCGGAGGAGGAGCTCCGCGAGGCCCTGATGGACGTCGTCGACCCCGAGCTGGGCATCGACGTCGTCAACCTCGGGCTGATCTACGGCATCCACATCGACGACTCCAATGTGGCGACCGTCGACATGACCCTGACGTCCGCGGCCTGCCCGCTCACCGACGTCATCGAGGACCAGGCCAAGTCCGCCACGGACGGCCTCGTCAGCGAGCTGCGCATCAACTGGGTCTGGATGCCGCCGTGGGGTCCCGACAAGATCACGGATGACGGGCGCGAGCAGCTTCGGGCGCTCGGGTTCAACGTCTGAGCCGGTTTCTCCCGGCTGCTTCAGTGGCCCTCGGCGGCAGCGCCGGGGGCCACTGTCGTGCCCGGCCTCAGCTCAGGCCGTCCACCAGGCGGAACGCCGAGTCGGCGGAGAAGTTCCGGTCGCCGTGCCGGTACTCGTCCAGGCGCAGGCGGAAGTTCTGGTGGCGCAGGAAGCGGCCCGGGTAGTTGACGGACTCCAGCATGATCACGCCGGAGTGGCCGGTGGAGCGGGGGCAGAACGTGGCGTCCTGCTGGAAGAGGCGGGAACCGTCGTGGCGGTCGGCGCGCAGCTCGAAGTCGCGGTGGCGCAGGTAGCTGCCGTCGGCGGTGACGAAGGAGTGGCAGGAGGGGGCGGCCAGGCCCTGCACCAGCTTGAAGGTCGCGTCCCTGCGGCCCGATGACGAGGCGATTGCCTCGAGCGTGACCTGTCCGTGGCTCACCCGCCAGTAGTGGTCCGGGTAGTTGACCGAGCGCAGGGAGCGCCAGGTGGTCGACGGCGGCTTCGGGGCCGGTGAAGTGGTGTGGGGCGCGGGGGACTTGGACGCGGTGACGGTGGGGGTGGGGGTGGGCCGGTGGGGTGCCGTCCGGGTGGGCTGTGCGGACGGCAGAGTGCTCTTCCCGCCGGGCGGGGTGATGGTGGCGCTCGCCGAGGGAGTGGCGAAGGAGATCAGCCCGGGTATGGACGCCTCGTCGGCCGCGGGGGACTGGCTCAGGGGTGACTTCTCGTCAGGCTGCGTCTGCATGACGGATATCGCGGTCACGCACGCGACGATCGTGGCCAGGGCGAGGGCGCCCGCCAGCCAGAGCCGTCGGGTGCCGGGCACCCGGGAGGTGTCCGGGGTCCAGTTGTTCTCCCACGGTTGGTTCTGCGGGCTCCGAGACGTGCTTTCTGGCATGCGCGGTTCCTCCAGCGGCGCCCGTGGCGACGGTCGCGGCCGTGACGGTCCGGTATTTGAGCGGTGAAACACTAGTGGACACGACGACCGTCCAGCAGTCGATTCCGCAAGCGTTTTCCGTATCGGTTCCCAGGAGTTGTCCGAGCCCGGATGTGTACGGGCGTACGCATCGTTGTGTACGGTCGTACACATGGGATATCTGCTGCTCGCCGGAGCCATCGCCGCCGAGGTGGCCGCCACCACCGCCATGAAGTACAGCGACGGTTTCAGCAGGCTGTGGCCCTCCCTGCTGACCGCGCTCGGGTACGCCGTCGCGTTCGCGCTGCTCGCGCAGACGCTGAAGACGGTGTCGGTCGGCACGGCGTACGCGATCTGGGCCGGCGTCGGTACGGCCGTCGTCGCGGTGATCGGCATGCTGTTCCTGGGGGAGGGGATGAGCCTCACCAAGGCCGCGGGGATCGCGCTGATCATCGTCGGGGTCGTGGTGCTCAACCTGGGAGGCGCGCACTGATGGCCCGGCGGTACGACCCCGAGCGGCGCCGGCGGATCATCGACGCGGCGATCCGGGTCGTCGGCGCCAAGGGCATCGCCGGGCTGAGCCACCGGTCCGTCGCCGCCGAGGCCGATGTGCCCCTCGGCTCCACCACGTACCACTTCAGGACGCTCGACGAGCTGTTGGTCGCCGCGCTGCGGCAGGCGGGCGAGGGCTTCGCCAAGATGATCGCCGCGCACGGCTCCCTGAGCGACCCCGGTACGGACCTGGCCGGCGAACTCGCCGCCCTGCTGGGCGACTGGCTCGCCGGCGACCGCACCGGCGTCGAGCTGGAGTACGAGCTCTATCTCGCCGCCCTGCGCCGCCCCGCCCTGCGCCCCGTCGCCGCCGAGTGGGCCGACGGAGTGGCCGAGCTGCTCGCCCGCCGCACGGACCCGGTCACGGCACGAGCGCTGATCGCGCTGATGGACGGCCTCTGTCTGCAGGCGCTGCTCACCGACGTGCCGTACGACGAGGAGTACGCCCGCGAGATGCTGGCCCGCCTGATCCCCGCCCGTGGGAGCGGTGCGCAGCCCCTCGACCCGCCCGGCACCTGAGACGCCCGGGCGTGGGTTCGCATCGGTGGGCCCCGGCCGGTTAGGTTGCCCTCATGACCGACACTACTGCTCCTCGCACCACCGGCGCCGTGGCCGCCGGCCTTGCCACGATCGCCGCCGACGGCACCGTCCTCGACACCTGGTTCCCCGCGCCCGAGCTCACCGCCGAGCCCGGCCCCGCCGGTTCCGAGCGCCTCGACGAGGCGCGCACCGCCGAGCTGCTCGGCGAGCACGGCGTGGCCGCCCTCGGCAAGGACGATGTGCGCGGCGTGGAGGTCGTGGCGGTCCGTACGGTCATCTCCTCGCTGGACGACAAGCCGCTCGACACCCACGACGCCTACCTGCGCCTGCACCTGCTCTCGCACCGCCTGGTCAGGCCGAACGAACAGAGCCTGGACGGCATCTTCGGCCTCCTCGCCAACGTCGCCTGGACCTCGCTCGGCCCGGTCGCCGTCGACACCCTGGAGACCGTCCGTCTCGCCGCCCGCGCCCGTGGCCTGCACCTGAGCGTCTTCGGCGTCGACAAGTTCCCGCGCATGACCGACTACGTGGCCCCCGCCGGCGTCCGTATCGCCGACGCCGACCGCGTCCGCCTCGGCGCCCACCTCGCCGCCGGCACCACCGTCATGCACGAGGGCTTCGTCAACTTCAACGCCGGCACCCTCGGCACGTCGATGGTCGAGGGCCGTATCTCGCAGGGCGTCGTCGTCGGCGACGGCTCCGACATCGGCGGCGGCGCCTCCACCATGGGCATGCTGTCCGGCGGCGGCAAGGAGCGCGTGGCCATCGGTGAGCGCTCCCTGGTCGGCGCCGAGGCCGGTGTCGGCATCGCGCTCGGTGACGACTGCGTGGTGGAGGCGGGCCTCTACCTCACCGCCGGCACCCGCGTCACCCTGCCCGACGGCCAGATCGTCAAGGCCCGTGAGCTGTCCGGCGCCTCCAACATCCTCTTCCGCCGCAACTCCGTCACCGGCACGGTCGAGGCCCGCCCGAACAACGCCGAGTGGGGTGGACTGAACGAGGTGCTGCACAGCCACAACTGACGAGCAGCGGCCGTGACCTGCGGCCGCCTAAACGATGAACGCCCTGACCTGCTGCTGAGCTGTCGGCGGTTGTCGGCGTTGGTCATCGTTGAGCGCCCTTCCACGGCCCCAGGACGGCCCGGGAGGGCGCTCGTGCGTTGAGGGAGACAACCGCCTTGTAAGTTCGATCGCAGTGCGGTGCGGCGTGCCGGAACGGGGCCCGCTGGTCGCTCACCGATCCGGCTGTGGCCGCTTCGGTGCGCCATCGTTCGCCGCCGTTGATGTCAGCCCGACGAGCTATGCGCTGACGGCCAACTCCCGTGCTCGCTGGCGGGCTTGGGATCTCAGTTCCTTGAGGCGGCCGTGGAACGGGTTGTGGCGGTTCTGGTCGAGGTTCAGAGGCAGGTCGAGCTGAGAGATGAGCTCCGACTCCATGGTCCACGGTTCGTCATGCTCGATCCAGCACACTCGGGCGTTCTCCGCCATCCACTGACTGAGGGCGGCTTCCCCGGCCTTGCCGAAGGTCATGCGCCTCCCGCTGCCTACGCGGCGCAGCTCAATTCCGAGCAGGCAACCGAGGGTGAGGCGAAGCGTTGATCCGGCCGCATTGCCCCGGTAGTGATACCGCACGCGCTTGCGCAGGTTCTGCGTGCTGGTCCGGTTCGCCATGTGTCGCGGGGCTATACCGACGTAGAGCAGGCGCCCGGCCGCGAGGTCTGCGCAGGGAGCGTTTTCGAAGTACCACCCGTACACCCCGGCCGCCGCCGGCACTGGGCTGGGACGCAACAAGACCTCCTGCGCTGACCACAGCCGATCCGGTTCTGTAAGAGCAGCATGAGCCACGGAGCCTCCAAGGTCGGCAAAGGCTGTTGGCCGCAGGCTACTGGCTGACTACCTGGGCCCCAGCTGCAGACCGGACACCGCGGCTTTGTAAGGGCGGACGTGATCGGCAGCGGGGGTGCCCAGGTCACTCCGGCGGTAGCGGCAGTCCAGGTGAACGGCGCATCTCGACTACGGCGAGCCGTCGTTGACCGTGGTTGACCGCACGATGTGGCACGGCTGTGGCACGTTCCGAACGCCGGAGTGCTTAGAAGGCGCTTGGTGGGACGAGTAGTAAACCCCAACTGACCTGCTTCTCTTCCCTCGCGCGGCGTCTCAGCGACCGGCCTTCGACACGCATTCGACAGGCGGAGACACACCCATTACCGCGCCAGGCCACGCACCTCCTACGTTGGCGCAGGGGTACCCGGGGGCTTGGAAGGTGCGGGTCCGGCCTCGGCTAGTTAGTCAAGGATCTAGGGGAACAGCCGTTCGCACGGAGATCCGGAACCGCTCAATCTGTGGCAAGAAGCCCCCTAGGCACCACACCAGCAGCTATCCTCAAGCGGCGAGATGGGGAGGGCGGATGGCGTACACGTGCCAGGAATTGCGAGAGAAGTACCCAGACCATGAAGAGCAGAAGGCCCTTCTGAGGCTTTATGGACTGACACAATTCATGGGTTTTTCCATTCTGACATCTCGATACAGAGTGCCGTCTGCACTTCACGAGCCAATTGTGCTCACGACTTACGGTGAAGATGTGTGCCGACGGCTGATGAGAATCCGAAACTTCAAATGGGCGGAGGCGCGACTCGCCTGCTTCTTGTCTTTTTACCATAAAGAACTCCTGGTTGACCACAGACAGACAAATTCGGAAGACCTGATCTCTGCATGCAATGAGGAGATCGAGGCGGGCAGGATTCTACATCCCTTTATCTGGGGGCGTGAACTTTACGACAGGGCTTTCGATCTTTTTTCGCACGAGCCTAACATCCTGGATCATCGAGACACTCTTCAGCTTCTCGACGGTTCACCGAGGGGAGTGTTCCAGCAACTTGACTTGCTGACCGGACCTCTAGGCATTCTCCGAAGTCGCGAAATGCGAAAGGCTCCCCCTGTTACCAGGATCCCGCTGTATCACTGCGCAAAGAGAAGCTGCAGTCTGGTTCACGCCACATTTTTGGACACGGCAGATAGTCAGATAGCCAAGACTAAAGAAAAGCTGGAAGATATCCTCGATAAGGAGCACGGGGTTCCTTCGGCCTTCTATGAATTCTTTGATGAGATCGAAGACTCTCTTTATGACTTCTACGGCGATCGCCGCTGTACAGGCGAGATACCGCTCCTAGGAGAGTGCTTCTCGGACGCAGAACTAGACGTCGTGTTGCTGGAGGCGCTTAAAGGAAAATCAGCACCGCTGAGAGATGCTTTGTCCTTCAATGACATCACGGTAAGAGATCCGCAACAATTTATTGACAGCCTCGATAGGGCGGCGAAGATTCAAGCGCTCCTGCTTATGAGGAGTCGTGACCTAGTCACAAGCATCGACAGGGCCGTTTACACGGGGCAGATTGAAATCCCCAAGCACGAGATCCGGAAGCCGAAGATCGCGCGAGTCACATCAGGCTTCTACAAACTGTCGGCAGAGTGCTCACGTTATGGTGTTCGTGTAATGCCATCTGAACCGTCACTCGCCCTCGTGCGCCTTCAGCGTCTAGTCTTGGCCATCTATCCTCCGTCCAATCCGGATGCTTCACGCGATTTGTCCTGGCTCTTGAAGAAGATCGAGGGGCATTCAGCAGAAGAAAAGTTGGAACGGTATCTGGCAAAGGAAGATCCGGCAGAGGTTATCCGGCATCTAATCCTTGTTGGTCCGCAACCCTTCGCGATCGCTGCCGATAAATGCGGTTTGGCGCCGGCCGATGTGGAGGCGATGGACGATGACGACCTTCTCAACATCCTTCTCTGGAAATTGGGTTTCGACGTACTGAACAGTGATGAAACGGCTGGCTCACTCCAGCGTCATCGTGAGACTTTCACTCAGGCTGTAGCCGCCTACTCCGGCTACAACGATGCAGAGAAATATGAGATCAAACGTGAGTCAGCTCCTCTGTTCACGTCGCTTGAGAAGACCCTAGACTCGGCCCTTTCCTTCAGCGTCTGGGCTCTCACGTTTGACCACTGGATGGCTCATCCGAAATTCAATTATCACCTTTCGGAAGCTCGGGCTTACACGGCCGACTTGCTGAACAAGGCCACGAAGGCGGCTTCCCCTAGAGAGTCTGTAATTTATGACAGCGAAGGGCGAAACACACTTTTCCCGCTCATCTCGGGTTTTTCGCGCCTGCGTGAATACCTGGCGCGCGTCTCGGGTGAGAGCAACCTGCATAAGCGGCCCGCAAGTGAGATTCCAACTTATGCGCGGTACGCCGAATTGACCGCGTTCCCCTACTTGCACACGATCCCTTTTCTGGATTTGAGTTCGAGCTCTCAAGCGAAGATTCTCGCCCTACTAAAGGATTTCACGCGAATCCTTGAGGAAGGGTGCGTGACGGACGTTCGCAATAGGCTGCAGCATCAGCGCGAAGATTTCCCAAAGGAGGATGAACTGTTGCGGTGCGTAAGAGCCGTTGGCGCTTTTCAGGACCTCGCAGAAAGCTCCGGCTTGTGTCCAACGCTTTTTAAGCCCGCAGGAACCTCTCGGGACTCTGCTGGGCGATCATCGTACTCGTTCAGGGATTACAAGGGTCGGGATTATGTTGCGCGCAGGCCTTCTGGCATTGGGGAATCGGGGATGCCTAGCCTGCGGTCGGATCAACTCATCGTCCCTGTTGCTAGCTTCAATGCTTCTACGGACGTGCTTCGATTCTCCGTAGGCGCACGTTCCACGTATACCGAACTATGGGAGAAATGGCCTAAATATCGGGCCTCGACAGATTCCACAAAGGATGCGATTCGGCCTTTGATTTCTGTAGATGCTAGCTGAGGCGTGAGGTGATACAGCAGGGTGGTGGAGCGGCTTTGGGCTGGAGCTGATTTGGTGCGAGTGATCATGGCCCATTACGCTAGCCAGCGGATCGGGCAGGTTTGTAAGCCTGCCCGTTAGTGCCCGATTTTGGGCCATGATCTGCGAGGCTCGCGCCAAATTGGCTGCCTAAAGCCCAAGACCGGGAAGTTAGGGCGGTTCGGTCGTGCCGGGACGGCCGGTCAGGGTGATGGTGGTGGTCACGGTCGTCTTGTGTCCGACGCTGCCTTTGGTCTTGTTGTAGGCATACGGGGACAGGGTGCGTTTGACGCAGCGTGGGCTGCTTCGTGGCCGGCGCCTGGCGGGGTGGAGGTTGCGGGTGTCGACCAGGGCCGCGATGAGGTCGTCCGGATGGGTTGTTCTGGCGTTGATCACGGTGAGCCGGACGGTGTGCAGGGCGATCGTCAGCGACAGCCGGTCGGGGTCGAGGTGAGTGCTGGTGGCGGCTTCGGTGATGGCTTGGCGGCTGGCCTGGTAGAGCACCAGCAGTGCGAAGAGTTCCTGCTCGATGCCGTCCGGCGTGCGGGAGCGCAGGACGCGGTCGGGTCCGCGCAGGGTGACCTTGAGCCCGTAGTAGGCGGTCTCGATCTCCCAGCGCTGGTGGTAGAGGGCGGCCAGTTCCGCGGCCGGATACCGGTGGGGGTCCAGCAGGGTGGTGACCAGTCGCACGGTGCTGGTGTGCGAGGTGCCGTCCGCGCCGGTCACGGCGACGTGGTAGCTGATCACGCGCAGGGTGAGGGCGGTCAGCGCGGGCCTCGCGGTGCGGCGGCCGCGCTGCTGCCATTTGGCCAGCCGGTCGGCGGAGCGGCGGTCGGTGACAAGGGTGAGATGGGTGCCGTCGGGCAGCGGGCGGATCATCGGCAGCAGACGTCCGGCCTGCACCCGCCAGAGCAGGTCGGCTCCGGTGGCAGCGGCGTCCCGTAAGGCTTCGAAGCCGTCATAGCCGCGGTCGGCCAGCAGCAGCATCCCGGGCCGCAGCGACGCCAGCAGGCACCTGGCCTGCGGCAGCTCGGTGTGCTGCTGCGGCCCGAAGACCGCATCGATCAGCGCGCGGGTGCCGCACTCGACCAGCGCGGTCAGCCGCAGCTGCGGGTAGCCGGCCGGGCGTGTGGTGCGGGCCGCGTGCCGGCGGAAGTGGGCCACGTTGTGCGGGCTGTCGGCCACCTCCAGGCAGGTGCCGTCCCAGGCCACCGGCCGCAGCCCGCGCCAGAACACCCCGGGCGTCGCGGCGGTGCCGACCGGCCCGCGCAGCCGGTCGAACAGCAGCATCAGCGGCTTCACCCCCAACCGCTGGCGTGCCTGCCGCAAGGCGGCCGCCGACGGATCAGCCACCCGCCCGCGCGGCCACCCGGCCGTCATCGCCGCCCACACCCGGCGATACCCACACTCCCCGAACAGGCCCATCGCCAGCAGGAAGTAGACCACCACCCGGGCCGGCAGCAGCCGCACCCGACGCTGCCCACAGCCCGTCGCCTCCACGACCTCGTCCACCAACGACGGCGGAACCCACCGCGTCAGCGCCCCTAAATGACCCGGCAGCCACACCCACGACCGGTCCCGAACCACCCCGGCGGTGGCACACTGAACAGACAACGGAGCCCCCACGAACCGTGACCTCGACACTCACAGTCCGCGCCGGGCTCCGTTCCCACGTCAACCCACCCGACCAGCCACAACACCGCTTAACTTCCCGGTCTTGGCCTAAAGCCGTGGAGCCGACCGGCCTCAGCCACAGAGGGTTTTTCCTACCTCTGCCCGCATGCACGCAGCGCGCCGCCGGGCGGGGCCGCCGCTGGCGAAGACAGGGCGGCGGCCCCGCCGACAAGGCGGCGCGCCCGCGCCGTGCGCGGGCCTTGATGAAGTAGGGAAAGTCTTACCGCGCCATGATCCGGAGCGACGGTGCCGGGCTGTCGGCGACCTGCCCGTTTCGGCTACGGTGCGATTCATGCCCTCTGGACTGGACACGCCCCAAGGCGCGGCCGAACTGGCCGAGTCGCTCTTGCCTCCACTCGGGAACCGCTGGCTGCACACTCAGGCCGTGGCGGCTCGTGCGCGCGAAGCGTCGGCGGCTGTGCCCGAGGGGGACAGGGATCTTCTCGTCGCTGCTGCATGGTTGCACGACATCGGCTATGCGCCGGAGCTGCGGCTCACCGGGTTCCATCCGCTCGACGGTGCGCGCCACCTGGAAACGCTAGGGCACCCGATCGGCTCGTGCGACTCGTTGCTCATCACTCCGGCGCTGTGTATGAGGCTGAACAGCGCGGGCTCAGTGGTGAGTTGGCCGTGTACGAGCGGGAGGACTCTCCCGTCCTGGACGCCTTGATCTACGCCGACATGACGACCGGCCCAGCCGGGCAGTCCTTCGACTTCGACCGCCGCATCGATGAGATTTTGGAGCGGTACGAGTCGGGCAGCGAAGTGCACAACGCGATCAGCAAGGCGCGGCCCTACCTAGGTGCGGCGGTCCAGCGGGTTCAAGCACGCTTGGGCTGAGACGCGGGCCTGTGCTCATGGCTGACAGGCGCTCTACCGCCACTGTGTTGAATGCTCTACGGTCCGTCGCATGGGTGACCTGGGGGACTTCCTAAAGAAGCGTTGGGGCGTGGTGATCCTCTTACTGGGGATCTTGGCATGGGCTTCGGACATCATCGGGCCGGGGATCCTCATCCTCGTAGCCTCCGTGGCTGTCCTGTACTTCCTCTTCCAAGCCCCGCTCAGGTGTATCGCCCTGGGACGGCAAGGAAGATGCCGTAACAACGCTCAGGGTCTCCTGCGTGGGTGCTGGATTCGTGAGCACAAGTGGCAAGGCCTGAAGGCGCTGCGTGGAGCGGGAGGCAAAGCGCAAGGGCCCCACGCAGCGCTCATGCAGGATCGGCAGCAGATGAGCGCAACTCTGGGTGTCGCTGTGGGTGTGATCTCGGCGATCGTTGCGTGCGCGGACTTCATCTTCAAGTGATGCTCAGCCTGGAGCCGCGTGAGTCACCCAAGGTATGGCTGGGGTCGTGCCTCTAGTGCGTGATCGATCCGCATCCGCATCGACGGGTGGATGTTCAGGCTGTCCAGCCGACTGGGGTGTACGAACGCCACTTCCTTGCTCTCGCTGCTCGTCCGGAGCTCGCCGCCGACGATGCGTGCTCGGAAGCAGATCGAGAACTGCTGGCGCACCTCGCCGTCGTCGTACGCCATGACGTGAGCCGGGTTGGTATAGATGCCGACCAGGCCGGTCACCTCGACATCGAAGCCGGTCTCTTCCTTCGTCTCACGTACGGCGGCATCGGGTGCTGACTCGCCGACGTCGACCCGCCGCCCGGCAGAGCCCAGAGGTTGTTGTCTGTCTTGTGGATCAGCAGGACTTCCCCGGCATCGTTCAGCGCGACCGCGGTCACGGAGGGGACGATGCTGTTCGCCTTCGGGGCGTTCGGATCGTTGAAGTAGTCGACTCGGGCCATGCCTCCAGCCTCGCATGCTCGGCTGTCGAACCGAGTCGGCCGGGGATCGGGTGCCGGTTCCGCCGGCGCCCGCAGCCCCGGCTCCCGAGGGCATCGGCTGTTGCCTACGCGGGACGACCACGCTCCCAGGCGTAGTCGAAGCTCCGCATGTAGTGCCGGAAGGTGCGGGCGCCGGGGATGTACCGGAAGTGCAGCACCGGGTTCTGCCCGGCCGGTGCTCCGAGCACGTGCGGGTTCACCAACACGTCGTCGTCTAAGCAGTAGATCGAGTTGTAGAGGATCGTGTCGTGCAGCTGGACTTCGACACCCGGTGTCGTCATCGCCGGTTCCAGGTAGCGTCGCGTTATCCGGGCGCGTGCGGCCAGGTCGTCGCCGATGCCTTCCTCCTCGCCGCGCTGGCGAACCATCTCCGAGTCCGGGTCGCCGAGGAGCACGCGTACCTGCGCTCCGGCCTTGGCCTTGTCGGCCAACTCGTACGGGAGATCCGGGTGGTTGTCGAAGAGGAACAGTCCCGCGTACACGAGGATGTCCACCTGGTCCTTCGCCTTCTCGATCAGCGATGACCACAGCGCGGCCAGTACCGCACCCCGGTGTAGGTAATACGTGATCAGCTCGGACGTGCTCGCGGACTCGGCCTGCTTCTCGACGGTGGGCCACAGATAGACCTCGTCAACTCCAAGGAAGCTCGCGGCCTTCCAGCGGTGTCCTCGGTGCGGCGTCCGGCCGGTGGCGATCCAGCACTCCACGCTCTTCGGGTCGACGCCGACATGCTGAGCCACGGACTGGATGGTCTCGCCCTTCGCTGAAATCGCCGCGCAGACGCTCGTTCGCCATGACTGCCCTCTCGTGGGACGTATCAGGGACGTTTTGACGATGGCTCAGACGTCCCTAAACGTCCATACGGGCCGTGATGCGTCCACCACTTCTCGCGGTCTCCTGATCTCACCGGCGATTCCAGTCGGTTCCAAATCCATTCCAGATCAGGAGAACAGGCGATGCGTCAGATTCCCGTCGACACCTCCACCGCCACCGTGATGGTTGCCCAGACCCCGGAGCCCAAGGTCCGCGACCGCCGTACCGGCGAGATCGCCACCGACGCCGAGACCGGCGCGAAGCTGATGACGGTGAACGTGATGTTCGCCCTCAACGGCGACGTCGAGATCCTGAACGTCACCGTGCCGGAGACCGGCATCTCCGAGGACCTGACGATGGGGACGCCGGTCGCCCTGACGGGCCTGATCGCCCGGCCGTGGGAGAACGAGTTCAACGGCCAGAAGCGGCACGGGATCGCGTTCCGCGCCGTCGCCGTCACCTCGCTCGCTGAGGCTGGCGCGTCGAAGTCGAAGGCGGCCTGAGCCATGACGTGGCTGATCGTCGCCCTGGTGCTGGTCGTCGCCGCTGCGGGTCTCCTGCGGTGGCGGCGCCCCGCCTGGTACTGGCTGGCCTTCGGTGTCGCCTGGGCTGCGTTGCGGGTCCTGGTCCGCTACCCGTCCGTGATGGACGCCTGCGGCCTGACCGTCCCGGCCTCCCGCTGGCGCCTGACCCTGGCCCGGATGACCAACCGGCCCGTGCCCGGCCCTCGCGCTTCGCGCATCCTGCGCGTGCGGCCGACCCGTACCGGCCTGGTCCTCCGGCTCAAGCTTCGGCCCGGTCAGGACGCCTTCGACGTGGCGGCCTCGTGCGACCGGCTGCGGCACTCGTTCGCGATGTACGGCGTCACCTCCCGCGAACTTCGGTCCGGTGTTGTCGAGGTGCGGATGACCGGCTACGACGTGCTCAAGCGCGTGCAGATGCCTGCCCAGCCCGACACCCGCCCGATGCGGGTACCGGTTGCCCTGCGTGAGGACGGCGGTGTCCACTACCGCGACTACCGGGCTGTGCCGCACGCGCTCACCCTCGGCGCCACGGAGTCCGGCAAGTCCGTGTATCAGCGCAACCTCGTGGCCGCGCTCGCCCCGCAGAACGTCACCCTCGTCGGCATCGACTGCAAGCAGGGTGTTGAGCTGTTCCCCTTGGCCCGCCGGTTCTCCGCGCTCGCCGACACCCCGGACACCGCCGCCGAACTCCTCGACGCGCTGGTGTCCCACATGGAGGGCGTCTACCAGCTCATCCGTGCCGAGCAGCAGATCACCGCCGACGTGCCGGACGCGGAGATCGCCGCCGACATCTGGGACCTGCCCGAAGATCTGCGGCCGATCCCGGTGGTGGTCCTGGTCGATGAGGTCGCCGAACTCGCCCTGTTTGCCAACAAGGAGCAGGAGAAGCGGCGGGACCGGATCATCACCGCACTCGCCCGGCTCGCCCAGCTCGGCCGTGCCGCCGGGATCTACCTGGAGATCTGCGGGCAGCGCTTTGGCCCCGAACTCGGCAAGGGCATCACCATGCTCCGCGCCCAGCTCACCGGCTGGATCGCGCACCGCGTCAACGACGAACCCAGCGCCAACATGGCCTTCGGCGACATCGCCCCGGACGCCGTGATCGCCGCGATCCAGATCCCCACCGACATGCCCGGCGTCGCCATCACGGGCGACTCCACCGGCGGCTGGGCCCGCATCCGCGCCCCGCACACCTCGCTGCGGCAGGCCGTGAAACATCTGCAACCGGCACGCCGACCTGACCCCGGACCTGCCCGAACTGCCAGACCCGGCACGACCGTGACTGGAACGCCGGCCGCAACGTCCTCTACGAGGGACGCCGCATCCTCGCGGCTGAACAGACAGCACCACCCACCCCCGGACCGGGGGCCCGACGCCGGTAACGGCGGCGGTAAACGCCTGCGGAGCGCACGTAAGACCGGGCAGCAGCCCGGCAGCGCGCACAACCCCCACCCCGCGTGGGGAGGAACCAGGAACCCACCCGGAGCTGGTAGCCCCGACACAACAGGGCCACCCGCAGACGGAGAATCCCAGTGCTTCAGTACAGGGAGACGGAGGTCAAAACTGAGGTCACGCCCTCGCTCGGGACGATCGCTTGAAAGGATTACCGTCCGTGTCCTCGGGGCGGCTTCTGCAGATGAACGGGTGGACGCAGGGTCCGATCAGATGCAGAACCGCTGAGACGAGGACGAGCAATGACGAACGAGCGGGCGAGGATCGCGGTGCGCCGACTGACCGGGGTGGTCGCCGCGGCGACGATGTGCTGGCTCCCCGCGGGTGCCGCGCATGCGGACGAGACCAACACGGCCTCGCACAACGGCCCGCGGATCGGCCTGATCAACACCGGCCAGGTCGACGACCCGATGGAAGACGTGCTGCAGCACGTCGGCCTGATCGGCGACGAGTACATCTGGGGCTGACCGGTCATCCCGCACGGCCCGTGGCCTGTACCGCACACCGACGCGGTACAGGCCACGGGCCTTCCCGCGTGCTGACGCCGGGACGAGAGTCGCGAACCTCCTGACGATCAGCCGGTGCCCGTCAGCCGCTCGTACTCCGCCAGCAGCCGGTCGGTCGCCGCACGGTCGGCGGGCCGCAGGGGTGGGCGGACCGGGCCGGCCGGCAGGTTCAGCGCGCTGAGGAGGGCCTTGGCGGTGACCGTGCCGGGCAGGTCCGCGGACATCATCGTCTCGATGAGCGGGGTGGCCCGCTGCTGGCGGCGGGCCGCGCCGGCCGTGTCACCGGCGTCGAACGCGTCCAGTGCGAAACGGATGTGACGTGGCGTCACATTCGCCACCGTGCTGATGCAGCCCGCCGCGCCCACCGCGTACAGGGCGAGGTTGTGCTCGTCGCAACCGGCGTAGTAGGCGAGGTCCGTGCGGGACAGCACCTTCTGCGTGCCGAGGAAGTCGTAGGAGCAGTCCTTGACCGCGACGATCCGCGGATGTCCGGCGAGGCGGATGATCGTCTCCGGCTCGATCCGGGTGCCGGTGCGGCCCGGGATGTCGTACAGGACGACCGGCAGCCCGGACGCGTCCGCCACCGCGCGGAAATGCGCCTCGACCGCGTCCTGCGGCGGCCGACTGTAGTACGGCGTGACCACCAGCACCCCGTCCGCGCCCGCCTTCTCGGCCTGAAGGGCGAGCTCGATCGTGTGCCGGGTGTCGGACGTCCCCACTCCCGCGACGATCGACGCGCGGTCCCCGACCGCCTCCCGGACCGCTCGCACGAGCGTCGATTTCTCCGCGTCCGAGGTGGTCGGCGACTCGCCCGTCGTGCCGTTGAGCACCAGACCGTCACAGCCCTGCGCGACCAGTCGCTCGGCGAGCCGCCCCGCGCCGTCGACGTCGAGGGCGCCCGAGGTGGTGAAGGGCGTGATCATCGCGCAGAGGACGCGGCCGAAGGGAGCGGCGGTGGCGGTGGTGGGGTTCGTCATGTGAGTAGTCTCGGCAGCGCGACCGTACAGCTCCACTTAATTCTTCTACGATGTATTGATAAGCGCTGCTGTGATGTTTCGGGTTCCCCGATGCGGGGCCCTATGTCCAATGCGGCTCTTCATGGGTCACCATGGCCGGGACGGTCCACCAAACCACCGGTCATGGGAGGCGTCATGAAGCTCGGCAAGGCACTCGCCACCGGAGTCGCGGAAGAGCAGCCGGTCGCGTACGAGGAAGAACTCGAACTCCCCGAAGAGACCATGGACTTCGGTGAGGTCGCGCCCGAAGAGGTCCCGGCCGCGCGATGAGGCTGCGGCTCCCCGAGGAACGTCCGACGGAGCCGCCGACCGGATACAAGATCGCCCACCCGATGCTGTCCCACGACGGCACCCGGGCCGCGTTCACCGGCGTGTCGCTGGGCGGCGCGCTGCCGTACGGAGTCGTGGCCGACGCGTCCTGCGTCTACGGCCTGCGGCATGCGGCACCGCACCGCCGCTGCGACTGCGGCTTCCACTGTGTGCACGACCGCTCGGTGGCCGAAGGGCTGCTGTGCACCGCCGAGCACCGAGCGGCCGTCCTGCTCGAGGTCCTGGTGCTCGGCCGCTACATCCGTTTCGAACGCGGTTTCCGCTACGCCCGTCAGCGGGTGCGCACGGCGACCGTCGGCCCCTGCGTCTGCGGTGCGACCGCGGTGGCGCTGGCCGACGCCGGCTGGGGCAGGCCCGGCTGGCACGCCCTCGCACCCTCCTGCGCGGCCTGTCTGCGCGGCCGCACGTCCGTGTCCCTGGCCGGATTCGCCCGGCTGGCCGGGGGCGGGCTGCGCGTGGTGGCCACCGGCGGTGGCGGGGCGGTGCCGGCCGGGCTCGACGCGTCCGACGGACTCGGTATGCCCGAACTCGTCGCGGAGGCTGCCCTGTTGCAGGCCCGGCTCGACTGGTTCCAGACCCAGCTGGCACGGCTCGGCGAGCACGGCAGCGGCGGGGCGGGGAACGGGTAGCGCGGGCCGGCCCGGGTACCCGGATGTTCCGAACCGAGAGGAGGCGGAACACCGTGACCGGGATCCCGGACGTCAAGCCCGTGCGCGACGAGCACCACTCGGTGGGCGAACTCGTCGGCCAGGCAACCGAACAGCTTTCCCGTCTCGTACGGCAGGAAGTGAGCCTCGCCAAGGAGGAACTGGCCGAGAAGGGCCGGCGCGCGGGCCGCGGCGGCGGCCTCCTGGGAGCCGCGGGCGCCCTCGCCTACGCCGGACTGCTCGCCCTCGCCGCCACGGCCGCCGCCGCCCTCCCGCTGACGCTGCCCGTCTGGGCCGCGGCGCTCATCGTCACGGCGGTGCTCTTCGCGCTCGCCGGTGTGCTGGCCGCGACCGGCCGCGCCCAGCTGCGCCGCGCGGTACCCCCCACACCCGAGGTGACTCTCGGCAGCGTCAGGGCCGATGTCGAGGAGATCAGGGAAAGGGCACATCGATGAAACACCGGACGAAGGGCGGCGTCGGCGGTGCCAAGGGGCCCGACGAGCTGCGCCGGCAGATCGAACACACCCGCAGCCAGCTCGGCGACACCATCGAGGAGCTGGCCGCCAAGGCGGACGTGAAGGGCCGGGCGACGGCCCGGTACGCCGACCTGAGGGACAAGGCCGGCGCGATGACCGTCCAGCTGCGCAGCACCGCAGCCCACGCGGGCCACGCGGTCCAGGACCGGGCGACGCAGGTCGGCCATGCGGTCCAGGGGAGGGCGAGTCACGCCGGGCACGCGGTCCAGGGCAGGGCGAGCCACGCCGGGCACGCGGTTCAGGGGAGGGCGAGTCAGGCGGGCCATGCGGTGCAGGGCAAGGCGGCGCAGGTCGGCAGCACGGTTCAGGGGCGGGCGACGCGGGCCGGTCACGCCGTCGAGCGCCGTGCGCCGCAGCCCGTGCGCACGGTCGTGCAGGCGGGGCTCCGGCATCCGCGGCCCCTGCTCGTCGCCGGGGCGGCCGTCGCGGTGGTCGTCGCGGCGGTGGTACTGCGGCGACGGCGCGACTGGCGGTAGGGCCGCGCACCCCCAACGGGCGCTGAAGTTTGGTTGAGGTTGAAGGCTGGTCGGCATACCACCGACCAGCCTTTCGACGGGGACCGGCACCTTCCGAAAACTCAGACTGTCTGGACAAAAAAAGTTTTCGGTGAGACGGTGGGCTCATGCTGGACGTGACCGTCATCGAGGACGCCGAGGCCGCAGCCGTCTCCCTGGACCCCATAAGGGCCCGGCTGCTCGCCGAGCTGGCGGCCGGCCCCGCGTCGGCCGCCATGCTGGCCGGCAAGGTCGGGCTGCCGCGGCAGAAGGTGAACTACCACCTGAAGGCCCTTGAGCGGCACGGCCTGGTCGAGCTGGCGGGGGAGCGCCGCAAGGGCAACGTCACCGAGCGGCTGATGCGGGCGACCGCCGCGTCGTACGTCATCTCGCCGCTCGCCCTGGCCGCCGTGCAGCCGGACCCGGACCGCTTCCGGGACCAGCTGTCCGCGCGCTGGCTGCTCGCGGTCGGCGCCCGGCTCGTGCGGGACGTCGGCACGCTGATCACCGGCGCGGCCAAGGCCCGCAAGCGGCTCGCGACCTATGCGCTGGACGGCGAGGTGCGGTTCGCCTCGGCCGCCGACCGGGCCGCGTTCGTCGAGGAGCTGACCGCCGGGGTCAGCGCGCTGATCCGCAAGTACGACGCCCCTGACGCCGAGGGCGGCCGGGACCACCGGATCGTCGTGGCCGTCCATCCCACGGTCAAGCCCGAGACCCACGAGAGCTGAGAACCCAGGAGCCCACCATGTCCAAGGAATTCGAGATCGCCCGCGAGTTCGAGGTCGACGCCACGCCGGAGCAGGTGTGGGAAGCCGTCACGGAAGGAACCGGCGGCTGGCTGTGGCCGATGGAGCCGCCCGAGCCGCGCGAGGGCGGCAGGGGGCCCTTCGGATCCACGATCCTCGCCTGGGACCCGCCGCACCGCTACACCAACCGGGTCGAGGACGTCGAGGGCATCTCCGAGCAGACCGTCAACCAGCTCGACTACACGGTCGAACCGCGCGACGAGGGCCGGCGCGCCTGGGTGCGGTACGTGCACAGCGGCATCTTCGTCGACGACTGGGACAACCAGTACGACGGCGCGAGCAAGCACACCGACTTCTATCTGCACACCCTGCGCCAGTACCTGACGCACTTCGGCGGCCGCCCCGTCGCCTTCACCACCTTCGACGGGCCCGAGGCGTCCGGCGCCCCCGATGCCCTCGCCACCGTCGGCAGGGCCCTTGGACTGTCGGACGACACGGCCGAGGGAGCCAGGGTGAGCGCCCAGGGACCCGGCGGAAAGACCCTGGACGTGGTCGTCGACTACCGCAACCCCTACTTCATCGGGCTGCGTACCGACGACGCCCTGATCCGCTTCTTCGGGCGCAACCACTGGGGTTATGTGGTGGGCATCAGCGTCCACGACTTCGCGCCGGACGCCGACGCCAAGGCGGACGAAGCCGCCTGGCAGGGCTGGCTGAAGGGCGTCTTCAGCCAGCCCTGAGCACCCTGGATTATGGGCGGAAGCGCAGCACCTGCGGGTCGTGGTCGCTGATCTGGTCGTGGAACTCGGCGTTGATGTGCACGCTGTCGTACTCGAAGTCGCAGTCGCGCCGGATCGACGGGCTGATCAGGATCTGGTCCAGGACCTGGCTGTTGCCCTGGTAGACGTACGAGTAACGCTCGCTCCTGGGCAGCGACTTGACCGCCGACCACAGCTCGCCGTCACCCTCGAGGATCTCGGTGGTGCCGGAGAACTCGAAGTCGTTGATGTCGCCGAGCGTGACGACGTCCGCGTTCTTCTGCGTGTCCAGGATCTCCTTGACGAACGCGTTCACCGCGGTCGCCTGGAGGTGCCGCTGGGTCTCCGAGCTGCGCGTCGGCGGCTGGTACTGCGCGGTCAGACCCTGGTCGCCGCCCTTGGAGTTGAAGTGGTTGGCGATCACGAAGACCGTCTCGCCGCGGAAGACGAACTCGCCGACCAGCGGCTTGCGGCTGTTCGCCCACGCCGAGTTCGCCGGGTCGATCCGGCCCGGCGAGGCGGTCAGCTGCGCCTTGCCGCGCACCTTGGTGACACCGACGGCGGTTGTCGCGTCACCGCCCGCACGGTCGGTGAAGGACACCCGCTCCGGGTTGAACAGGAACACCTGGCGGATGTTGCCGCCCGGCTCGCCGCCGTCGGCGAGGTCGACCGGGTCGACGGAGCGCCACTCGTAGGCCGGGCCGCCCGCCGCGACGATCGCGTCGACCAGCTTGGTCATCGTCCGGTCGGCGGCGACCGTGCCGTCGTTCTGGGCGCCGTTGTTGTCCTGGATCTCCTCCAGGGACACGATGTCGGGCGACTGGAGGTTGTTCACGATCGCGGCGGCGTGCTCTTCGAACGTGGCGTCCGTCGGGTCCAGGTTCTCGACGTTGTAGGTGGCCACCGCAAGCTCACCGCGCCGCTGCTTGCGGGTCGTCTCGCGCTCCAGACCGCCCTGCTTCAGCTCACCGATCTCGTTGGCGACGAGCGTGTAGCCGCCGAACTGGTTGTAGTCCAGCGGGCCGGTCGTGGTGCCGGAGAGGGTGTCGCCGACGTTCGCGTCCGGGAAGTCGGCGGCCTTGCCGAGGGACTGGATCTGGAGGCGGCCGGTGTTCTGCGAGGTGTACGAGCCGTAGACGGTGCCCCCGTGGCGGCTGGCGTTCTCCCGCGGCTTCACCGTGACCCACAGCTCGGTGTACGGGTCGGTGGCGCCGACCACACGGGTGTCGGCGACCTGGACGTTCATGCCCTCCAGGGACTCGTAGAAGTCCAGGGCGTACTGCGCCGGCCGCAGGGTGAGGCCGTTGATCGAACCGTTCGCGGCGGTGTCGCCGGCCGGGGCGTACCGGGCGGGTACGGAGCGGGCGTCGACGACCGTCGGCGCCGGGACGGCGTTGCCGCCGGAAACGACCGTCACTGTCGGCCGGGTGATCTCCGTGAGGGACTGGTTGCCGGAGGAGGTGCCGCCCGGGACGTACTCCGAGACCGTGCCCGAGACCGTCACGGAGTCGCCGACGGCGACCTTCGGGGTCGAGCCGGTGAAGACGAAGATGCCCTCGCTGGTGGCCGCGTCGTCGTCCGGGGTCGGGTCCTGGATCCAGAAGCCTCTCGACGACCCGTAGGTCCGCACACCGGTGACGGTTCCGGCCACGTCCGTGACCTGCTGACCGGCGTACGGGGATATTCGGGTGCTGCCCTGGATGTCACGGATGCGCACGCTGTCCGCGTGCGCGGGCGAGGTGAGGACGACGACGGACGCCGCGGAGCAGACGGCGGCGACGGTGAGCGCGGCAAGGCGCGCGGAAGACTTGCTCGGCAACGGGATCCCTCCGGGGACATACGTGGGCGCCGGGACGAGGTGGAGCATGTACAGGCATGGCGACGCGCGTAGAAACAGTGACGGAGTGAACAGTTGTCCTCTCGGTTTCTACGCGCGTCAATTTCCAGCCTGCTCGGGCCAGTTGTCAAGGTTTCGGCCATGTACGGGGCCTGACGAGGAGATGAACCGGGCGGCATCGGTGGAAATCCGTCTAGGCTGAGCGGCTGAGCCGTATGTCGCCCTAGGAGAACCTCCCGATGTCTGACAGCGCCCCCCTGCCGCCGGTCCGGCCGACCTCCGAAGCGGAGCTGGCGCGCGACGCGCTGTCCACGCCGCTGCTGTCCCGGGCCGCGCGGCTCGCCCGCTGGGCCGGGCCGGAGACCCGCGTGGACGCCGGGGGCGGGCTGGTCGACGAGCAGCTGCCGGCCGCCGCCGAGACGCTCGGGCTGAACGGGGACGACGCCGCGGCGCTGGCGAGCGAGGCCTGGCGGGTGGCCGTGGACACCGGGCTCGTCGAGGTCGTCGACGAGGCGGCCGGCACGGTCGCGACGGGCACGGAGCTGGCCCTGCTCACCGGCGGTTCGCCGCACGACGTGCTCGGCGTGTGGCTGGCCGCCCTGGAGACGGTGCTCGCCGACGCGAGCGTGCCCGACCTCGACGATCTGGTCGACGCCATGGACGAGGGCGGCCGGGTCGACTTCTCCTCGCTGGACTGGGACCCGGAGGCGGAGGCCGAGTTCCTCGACGGGGTGCTCGGCAACCTCTACCTGCTGTCCGTCAGCGAGGACGGGCCGGGGCCGGCACCCGTGCCGCTGCCCGTGCTCGCCGCGTCGGTGATCGTCCCCGGCGACCTGGCGGAGCCCACGAACGCCATGCTGGAGCAGGTGTCCGACGCGATGATGCGGCTGGACGACCAGTTCCGGCTGCTGGAGCCGGTGGGGCTGGTCGAGTACCAGCCGGTCGACGACGCCCTGATGGCGGACACCGAGGATGCTGCCGACGAACCGTCCGCCCTCGACGAGACCGACGTCACCCGCTACGGCATGGTCCGGCTCACCCCGCTCGGCCTGTACGGGCTGCGGGCGCGACTGCTGGAAGCCGGTTTCGAGGCCCCCGCCGTCGGCGACCTGGCCGACAAGGGCGCCGACGCCCTCTTCGACGGAACGGCCGGCTTCGGGCCGAGCGCCGCACAGGCCGAGACCGAACAGTGGCTGGCCCGCCGTGAACCCCTCGCCGCCGCACGCGAGTTGCTGTCCGCAGCGCGGGGTAATGACTCCGGCGCCCCCCTGCGCCGGCTGCGCTGCCAGCAGGCCCTCTCCCTGGTCGGCACCGACGCCGAACCCGCCCTGCGGGAGGTCCTCGACGACGCCGAACTGGGCGGCCTCGCCCGGGTCTGGCTGACCGAGCACGGCTTCACGGACGTACCGCCCCCGACCGAGGCGATGGTCTTCTGGCTCACCGTGGACACCCTCGCCGCCCAGCTCGCCGCCGAGGGCAACTCCGAGGAACTCCGCGCCCTCGTCGAGGGCCTCGCACAGCAGCACAGCGGCTTCTTCACGGCGGCCTGGCGGGTCGACCACCCGGCCACCGCGGACGTCCTGGAGGCGATGGGGCGCATCCACCCCGACAAGAAGATCGCGAAGCAGGCCCGGAAGGCCGCGTTCAAGGCACGGTCCCAGCAGGGCGGCTGACGGCCTGCCACCCTTCACGGAAGCGAGCCCGGGGGAGTAGCACGGTGTTCAACTCGTGTTCAGAACCGGGCGAAACCGTGGCGCCGACCGAGGTCCGCCACCCTCCACGGCATTCCCACCGTTACAGGAGACACCATGTCGCTCACCCGCAGGGACTTCGCCAGAAAATCCGCGATCACCGGCGCCGGTGTCGCGCTGGCGGGCAGCGTCGGCGCCCTCGCCACTGCTCCGGGCGCCCTTGCGTCCTACGACACCGACAGCGCGGGGGAGGAGTCGGCGGACGCGTCCGGCGGGGTCGGCTACGGCCCTCTGATCCCCGACTCGAAGGGCATCCTCGCGCTGCCCGCCGGCTTCAAGTACCGCATCATCACCTACAGCGGGAAGACCAAGCTGGAGTCGGGCGAGTTCACCCCCTCCAACCACGACGGCACGGCCACCTTCGACGGCCCGCGCGGCACCACCCTCCTCGTCAACAACCACGAGCTGAAGGGCCCGCGCGCCAACTGGAAGTACCCGGTCCCGCTCACCGAGGGTCTCGTCTACGATCCCGCCGCCTCCGGCGGCTGCACGGTCGTCGAGGTCCGCCCCGACGGACAGGTCGCCGAATGGGTGGGCATCGCCGGCACCTCCACCAACTGCGCGGGCGGCAGCACCCCGTGGGGCACCTGGCTCACCTGCGAGGAGAACTCCGACCGGGCCGGCACCAACGGCATGACCAAGGACCACGGCTACGTCTTCGAGGTCGACCCCCGCGACCGGCGCGCCAACCGCGACCCCAAGCCGCTGAAGTTCTTCGGCCGTTACGACCACGAGGCCGTCGTCATCGACCCCAAGCGCGGCCACGCCTACCTCACCGAGGACGACGACGAGCCCAACGGCCTCTTCTACCGCTGGACCCCGCCCAAGGGCTTCGAGCACGGCCGCGGCAGGTTCCGCACCCTCGCCGACGACGCCGGCGTCCTGCAGGCGCCCAAGTGCTACAACTCCGGCGGCAAGTTCGTCGACGACCTCTCCCGCGCCACCAAGGTCGGCACGGTGTACGGAGTGGACTGGGTCGACGTACCGGACCGCGACGCCAGGACCGTGGCCGTGCGCAAGCAGTTCGCCGACGGTGAGATCACCCGCGCCCGCAAGCTCGAGGGCATGTGGTGGGGCGACGGCGGCGCGTACATCGTCTCCTCGTACGCCCGCGAGGAGAGCCCGGTGCAGCACGACGGGCAGGTCTGGTTCTACGACCCCAAGCGCCGCACGCTGACGCTGAAGGTCCTGCTCGGAGTGAACCCCGACCCCTCCAAGGACGGCGCCTTCGACGGCCCCGACAACATCACCGTCTCCCCGTACGGCGGCCTGATCCTCGCCGAGGACGGCGAGGGCGTCTCGCACCTCTTCGGCGCGACGGACAGCGGCCGTACGTACCCCATCGCCCGCAACGACCTGAACGTCGGCACCGAAGAGGAGCCGGAGTACAGCGAGTTCGCCGGCGTCACCTTCTCCCCCGACGGCCGGACGCTGTTCGCCAACATCCAGGACCCGGGCATCCTGGTCGCGATCACCGGTCCCTGGAAGCGGCAGCGATCCCGTTGACCGCAACGACCGACCCGCGGCCGATGCGGGCGTACCAGCCGCTCGCATCGGCCGCGAGGCCGGTGATCACACCGTCCAGCGACCACTCGTCGCGCAACGGCACCCCGTCCGAGAGGCGCAGCGCGGTGCACTTGCGTCCCGCCGCCGCGTAGACCGTGCCGCCCGATACGGCGGGCGGGCACTGTGCGGGGCCGTCGCCGAGCTCCGGCCGCCGCCACCGCGGCCGGCCGGTGGCGGGATCCAGGGCTTCCAGGGTGCGGCCGTCCGCGGCCCAGTGCAGCAGCTGCCCTCCGGCGAGGACGGGGGAGCGGTCGCCACCGGGGTGCGGCGCCCAGCAGGCGTCCAGGCCGAGAGCGGGACGGCTCCAGCGCACCGTGCCGGCGTCGGGATCCAGACCGTACAGCCGTTCTCCGGACAGCAGCAGCCCGGTGTTGTCCGCGCGGGCGAAGGCCGTTGCCCCCGGAGCCACCGGAACGTCCAGCTCTCGTCCGCTGATCCGGCGGCCGTCACGTACGTCGACGAGATGCAGGACTCTGCCGGTGGTGAGGACGGCGAACCGATCGGGCGGCAGAGCGCCGGCGACCGCCACCTGGTAGCCCTTGCCCACACCCGAGTAGCGCCACCGCACCGTCCCGTCGTCCGCAAAGACGCACTCCTGTTCGTCGTATCCGTCCGTGAACAGCAGTGCATCGCCCGCGACTGCCGGACGGGGCCACTCGTCCTCCCCCTTGCGTTGCCACAGCCGCTGCCCGGTCTTGAGGGAGGCCCCGCGCAACAGGTTCTCGCCGCTCCCGTTCCGGGACAGGGTGACGAGGGTGGAGCCGGACACCGTGAACCAGAGAGGGGTCAGCAGTCCCTTCTCGACCGGTGTTCTGCGCTTGCCCGTTGTCAGGTCGAGGGCCTCGAGACCCAGATCGCCCGCGGTCAGCACACCGTCCACCACGCCCCAGGCCTTCGGGGCTTCGGTGAAGGAGTCGACGGCCCACCGCCTGGTGCCGCCCGCCGTCGTGCGGAACTGGACCGTGCCGTCGGTGCTGACGCTGTCCTCGGTGCCGTGCAGCACGATCCCGCCCGCGGTCACCAGCATCGCGTCGAGCGTGCCCGAGCCGGCCGAGAGGGTCCACCGCAGGGCTCCTGGCCTGGTGGCGCCCTTCTTCAACTCCCAGATCGGTCCGGTCGACCCTTCACCCGTCGGCCCGGACGTACGGCCCACCGCACAGGCCAGCAGCGCGACCAGGCCGCCGCCCCCGCCCAGCAGCAGACCGCGCCGGGTGAGCTCGCGGCGCCGGATCGCCCGCCGCGCCGCGTCCCGCGCGGCCTCGTCGACGACCGTCGGCACGACCACCGTCGGCCCCGGCTCGGGCACCGCGTCCGCGACGCCCGAGACGAGCGAGCGCAGCGGCTCCGCACGCCACCACAGGGGCGGGTTGCGGTCCGCCGTGCGGCGCAGCACCTCCGCCGGACCGGGCCGTCGCTCGGGGGACTTGTGCAGACACTCCGCGACCAGCTCCCGCAGCCCGCCCGCTTCCGGAACATCGACGAGGTCCGGCTCGTCGTGTACGACACGGTAGAGCAGCGCGGCCGCGCCACCGCCGCCGAACGGGCCTCGCCCGGACGCCGCGTACGCCAGCACCGCACCCAGCGCGAAGACATCGGCCGCTGCCGTGACCTGCATGTCCCCGGTGATCTGCTCGGGCGCCATATAGCCCGGCGTACCGATGATGTCCCCGGTCTCCGTGAGCGCGTGGGCGCTGACCAGCCGGGCGATCCCGAAGTCGATGACCCGCGGACCGTCACCGGTCACCAGCAGATTGGACGGCTTGAGGTCACGGTGCACGAGCCCCGCGGCGTGAATGCTCCGCAGCGCCTCGGCGAGCGCGCCGCCGAGCGCACGTACGGCGCCGGGGGCGAGCGGTCCGGCCGCCACGACCGCCTGGCGCAGGGTGACGCCGGGCAGATAGGCGGTCGCCAGCCACGGCATCGGCGAGTCCGGATCGGCGTCCACGACGGGTGCCGTGTACACCCCGGTGACCGACCGCGCGGCCGCCGCCTCGCGCCGGAACCGCTCCCTGTAGTGCGGGTCGGCAGCGAGGTGTTCGTGCACGGTCTTCACCGCGACGAGCCGCCCGCCGGGACTGCGCCCCAGATACACCTGCCCCATGCCCCCGGAACCGAGCCGCCCGATCAGTTCGTACCTGCCGAGCCGTTCGGGGTCGCCGGGGACCAGCGCGTCGCTCCTCGTCCCCCTCATGCCGATCCCGGCCCGCGGAACGTCTGCAGGGTCCTGCCGGTGGACAGATGCAGGAGACCGCCGCCCGCAGCCGCGATCACCTCGCTGCTCAGGCCGTCCGCCGGGACCGCCCAGGCCAGTTCACCCGTCGCCGCGTGCAGCGCGTGCACGCCCCACACCGGCCAGTCCCCCGACGTGCCGGCAGCCCGGTCCGGGTCCGGCCCGGCCACGTACAGCAGGCCGCCGTCCCGCAGCGGCGGTTCCTCCGCGCCCGCGACGCCCCGCACGTCGTCGCGCCACCAGCGCTTGCTGCCGGTCGCCGCGTCGAGCGCGCCGACACCCTCGCTCGTCGCGGCATGGACGAGACCGTGCGCGGCGGCAGGCGTGACCCCGGCCTGCCCAGGCGGTTTCGACCAGCGCACATGACCGCTCGCCAGATCCACGCACTGCACGGCCTTCTGGGTCGCGTAGCAGCGCGTTCCCGTGGCGCCGCGGTGGGCCTCGGGGCGGGCCGCGCCGCCGCTGACGCGCGACTCGACCGTTCCCTTGCGTTCGTTCAGGACCATGAGTGGGCCGGTGGGTGGTGAATCGCCCGTCGTGGAGGTGGAGTTGAGGGCGAGAGCGAAGCGCCCGCCCGCCGCGTGCATCGCGATCACCTCGGCCGCGGTGCCTGCCCGGAACCAGAGAGCCTCGCCGCGTGTGATGTCGTAGCCGTAGGCCCGCCACCGCCGGCCCTGCGCGGCGCGGCGGGCCTGGATCGTGTCGTACGAGGCGTAGGTGGCCAGGCAGATGGTCCGCTCCGAGACGATGAACGACGCATGATCGCCGTCCATCTCACCGTCCGTCTCGCCGGCCGCGGCCCGACGGTACGGGTTGTGGAGGATCGGGTCGGTCTCCCAGCGGATCTCGCCTGTGGCCGCGTCCAATGCGGCGATCCGGGTGGAGAACGAAGGGGTGAAGGCGTCCCCTTGGCGCAGGACGTACACCGTGTCGCCGCGCGGGACCAGGGCGGAGGCGTCCTCGAAGCGCCAGCGCAGTGTGTTGGTGACGGGGTCGAGGCAGGTGACGGTCCCGTCCACCTGTACGTAGAGGGCTTCTCCGTGGCGGATCAGGGAACCCCCGTACTCCAGGGCGCCTACCTCTCTCGTCCACACGGAGGTGCCCTTCTCCCATGGGCGGGGTGAGGCGGAGGCGGATCCCTTGCCGTCGGTTTCGTTCTCGTCGAGGAGGAACGCTGCCGTGGTGGCTGTGGCCGCGGTGGCCAGTGCGGCGCCGGTCCAGGTGAGCAGGCGTCGGCGTGACAGGCGGCCGAGGCCGTCGTGAGGGGTAGGGGATTCCTCGACGGCGGTTTCCTCTGCCGTCTCCCCCTCCTCCTCGGCCGCTGCCACACGCTCCGCGATCTCGTCCTCGTGGCCCCGGAGCACGGACGTGAACGCCGGGCGTTCCCACCACGGAGGCGCGGCCGCCCGCGTGGCGCACCAGGCCAGGATCTCGGGGACCGTCGGACGGTCGTCCGGGGACTTGGCGAGGCAGCGCGTGAGGAACGCGTCCCACTCCGCGTCCGGCACGCCCAGCAGGTCGGGCTCCTCGTGCAGCGTCCGGTAGAGCACCTGGGGCGCGGTGCCCGAGCCATGCGGACTGCGTCCTGTCGCGGCGAGTGCGATCAGCGCGCCGAGCGCGAACACATCGGCGGCCGGGCCGGGTTCGGTGTCCTGGGATATCTGCTCCGGTGCCATGAAGCCGGGCGAGCCGATGAGTTCACCGGTGGCCGTCAGCGTCTCCTCGCCCGCCGCCGGGTCCATCACCTTGGCGATGCCGAAGTCGATGACCTTGGGCCCGTCGCCGGTCACGACGACGTTCGC
This sequence comes from Streptomyces sp. NPDC127197, assembly GCF_042672405.1. Classification (NCBI taxonomy): domain Bacteria; kingdom Bacillati; phylum Actinomycetota; class Actinomycetes; order Kitasatosporales; family Streptomycetaceae; genus Streptomyces; species Streptomyces sp. NPDC127197. Next base: position 178,390 of record NZ_JBHXVG010000001.1, on the reverse strand, counting down.
GGGTTTGAGGTCGCGGTGCACGAGTCCCGCCCCATGGATGGCGGCCAGGGCCTCCGCGAGCGCCGCGCCGAGCGCCGCGAGATCGCCGGGGCCGAGCGGGCCCAGCGCTGCGACCGCCTCGGAGAGCGAGGGACCGGCGCAGTACTCGACCGCAAGCCAGGGCTGCCGGGCATCGGGATCGGCGTCCAGCACCGCCGCGGTGAACGGCCCCTCGACGGCCCGCGCCGCGGCCGACTCGCGGCGCAGCCGCTCTCTGAAGCCCGGCTCCGCGGCCAGGTGCGCATGCACCGTCTTGACCACGACCAGCCGTCCGGAGGCGGAGCGCGCGAGATGGGCCCGGCCCATCCCGCCCTCGCCGAGTTGCGTGACGAGCCGGTACCCCGCGAGACGCATCATGGAGCGGCCTCCTCCTCGAGCCTGTCGTACGGCACTCACGATGACAGCGACGATCAGTGCGACGCCTGGGAGGCACCGTCAGGTTGCGGCCTGCAAGAACCCCGCGGAAAATCCTTGGCGTCTCCAACTCCCGCTCGCTTAGAGTCATTCCCGTCCAGGTGCGAAGGCAGGACCTGCTTCCACCCTCAATGGACACCACAACTTCATGCACGTTCCGCACCGTCCGGTGCGGTAACGCACCTCCCGGTGCGATGGCAGCGGCTACTTCTCTTCCAAAGAATCCACAGCCGCCGCCGACTTGATCTCGGGAGGCGCAGCTCATGGTGGGTGCCCGGTGCGCAGGCAACGGTTACTTCATTGGATCTGGCGGCTGCGGGTTCGAATCCCGTCATCGACTTCGGGTCGGTGTAGCTCAATTCGGCAGAGCACCAGGCTAAGTCCGTCGCCGACTCCTGATCTCGGGCATCCTCCTTCTGCTGCGCCTCCCTCCGAAACCTCTTATGAATTCGGGGGAATTCACCATGGCGCGATTCAACACGAAGGCCGCGAAGGCACGGCCCTCTTCGCGCGTCACCTCGACGGGACGGGTACTCCGCACGTACGAGGGCGGCCTCGGTCGCGAGCGCGACGCGCACTCCGAGCTTTTCCTGCTGGCGGTCTCCCACTTCGTCTCTCAGCAGACCTTCTACGAGACCGGCGCCGCCCGCGACGACCGGTTCGCCACGCTCGTGCGCGAGCTCGCCGTCACCGACCCGGAGTGGACGGCCGGCCTGCTCGGCTGGCTGCGCAGCGAGGGCAACCTGCGTACGGCGGCGGTCGTGGGCGCCGCCGAGTACGTGAAGGCGCGGCTGGAGGCCGGGGCGACCGACGGTCCGTCGAACCGGACGGTCGTCGCCTCCGTGCTCCAGCGTCCCGACGAGCCCGGTGAACTGCTCGCGTACTGGACAGCGATGTACGGCCGCAACGTCCCGAAGCCCGTGAAGCGCGGCATCGCCGACGCCGTACGGCGCCTCTACAGCGGCAAGTCGCTGCTGAAGTACGACACCGCGTCGAAGGGCTACCGCTTCGGCGACATCCTCAACCTGGTGCACGCGGCCCCGGACCCGGACAAGCCGTGGCAGGGCGAGCTGTTCCAGTACGCGCTGGACCGCCGGCACAACCCGGACACCGCCGTGCCGCCCGCGTCGAACCGGACGCTGGTCGCGCACCGCGAGCTGATGGCGCTGCCGGTCGAGGAGCGGCGCGCGGTGGTCACGTCGGACGGCGGGGCCGAGCGGCTCGCGGCGGCCGGGATGACCTGGGAGGCGCTGGCGGGCTGGCTGCAGGGGCCGATGGACAAGGCGGCCTGGGAGGCCGTGATCCCGTCCATGGGCACGATGGCGCTGGTCCGCAACCTGCGGAACTTCGACGAGGCGGGCGTCTCCGACGAGGTGGCCGCCCAGGTCGCCGCCCGGATCAGCGACCCGGCGGAGGTCGCGCGCTCGCGGCAGTTCCCGTTCCGGTACCTCGCCGCATACCAGCACGCGCCGTCGCTGCGCTGGTCGTACCCGCTGGAGCAGGCACTCGGCCACTCGCTGGCCCACGTGCCCGCACTGCCCGGCCGGACGCTGGTGCTCGTGGACCGCTCGGGTTCCATGTTCTACTCGCGGCTGTCGGACCGCTCGGAGCTCAACCGGGCCGACGCGGCGGCGATCTTCGGGACGGCGCTGGCGCTGCGGGCGGCGGACGCGGATCTTGTCGAGTTCGGCACGAGCAGCAACCGGGTGCGGTTCCGCAAGGGCGAGTCGGTGCTCAAGGTCCTGGAGCGGTTCGGCGACCTGGGCGGCACCAACACCACCGAGGCGGTGCGCCGGCACTACACGAAGCACGACCGGGTGCTGATCGTCACCGACGAGCAGTACGCCCACAGCCACTACGGCGACCCGACCGAACAGGTCCCGGCCGACGTGCCCGTCTACACCTGGAACCTGGCCGGTTACCGGGCGGGGCACGGACCGTCCGGGAAGGGGAACCGGCACACGTTCGGCGGCCTCTCGGACGCGGCGTTCCGAATGGTGCCCTTGCTCGAGCGAGGCCGGGACGGGCACTGGCCATGGCTTGAGTGAACGGGCACGAGCGGGAACGGTACGGCGCCGGGCGCCCCCTCTGTCGGGGGCGCCCCGTGCTCGTAGCGGCCGTTACAGCGCCTGGGCCGCCGGCTTGACCATGTTGCGGACCGTGCGGGCCTTGACGAAGTCGCCCATGGCCGTCATGTCCCACTCGCCGGAGTACTGGCGGATGAGCTTCGCCATGAGGACGCCGGTCTGGGGCTCGGCGTTGGTGAGGTCGAAGCGGACGAGTTCCTCGCCGGTGGCGGCGTCCATGAGGCGGCAGTAGGCCTTGGCGACCTCGGTGAACTTCTGGCCGGAGAAGGAGTTCACGGTGAAGACCAGGCCGGTGACCTCCTGCGGGAGGCGGCCGAGGTCGACGGTGATCACCTCGTCGTCGCCGCCGCCCTCGCCGGTGAGGTTGTCGCCGGAGTGGCGGATCGCGCCGCCCACGATCTGGAGCTTGCCGAAGTAGCAGCTGTCGATGTGGTTGCGCTGCGGGCCGTACGCGATGACCGAGGCGTCCAGGTCGATGTCCTTGCCGCGGTAGGCGGGCTCCCAGCCGAGGCCCATCTTGACCTGGGAGAGCAGCGGGCGGCCGCCCTTGACCAGGGAGACGGTCTGGTTCTTCTGGAGGCTGACCCGGCCCTTGTCGAGGTTGATCTTCCCGGCGCCGGGGGCGGGAGCGGCCGGAGCGGGGGGCGCTGCCGGGGCCGGGGGAGTGGACATGGGCGGGGCCGGCGGGGTCACCGGGGGCTGCATCGTGGCGGGCGGCGGGGTGACCGGCTGTGGCGGGGCGACGGGGGCCGGGGCCGGTTCCTCCACGGTGACGCCGAAGTCGGTGGCGATGCCGGCCAGGCCGTTGGCGTAGCCCTGGCCCACCGCGCGGGCCTTCCAGGCGCCGTTGCGCAGATAGATCTCCACGACCACCAGTGCCGTCTCGGCGCCGAGCTGCGGGGGCGTGAACGTGGCCAGGACGCTGTTGTCGTCCGCGTTGCGGATCGTGGCCGTGGGTTCGATGCCCTGGAAGGTCTGGCCGGCGGCGTCCGGGCTCGCCGTGACGACGATCTTCTCGATGCCCGGGGGGACGGCGGTGGTGTCGACGGTGATCGCGTCGGGGGCCGTGCCGCCGCCCGAGCGGTACGTCACGCCCGGTCCGGTGGGCTGGTTGTAGAAGATGAAGTCGTCGTCGGAGCGCACCTTGCCGTCGGCGGTGAGCAGCAGGCCCGATACGTCGAGCCGCACCGGGGCGGCGACGTCCACCGTCACGCGGGCGGTGGGGAGAGGGATGTTCGAGCCGGGGGTCATAGCTGTCATGCCGGGTGAACGATCGACGCCGCTTTACCGTTCCCTTACCGGGCGGCCGATCGGGTCACCGGCGGTTGCGGGGGTGGTTGCGGGCGGTGCGTTCGTTGCCGCGTTTGTAGTTGCCGGTCCAGCGGGCCATGACCAGCTGGGGGTCCGGGGCGGAGGTTGTCTCGGCGAGGAATTGTTGTGCGCGGGGGCCGTGGAGGGTGGTGGCGGGGCGGTTGTGGTGGGTGATGGTGACGGTGCCGTCGGCGTGGGTGTCGTAGCGGAATCCCTGGGGGCGTGGCATGTTCGGATCGTAGGGGGTGGGGGGTGACGGGCCCAGCGGTTTTCGCCCCCCGCCCCTACCCGTCCCGTCCTCCAGGGGGCTCTGCCCCCTGGGCCCCCCTCCTCAAACTCCCCCAGAGGGGGGACCCCCAAGTGGCTGAGAAAGCCCGTCCGGCGTTTGAGGACGAGGCCGTTCAGCTACGGCACAACCACGATCTTCCTGCCGACGCCCGACGCGAACTGCTCAAGGGCCTCGGGATAGCTGGTCAGCGGCAGGCGGTCGCTGATGAAGACCTCGGGGTCGAGGACGCCCGTCGCGAAGAGTTCCGCGGCCCGCTCGAAGCTGTGCAGGACGGCCATCGAGCCGGTGATCGTGATCTCCTGGTTGTAAATGCGGTACGGATCGATCGTCACCCGGGTCGCGTAGTCCGCGACGCCGAACTGCAGGAACGTCCCCGCCTTCGCCACCCGCTCCAGCCCGTCCTGGATCGCCGCCGCGTTGCCCGTCGCGTCGACCACGACGTCCCAGCCCTGCGGGCGGTCCAGCTCGTCGGCGTTCGCGGCGGACGCCGAGACGCCGAGGCGGCGGGCCGTCTCCAGGCGGGTCGGGTTGACGTCGACCACGTCGACGCTCGCCGCGCCCGTCCGTTTCGCCAGCTCCAGCATCATCAGGCCCATCGTTCCGGAACCGTAGATCAGGACGTGGGCGCCCAGGCGGGACTGGAGCACGTCATAGCCACGTACCGCGCACGACAGCGGCTCCACCAGTGCCGCGTCCTGCGTGCGGATGTGCTCGGGGAGCTTCACGCAGTTCGCCACCGGCGCCACCGCGTACTGCGCCGCGCCTCCCGCCGTCGTCACGCCGATCGCTGCCCAGCGCTCGCACAGGTTGTTGTGGCCGGTGCGGCAGTAGCGGCACTCGTAGCAGTACAGGGACGGGTCCACCGCCACCTGGTCGCCCACCGACAGTTCCGTGACCTGGGTGCCGACCCCGACCACCTCGCCCGCGAACTCGTGCCCCGGCACGATGGGGAGCTCGGGTGCGAACTCCCCCTGGAGGATGTGCAGGTCCGTGCCGCACAGGCCGCACGCGGCGACCTCGACGACGACCTCGCGCGGGCCCGGCGTCGGGTCCGGGACCTCGGCGACGACGGCCTTGCCCACGGACTCGATGACGGCGGCCTTCATTTCACGGCTCCCAACGACAGGCCCTGGACCAGCTTGTCCTGGGCGGCGAACCCCGCGGCGAGCACCGGCAGGGAGATGACGAGCGACGCGGCGCACACCTTCGCCAGGAACAGGCCCTGGCTGGTGATGAAGCCGGTCAGGAAGACGGGGGCTGTTTCGGCTACGACGCCCGTCAGCACCCTCGCGAACAGCAGCTCGTTCCAGCTGAAGATGAAGCAGATCAGGGCGGTGGCGGCGATGCCGGGGAGAGCCATGGGGGCGATCACGCGGGTCAGGACCGTGGGGAGGCGGGCGCCGTCCACCCGTGCCGCCTCGATCACCGCCACCGGGACCTCGGCCAGGAACGACTGCATCATCCACACCGCGATCGGCAGGTTCATGGAGGTGTAGAGGATGACCAGGAGCCAGATGTTGTCCAGCATTCCCGCATTCTTGGCGAAGAGGTAGATCGGCAGCAGGCCCGCCACCACCGGCAGCATCTTCGTCGACAGGAAGAAGAACAGGACGTCGGTCCACTTGCGCACCCGCCGGATCGACAGGGCGTAGGCCGCCGGGAGCGCCAGGAGCAGGACCAGGAGGGTCGAACTCACCGATGCCACCGTCGAGTTGATCAGAGACGGCCACGGGCTCGCCCCGCCGCCCGTGCCGAAGAACTCGCGGTAGCCGTCCAGGGTGAGGGCGGCCCCGAAGGACGGCGGGTTGGTCGCCGCGTCCTCCTCGGAGTGGAAGGACGTCAGGGCCATCCACGCGATGGGCAGGAAGAAGACGATGCCGGCCAGCCAGGCCACCAGGCCCAGGCCGACGCCCTTACGGCGGATACGACGGACTTGTACGGCGATGCCGCTCATCCGCGGTTCACCTCCTCGCGGAACAGGGACGACACCACGCGCAGTGCGAAGGTCGCGATGATGATCGAGCCGATGACGACCAGGACGCCCGCGGCCGAGGCGAGGCCGTTCTCGTGGGCCTGGTAGAAGCTCTGGTAGACGGTGTAGGGGAGGTTGGCGGTGCCCAGGCCGCCGGATGTGATGGTGAAGACCGCGTCGAAGTTCTGGACGATGTAGATCGAGCCGAGCAGGGCGCCGAGTTCGAGGTAGCGGCGCAGATGCGGGAGCGTGAGGTGGCGGAAGATCTGCCAGTCGCTCGCGCCGTCGACCTTCGCGGCCTCGATCTGCTGGGGGTCGCGGCTCTGCAGGCCGGCCAGGATGATCAGCATCATGAACGGGGTCCACTGCCAGACCAGGGATGCCTCGACCGCCAGCAGCGGGGTGTTGGAGATCCAGTCGGGCTGGGGGCCGCCGACGTAGTGCAACAAGCCGTTCAGCAGGCCGTACTCGGGGTTGTAGAGGACGTGCTTCCAGAGCAGCGCCGCCGCCACGGGGACGACCAGGAAGGGCGCGATCAGCAGGGTGCGGACGACGCCCCGGCCCTTGAACCTGCGGTCCAGCAGCAGTGCCAGGACCAGGCCGAGGACCAGGCTGACCAGGACCACCGTCACCGTCAGCAGGATCGTGGTCCAGACCGAGTTGCGCAGGTCGGTGTCGGTGAGCACCTGGCGGTAGTTGTCCACGCCGGTGAAGTGGCGGGCGTCGGGATAGAGGGAGTTCCAGTCGAAGAAGGAGATCACCAGCGTGGCCACGAACGGCAGCTGGGTCACGACGATCATGAAGATCAGGGCGGGGAGGAGGGGGGCCCGGGTGGCCCAGGCGCGCAGCCGGGCCGAGGGCTCGCGCTTGTTCGTACGGACGGACGGGGCGGCCACGGGGGCCGTGGTGGTGGCGGTCATCGTCCCTCGTACTCCTCGGAGATGCGCTCGGCGAGCTGCTGGGACTTCTTCAGGGCCTCGTCGACGGACTGGCGTCCGGCGATGGCCGCGCTGATCTCCTGGGAGACCTTGGTGCCGAGGTCGGTGAACTCGGGAATGCCGACGAACTGGATGCCGGGTGCGGGACGCGGCTGCACACCGGGGTCGCCCGGGCGGGCGCCCTCGATGGCCTCCTTGGTCATCTCCTGGAAGGCGGCGGCCTCCGCGCGGTAGTCGGGGTTGTCGTACGTCGACGCGCGCTTGCCGGCGGGTACGTTCGACCAGCCGATCTCGTCGCCGACCAGCTGCTCGTACTCCTTGCCGGACGCCCAGGACACGAACTGCCATGCCTTGTCGGCGTTGCGGGAGGCGTCCTGGATGCCCCAGGCCCAGGTGTAGAGCCAGCCGGAGGACTCGGTCTTCTCGACGGGGGCCGGGGCGTAGCCGACCTTGCCCTTGACCGGGGAGTCGGCGGACTCCAGGGAACCGGCCGCGGAGGTGGCGTCGTACCACATGGCGACCTTGCCCTGGGTCATGTTGTTGAGGCACTCGGCGAACCCGGACTGGGCGGCGCCGGACTCGCCGTGCTCACGGACCAGGTCGACATAGAACTTCGTCGCCTTTTCCCACTCGGGGGAGTCGAGCCGGGCCTTCCAGTTCTCGTCGAACCAGGTGCCGCCGAAGGTGTTCACGACGGTCGTCAGGGGTGCCATGACCTCGCCCCAGCCGGGCAGTCCGCGCAGGCAGATGCCCTTCATGCCGGGTTCGGCGCCGTCCACCCGGGCGGCGAGGTCGGCGACCTGCGTCCAGGTGGGGTGCGCGGGCATCGTGAGGCCTTCCTTCTCGAACACGTCCTTGCGGTACATCAGGAAGGAGGACTCGCCGTAGAAGGGCTGGCCGTAGAGCTTGCCGTCGTCGCCGGTGAGGGACTCGCGCATGGGCTTCAGGACGTCCTGTTCGTCGTACGCCGGGTCCTCGGCGACGTAGGAGTCCATCTCGTGCAGCCAGCCGTTGCGGGCGTAGATCGGTATCTCGTAGTTGGAGAGGGTGGCGACGTCGTACTGGCCGGCCTGGTTGGCGAAGTCCTGGCTGATCTTGTCGCGGACGTCGTTCTCCGGCAGCACGGTGAAGTTCACCTTGATGCCGGTGTCCTTGGTGAAGTGGGCGGCGGTGAGCTTCTGCAGCTCGACCATCTGGGGGTTGTTGACCATCAGGACGTTGATCGAGTTGCCGCCCGATCCTGCCCCGCCCGCCCCGACCCAGCAGCCGGAGAGCAGCGGGGCGAGCAGCGTCCCTGCGGCGGCCGCGGCGAGTGTGGCTCGCGGCCTCCGTCGGCTCTGGGTTCGCATGGATCGCTCCTGAACATATGGGGAAATAAGGGGCACTGCTGGGCGTGAGGGTGCCCTACAGGGGAGTGGGTCGGATTTTCAGACGCGGATGACCTGGGGTCCGAGCAGTGAGTAGCGGTGTGCTTCGGCCGTCGGCAGCAGCGTGCTCGTGACGATCGCCTCCAGCGCGCCGACCTCCGCGAACCGGCAGAAGCTGACCGCCCCGAACTTGGTGTGCACGCCCGCGAAGACCGTGCGCCGCGCGGCCCGCACCGCCTGCGCCTTGACCTCGCTGACCGCGGGGTCGGGGGTGGTCAGGCCGTGCTCCCGGGAGATGCCGTTGGCGCCGATGTAGGCGAGGTCGACGACGAAGCCGGCGAGCATCTTCGTCGTCCAGTGGTCGACGGTGGCCAGCGTGCCGGAGCGGACCCGGCCGCCGAGCAGCAGCACCGAGAAGCCCTCGGCCTCGGCGAGTGCGCCCGCGACCGGCAGGGACGCGGTGACCACGGTCAGCGGCCGGTCCCTGGGGAGTGCCTCGGCGATGAGCTGCGGGGTGAAGCCCTCGTCGACGAAGACCGTCTCGGCGTCCCCGAGCAGCTCGGCCGCGGCGGCCGCGATCCGGCGCTTCTCGGGGACGTGGCTGGTGGCGCGGAAGGCGAGGGTCGTCTCGAAGCCGGCGCTCTCCACGGGGTAGGCGCCGCCGTGGGTACGGCGGACCAGACCGTGGTCCTCCAGGGCGCGCAGATCCCGCCGTACGGTCTCCTTGGCCACGCCCAGCAGGTCGGCGAGCGCGGTGACGTCGACCGACCCGGCGGCGCGCGCCACCCGCACGATCTCCCGCTGGCGTTCCTCCGCCGAACTCGTGCTCATGGCCGACACCTGCCTTCAGTGGTGCTGTGCTGCCCGTTCGGGCCCGGTGCGGCCCTTGGGAGAAGTTCTACAGCGGGTGTGCGGCACTGACCAGGTCTGATGCGGGCCCGATGCTGCCCGTGTGTGCCCGTTCGACGCGGCGTGTGCCCGCCTCGGACCTGCGGCGTTGCGGAGCGGGGTGTGAGATCGGGCGGGGTGCGCGCCCGAACACGACGGCGGGCGGGCCCGTTCGGTGCCCGCCCGCCGTCGGCTTTCGGTCAGTTCGTAGTCAGTATCGAGATCAGTACGGCCAGATCGGCGGGTCGTTCACAAAGTGGCCGCCCAGGCAGGCGTGGGCCGGGTTGTCCGGGTCGAGCTCGCCCTGTTCGGCGATGAGCTTCTCGGCGTACGGCTCGGAGTCGTCCTGCGGTGCGTAGCCGAGCGCCCGCGCGGTGGACAGGTCCCACCACAGGCGTGTGTTGGCGGAGGAGCCGTAGACGACGGTGTGGCCGACGTTCTCGGCGGTCAGGGCCGCGTGGAAGAGACGGGCGCCGTCGGCGGGGCTCATCCAGACCGACAGCATGCGCACGCTGGTCGGCTCCGGGAAGCAGGAGCCGATGCGCACGGAGACGGTCTCCATGCCGTGCTTGTCCCAGTAGAACTGCGCAAGATCCTCACCGAAGGACTTGGACAGGCCGTAGAAGGTGTCCGGGCGGCGCGGGGTGTCGACCGGGATGAGCACGCTTGGATCAAGAGGTGTGTCGCCCTGGGGGCGCGGGGTGTAGCCCACCGCGTGGTTGGAGGAGGCGAAGACGATGCGCCGGATGCCCTCCTCGCGGGCGGCCTCGTACAGGTTGTAGGTGCCCTCGATGTTCGCCTTCAGGATCTTCTCGAAGGGGGCTTCCAGGGAGATGCCCGCGAGGTGGATGATCGCGTCGACGCCCCGTACGGCCTCGCGCAGGGCCGCCCTGTCGGCGAGGTCCGCGGTGATGGCGTCCGGTGCGCCCTCGACGGGGCGCAGGTCGAGCAGGCGCAGTGCGTAGCCGTGGTCGGGGAGCAGGTCCCGCATCAGGGTGCCGAGGCCGCTGGCGGCGCCGGTGAGCAGAACGGTGCGGGGAGCGGGCATCCTCGGGTCTCCTTGAATCGAACGGCCGCATTCATATACCGCATTCACATGCGTGGACACGCTAAGGAGCGGGTCGTCGTGCGTCAAGTGTGCCGCGAAGGAGAGGAATCCGCTGGTGTGTTGGGGGTTGGTGCGCTTGACCCCTCCTGGGCGCCCGCCATAGCGTGAGCATGTTCAGGAGTGTGGACGCGGAACATGAATATGGACCTTGGATCGTGGACCTTGGAGTGCCCGTGACGTCAGCCCCGCTCGCCGCCCGCCTCAGCGTCCCCAGCGGGCCGCTGTTCTTCCCGGTCACCGCCTACGGCCCCGACGGCTCCGTCGACCTCGACGCCTACCGCGCCCATGTCCGCCGCGGGGTGGAGGCCGGGGCGGCCGCCGTCTTCGCGTGCTGCGGCACCGGGGAGTTCCATGCGCTCACGCCCGAGGAGTTCGAGGCGTGCGTGCGGGCGGCCGTCGAGGAGGCGGCGGGCCGCGTGCCGGTCGTCGCGGGCGCCGGGTACGGCACCGCGCTCGCCGTGCGCTACGCGAGGCTCGCCGAGGCGGCCGGCGCGGACGGGCTGCTCGCCATGCCGCCGTATCTCGTCGTCGCCGGGCAGGAGGGGCTGCTGCGGCACTACAAGGAGATCGCCGCGGCGACCGCGCTCCCCGTCATCGTCTACCAGCGCGACAACGCCGTGTTCACCCCGGACGCCGTCGTCGAACTGGCCCGCACGGACGGTGTCATCGGGCTCAAGGACGGCCTCGGCGACCTGGACCTCATGCAGCGGATCGTCAGCGCCGTACGCACCGAAGTCCCCGGCGACTTCCTCTACTTCAACGGTCTGCCGACCGCCGAACAGACCCAGCTCGCCTACCGCGCCATCGGCGTCACGCTCTACTCCTCCGCCGTGTTCTGCTTCGCCCCGGAGATCGCCCTCGCCTTCCACCGGGCGCTCGAGTCCGGCGACGACGCCACCGTGCGCCGCCTGCTCGACGGCTTCTACCGGCCGTTCGTCGAACTGCGCGCCCAGAGCCGCGGCTACGCCGTCTCCCTCGTGAAGGCCGGCGTACGGCTGCGCGGGCTCGACGTGGGGGAGGTACGGCCCCCGCTGCACGAGCCGAGCGAGGATCATGTCAAGCAGCTCGCTCAGGTGATCGAGCGTGGGTACGCGCTGCTCAAGGAGGACGTGTGAAGACGTCGGCATTCGTCTACCCCTGGGACGTCAACGGAGACCCGGAGGCATCCGGGAGGATCGCCGCCCTCGGCGTGGAGCAGGTGACGCTCGCCGCCGCCTACCACTCCACCCGCGCCCTGACCCCCCGCCACCCGCGCCACCGCATCGTCACCGCCGAGCACGCCGCCGTGCTCTACCCCCCGGACGCCCGCTGGGCGGGCCGGACCCTGCGCCCCTACCCGGCCGGGGACTGGGCGCCCGGTGACGCCTTCGGTGAGGCGGCCGCCGCCCTCGCGGACGCCGGTCTCGAGGTGCACACCTGGGTGGTGCTCGCGCACAACTCCCGCTTGGGCGCCGAGCACCCGGACACCTCGGTCGTCAACGCCTACGGCGACCGCTACCCCTGGGCCCCGTGCATCGCGCAGCCCGCCACGCGCGCGTACCTCGTGGATCTGGCTGCGGAGGCCGCCGTGCGCCCCGGCGCGCGCGGCACGGAGCTGGAGTCCCTCGGCTGGTACGGGCTGGCGCATCTGCACGCCCACGACAAGACCGCCGGGGTCGGCCTCGGGGACGCCGGTCAGTACCTGATGTCGCTGTGCTTCTGCCCCGACTGCCGGGCCGGCTACGGCGCACACGGCCTGGACGCCGACGAGCTGGCCGACGCCGTACGCACCGCGCTCGAGCCGGTGTGGCAGGGGGCGCCGTCCGACGGGAGCTGGCCGGGGGTCGGGAAACTCCTCGGGGAGACGAAAGCGGCCGGCACGCGCGCGTGGCGGGACGAAACCGCCCGTACGCTCCAGGAGGCGGCCGTCACCGCGGTCCGCGCCGCGGCGCCGGACGGCTTCCAGGTTCTCCTGCACGCCGACCCGGTGTCGTACCACTGCGGCGCCAACGCGGGCGTGGACCCCGCGCACATTCTGTCCGTCGCCGACGGTGTGGTCGTGCCCTGCACGGGCGGCGCGGGCCTGCTGACGCCGTTCGCCGAGCAGCGGCGCGAGGGTGCCGTGCTCGCCGCCAACTTCACCGTGGTCTCCGGGATGGGCGGCCGCCCCGGCACCCTGGCCGCGGACGCCGCACGCGCGCGTGACCTCGGTGCCACGGAACTGCGGCTCTACCACGCCGGGCTGGCGTCGGACGGCGACCTGGCGTCCGTGCGGGCGGCGCTCTCGTCGGTCTGAGGAGCGGGGGAGGGGATCGGGGAGGTGCCGTAGAAGGGCGTGCGCGCACGCGATGAGTTTCGGGGCGGGCCTCGGTCTACCTCCTTGGACGCACCTCTGAGGAGACAGCTGATGACCGACATGACCACCCTCGACCTCGGACCGCAGACCCGGATCATCGCCCGCCTCGCGGGCGGTGTGCGCGAGGAGCAACTGTCCGACAGCACGCCGTGCCCGGAGCTGGCGGTGCGCAACCTGCTGGGGCACCTGACGGGGCTCTCCGTGGCCTTCCGCGACGCCGGCCGCAAGGACCTCGGCGTCACCACCGACACCAGCCCGGACGCGGCCGTCCCGGACATCGGGCCCGGTTGGCGCGAGGAGCTGCCCAAGGTCCTGGACGAGCTCGCCGACGCATGGCGCGACCCGGCCGCCTGGACCGGCATGACCCGCGCGGGCGGCGTGGACCTGCCCGGCGCCGTCGCGGGCGCCGTCGCCGTCGACGAGCTGGTGATCCACGGCTGGGACCTCGCGCGGGCCACCGGCCAGGAGTACGCCCCCGACCCCGCCGCGCTCCAGGTGTCGTACGACCTCCTGCGCGCGGCGGCCGACGAGGACGACCGCGGCGGCGGCATCTTCGGCCCCGTCGTACCCGTCCCGGCCGCCGCACCGCTGCTGGACCGGGCGGTGGGGCTGAGCGGGAGGGATCCGGACTGGAAGCCGTGACGCGCGCGGGGCGCGGGAGACTGAACGTACGCTCCCCGCATGGCCCTCACCCTCACCGTCCTCGGCACCGCCTCCCCGCACCCGCAGCCGGATCGTCCGTGTTCCGGGTATCTGCTGCGCGGCTCAGGCGCCGAGGTGTGGGTGGACGCCGGGCCCGGAACCTTCGCGGAATTGCAGCGGCACACCGATCCCGCACGGCTGACGGCGATCTGGATCTCCCATCTGCATGCCGACCACAGCGCCGATCTCCTGTCCGCGGTCTACGCGTTCGCCTTCGGCGGTCTCACCCCGCCGACGCCCATCCCGGTGTACGCCCCGGAGGACTGCCCCGGGCGCCTCGCGGGGTTCTTCGGCCGGCCGGACGTGGCGTTCCTGCGTGGCATTCTCGACTTCCGGCCGCTGTACGACGGCCATACGGCCCGGCACGGCGAGCTGCTCCTGACCGCCCGGGCCGTCGTCCATGACACCGAGGCGTACGGGCTGCGCGCCGAGTGCGCGGGGAGCGTGCTGGTGTACTCCGGCGACAGCGGGCCCTGCGCCGCCCTCACCGAACTCGCCCGGGATGCCGACCTGTTCCTGTGCGAGGCCGACATCGACGCGCATCGCGAAGGCGAACAGGTGCATCTGACGCCCGAGGACGCCGGAGCGACCGCCCGCGCGGCAGGCGCCCGGGAGCTGCTCGTCACGCACGTCGGACCCACCCTCACCCTCGAATCGGCGACCGCCCGTGCCGCGACGGCCTTCGGCGGGCCCACCGCCACCGCACGCGAGGGCGACCTCCGGCGCGCCTGAACGCAACCCCAACTTCCTTTGTCAGAAGCATTGACGAAACACAGGGGCGCTCCTACCTTCAACGCGTCGTACTTCGTACGTCATATATGAGACGCGATACGCGAGATCCCATACGCGAGATCCGAGAGGCGCGCATGACCTCTGTGCCCACGCCGATCCCCTCCCGCACGCAGTACGTGCTGGAGGAGATCAAACGCCGCATCCTCACCGGGCAGTTGACGCCCGGTCAGGCCTTGGTGGAGACCGAACTCGCCGCACAGTTCGGGGTGTCGAAGACCCCGGTGCGCGAGGCGCTCAAGACCCTGGCCGGGACCGGACTGGTGGTGATGAGCCAGTACAAGGGCGTCACCGTGCGCATGGTGGACGCGGACATGGCGCGCGAGGTCTACGACGTCCGGCTGCTGCTCGAGCCGGAGGCACTGCGGCGCTCCGTACGGCGCGGGGCCTCCCTGGACGCCGCACGGTCGGCGCTGACCAGGGCCGACGACGCCACGGACACCGCCGAACGCTCGCTGGCCAACCGGGAGTTCCACCGCGCCCTGTACATGCCGTGCGGCAACCCGCTGCTCGGCCGGATGCTGGACGAGGTCCGCGACCAGGCGGCCCTTGTCTCCGCCGTGGCCTGGGCCGCCGACCCCTCCTGGGACCGGGAGGCACAGGAGCACCGCGAGATCCTGCGGCTCGCTCTGGACGGAGACGCCGACGGCGCCGCGCGCGCCCTCCACGCGCACATCGCGTCGTTCGTCGAGCGGGCCTTCCCGGACGCGGGGACCGAGGCCCAGGGAGAGGACGGTCAGGCATGACAACGACGTTCGAGACCCAGCGGGCGGCCCTGGCCGACGTGGTGGCGATCCCGGTGACCCCGTTCGCCGAGGACGGCTCCGTCGACCAGGACGCCCACCGGGCCCTGCTGCGTCGTCTGCTCGACGGTGGGATCAGGACCCTCACCCCCAACGGGAACACCGGCGAGTTCTACGCCCTCACCCCCCAGGAACGGCAGCTGGTCACCGAGCTGACCATCGACGAGGCCGGCGAACGCGCCGTGATCCTGGTCGGCGTCGGCCACGACGTACCGACCGCCGTCGCCTCCGCCCGACACGCCCGTGAACTCGGCGCCCGGATGGTGATGGTCCACCAGCCCGTCCACCCGTACGTCTCGCAGAGCGGCTGGGTCGACTACCACCGGGCCATCGCCGAGGCCGTGCCCGAGCTGGGCGTCGTCCCGTACATCCGCAACGGCCAGCTCACCGGCGCCCGCCTCGCCGAGCTGGCCGACGCCTGTCCGAACGTGATCGGCGTCAAGTACGCCGTCCCGGACGCCGCCCGGTTCGCCGCCTTCGCCCGCGACGCCGGCCTGGAGCGGTTCGTGTGGGTGGCCGGCCTCGCCGAGCCGTACGCCCCCTCCTACTTCTCCGCGGGCGCCACCGGCTTCACCTCGGGACTCGTGAACGTCGCCCCGTCCGTTTCGCTGAACATGATCGAAGCGCTTCGATCCGGCGACTACCCGGCCGCCATGAAGGTCTGGGAGCAGATCCGCCGCTTCGAGGAGCTGCGCGCCGCCAACGGCTCCGCCAACAACGTCACGGTCGTCAAGGAGGCCCTCGCCTCGCTCGGGCTGTGCCGCCGCGAGGTCCGCCCGCCCAGCAGGCCGCTGCCCGAGAGCGAGCGCGCCGAGGTCGCCGCCATCGCCGCCGGATGGTCCATATGACCGACATCAAGCGCCCCGAGGAGCTCAGAAGTCATCAGTGGTACGGGACCGACGGACTGCGCTCCTTCAGTCACCGGGCCCGCACCCGCCAGCTCGGCTATCTGCCCGAGGAACACCTGGGCAAGCCCGTCATCGCGATCCTCAACACCTGGTCCGACATCAACCCCTGCCACGTCCATCTGCGCGACCGCGCCCAGGCCGTGAAGCGGGGCGTGTGGCAGGCGGGCGGCTTCCCGCTGGAGTTCCCGGTCTCCACGCTCAGCGAGACCTTCCAGAAGCCGACCCCGATGCTCTACCGCAACCTGCTCGCGATGGAGACCGAGGAGCTGCTGCGGTCGTACCCGGTCGACGGGGCCGTGCTCATGGGCGGCTGCGACAAGTCCACGCCCGCGCTGCTCATGGGCGCGGCCTCCGTCGACCTGCCGACGGTCTTCGTGCCCGCCGGGCCCATGCTGCCGGGCCACTGGCGTAACGAAGTCCTCGGCTCCGGCACCGACATGTGGAAGTACTGGGACGACAAGCGCGCCGGACTCATCGGCGACTGCGAGATGCAGGAACTGGAAAGCGGCCTGGCACGCTCGCCCGGTCACTGCATGACGATGGGTACGGCGTCCACACTGACCGCCGCCGCCGAGGCGCTCGGCGTGACCGTGCCGGGCGCGTCCAGCATCCCGGCCGTCGACTCCGGGCACGACCGGATGGCCGCCAAGGCCGGCCTGATCGCCGTCGAACTGGTCCACCGCGACCGGAAGCTGAGCGAGATCCTCACCCGGGAGGCCGTCGAGGACGCGGTGACGACCGTCCTCGGCCTCGGTGGCTCCACCAACGCCGTCATCCACCTCATCGCCATGGCCGGCCGGGCCGGGGTCCGGCTCACGCTGGACGACTTCGACCGGATCGCCCGCACCGTCCCGGTGCTGGCCAACGTACGGCCGGGCGGACAGACGTACCTCATGGAGGACTTCCACTTCGCCGGCGGCCTGCCCGGCTTCCTGTCCCGGATCCCGGACCTGCTCCACCTGGACCGGCCGACGGTGTCGTACGACACGATGCGCGAGCAGATCGCCGGCGCCCAGGTGCACGACGACGACGTCATCCGGTCCCGCGACAACCCGGTCGCGAGCGAGGGCGGGGTCGCCGTCCTGCGCGGCAACCTCTGCCCGGACGGCGCCGTCATCAAGCACATCGCCGCCGAGCCGCATCTGCTCAAGCACACCGGCCCCGCGGTCGTCTTCGACGACTACAGGACGATGCAGCGGACCATCAACGACCCGTCGCTGAACATCACCGCCGACAGCGTGCTGGTGCTGCGCAATGCCGGACCCAAGGGCGGCCCGGGCATGCCCGAGTACGGCATGCTGCCGCTCCCCGACCACCTGCTGAAGCAGGGCGTACGGGACATGGTGCGGATCTCCGACGCCCGGATGAGCGGCACGAGTTACGGCGCGTGTGTGCTGCACGTGGCGCCCGAGTCGTACATCGGCGGACCGCTGGCGCTCGTCCGGACCGGGGACAGCATCACCCTCGACGTCGAGGCGCGGACCCTCCAACTCAACGTGGACGACGAGGAGTTGGAGCGTCGGAGGGCGGAATGGACGCCGCCGCCCGTGCGCTACGAGCGGGGCTACGGCGCCCTCTACAACGAACAGATCACCCAGGCGAACACCGGCTGCGACTTCGAGTTCCTGGCGCGGCCGGGAAAGGTGCAGGACCCGTACGCCGGCTGACCCGCAGCAGCACGACCTTGCATCACCCTGCACTTCGAGAAAGCGCTTCCCGCACGACGTACGAGAACGGAGAACAGTCATGGCCCAAGCCGCAGCCGTGGCGAAACCGCCCGCGCCACCGAGGCGGCGCCGTGCCTCCGCCACGCCACGCAGGCTGCCGTATCTGCTGATCGCCCCGGCGGCCCTGCTGATGCTGGGCTTCATCGCCTACCCGGTGCTCAGCGTCTTCTACTACAGCCTGCAGGACTACAACCCCACCAAGCCATGGCGGAACGGTTTCGCGGGCTTCGACAACTTCGTCCACGCCTTCACCGAGGACCCGCTCTTCTGGGACACGCTGATCTTCAGCGCCAAGTGGGTCGTCGTCGAGGTCGGACTCCAGCTGCTGTTCGGTCTCGCGCTGGCCCTCATCGTCAACCAGACGTTCGTGGGCCGGGCCCTCGGCCGGGCGATGGTCTTCTCCCCGTGGGCCGTCTCCGGCGTTCTGACCTCCGCGATCTGGGTGCTGCTCTACAACTCCCAGACCGGCATCACCCGTTACCTCGCCGACATGGGCATCGGCTCCTACGGCACCAGCTGGCTGTCGGACACCTCCACCGTGTTCCCGGCGGCGATCGTCGCCGACCTGTGGCGCGGCGTGCCGTTCTTCGCGATCCTCATCCTCGCCGACCTCCAGTCCGTCTCGAAGGACCTGTACGAGGCCGCCGAGGTCGACGGGGCGAGCCGACTCAAGCAGTTCTGGCACATCACCCTGCCGCACCTGAAGGACGCCATCGTCCTGTCGACGCTGCTGCGTGCGGTGTGGGAGTTCAACAACGTCGACCTGCTGTACACCCTCACCGGCGGCGGACCGGCCGGCGAGACCACGACACTCCCGCTGTACATCGCCAACACCAGCGTCGACGCCCACAACTTCGGCTACGCGTCGGCCCTGACCACGGTCGCGTTCGTGATCCTGCTCTTCTGCTCGATCGTCTATCTGCGGCTGAGCAAGTTCGGAGGTGAGGACAAGTGAGCACCACCAAGGAGGCCACCATGGTCGCGCCCGCGCCCCGGCGCACGGTGCGCGAGCCGCAGCGTCCGGCGAAGAAGCGCCGCGCCTGGGACGAGGCCCCGCGCTGGCAGATCTATCTGCCGCTGTCGATCTACCTGCTCTTCACCCTCATCCCCTTCTACTGGATCCTGCTCTTCGCCCTGCGCCCGGCCGGCTCGACCTCCCTGGTCCCCTGGCCGATGACCTTCGACCACTTCGAGAAGGTCTGGACGGAGCGAAGCTTCGGTACCTACTTCCAGAACAGCGTGCTCGTCGGCCTCGCCACCCTCTTCCTGACGACCGTCGTCGCCCTGGCAGGCGGTTACGCGCTCGCCCGGTTCGACTTCCGCATCAAGCGGGCCTTCATGCTCGCCCTGCTCTGCTCCCAGTTCGTGCCGGGCGCGCTGCTGCTGGTCCCGCTGTTCGAGATCTTCGCCGAACTGCAGATGATCAACTCGCTCGGCAGCGTCATCCTGGCCGAGACGGTCTTCCAGCTGCCGTTGTCGATGATCCTCATCAGCAACTTCATCAAGAACGTGCCGTACTCCCTGGAGGAGGCGGCCTGGGTCGACGGCTGCAACCGCATGACCGCCTTCCGGGTCGTCGTACTGCCGCTGCTGCGCCCCGGGCTGATCGCGGTCGGTTCCTTCGCCTTCGTGCACTCCTGGAACCACTTCCTGTTCGCCCTGATGTTCCTCAACAACCAGCAGAAGCAGACCATCCCGGTCGGCCTGAACACCCTGATGAGCGCGGACAGCGTCGACCTGGGCGCCCTCGCGGCGGGCGGCATCATCGCCGCCGTCCCGGTGGTGCTCGTGTTCGCCTTCATCCAGAAGTGGCTGATCACCGGGTTCAGTGCGGGGGCGGTGAAGGGGTGATGAGGGTGCGTCGGAGGATCATCCGGATCGCCGGAGAGGTGGCACGCGGAGCGGGCGCGGGGAGGATCCCATGACCACACCACTGCCCGTGGTACTCGCGGGCGCCCGAGGGCACGGCCGCTGGCATGTGCAGAACATCCGCCGGCTCCAGGAGCGGGGTCTCGTACGACTGGCAGGCATCTGTGAGCTGACCCCGCTCACCGAGGAGGAGCTCGGCGGCGAACTCCCGGCGCAGTCCGCCGACTTCGGCGCGCTGCTCGACTCCACCGGCGCCCGCGTCGCCGTCATCTGCACGCCGATCCCCACGCACACCGACCTTGCGCTGACGGCCGCGCGCAGAGGCGTCCACCTCCTGCTGGAGAAGCCGCCGGCGCCGTCGTACGCCGAGTTCCGCCGGATGGCCGACGGGGTCGCCGAGGCGGGCGTCGCCTGTCAGATCGGCTTCCAGTCGCTGGGCTCGCACGCCGTGCCCGCGATCCGTGAGCTGATCGCCGACGGCGCGATCGGCGAGGTGGCCGGCGTCGGCGGGGCCGGCGCCTGGGCGCGCGACGAGGCGTACTACCGGCGGGCACCGTGGGCGGGCCGGCGCAGGATGAACGGCGTCGACGTGATCGACGGGGCGCTCACCAACCCGCTCGCGCACGCCGTGGCCACCGCGCTCGCCCTCAGCGGTGCCACCCGCGCCGAGGACGTCACCGCCATCGAGACCGAGCTGTGGCGGGCCAACGCCATCGAGGCCGACGACACCTCCTGCGTCCGCGTCACCACCATCGAGGGCCGCCCGGTCACCGTTGCCGCCACCCTGTGCGCCGAGCGGCCCGACGAGCCGTACGTGCTGGTGCACGGCAGCCAGGGCCGGATCACTTTCTGGTACAAGCAGGACCGCGTCCTGCTCCAGCGGGCGGACCACGGCCCCGAGGAGTTCGATCACGGCCGCACCGACCTCCTGGAGAACCTGGTCGAGCACCTCACCACCGGCGCCGACCTGCTGGTCCCGCCGGACACGACGGGCGCCTTCATGCGGGTCGTGGAGGCGATCCGGCAGGCCCCTGACCCGGCCCCGCTGCCCGACTCCGCCTGGCATCTCCTGCCCGGCGAGCACCGTCGGGTGGTGCCCGGCGTCGACGGACTGGTCGCGGCCGCCGCCGACACCCTGGCCCTCTACTCGGAGCTGGGCGCCCCGTGGGCGCCCGGGGACGCAATGCGGAACGACCGTAAGGAGGTGAGCACCCGATGACGCCCCATGACTCCCCGGTCCTGCGCGTCGCGGGTCGCCCGGTCGGCCGGTACGTCACCCGGCCCGAACTCCCGGACCGGCTCTCCCCGCGCCCGTACCTGCACCCCGTCACCACCCTGGCCGGCACGGCGGTCACCGAGCTGAGCCCCGCCGACCACCTGCACCACCTCGGCGTCGGTGTCGCCGTTCCCGACGTCGAGGGGCACAACTTCTGGGGCGGGCGCACCTACGTCCGCGACCAGGGTCCGACCGAGCTCGACAACCACGGCGCCCAGCGGCACGTCGCCTTCCAGCTCCGTGATCCCGACGGATTCGTCGAGGAACTGCGCTGGGTGGCCGCGGGAGCCGAGGTGCTGCGCGAGCGCCGTACGGTCGCCGCGACCGAACTCACCGATACCGCCTGGGCGCTGGACTTCACCTTCGCCCTCACCAACATCACCTCCGGCCCGCTGTCGATCGGCAGTCCCGCCACCAACGGGCGCCCCGGAGCGGCCTACGGCGGCTTCTTCTGGCGCGCCTGCAAGGAGGCGGACGCACCCGCCGTCTTCACGGCCGGTACGGAGGGTGAGGCGGAGGTACACGGCACCCGCGCCGACTGGTTGGCGCTGGCCGGCAGGAGCTGGACGCTGGTCTTCGCCGGCGCCACCGAGGCCACCCGCCGGGACCCCTGGTTCGTCCGCACCGCCGAATACCCCGGCGTCGGCTCCTCGCTCGCCCACGACGAGCGGCTGCCGATCCCGCCCGGCGACACCGTCGTCCGCCGGATCGTCACCGTCGTCGCCGACGGCCGGCTCGGCCGGGACGAGGCCGCGGCCCTGGCCCGGAAGGCGGTGACCCAGTGACCGCGCAGCAGACCGACCTCACCTACCGCAACCCGATCCTCGACGCCGACTGGTCCGACCCGGACGTCATCCGCGTCGGCGACGACTTCTACCTCACCGCCTCCAGCTTCGGCCGCGTCCCCGGCCTTCCCCTGCTGCACTCCCGCGACCTGGTCAACTGGACGCTGGTCGGACACGCCCTGGACCGCCTGGAACCGGCGGACGCGTTCGCCACGCCCCGGCACGACTGCGGCGTCTGGGCACCGTCCCTGCGCCATCACGACGACCGCTTCTGGATCTTCTGGGGCGACCCCGACCAGGGCATCTACCAGATCAACGCCCCGGAGATACGCGGCCCCTGGACCCGCCCGCACCTCCTGAAGGCGGGCAAGGGTCTGATCGATCCCTGCCCCCTGTGGGACGACGAAACGGGCGAGGCCTACCTCGTACACGCCTGGGCCAGGTCCCGCTCCGGGATCAAGAACCGCCTCACCGGCCACCGTATGCACCCCGACGCGACCTCCCTCCTCGACGAGGGCAAGGTGATCGTCGACGCCGACCGCATCCCCGGCTGGTTCACCCTCGAAGGGCCCAAGCTCTACCGGCACGACGGCTGGTTCTGGATCCTGGCGCCCGCCGGGGGAGTGGAGACCGGCTGGCAGGGCGCCTTCCGCTCACGCGGCTTCTTCGGGCCGTACGAGGAGAAGATCGTCCTCGAGCAGAAGGACACCGACGTCAACGGACCGCACCAGGGCGGCTGGGTGCGCACCCCGTCCGGCGAGGACTGGTTCGTGCACTTCCAGCAGCGCGGCGCCTACGGCCGGGTGGTGCATCTCCAGCCGATGCGCTGGGGAGCCGACGGCTGGCCGGTGCTCGGCGACGACGGCGCACCCGTCGCCGTACACGAACGGCCCGATCTGCCGCCGCAGCCGCCGGCCGCGCCCGCCACCGACGACGACTTCCCCGGCGGGCGGTACGGCCGCCAGTGGCAGTGGACGGCCAACCCCGGCGACGGCTGGGCCACCCAGCACTCCGGCGACGGGCTACGGCTGACCTGCGTCCGCTCGGCCGACGCGCACGACCTGCGCAGACTGCCGAGCATCCTCACCCAGCGGCTGCCCGGAAGGCCGGCCGTCGTCGAGGTGGAACTGCGGCTCGACAGCGAGGAACCGGGGGCACGGGCCGGGCTCGCGGTGCTCGGGGACGCGTTCAGCTGGATCGGGTTGCAGCGGGCGGCCGACGGGACCGTCCAGCTCGTGCACCGGTTCGCCGAGGGGGTGGCCGAGCAGGAGCGGGACGCCGATCATCCGCGACCGGCGCCCGAGGGGCGGGCGCTCCTGCGGATCGAGATCGGATCCGGGGCGCGCTGCCGCTTCTTCCACGACGTCGGCGACGGCCCGCGTTCCTCCGGGCAGGTCTTCGCCGCCACCTCCTGGCGGTGGGTCGGCGCCCTGCTCGGCCTGTTCGCCCTCGCACCCGAGGACGGGCCGGGGCATGCCGGCGCGGGCCTGTTCACGCACTTCCGCATCACCGCCATGTGAAGTCACCGCACGCCTGTGGGGAGCCGCAATGACGCACTTCCGAAGCAAGCGCTTGCCAGGAGCGGGCAGAGCTCTGGCCGCCGTCATGGGCCTGGTCGCCGCGCTGGGACTGGGCGCGGTCGAGGCGGACGCCGCCCCGACCGCTCCGGTCACGGCCGACCGCTTCACCGACCGCCCCCACGGCTTTGCCTCCCTGGCCGGGGGCACGACCGGCGGTGCGGGCGGCAAGGTCGTCACCGTCACCGACCAGGCCTCGCTGACGCGGTACGCGGCGGCGCCCGAGCCGTACGTCATCCGGGTCAAGGGCACGATCACCGCCCAGCCGTTCGGCGCGAGCATCGAGGTCGCCTCGGACAAGACGATCGTCGGCGTCGGGACGAGCGGTGAGCTGGTGCAGGGCGAGTTCCATCTCAGCCCCGGCACCCACAACGTGATCATCCGCAACCTGACGATCCGCGACTCGGCGATCGAGGGCAACTGGGACTGCAAGGACACCGACTTCGACGGCATCCAGATGGACACCGTCCACCACGTGTGGGTCGACCACAACCGCTTCTCGAACATCTGCGACGGGCAGCTCGACGTCCGCAAGGACAGCGAGTACGTGACCGTCTCCTACAACCGGTTCGAGAACAACAACAAGACGTTCGGGCTCGGCTGGACGACCGACGTCAGGACGCAGATCACGATCGACCACAACCTGTTCGCCAACACCAAGCAGCGCAACCCCTCCGTCGACAACGCCGCCTATGCGCACCTCTACAACAACTACCTGACCGCGCAGGCGGATCCGGGCGACCCCGTGTGGACGTACGGGAACTGGTCGCGCGGCCGGACCAGGATGGTCATCGAGAACTCCTACTACGAGGACGTCCAGCACCCCTACCAGGCCGACAGCACGGCCGAGCTGGTGCAGCGCGGGTCGATCCTCAAGGGCACGACCGGGCGGCACGACGAGTGGGGCGCGGCCTTCGATCCGCGTGCCTTCTACGACTACCGGCTGGACCCGGCATCAGCCGTCCCGGCGCTGGTCAAGCGCTTCGCAGGACCGCAGAAGCAGATCGGCACCGGGCTGCACAGCCCCGCCGATCACCACTGACCCCCACACACCTTCACATCTGAAGTTGGATCCAGAAGAAGAGAGCCGACCAATGAAGATCAGCAATCGCAGAAGCAGCACCGGCAGGCGTCGTATGCCGGCCGCCGTCGCCCTGGGCGCCGTGCTCGCGCTGACCGTCACCGCCTGCGGCGACGACGGCAGCGGTGCGGCCGGCGACAAGGGGGGCGAGGGCGACGGCAAGGGAAAGATCGTCTTCTGGGACAACAATGGCGGTGTCCGCACCGACATCTGGAAGGAGATCATCGCCGACTTCGAGAAGGCGAACCCGGACATCAAGGTCGAGTACGTCGGGATCGCCTCCACCGAGTACCAGTCCAAGGTCGACACCGCCATCCAGGGCGGCGGCCTGCCGGACGTCGGCGGCGTCGGCGCGGCCATGCTCGCCGGGTTCGCCGCGCAGGGCGCGCTGGAGCCACTGGACGAGCGGCTCGCCAGGTCGTCGCTGAACGGCAAGCTCAACGAGGACATGGTCGAGTCGCTGAAGGCGGCCGGCGGTGGCGACGACGCGCTGTACTCGATCCCGACCTCCGCGAACAACGGTGTCCTGTACTACCGCACCGACCTGTTCAAGAAGGCGGGACTGGAGGACCCGACCACCTGGGACGCCTTCTACAAGGCCGCCGAGGAGCTCACCGACACGGGCAAGAACGAGTTCGGGTACACCATCCGGGGCGGGGCGGGGTCGATCGCCCAGGCGCTGGACGCCATGTACGGGCAGTCCGGGATCACGTCCTTCTGGGACGCGAGCGGCGAGAAGACCACGGTCAACGACGCGAAGAACGTGGCGGCGCTGGAGAAGTACGCGGCGCTGTACAAGAAGGTCACCCCGGCCGCCGACCTCAACAACGACTTCACCAAGATGGTCGCGCAGTGGGACTCCGGCACCATCGGCATGCTGAACCACAACCTGGGCTCGTACCAGGACCACGTGAAGGCGCTCGGCCCGGACAAGTTCCGGGGCATCCCGCAGCCGATCGGGCCCGGCGGCAAGCGGGTGCAGGTGTCCAACCCGGTGGACGGGCTCGGCGTGTTCAAGAGCTCCAAGAACAAGGAAGCCGCGTGGAAGTTCATCGAGTTCGCGACCTCGCCCGAGGCGAACTCGAAGTTCAACGAGTCGGCGGGGCAGGTGCCGGCGCACACCGATGCGGCGAAGGACGCGTGGATTTCCGAGGCGGAGCCGACGAAGTTGGCTGCGGAGGCGCTGAGTGACGGGTCTACGACCATCGTGCAGTTGCCGTACTACCTGCCGGACTGGAACACGATTTCCAAGGCGGACAATGAGCCGAACTTCCAGAAGGTGCTGCTCGGTGACATGAGTGCCAAGGAATTCTTGGACACGTTGGCCGATCAGCTGAATGAGGCTCAGGCCGAGTGGAAGCAGCAGAACGGTTAAACGCCGGTTCGTTGTGGGGCGGTCTGTGGTTTTCGGGCTGCGGGCCGTCCCCGGCTGGTCGCGCCCACGCGGCGGAGCCGCATATTGATACAGCCCCGCGCCCCTGAGGGCGTTCACCATCCCCGTGTTGAAAGGCACATGGTCGTGTCACTCACGCGTAGACAGGTTGCCGTCGCTGCCCTTGCCGCTGTGCCGGTCTCGGTGGCCGCTGCCGGTCCGGCGACGGCAACCGGCCCCCGCCGCACCCGAACTCTCTACATCGCCGGTGACTCCACCGCCGCTCAGAAATACGCCGACGCCATGCCCGAGACCGGGTGGGGAATGGCTCTTCCCTTCTTTCTGCACAAGGACCGGACCGTTTCGAATCACGCGGTCAACGGGCGCAGTTCGAAGAGTTTTGTCGATGAAGGGCGGCTCGATGTCATCCTCGGCGCCATTCGGCCCGGCGATTTCCTGCTGATCCAGTTCGCGCACAACGACGAGAAGGTCGCCGACCCCACTCGGTACACCGAGCCCTGGTCGACGTACCAGGAGTATCTGCGTCTGTACGTCGACGGCGC
Organism: Streptomyces sp. NPDC127197; assembly: GCF_042672405.1. Taxonomy (NCBI): domain Bacteria; kingdom Bacillati; phylum Actinomycetota; class Actinomycetes; order Kitasatosporales; family Streptomycetaceae; genus Streptomyces; species Streptomyces sp. NPDC127197. Next base: position 152,190 of record NZ_JBHXVG010000001.1, on the reverse strand, counting down.
CCGGGCGCGTGGTGCGAGGCCGGTGCTTGCCACCGCCGTCGAGCGGCGCCGGTTCGACGCGAGCGGCAACGCCGTGCCGACCCACGGCGACTATCCGGCGGCGATGCGTGCGCTCGCCCAGGAGGAGCGCGTGGCGTTGCTCGACATCCAGGCGCTGTCGCTCGCCCTGTGGCAGCGGCTCGGGGTGGAGGGCACGAAGACGTACTTCAACTGGACCGCCACCGAGCAGGACAACACGCACTTCAATCCGCCGGGCGCTATCGCCGTGGCGCGTCTCGTGGCGCGGGAACTGCTGCGTGCGAGTGTGCTCGGCCCGCAGGACGTGCGCCGGCTCGACGAGGAGATCCCGGAGTCCTGGATCACCTGGCCGCAGGCCGCCGCGTAACAAAACCCTTCGATCGCAGAGAAGAGAGCCGCACAATGAACGCACAGAGATGGCATGGGCATGCCATAAAGCGCGCTGCCGTTCTGATCGGCTGCACCGCGCTCGTCCTCGGTGTCTCCGGGACCGGAGCTCAGGCCGGGTCCCGTGACCTCGGTCGTGAGGTCCTCGTCGCGGGCGACGGCTGGGGTTCGGAAGGGGCGGGGACGACTGGTGGCTCAGCCGCCGATGCCGAGCACGTCTACACCGTCACCACCTGGGCGGAGTTCAAGCAGGCGCTCGTCGATGGCGGCAGCGCGCCCAAGATCATCAGGGTCAAGGGCATGATCGACGCCGTCTCCCAGGGCTGTGAGGCCTTCGCAACCGGGGGTTACGACCTCCAGCAGTACCTCAAGGACTACGACCCGGCGGTCTGGGGCAACGACAGGCCCGCCAGCGGTCCGCAGGAGGAGGCGCGGGCCGCGTCCGCCGCCAACCAGGACTCGGAGATCAAGGCCAACGTTCCCAGCAACACCACCATCGTCGGCGTCGGCAAGAACTCCGGCATCCTCGGCGGCAGCCTTCAGATCAAGGGCGTCTCGAACGTCATTCTGCGCAACCTCACCATCGAGGCCCCTCTCGACTGCTTCCCGAAGTGGGACCCGACCGACGACAACAAGACCGGCAACTGGAACTCCGAGTACGACGCGGTGGTCGTCTACGGCACCGATCACGTGTGGATCGATCACAACACGTTCACCGACGGGCGTCACCCCGACAGCGAGCGGCCGGTCTACTTCGGCAAGGTCTTCCAGCAGCACGACGGGCTGACGGACATCGTGCGCGGCTCCAACCACGTGACCGTGTCCTGGAACCGCTTCCAGGACCACGACAAGAACATGCTGATCGGGAACAGCGACAGCACCGCCAGTCTCGACTCCGGCAAGCTCAAGGTCACCATGCACCACAACCGCTTCGAGGGGATCCTCCAGCGCTCTCCGCGTGTGCGGTTCGGACAGGTCGACGTCTACAACAACCACTACGTGGTCAACGAGGAACAGAAGTCCGACTACTACGTCTTCGGCGTCGGCATCTCCTCGCAGCTGTACGCCAGCGACAACGCCTTCTCGCTGCCGCCCGGTACCGGCGTCGGCAAGGTGCTGAAGAAGTGGAACGAGTCCCCGCTCACCGCCGAGAACAACTACGTCAACGGCAAGCTGACCGACCTGATCGCCGTCCACAACGCGGAGATCCCTGAAGAGACCCTCCAGTCGGGCGCCGGGTGGACGCCGACCCTGCGGACGAAGGTCGACCACCCCAGGGCGGTCCCGGGGATCGTCGGCAGCCGCGCCGGTGCTGGGCGCCTGTGCTGACGCCTGGCTGAGTCGAGCCGAGAGGGCCGGGGCTCGCGAGCTCCGGCCCGCCTCCCCACCCCTTGTACGAGCCGCACATCGTAGGAGCACCCGCATGCCTTCACCCCACCTTCGTCAACCGCCCCTGTCCAGAAGGGTTTTCCTGCTGGCGAGCGCCGGCGCCGGCGCCACGCTCGCCCTCGCCCCGGTACCCGCGCGGGCCGCCGGAGCCAGGCCGTGTCCCTTCGGTCGCTACGGCTCACCGGCCGACCGCCTGACCGCGCAGACCCTGTACGTCGACCCCTCCGGCCAGGGCGACTTCACCTCCGTCCAGGCCGCCGTGACCGCCGCCGGCGGGAGCGGCTGGACGCTGGTCATCGCCCCGGGGACGTACCGGGAGACGGTCGCCGTCGACGTGACCCGTACGGAGATGACCTGGCTCGGGGCCAGTGGGGACCCGCGCGACGTCGTCATCGTCTACGACAACGCCGCCGGCACCCCCAAGCCCGGCGGCGGCACCTACGGCACCACCGGATCCGCCACCACCCTCGTCCAGGCCGACGGCTTCACCGCCCGCCACATCACCTTCGCCAACGACTGGCTGCGCGCCGACCACCCCGACATCAGCGGCACCCAGGCCGTCGCCATCAAGGTGCAGGGCGACCGGTCCGCCTTCCACCACTGCCGGTTCCTCGGCCACCAGGACACCCTGTACGCCGACTCCATGGCCCTCGGCATCTTCGCCCGCCAGTACTTCTCGCACTGCTACGCCGAGGGCGACGTCGACTTCGTCTTCGGGCGGGCCACGGCCGTGTACGAGCACTGCCACTTCCGCACGCTCAACCGGACGGACCTCGGGGGAGCCTCGTACGGCTTCGTCTTCGCGCCCTCCACGGCGGGCGCCAACCCACGGGGTTATCTGGTGGTACGCAGCCGTATCACCAGCGAAGCCCCGGACACCTACTACAAGCTGGCCCGCCCCTGGGTGCCCAGCTCCGACCGCACCGCCCACCCGTCGCTCACCGTCCGGGAGACCTGGCTGGGCCCCGGCATCGACGCGGTCGCGCCCTACGCCAACATGTCGGACGCCTTCCCGTGGCAGAACCAGCGCTTCGCCGAGTACCGCAACACCGGTGCCGGCGCGGTCGTCACCGTCCCCGAGAACCGTCCCCAACTCACCTCGGAGCAGGCCGAGTCGGCTACCCGAGAGACATACCTCGGCGACTGGACGCCATGGAAGGAGGGCCGCTGAGATGCGCAGGCGCACCCTCCTCACGGGAACCACCGGGATCGCCGGGGGACTGGTCGCCGTCGGTGTCACGCCCGCCATCGCCGCCGCCCGCCGGGTGCTGCACGTCCGACCCGGCGACTCCGTTCAGGCGGCCGTGGACGCGGTGGACGGGCCCGGCTGGACGATCGTCGTGCACCCGGGGACGTATCGGGAGATGGTGAAACTCCCGGCAGGCAAGGAAGAGTTGACGTTGCGTGGCGCCACCCATGACCCGCGCGACGCCGTCATCGTCTACGACAACGCCAACGGCACCCAGAAGCCCGACGGTTCGGGCACCTACGGCACAGCGGGTTCCGCCACCTTCACCTCGGCCGCACCCGGACTGACCGTCCGCGACCTGACCCTCGCCAACGACTGGCTGCGCGCCGACCACCCCGAGATCACCGGCACACAGGCGGTGGCGGCGTACATCACCGGCGACCGGTCGTCCTTCGAGAACGTCCGCTTCCTCGCCCACCAGGACACCCTCTTCGTCGACACGACCGCGCTGGACGCCTTCGACCGGCAGTACTTCCACCGCTGCTACATCGAGGGCGACGTCGACTTCGTCTTCGGGCGGGCCACGGCCGTCTTCGAGGAGTGCCACTTCCACACGCTGCAACGGGACGTGGACTTCACGCCGAAGGGCATGGTCTTCGCGCCGTCCACGGCCCGCGCCAACCCCTACGGCATCCTCGCCGTCCGCTCCCGCATCACCTCCGGCGCCGAGGACGGGGCGTACAAGCTGGCCCGGCCCTGGGTGCCGTCGTACGAGACCACCGCCTGGCCCTCCCTCGTCGTGCGCGACACCCGGATCGGGCCGGGGATCGATCCGGTGGCGCCGTACACCGACATGCGCGAGGCGTATCCCTGGCAGACCATGCGGTTCCGGGAGTACCGCAACAGCGGTCCGGGCGCGGTGATCTCGGTGCCGGAGAACCGGCCTCAACTCGCCGCTTTCGAGGCCGAGTTGCACACCAAGCGGACGTATTTCGGCGACTGGTGCCCCTGTGCGTAGGGCCGCCGTAGCCCTCATCGCCTGTCTGTGTCTGTGCTGGCCGACACCGGCCTCCGCCTCCGCCTCCGAGCGCGACCCCGTCGGCTGGGCCGCCACCGGCCCCGGCACCACCGGCGGCGCGGGCGGCACGACCTGGACAGTGCGTACCCGCGCCGAGCTCCAGGAGGCCCTGGCCAACCATGGCGACCCCACCGCACCCAAGGTGATCCGGGTCGTCGGCGACATCAACGGGCATGAGGCGGCCGACGGTTCGCTGCTCGGCGAGCAGGACTACGCGCCCGGCTACGACCTCGCCCGGTACATGTCCTGCTTCGGTGAGGACGGCGCGGAGTGGTCCGACACACGCCACGACTACTGCAAGCAGCAGCGTCAGCTCCGCCAGACGGGGTCGGTGAGGGAGAAGGCGCAGATCCAGCTGACCGTGCCGAGCAACACCACGCTCGTCGGCGCCGGCGACGGCGCCCGGCTCCTCGGGGTCTTCCTGACGGTCAACACCGGCACGAACATCGTCGTGCGGAACCTGCACCTCGAAGCGCCCGTCGACCACTTCACCACCTGGTCACCGGGCGACGGCACGCGGGGCAGCTGGAACGCCCGTTTCGACGCCATGACCGTGATCACCGGCAAGCACATCTGGATCGATCACTGCACCTTCACCGACGGCCGCTTCCCCGACCGCGAGGCACCCCTCGGCTTCCACGGCGAGCACGTCCAACGGCACGACGGGCTGCTGGACATCGAGGACGGCTCCGACTTCATCACCGTCTCCGACAGCCGCTTCGAGGATCACGACAAGGCGATCCTCATCGGATCCGGCGACGGGCGCGGCGACCGCGACCGGGGCCACCTGAAGGTGACGTTCCTCCGGAACCTCTTCACCGACATCACGCAGCGCGCCCCGCGCGTCCGCTTCGGGCAGGTGCACGTCCTCAACAACGTCTACCGGGGCCGGACTGCCGACACCCTGTACGCGCTCGGCGTCGGCGTGGAGTCCGCAATCTTCTCCGAGCGCAATGTCTTCCGCTACCGGCAGGGCGCCCCCGCCCTCGCCGTCGCGGACTACGGAGGCGACCGCTTCCACGACACCGGCTCCTGGTTCAACGGCGGCCCCGCCCGCCTGAACGCGGTGGCGACCGGTCTCGGCCTCACGACCGATGTGGGCTGGGACCCTGCCGACGTCTACGACTACCGGTCGTTGCCGTCGGAGTCGGCGGTCGAGCGGTACGTCGTCCACCATGCCGGCGCGGGGAGGGCCTATGAGCGGCCATGAGCCGGTGGGACGCCGGACGTTCGTGGTGGGAGCCGGGGCGGCGCTGTTCGCCGGGGGAGCGATGAGCGAGGCGCAAGCAACCGTGGTGGACGGGCCGCTGCCCGACTTCCACCCCGCGCTGAAGGATGAGCTGACCTTCCCGCTGGCCTGGGGACGGTCCCCGATCCGCGACTTCCGCGCTTGGCGCCGCGCCGCCCGCGCCAAGGTCGAGGAGTTGCTCGTCGTCGACCGGGAAGAGCGGACCGCGTACGACCCGGAGTTCGGCCGAGGCGCCCAAGCCGACAGCTTCACACGGGAGTTGGTGACCCTCTCCCTCACCCGCTACGAACGCGTCCGCGGCGCCCTGCTCACCCCGCACGGCCCCGGACCCTTCCCCGCCGTCCTGCTCCTGCACGACCACGGAGCGAAGTTCGACATCGGCAAGGAGAAACTCGTCCGGCCCTGGTACGACGACACCCGGCTCGCCTCCGCCCAGGCCTGGGCCGACCGGTACTTCAGCGGACGCTTCGTCGGTGACGAGCTCGCCCGGCGCGGGTACGTCGTCCTCGCCCTGGACGCCCTCGGCTGGAGCGACCGGGGGCCGATCACCTACGACCAGCAGCAGGCCCTCGCGAGCAACCTCTACAACCTGGGCTCGTCGCTCGCCGGGCTCATGGCCAGGGAGGACGCACGAGCCGCCGCCTTCCTCGCCGGCCTCGACCGGGTCGACCGGCGCCGGATCGCCGCCGTCGGATTCTCCATGGGCGCCTACCGCGCCTGGCAGACCGCCGCGCTCAGCGACCACATCGCCGCCGCGGCGAGCGTCGGCTGGATGACCGGCCTGAAGGAAATGATGGTGCCCGGCAACAACACCCTGCGCGGGCAGTCGGCGTACTACATGCTCCACCCCGGGCTCGTCCGGCATCTCGACATCCCCGACGTGGCGAGCATCGCTGCCCCCAGGCCGATGCTCTTCTTCAACGGCGCACTGGATCCGCTGTTTCCCGCCGCCGGCGTCCGCATGGCGTACGACAGGCTGCGGGCCGTCTGGCGCTCCTGCCATGCCGAGGAGGCGTTGCTGCTGAGGACCTGGCCGGATCTCGGTCACGTCTTCGTCGACCGTATGCAGGACGAGGTCCTCCGCTGGCTCGACGCCGTCCTGGAACCAGGCCCTCAGCAGCAACCCGGTCCGGCGGTCAGTCCCGCACGGGCCTGATCGACCCCAGGGTCGGCACCACCGGCTCGATCGTCCCGTCGGCCGCGAACCGAAGGCGGTCGACGGTGGTCTCCCGGTGGGTGCCGTCCCCGCCCGGCCTGCCGGGGCCGTTCAGGGCGAAGCGGTGGTAGACGATGTACCAGTCGTCGGTGCCGGGGACGTTCACCACCGAGTGGTGGCCGGTGCCGAGGATGCCGTATTCGGGGCGCTTCTGCAGGATGGTGCCCCGCTTGGTCCACGGGCCGAGCGGAGTCGGGCCGGTGGCGTAGGCGACGTGGTAGTTCTCGCTGCGGGTGTCGTCCTCGGACCACATGTAGTAGTAGGTGCCCTGGCGCTTCACCACGAAGGCACCCTCACGGAAGTTCGCCGGGGTGATGTCCTTCACCTGGGCCGGGTCGAACGACACCATGTCGTCGTTCAGCGGCACCACGTATCCGCGGCCGTTGCCCCAGTAGAGATACGACGTCCCGTCGTCGTCCGTGAAGACGGCCGGGTCGATCATCTGGCCGCTCCACGCCCCGCCCTTCGCGACCAGGGGCTTGCCCAGCGCGTCCTTGAACGGGCCGGCCGGGGAGTCGGCCACCGCCACGCCGATCTGTTGCTCGGCGCAGAAGTAGAAGTAGTACTTGCCGTCGCGTTCGGCGATCGCCGGGGCCCAGGCGTACTTGTCGGCCCAGCTCACGTCCGGACCCAGGTCCAGGATCACGCCGTGGTCCTTCCAGTGGACCAGGTCCTTGGACGAGAAGGCCTTGAACTGTGTGCCGCTCCAGCCGCGGAAGCCGTCCGTGGTCGGATAGATCCAGTAGCGGCCGTCCATGTAGCGGATGTCCGGGTCGGCGTACAGACCGGGCAGAATCGGGCTGCGGGTCCGCACGGCCTCGACCGTCCAGGTGCGCTTGGTTCCGTCCGCGGCCGTCACCGTGTACGTCTGCGGCTTGCGGAAGTCGCGCCGGGTGCCGGAGCGCGGGCTGACCGTAGCGCCCTCACCGACCCAGAGCTTCGGGGCGAGGCGGGTCAGGTCGGCGTCCGGCTGCATCGGGAGCACAACCTTCGAGGCGCTCTCGGTGACGATCCCGTACCCCTTCTGGTCCTTCACCGTCGCGTCCACGACCGAGGTGGGGCTCGCGGGATACGCCGCCAGCAGCCGGTCGTACTCCGCCTGCGTCACCGGAATCACCGTGCCGTGCCGGGGACTTGCCGGCAGCTGGTAGTTCTGCGAGGGCGTCCACTGCCCGGAGTCGAGGTCGGTCGTCTCGAAGGGGAGGTAGCCCCGGCCGCCGTACTCGTCGATGAACAGGTACCACTTCTCCTCGGTGTTGGACTTGAAGACCGTCGGCCCCTCGCCGCGGTCCATCGAGCCGCTGCCGATGCAGTCGGCGACGAAGTCGTACGTCGTCGAGGTGAGCGTCGTCGACTTCTCCGCGGTGATGAACTTCGAGCAGGGGCTGGACGAGCTCGGGTCCCGTTCGTCCTTGGTGTAGCGGTAGTACGTCCCCTTGTGCTCGACGACCGTCGAGTCGATGACCGAGTAGCCGGGGTCGTTCCACACCTTCGGCTCGCTGAAGGTGCGGAAGTCCTTCGTCGTCGCGTACAGCATCTTGTTGTACGTCGAGCCGGTGTGGTCCGGATCGTCGTCGGCGTACAGCTTCGACGCCCAGAAGACGACGTACTCGCCGAGCGTCTCGTCCCAGTAGGCCTCCGGCGCCCAGGTGTTGCCCGCGTTGTCGGGGGACACCTTCACCAGGCGCTGGTCGGTCCAGTGCACCAGGTCGGTGGACTCCCACACCATGATGGACTTGCTGCCGTGCCGCTGCACGTGGTCCCAACTACCGCTGGAGTTGCGGTACATGCGCAGGTCGGTCGCGATCATGTAGAACTTGTCGCCCTTGGGGGAGCGGATCACGAACGGATCGCGCAGGCCCTTCTCGCCGATGGTGGAGGTCAGGACCGGCTTGCCCGCGTTCAGCTCCCGCCAGTGCAGCGGGTCGTTGCCGCGGCTGAGGGCGTAGCGGATCTGCTCACCGTCGGCGGTGCCCTCGCCGGTGAAGTAGGCGAAGAGGTAACCGGCGTACTGGGTGTCCTTCACAGGTGGTGCTCCTGATTGCGTGCTGCCCGGCGGGGCGGTCAACAGGGTGAAGAGGAGGGCGAGGAAGGGAAGCGGGAGGAACGTGCGGACGGTGGGGCGGCGCATGGCACATCCTGTGTGAGTGTGGGGATTTTTGTTGGATGACGTGCCTTCGGAGTGTCATCTGCCGAGGACGCTGCGTCAATCGGTGCTGCCGGGGCGGAAGGGGACCGAAAGTTTCGGTCCTTTTCGCGCGGCCCCGGCAACCTTTCCGGCCGCTGCGACGACCGGATCTCAGAAACGGGCCGGGGCGGCCCCTCCGGCCCGTTTCGCTCCATCCCCCTAGGAAAGGAACGCCCCAGTGCGTCAGAGCACCGGACGCCACCGCAGGACGCGCACCCTCTCGATCGCCGCGGCAGTGGCCGTCGCCGCGGGGGCGGGCGGCGTGTACCTCGGCCTGTCCGACGGCGGCGCCCAGGCCGCCTCGACGACGGTCACCGTCTCCACCACCCCCGAACTGGAGTCGGCCGTCAAGAGCGCCGTCGCCGGTACGACCATCCAGGTGCGCGGCGGCACGTACACCCCCACCGCGAGCCTCAAGTCCACGGCCAGCGGGACGAGTTCGAGCCGGATCACGCTGAAGGCGTACGGCAGCGAGAAGGTGAGGATCGACGGCTCCAAGCTGCCCGACGGCTCCTGGCTCGCCGGGATCTACGGCAGCTACTGGACCGTCGAGAACCTCACCTTCCAGAACTCCCCGGCCCAGGGCTTCGTCGTCACCTCCTCCACCGGCGGCATCTTCCGCAACCTCGTCACCGCGAACAACGGCGACTCCGGCTTCACCCTGCGCGGCGACGGCACCGTGAACAACCTCGTGCAGAACCTGGACAGTCACGGCAACTACGACCCCGCCGGACACGGCCAGAACGCCGACGGCATCGCCGTCAAGTTCGGCTCCGGCACCGGCAACGTCCTCGACCGCGCCCGCCTCTACAACAATTCGGACGACGGCCTCGACCTGTGGCAGTTCTCCTCGCCGGTCACCATCAAGAACTCCTGGGCGTTCGGCAACGGCAAGAACCGCTGGTCCGACCCCGCGTTCGAGGGCAACGGCAACGGCTTCAAGCTGGGCGGTGGCGGAGCCTCCGTCGCCCACAAGGTGCAGAACAACGCCGCCTGGGACAACACCCTGCACGGCTTCACCGAGAACTCCAACACCGGCGCCATCGTGCTGTACCGCAACACCGCCTACGCCAACACCGAGGACGGCTTCTACTTCGCCACCGGAAAGGCGCGTCTCGCACGCAACCTCGCCGTCGGCAACGGCGACGCGAAGGCGAAGCTCGGCGGTGCCACCGTCTCGGCGGCCAACAACTGGGACGCGGGTGTCGCCACACCGGCGTTCGCCACCACGGACGCGAAGACCGCGTACGGCGCCCGCGGTGCGGACGGCTCGCTGCCGTCGACCACCTTCCTGACCACCGGATCCACGAGCATCGGCGCGACGATGAAGTAGCCGGGGAAACACAGGGGAACGCCCCCGCCGGTCGTCACCGGCGGGGGCGTTCCGTGTGCCGGACGAGGGGGGCTCGGTCCGACAGGCCGGCCCGAGGGGGGCTCGGGCCGGCAGCTCTCAGCGACTCACTTGTAGGTGACGTCGGAGGCCGTGTAGCGGCAGTGTGTGCCGTCCGGGCCGCTGCCGAGCTCCTTGGGCTCCGCACCGGTGTTGTTGCCCTGGAAGCGGGTGCACACCTTCATCTTCTTGCTGCTGTCGCCGTGGATGCGCACCTTGCGCAGGGCGGCCGTGTCGCCGAAGTTGGAGTTGATGCCGACGATCGACTTGCCCGGCGCCGTCACATCGACGTCGTTGATGATGATCGAGCGGTTCTTGTACTGCGTGGAGCAGTTGCCGCAGGTGCGCACCAGCTTGCCGAAGTCCGACACCTGGAACTTCGTCACGACCAGCTTGCCCGCGCCGTTGAACTGGAAGACCTTGTCGCTGGCGTTCTTCGCACCGCCGCCGTACACGGTGTAGACGGACGACGCCGACTTGCCCTTGAACGTGGCGGCGTCCTCGCCGACGTCCTCCCACCACACGTTCTGCAGTGTGCAGCTGCCCTGGCAGTGGATGCCGTCGGCGGCGGGGGAGCCCAGGATGACGTTCTTCAGGACCGCGCCGTCCTTCAGCTGGAAGATCGGGTCCTGGCCCTCCTCCTGGCCGGTGCCGCCCAGTTCGCCGCTGCCGTAGAAACGCTGGTAGCCGCCGTCGTACGTGCCCGACACCGAGATGGTGCTGCTCACCGCCTTGTTGCCCTTGGCGGTCGGCCAGCTGGACGCGGCGCCGGCGGTGGACAGCAGCGACGTGGTGGCGAACGCCGCTCCGGTGATGCCGAGCGCGGCCACGGAGCCGATCACGGCACGCCGCCTGGTGACCCGGCGGCGGTGCCTCACGCGCTGTTCTGCTGGTGCAGTCATGTACCGATTCCTCAAGTGGGTGGTGACTCTTGCGCCTTGTGGTCGTCACCGGTGAGGAATGGGTTGCCGTGTCTCCAGAAATTTTTTACGAGTCGCCCTCGGACGAGTCGTCGTCCTGGGCAGCGAAGTCGCCCGCCACGGACAGCTCTTCGGAGCCCGCCCGCGCGGTCGCCGCGTAGCCGTCGTCCTTGGCGTCCCGGCCGCCGCGCTCGTGGTCGTACTGCCCGGCGAACACCCACTCGCCCGCCGGGACCGTACGGCCCTCTTTGAGCACCCAGGTGTACACCAGGAAGCCGTCCTGCTCGCCGACCGTCAGCGTGAAGTCGTCCTCCGGCAGTGACCGCCAGGCGCCGGTCGAGGAGACTCCGCCGGTCTGCGCGATCCTCAACTGCACGGTCAGCTCGGTCAGTTGCTCGCTGGTCTTGACGGTGATGTTGCTCTGCGCCCAGAAGTCGTTGCTGTGCGGGTCCACCGAGCCGTCCGACCACAGCGGACCGTCCTCGACGCCGGCGTCGGCGGGCAGCTGTGCCGGTGCGGACGCCGAGGCGGACGGCGACTGCGCCGGGGGCGAGCTGGGCTCCTCCTTCCGGGACTCCACCGGGCGGCTGGGCTCCGGGTCCACCGGGAACGCGGGCGGCCGGCTCGTCGCCTCCGGCGACGGCGTGGGCGTCGCCGACACGGCGACCTTCCGTTGCGGGGGAGCCTCCTCCTTCACCGCGGACGCGACCGCGTACCCGCCGACCGCGAGCACCCCCGCGACCGCGGCCGTCGCACCCGCGACCCGCAGCCAGCCGAACGCCGGCGGGAGGGTCGCCCGGTGGCCGCTGCCGCCGCGGACCTCCTCGGTCATACCGCGCTCGATCCGGGCCAGGATGCGCGCGCGGTCGGGCTCGTGCGCCTCGGCCGCCTCGTGCAGCCGGGCGCGCAGCTCGCCGTGCACGTCCCGCTGCATCGTCATCGGTCCCTTCCTCCGGCCTCACCGGTGCGCGCCATCGCCGCGTGCACCTTCTGCGGAGCCTGTTGTGTGCCGAGCAATCGTTGCAGCTCGGCCATTCCCTTCGAGGTCTGGCTCTTCACCGTACCCACCGACACACCCAGGGCGAGCGCGGTGTCCTTCTCCGACAGGTCGAAGGCGTGCCGCAGCACCACACAGGCCCGCTTGCGGAACGGCAGCCTGCGCAGCGCCGCCTGTACATCCACCGAGCCCGCTATGTCCGGGTTCTCGGTCTTCTCCTCGCGCTGGGACCAGAACAGGGCGATCCGGCGCCGCTCGCGCACCGCGCTGCGGATGCGGGTGCGGGCGAGATTGGCGACCACTCCGCGCGCGTACGCCACCGGATGGTCGGCCGCGCGCACCCGGTCCCAGCGGTGCCACAGCGCCAGCAGCGCATCCGCCGCGAGATCGTCGGCCGCGTCCGCCTCACCCGTCAACAGATGGGCCAGACGGGCCAGTTCGGCGTAGTGGCGCTCGAAGAAGGCATGGAACTCCACGGAGGCGGCGTCGTCGACGACTGTCCCCACGGGCGGTCTCTCCTCGAAGCGTTGGCCCGGCATCGAACTGCCGTACGCCGGGATGAGATCCGGAACTGTATCAGCGATACTCATGTGATTCGTACGGGGCTTCGAACGCGGTATGGCAGGCCGAACCCGATTCCGTAACACGGAGAAAACCTGAAACAGGTTCAACGAGGGAACAATCCAGCCAGCATCCGCACACAGATCATTCAGGCGCCAAGGAGTGTCCGCCATGTCCGAAACGCAGAAGGTGACCGACCGGCCAAGTGCCCCGCCACCGGCGGCGAACAGCATCGACGGGTTCTTCAGGATTTCCGAGCGAGGGTCCACCTTCGGCCGGGAGATACGCGGCGGCTTCGCCACGTTCTTCACCATGGCCTACATCCTTGTCCTGAATCCGATCATCCTGGGCAGTGCCAGGGACAAGTACGGCGAGCAGCTCGACGCGGTGCAACTCACCACCGCCACCGCCCTGGTGGCCGCGGTCATGACGGTCATCATGGGCATCGGCGGCAATCTGCCCCTCGCCCTGGCCGCCGGACTCGGCCTCAACGCGGTCGTCGCCTTCCAGATCGCCCCGCTGATGAGCTGGGACGACGCGATGGGCCTGATCGTCCTCGAAGGCCTGCTGATCTGCGTACTTGTCGTCACCGGGCTGCGCGAGGCCGTCATGCACGCCATCCCGCAGGCGCTCAAGCAGGCGATCAGCGTCGGTATCGGCCTGTTCATCGCCTTCATCGGCTTTGTCGACGCCGGCTTCGTCAGCCGCATCCCGGACGCCGCGAACACCACGGTGCCGGTTCAGCTCGGCGGCACCGGCACGCTCACCGGGTGGCCGATTCTCGTCTTCTGCCTCGGCGTGCTGCTGACCATCGGACTGCTCGCCCGCAAGGTCAAGGGCGCCATCCTCATCAGCATCGTCACCATGACCGTCGTCGCGATCGTCATCAACTCGATCGCCGACATCAAGACCTGGGGCCTGACCACGCCCGAGCTGCCCGACCAGGTCATCGACGCCCCCGACTTCGGACTGATTGGCGACTTCAGCCTGTTCGGCGCGTTCGGCGAGCCCGGCGTCGGCGTCATCACCGTCGTCCTGCTGGTCTTCACGCTGATCCTGTCCGACTTCTTCGACACCATGGGCACGGTCGTCGGCATCAGCACGGAGGCCGGGCTGCTGGACAAGGACGGCAAGGTCCCGAATCTCGGCCGCGTCCTGCTGATCGACGGCGCCGCGGCCGTCGCGGGCGGCGCCGCCTCGTCGTCCTCGGCGACCTCCTACATCGAGTCGGCGGCCGGCGTCGGCGAGGGCTCGCGCACCGGCTTCTCCAACCTGGTCACCGGCGGCCTGTTCGCCCTCGCCCTGTTCTTCACCCCGCTGCTCACCATCGTCCCGCTCCAGGCGGCCGCCCCGGCCCTGGTCGCCGTCGGCTTCCTGATGATGACCCAGGTCAAGCAGATCGACTGGGACAGGTACGAGATCGCCATCCCGGCGTTCCTCACCATCGCGGTGATGCCGTTCACGTACTCCATCACCAACGGCATCGGCGCGGGCTTCGTCGCCTACGTCCTGATCAAGACGGTGCTGGGCAAGGCGAAGGAGGTCCACTGGCTGCTGTGGGGGACCTCGGTGCTGTTCCTGGTGTACTTCGCGATCGACCCGATCGAACAGATTCTGGGCGTGAAGTAACCGGTGGGGGGAACCTTCTGGCGCGGGTTGCCCCCACCCCCTTACTTCAACGCCGCATCCATGACCGCCTGGGCCACCGGCGCCGCCAGCCCGTTGCCGCTGACCTCCGAACGCGCCGCGTCCGACTGCTCCACCACGACCGCGACGGCGACCTCCTTGCCGTCGGCCTTCCCGTAGGACGTGAACCAGGCGTACGGCGTCTTGCTGTTGTTCTCGCCGTGCTGGGCCGTGCCGGTCTTGCCGCCCACCGTGGCCCCGGGTATCTGCGCGTTCGTCCCCGTGCCCTCCTCGACCACCGTCTGCATCGCCGACTGGAGCTGCTCGGCGGTCGAGGAGCTCACGATCTCCTCCGTCGAGGCGTTGTCGTCGTAGTCCTGCAGCACATCACCGCTGCTGTCGGTGATCTGCGACACCATATGCGGCGAGACCAGCTTGCCGTCGTTGGCTATGGCCGCTGAGACCATCGCCATCTGCAGCGGCGTCGCGGTGACATCGAACTGGCCGATGCCCGACAGGGCCGTCTGCGCGTCGTCCATGTCCGACGGGTACACGCTCTCGTACGCGCGCACCGGCACATCCTGCTCGTCGTCGTTGAAGCCGAACTTCTCCGCCATCGCCCGGACCTTGTCCTGGCCCAGGTCGACGGCCATGCTCCCGAAGACGTTGTTGCACGAGTACTGAAGAGCCACCCGGATCGAGGCGTTCTCACACGGGGCGGACGGGTTCTCGTTCGTCAGCCTGTCGCTCGACTGCGGCAGCGGATACGGGTCCGGGCTGTCCGTCTTCTCGTCCACCGACGAGTACAGGCCGTCCTCCAGCGCGGCCGCCGCCACGACCAGCTTGAACGTCGAACCCGGCGGCAGCGGCTGGCGCAGCGCGCGGTTCGTCATCGGCTTCTCGGAGTCCTTGGTCAGCTGCTCCCAGGCGGCCGAGTCACCCGTGGTGATCCGCGACGGGTCGTACGACGGAGTGGAGACGACCGCCAGGATCTTCCCGGTCGTGGGGTCGATCGCGACGGCCGCGCCCTTCTTGTCGCCGAGCGCGTCGTACGCCGCCTTCTGCACATCCGGGTCGATCGTCGTGATCACGTTGCCCGGGTCCGACCGCTTGTTGGTGACCGTGTTCAGCACGCTCTTGAGACGGTTGTCGGTTCCGTCGAGCAGGTCCCGGTAGATGCCCTCCAGCTGTGTGGCCCCGAACGCCTGCGAGCTGTAGCCGGTCACCGCCGCGTACAGCGGGCCGTCCGTGTACGTCCGCCGGTAGGCGAGGTCGCCGCTCTTCATCGGCACCGAGCCGGTGACCGCCTCGCCGCCCACGACGATGTTGCCGAGCGGCTCGCTGTACAGCTCGATCGCGTTCCGCCGGTTGTTCTTGTCGTCCGCGAGCGCCTGGCCGTCGTAGAACTGCACCCAGGTCGCCCTGACCAGCAGAGCGAACACCAGCAGCAGCACGAAGACGGACGCCCGCCTGATCGTCTTGTTCATCCCACTCCCAGGGACGATCAGGAGGGGGGTAATCGTTCCCTTGCGCCCCGTTTTCTCATCGAGCGTTCATGAAGCCCGCCTCGTAGGCGGCGATGACCGCCTGTGTGCGGTCCCGGGTGCCGGTCTTCGCCAGGATCGCAGCCACATGCGACTTCACGGTGGCCGGACCGACCTCCATGCGCCGCGCGATCTCCGCGTTGGTCAGGCCCTGCGCCATCAGTCGCAGCACATCGCTCTCGCGGCCGGTGAGCCGCGCCACCCAGGGCGGTGGAGCGGGGTACGCGCGCGCGTGCTCGGCCGCGAGCGTGCGCACGGCCGACGGGAACAGCAGGGTGTCGCTGTGCGAGACGAGCCGTACGGCCTGGACGAGCGCGTCGGCGTCGGCCCGCTTCAGCAGGAACCCGGCGGCTCCGGCGCGCAGGGCGTCGTACACATAGGAGTCGTTCTCGAAGGTGGTCACGACGACAACACGCGGCGGTTCGTCGAGCGTGGCCAGGATCTGCTCGGTGGCCCGGATGCCGTCGATCTCCGGCATGCGCACGTCCATGAGGACCACGTCGGGCCGCCGCTCCCGCACGACGGACACGGCCTCGGCCCCGGTCGCCGCCTCACCGACCACCTCCAGGTCCGGCTCGGCGGAGAGGATGGCGCGCAGGGCAGTGCGCACCATGCGCTCGTCGTCGGCGAGGACGACGCGGATGGGCGGGCGGGTCGTCATGCGGGTCCCTTCGTGGGAAGTCGTACGTACAGCCGCCACATCCCCTGCACGGCGCCGGCCCGCGTCGTCCCGCCCAGCAGCCGCGCCCGGTCGGCGATGCCCCGCAGGCCGTGACCGCCACCGGGGCGGAGCTCGGGGGTGGAGGCGACGGGATTCTCGACGGTGATCTCCAGGTGCCCGTCGGTCACTTCGATCCGCAGCCGTACGGCCGCCCCGTCACCGGCGTGCTTGAGGGCGTTGCTCAGCCCCTCCTGCACGATGCGGTAGGCCTCGCGGGAGAGGACGGGCGGCAGGGCCGCGGGGTCGGCGTCGACCGTGGCGGTCACCCGCAGCCCACTTGCGCGGGTGCGGCGCAGGAGGCAGTCGAGGTCGGCGGCGAGGGTGGGCGCCGGGGCCGTACCGGGGGCGTCGCCGTCCCGCAACACGCCGAGCACGGCGTCGAGTTCACCGACCGTGCGCCGGGTCGTGTCCTCGATCGCGGCCAGGGCCTCGCGGACGAACTCCGGGTCGGTGTCGAGGACTCGGCGGGCCGCGCTCGCCTGGAGGGTGACGGCGCTGAGCGCGTGGCCGACCGAATCGTGCAACTCGCGCGCGAGCCGGTTGCGTACGGCGAGGTCGGCGGCGCGGGCCTCGGCCGCCGCGAGCCGGTCCTCGGGCGTGGGGCCGAGCAGCGCGGGCGCCCAGCGGGCGAGGAGCGCGCCACAGACGGCCGCGCAGCCGGCGAGCGCGAGCAGCGTCGCCGTGCCCGCGACCGGCGCGAGCGCCACCACCCAGGTCTGTTCGAGGACTTCGGGCAACTCGACGAACTCCGTACCGTCCAGCCACACGATCAGCGGCAGCGCGACGAGGAAGCCGGCGAACGGCGGCACCGCCAGCGACATCCCGGAGATGATCCCGCCGAGCCCGAGATGCAGCGTGAACCAGGCCGCCGTACGCCCCTTCGCGTCCCGCGTCCGGGCCGGCCCGTCGGCGAGCCGGTCCCCGTCGATCCCGCACAGCCACCGCACGGCGCCGGCCTCCAGGGGCCGGGTCAGCGGGAACAGCACGGAGGTCACCGCGGCGAGGGGTAACCCGACGGCGAAGGAGAGGAGTTGCAGGGGCAGGTCGTTGAAGACGTACCGGGAGTCGGTGGCGGGACCGACGACGAGCTGGCCCACGAAGACGTACGGCATGGCGAGCGCGCCGCCGATGATCAGATGGAGCCAGCGGCGACGCGCCCGCCTGCCGAACAGGAACCGGATGAACCGGCTCATGCCGTACGGCGTTTCCGGCCCGCGGACCGCTCCGCGAGGAAGTGGACGCCGAGGCAGGCGACGAGGATGCCGACGATCATCTGGCCAGCGTAGGCGAGGTTCATCAGCGGTGTCGGCTCGTCGGCCACGTCGGTGAGAGGCGCCAGCGACAACCAGGCGGCCCAGCAGACCGTGGCGGCGGAGCCGACCCAGGCGAGTGCGAGGGGCAGCTTGACGGGCAGGGCCCGGCCGCGCCGGAAGGCGAGCAGGAAGCCGCCGGTGACAGCCATGGCGAGGAAGGCGGCGGACAGCGCCTCCATCACGTGGAAGCCACTCGTCCGGTCGGCGACCCGGGCCTCGTCCAGCCCGGCGGTGCCGCCGCACGCCCACAGGAGGTGCACCGCGAAGGGCAGCGGAGCGAGTACGGCGGCCGCGGCCGCGACCGCCCGCTGGGCCGCCCCGATGACGCCGGCCGGAAGCTCCCAGACCCGCCCCTGCCACAGCCGGCCCCAGCGGTCCCGGGTGTACGGCACGAACAGGGCGCCGAGGGCGAATCCCTGCACGATGAACCCCGAGTAGACGACCCCGAAGACCCAGGCGTCGAGGAACGGCTCGCTGTCGCCCGGGGCGCTTCCCGGGGTGCCGGCAAGCACGTCGGCCAGGAGCTGGATCGGGAAGCCCGCCATGATCGGCGCGAGCAGGCCGGTGGCCACCCACACCGGGAAGGCCAGCAGCCACGCCGGGACCCGCAGCCCCCACGGCCGGGTCAGCACCAGGGCGAGCACGATCACCGCACCGTCCAGGAGGACGGTGATGGCGTTGGCGACGGCCATGCTCCCCCGGTGCTCCAGCAGCGGGCTGCCCTGAGGGATCCCGATGTGACTCCCGGCGATCCAGGCGACCTTGAGCGCGAGATACGGCACACAGGAGACGATCGCGACGGCGCGCAGCAACCGACGGGACCGGTCGGCCCCGACGGTGGGCGTCACCTGCTCAGAAGCGAGTGTCTGCGTCATGCGTCCACGCTCCCGCGCGACGGCAGGGGCCCACCTCCTGCGCGACGGTGATCCGTCTCCGCCGCATGGGGGAGGCCCGCTCAGCCCTCCAACGCCAGGACCAGCTCGTTGATCTCCTCGCCGCGCGCGTTGGCGAAGCCCCTCGCCTGCGCGGTCACCCGGAACCCCCACTTGTGCAACACCCGCAGCGAGCCCTCGTTGTCCGCCGCCGCCCGGGCGTACGGCGGTCCGCGACGCAGTTCTGGCCCCGCCGCGTGAGCGGTGGGGCCAGACTCCTCCACATCCATGGAGTCAGAGCGTCTCTGATTGGCTTAGTGACCCTCAGTGCTGCTCAGGGTGTGAGCCAATCGTCTTCGTGCCCTGGTGCTGAGCGGCCGGTGCCGTCAGCCCGTGTGGCACGTCCCTCCGGACGCTGCTCGACCAGCCTGCACAGCTATAGGCCGAGGAGGGTGCCCGACGTCGCCTGGGCGCCGAGCGTGCACGTGACACTCTGCCACAGAATCGCTACGGACCGCTAATCAGACTGGCGAGCCTGCGAGGCTCAGAGCCTACGAGTGGCGAGCGTCAGCCGGTCGCGGGCGTCGAACAGGGCGTCCTTCACCATCTGCTCGTGTGCCGGGGTGAGGCGGGCCACCGGGATCGAGCAGCTGATCGCGTCCCGGGCCGGCGTGCGGTAGGGAATGGCCACGCCGAAGCAGCGCAGGCCCAGCGTGTTCTCCTCGCGGTCCACGGCGTACCCCTGCTCCCGTACCTGGTGCAGCTCCTCGATCAGCTTCTCCCGGTCGGTGATGGTGTTCTCGGTGAGGGCGGGGAGGGTCTCCGGCAGCATCTTGCGGACCTGCTCGTCCGTGTACGTGCTCAGCAGCGCCTTGCCGAGGGAGGTGGAGTGCGCGGGGAGGCGGCGGCCGACGCGGGTGAAGGGGCGCAGGTAGTGCTGCGACTGCCGGGTGGCCAGGTAGACGACGTTCGTCCCGTCCAGGCGCGCGAGGTGGATCGTCTCCGTCGTGTCGTCCGACAGCCGGTCCAGCGTGGGCCGGGCCACCGCGACCACCTCGTCGCCGTCGATGTACGACGTCCCCACCAGCAGCGCCCGTACGCCGATCCCGTACCGCGTGCCCGTCGCGTCGGTCTCCACCCAGCCGAGGTCGACGAGCGTGCGCAGCAGCATGTACAGGCTCGACTTGGGATAGCCCACGGCCTCCTGGACCGCCGCGAGCGAGTGCATACCTGGGCGTCCGGCGAAGTATTCGAGCAGCTCAACCGTCCGTACCGCGGACTTGACCTGCGCTCCGCCCCCCGTCTCGCCTGCCGACATCGCCCTTGACCCCTTCGTTCGACGGGAAATAGTCTCCAACAGCATATTCACCATCAGAGACAATGTTCAGTATATCGAACGACCCTGGTGGATGACCAAGAACTGCGGCATTACATGTGTGGAGGGACCCGCGGTGGCAGCAGCACCAGTCTGGAGTGTCGACCCCCGAACCGGGAAGCAGCGTGAACAGGTTGCGGTGGAGGCCACAGCCCAGGAGGTGGACGCCGCCGTCCGCGCCGCCCATGCCGTCCGCGGCGACCTCGCCGACCGCGCGGTCCGCGCGGCCTTCCTGCGCACCGCCGCCGACCGGCTCCAGGACGCCAAGGACCAGCTCGTCGAGGCCGCCGACGCCGAGACCGCGCTCGGCCCGGTCCGGCTGACCGGCGAACTCGCCCGCACCTGCTACCAGCTGCGGGCCTTCGCCGACATCGTCGACGAGGGCGCCTTCCTCGACGTCGTCATCAACCACCCCGACGACACCGCCACCCCGCCCATCCCGGACCTGCGCCGCTACAAGGTCCCGCTCGGCGTCGTCGCCGTCTACTCCGCCTCCAACTTCCCCTTCGCCTTCTCCGTCGCCGGCGGCGACACCGCGAGCGCGCTCGCCGCGGGCTGCCCGGTGGTCGTCAAGGCCCACCCCGACCACCCCGCGCTGTCCGAGCTGGTCGCGGCCGTGCTGCGCCGGTCCGCCGCGGAGCACGGCATCCCCGAGGGGGTCGTGGGTCTCGTCCACGGCTTCGAGGCGGGCATCGAGCTGATCAAGCACCCGCTGGTCGCCGCGGCGGGCTTCACCGGTTCCGTACGAGGGGGCCGGGCCCTGTTCGACGCGGCCGCCGCGCGTCCGGTGCCGATCCCGTTCCACGGTGAGCTGGGCTCCCTGAACCCGGTGCTCGTCACCGAGGCCGCGGCAGCGGAGCGCGCCGAGCAGATCGGCGGCGGGCTCGCCGGTTCCATGACGCTGGGCGTCGGACAGTTCTGCGTGAAGCCGGGTCTCGTGCTGGCGCCGCAGGGTGCGGCCGGGGACCGGCTGGTGAAGTCGCTGACGGAGGCGGTCAGCGACACCGAGGCGGGCGTGCTGCTCGACCACCGTATGCGGGACAACTTCGTCGCCGGTGTCGCGGAGCGTGCGGAACTCCCCGACGTGGAGTCGCCCGTGACGCCGGGCGCGGGCGGCGAGCACACGGTGAGCGCGGGCTTCCTCACGGTTCCGGCGGAGAAGCTCGCGCAGGAGGGGGAGTACGACCTGCTCCTGGAGGAGTGCTTCGGGCCGGTGACCGTCGTCGCCCGCTACGAGGACGAGGCCGAGGCCAAGGCCGTGCTTTCGCGGCTGCCGGGGAATCTCACGGCGACGGTTCACCTCTCGACGGAGGAGGCCGCGGGGGAGGGGCGTGGGCCCGAGCTGCTTGCGGAGCTGACGCCGCTCGCCGGACGCGTGCTGGTCAACGGCTGGCCGACGGGTGTTGCAGTCGCCCCCGCCCAGCACCATGGCGGCCCCTACCCGGCGACGACGTCCACCTCCACCTCGGTGGGCGGCACCGCCATCGAACGCTGGCTG
The DNA here is from genome assembly GCF_042672405.1 of Streptomyces sp. NPDC127197. Taxonomy (NCBI): domain Bacteria; kingdom Bacillati; phylum Actinomycetota; class Actinomycetes; order Kitasatosporales; family Streptomycetaceae; genus Streptomyces; species Streptomyces sp. NPDC127197. The sequence goes on along the minus strand of NZ_JBHXVG010000001.1, from coordinate 130,659 downwards.
CGCCCGGTGACGTACCAGACCACGCCCGAGGCGCTGCTCCCGCCGGAGTTGCGCGACGACAACCCGCTGGGGCTGCCGCGGCGGTTCAACGGGCGGACGGAGGTCTGACCCGACCGGCCCGGACCGGCGTACGCACGGCACCGGGTGGGGTGAGAAGCAGTGGTGGACGGCGAGTTCACCGCGGGAGAGCCTCGCTCGCGCGGCAGGCCCCGCAGTCGACGTGGCGGGGCCTGCCTTCGCAGACCCCGGACATCCGACGCGGGGCTCCGCGACAAGCTCTACTCCTCCTCCTCGATGCAGGTCGCGTTGTAGTTCCGCTCGTAAGCTGCGTTGTAGGCCGCCATGTACCTCGAGTTCTTCTTCTTCGGCGCAAAGGACTGTTTGTAATTGCAGTCTTCGCCGTCAATCCTCCCGGCCACCCGTCCGTCCCGATTGCCCTCCTGGGTCGGTGTAAGTGTCCTCGTCGGCTTCGGAGTAGGAGTGGGAGGCTGCTCGCCGGGGGGGCGCCGATCTGTGGGAGTGGGCGTGGGCTGGTTCGGGGCCTGTGGGGCGGACGCCACCGAGGCGTCCGAGTTCTGCGACATGGCCGTGGTCGGGAGCGCCAGGGCCGCGGCCACGACGAGGGGGCTCGCCACCAGTGCGATGGTTTGCTTCGGGCGCATAGCTGTCTTCTTCCTTCGAGACTGGTACGTGCCGACGGTGACCTGCCCCGGTCGGAGCGTCAGTTGTGAGGTTGCGGACCGGGACCGGTACTTGCACAGCTGCGCGATGCGCTGGGTACTATTCGGGCCGGTGAATTCCGGCCTCTGGCGCCGACTTCTCTGCTCGCTGATCACTGCTGCAGCTGTAGCGCGTGTAATTCGACCGTATCGAGCCGTGTGAGATGTGTCCATTTATGGCCTAATGACCCAGTCTGACTTCGCGATCTTGCTTGGACCCGGTCCCCACCAGGCCGAGGCCGAGGCCGACGCCGGGAGGCGGGCGTGACGGTTCGTCAAGCTCCGTTCCACCGCCCGGTGGGCAGGGCTCCCGGCCCGGCTGGAACACTGGCGGGATGGACTTCGAACTCCCCGAACTCCCGTTTGCACTGCGCACCTATGGCCCCGACGGGCACTGGTCCTACGAGGACGGCGTCCTCACCGGATGGGCCGGGGCCCGGCAGGACCGGTTCGTGTCGCCTACCGGTGAGGCGCTCGACCCCGCCTCCGACGCGCCGCGGCTGCTCGGGGCGCCGGAGGGTGACTTCCAGCTGATCGCCCGGGTCGCCGTCGGGTTCAACGCGGCCTTCGACGCCGGGGTGCTCTACGTCCATGTCGGGGAGCGGGCCTGGGCCAAGTTGTGTCTGGAGTACTCGCCGGATGTGCCGACCGTCTGCACGGTGGTGACCCGGGGCCACTCCGACGACGCCAACTCCTTCACGGTGGACGGGACGTCGGTGTGGCTGCGGGTGAGCCGCACCGGTCGCTCCTTCGCCTTCCACGCCTCCCGCGACGGTGAGCGCTGGACCTTCGTGCGGCTGTTCACGCTGGGCGGCGAGAAGGAGACGGGAGCGGCCCTGGTCGGCTTCATGACCCAGTCGCCGCTGGGGGAGGGATGCGTGGTGACGTACGACCACATCGAGTTCCGGCCGAGCTGGCCGCGGGATCTGCGGGACGGCAGCTGAGCCGGCGTACGGGAATGAAACCGGTCGCTTGAACGTTCACGCACCGGCGGAGGGAGTCTCCGTACCCGGTACGAGCCTGAGAGAGCGAGAACCCATGCGCGTCGAGATCTGGAGCGACATCGCCTGCCCCTGGTGCTACGTGGGCAAGGCCCGCTTCGAGAAGGCGCTGGCGGAGTTCCCGCACCGCGACGAGGTCGAGGTCGTGCACCGGTCGTTCGAGCTGGACCCCGGGCGGGCCAAGGACGACGTGCAGCCCGTGCTGACGATGCTCACGAAGAAGTACGGCATGAGCGAGGTCCAGGCGCAGGCCGGGGAGGACAACCTGGGGGCGCAGGCCGCCGCCGAGGGGCTGGAGTACCGGACCCGCGGGCGGGACCACGGCAGCACCTTCGACATGCACCGGCTGCTCCACTTCGCCAAGGAGCACGGCCGGCAGGGCGAGCTCGTCCAGCTGATGTACGAGGCGAACTTCGCCGAGGAGCGGTCCGTCTTCAACGACGACGAGCGGCTGGTGGAGATCGGCGTCGCCGCCGGGCTCGACGAGGCCGGCGTCCGCAAGGTGCTCGCCGATCCGGGCGCCTACGCCGACGAGGTCCGGGCCGACGAGCGGGAGGCCGCGCAGCTCGGTGCCACCGGGGTGCCGTTCTTCGTCCTCGACCGGAAGTACGGCGTCTCCGGCGCGCAGCCCGCCGAGGTGTTCGGCCAGGCACTCACCCAGGCGTGGGGCGAGCGGTCGCCGCTGAAGCTGATCGACGACGCGGGCGCCGAGGCGTGCGGTCCGGACGGGTGCGCGGTGCCGCAGCACTGAAGCCGCAGGTGAGGGCCGGTCCATAAGCGGTCCTTAGGGAAACCACGTAGAAATACGCAATGGACGTGGGCTTCCCGGGACCGCAGAGTGGACCCCATGGAGACCTTCGAGAGCCTCGTCCGCGCCGAGTTCGCCCCGAAGAACACCTACCTCAACACCGCGAGCACCGGCCTGCTGCCGGCCCGCACGGTGGCGGCGCTGCACGCCGCCGCACTGTCCCTGGCCGAAGGCGTGCCGCAGGACATGTTCGCCGACGTGGAGGCCTGCCGGGCCGCCTTCGCCCGGATCGTCGGGGTGCCGGCGAGCCGGGTCGCGGCCGGGGCCTCCGTCGCCGTGCACAGCGGGCTGATCGCCGCCGCGCTGCCCGAGGGCGCCGAGGTGCTCACCGCCGAGGCCGACTTCAGCTCCCTAGTGAACCCCTTCCACGTCCGCCGGGACCTGAAGGTGCGCAGCGTGCCCCTGGAGCGGCTCGCCGAATCGGTCCGCCCGGACACCGCGCTCGTCGCCGTGAGCGCCGTGCAGTCGGCGGACGGCCGGATCGCCGACCTGCCGGCGATCCGCGAGGCGGCCCGCGCGCACGGGGCGCGCACCTTCATCGACGTGTCCCAGGCCGTCGGCTGGCTGCCGCTCGCCGCGGACAACTTCGACTACGTCTCCTCCGTCGCCTACAAGTGGGTCGTCTGCCCGCGCGGCGTGGCCTTCCTCGTCGTACCGGAGGACTTCGGCGGACTCACTCCCGTCTTCGCGGGCTGGGCGGCCGGCGAACACCCCTGGGACAGCACCTACGGCCCGGTCAAGGAACTCGCCCACTCCGCCCGCCGGTTCGACGAGAGCCCCGCTCTCCTCGCCTACACCGGCGCCCGGCACTCCCTGGCCCTGGTCGAGGAACTCGGCGTGGCCGCCGTACACGCGCATGACCTGTCGCTCGCCGACCGCTTCCGTGCGGGCCTGGCAACGCTCGGCCACGAACCCGTCCCGGCGCCCGGCTCGGCGATCGTCTCCGTGCCCGGCCTCGGACAGCGCCAGCCCGAGCTGAGCCGCGCCGGCGTCGAGGTCTCCGACCGCGCGGGCAACCTGCGCGCCGCCTTCCACCTGTACAACACGCCCGCCGACGTCGACCGCCTGCTGGACGTGCTGTCCGGCTGAACCACTGGCGCGGGCCCGCCGCGGACGCTAGGAAGGGCACCGGGGGTGGTGCCGGTGGAGCAGGCGGGCGTCGGGACCGACGCGGAACTGCACCGGCGGCTGGTGTACGGCGACGAGTCCGCGCTGGCCGAGGTGTACACGGCGTACGGCGGGCTGGTGCGGCGCGTCGCCGTGCGGGTGACGCGCAGCGCGGCCGCCGCGGAGGACGTGGCGCAGGAGGTCTTCGCCCAGCTGTGGAGCAGGCCGTACGCCTTCGACCCGCACCGCGGCTCACTGCGCACCTGGCTGTCCCTGCTCGCCCACCGGCGGGCCGTGGACTGGGTGCGCAGCGAGGCCCGGCACCGCAAGGACGCCCGCGCCGACGACTCCGCGCTGCACGCCATCCCGGAGCCCGGTCCCGGCCCCGACGAGACGGTCGTGGACCGGGAACGCTCCTTGCTGCTGCACTCCGCCCTCGCCGAACTCCCGCAGCCGCAACGGGAGGTGGTGCACCTGGCCTACTTCGCCGGCCGCACCTACCGGCAGGCGGCCGTGGAACTCGGCATCCCCGAGGGCACCGCCAAGACCCGCCTGCGCACCGCCCTGCGCACCCTGGCCGAATCCCTGGCCGACCCGCCGGACCCGGCCCTCGAAAGGGGCGCATGATGGCAGCAGTGGAAGGAGGCACACGGTGACCACCGATCACGACGTCGTACGGGAACTCCTGGCCGCCTGGGCCTTCGGCGCCCTGGAACCGGCCGACGAGAAGACGATCCCACCCCACCTCGCCACCTGCGAGACATGCGCCAGGGAGGCGGAACGGCTGAGGGCAGTGGTACGGATGCTGGAAGGGCCGGCGCCGGCCGCGTCTGCGTCGGACGGGTCGCCGTCCGAGGCGCGGCCCCCGGCATCGGCCCCGCTCGAGGGGCCCTCCTCCGCCGTCCTGTCCCGTGCCCTTCGCCACCGTGCCGCCGTCCCCGCCGTCGCCCCGCATGCCGCCCCCTACGCCGCTGCCGTCTCCGGACTGAAGGCGCTGCTGTCCGAGGCGGACGGCCGGTGGGGTACGCCGGTCGTGCACGACTGGGACGTGCACGCGACCGTGGCCCACCTGCTCGCCGCCGACGAACCGCTCGCGACGGAGCTCGGGGTCGACACCGGCCGGCCGCCCTCCGGGATCGAGGAGGGCACGCCCTGGGACGCCGCCTGGAACCGGCGTACCGCCGAGGTGATCGCCCATGAGCGCGGGCGCCCGCCCGGGGAGACCGTCGCTGCCTGGTCCGCGCAGGCGGCCGCCCTGCTCAGCGCACCCGAGGCCCGCGATGCGCAGCCGGCCGCCCGTGCGGTGACACTGATGGGGCTGCGGCTGCCGGTCACCGACCACTTCCTCGTGCGCGCCTTCGAGACCTGGATCCACACCGACGACATCGGCCGCGCCCTGGGCCTGGCCGTCCCGCCGCCGCCCGAGGAACACCTGCGGCACCTGATCCGGCTCGCGGTGCGCATCCTCGGCGCGGCCCTCGGGCCCACCGCACCGCCCGTCCTCTTCTCCGTGACCGGCGGCCCGGAATGGGTGCTGGGCTCCGACGCCGAACCCGTACGCGCCGAACTCGCCCTGGATCCGGTCGACTTCTGCCTGCTGGTCGGCGGACGGTACCCGCCGCAGGAGGTCCCGCGCGGAGCGGCCGGCGACGAGTCGGCCGTACGGAACGTACTGGAGCGCGCGGCGTCGCTGGCGTGGTTGTAGACGGCAATGCAACGAGTCGGGGGCCCCCCCGGGGGGGGCCCCCCCCCACCCGTTTCATATCTCAACGAATTCCGCCGCCTCATTCCCAAGTGGATTATTTTTCAACCTAAAGGGACAGATCACCCCAAACGCACTCCTACTAGATAACGCGGTTGACGTGAACAGGTGAGCGACTTTAAACTCATCGAGTCGCTCGGTTCCCTGACCAGGAACCTTATGGGCGATCCTTTTCACGGGGGACGACTAATTGAAGAGCTTGCAATCATGCCCGGCTTTCTGTCGGCCCCCTTTCATTTCTCGGCAACTGCCGAGTTCCAGACAGGGGATGATTCTTCATGCAGAAGAGTCGAATTCTTGCCGTCACGGCGGCTGTATTCGCATCAATCGCAACTTCCGCAGTCGGCTTCGCGACGCCGGCCGCCGCTGACGGTGGTGACGGCACGTGCCACAAGACCGATCTGTGCGTCTACCGCCTCTATGATCGCCACAAGGCCGACGGCTACTACGACCTGGGGTCCCCTGACAAGGACTTCAGCAACGGCCCCAAGTGGTTCAGCCACAGCGGCAACATCAACGACGCCATTTCGTCGTACACGGCTGGAACCGGGACGTCCTGTGACGGCTACAGCCTCTTCTGGGACAAGGACTTCCACGGACCGAAGTTCAACCTCCCCAAGGGCTGGGGCGGCAACATCGCAGGCGCATACGCGAGGTTCAACGACGAGATGTCCTCCTACTCGAAGTACGGCTGCCCGTAAACAAAAGTAAGTGATCGAATGGCCGACCTTCTGCGTCGGCCATTCGGCTTTTAGGGGGAAAAGGAAATGCGCAAGACGATGTTTCTCGCCTCGGTCGCCCTGCTCGCACTGAGCGGCTGCGCGTCCGGCGAGCTTCCTGAAACCATGGCGGCGCCTACACCGAAGCATCTGGACGCGACCCGGATAAAAACTCCACTGGACTCTTTTCTTCCCTCGCAGCATGATGCCCTGACTCTTCACCAGGCGGAAGCGAGGCTGATAAATAAGTGCCTGAGTGACTTGGGCTACACCAAGAACCCCATGCCCGAACCGGAGTCGGCTCAGCAGCAGCACCGTCATTCCGAGTTCATCGTCTTTCCCCTGAGCCAAGCGGAGCAGCATGGCTACAACCCTCCGGAGTCCGCAACTCCGAAGGGCGGCACGTGGGATGACCGCGCCTCCACAACGCAGCAGGAGCTCATGGAAGGGAAGCTGCGGCGATACAAGGGTAAGGGGGTGCCCGAAGGAGGCTGTGCCCGCGTGGCAGCCGACCGGATCACCGAGGGAACGAACATCCCGGAGAAGATCACGGGAGGGGGCGTCGTACTCGACCGGCGTGAGCTCGCCAGCCCGACCGGCCTCAGCGAGGCGCATGTCGAGGTGCTGCGGCTGGAGGCCATCTTCAAAACGCGGGAGGACCCCAGGATTTCCCGGTTGACTGCCGACTGGTCCTCTTGTATGTCCAAGAAGGGACACCAGTACAGGTCTCCCGAGGACGCAGCGAACGACGATCGATGGTCCGGCGACAAGGTCAGCCAACTCGAGAAGACGACTGCTGTTGCGGACATGGAATGCAAGCAACAGGTCAACTACCTGGGTGTGATGGTCTCTGTGCAGTCGGGCTACGAGCTGGAGGTCATGAAGCAGCGCAAGAGCGAGTTGGCCACGTTGCGTTCCAACGCGAAAGCGTGGTCCCGCAACGCGGCCCAGGTGATCGCTCAGCCCAAGTGATCGCTCGAAAAACACCACCGGGGACACCCGCAAAGGGCGTCCCCGGTGGGATCGTTCAAGTCAGCGAACTCAGACGAGCTCGGTGACGGTGCCGCCGGCGGCGGTGATCTTCTCCTTGGCGGAGCCGGAGACGGCGTCGACCGTCACCTGCAGCGCCACGGAGATCTCGCCCTGGCCGAGGACCTTGACGAGGCTGTTCTTGCGAACGGCACCCTTGGCCACGAGGCCCTCGACGGTGACCTCGCCACCCTCGGGGTACAGCGCGGCCAGCTTGTCGAGGTTCACGACCTGGTACTCGGTCTTGAACGGGTTCTTGAAGCCCTTCAGCTTCGGGAGGCGCATGTGCAGCGGCATCTGGCCGCCCTCGAAGCGCTCCGGAACCTGGTAGCGGGCCTTGGTGCCCTTGGTACCACGACCGGCCGTCTTACCCTTCGACGCCTCACCACGACCGACACGGGTCTTGGCGGTCTTGGCGCCCGGGGCGGGACGGAGGTTGTGGATCTTCAGCGGGTTCTGCTCCGCCATGATCAGTCGACCTCCTCGACCGTCACGAGGTGGCGGACGGTGTGCACCATGCCGCGGAACTCGGGGCGGTCCTCCTTGACGACCACGGTGTTGATCCCCTTGAGACCAAGCGACCGCAGGGTGTCACGGTGGTTCTGCTTGCTGCCGATGTAGGACTTGACCTGCGTGATCTTGAGCTGCGCCATGATTACGCACCCGCCCCGGCACGCGCACGCAGCAGGGCCGCGGGAGCGACGTCCTCGAGCGGCAGACCACGGCGGGCCGCGATCTCCTCGGGACGCTGCAGGCCCTTCAGGGCCTCCACGGTCGCGTGCACGATGTTGATCGCGTTGTCGGAGCCGAGCGACTTCGACAGCACGTCGTGGATACCGGCGCACTCGAGCACGGCACGCACCGGACCACCGGCGATAACACCGGTACCCGGGGACGCGGGCTTGAGCAGCACGACGCCGGCAGCCTTCTCACCCTGGATGGGGTGCGGGATGGTGCCCTGGATCCGGGGGACCTTGAAGAAGTGCTTCTTGGCCTCCTCAACGCCCTTGGCGATGGCGGCCGGCACCTCCTTGGCCTTGCCGTATCCGACACCCACGGTGCCGTCACCGTCGCCCACCACGACCAGCGCGGTGAAGCTGAAGCGACGACCACCCTTCACAACCTTGGCGACGCGGTTGATCGCGACAACGCGCTCAACGTACGCGGTCTTCTCGGCGGCAGCTGCGCCGCCGTCACGGCCCTTCCGGTCCCGCCGCTCGCCGCCACCGGCACCGCCACCGCGGCGCTGGGGTCCAGCCATTGGAATTACCTCTCTCTGTTTCCGCTAGCTACGGAACCGGCTCAGAACTTCAGGCCGGCTTCGCGGGCGGCGTCCGCCAGAGCGGCGATGCGCCCGGCGTACTGGTTGCCACCACGGTCGAACACGACAGCCTCGACGCCGGCGGCCTTGGCACGCTCGGCGACCAGGGCGCCGACCTGCTTGGCCTGCGCGGACTTGTCACCCTCGGCACCGCGGATCGAGGTGTCCAGGGTGGACGCCGACGCCAGGGTGTGCCCCTGGATGTCGTCGATCACCTGGGCCACGATGTGGCGGTTCGAGCGGGTCACCACGAGACGGGGACGCTCCGCCGTACCGTTGATCCGCTTGCGGATCCGGATGTGACGGCGCTTGATCGCGGCGCGCTTGTAGGCGTCGCCCTTGAGGATCTTCTGTCCGTATGCCATGGCTTACTTACCCGCCTTTCCGACCTTGCGGCGGATGACTTCGCCCTCGTACTTGACGCCCTTGGCCTTGTACGGGTCGGGCTTGCGCAGCTTGCGGATGTTGGCCGCAACCTCGCCGACCTTCTGCTTGTCGATGCCCTCGACCGAGAAACGGGTCGGGGTCTCCACCTTGAAGGTGATGCCCTCGGGGGCCTCGACCAGGATCGGGTGGCTGTAGCCGAGCGCGAACTCCAGGTTCGAGCCCTTGGCGGTCACTCGGTAACCGACACCGCTGATCTCGAGCTTCTTCACGTAACCCTGGGTCACGCCGGTGATCATGTTCGCCACCAGCGTGCGGGACAGGCCGTGCAGGGCCTTGTTCTGACGCTCGTCGTTGGGGCGGGTGACGTTCAGGACGCCTTCCTCACCCTTGACGATCTCGATCGGCGCGGCGACGGTGTGGGTCAGCTCGCCCTTGGGGCCCTTGACCGAGACCGTGCGGCCATCGATGGTGACGTCCACGCCGGCGGGAACCGCGATGGGGAGCTTGCCGATGCGCGACATAGCTGTTTCCTCCGTTCCCTTCCGTTACCAGACGTAGGCGAGAACTTCTCCGCCTACGCCCTTCTTGCCGGCCTGCTTGTCGGTGAGGAGCCCGTGGGACGTGGAGATGATCGCCACGCCGAGGCCGCCGAGCACCTTCGGCAGGTTGGTGGACTTCGCGTACACCCGGAGACCGGGCTTGGAGATCCGCTTGATGCCCGCGATGGAGCGCTCACGGTTCGGGCCGAACTTCAGCTCGAGGACGAGGTTCTTGCCGACCTCGGCGTCCTCGACGCGCCAGCCCGTGATGAAGCCCTCCTGCTGGAGGATCTCCGCGATGTGCGACTTGATCTTCGAGTGCGGCATCGCCACGGTGTCGTGGTACGCCGAGTTCGCGTTCCGCAGACGCGTAAGCATGTCTGCGATCGGATCAGTCATGGTCATGAATTGGCCTTCGGCCTCTCTCGCCGGGGTTTCCTGGTGCGCCATCCCTCTCCCCGATCCGAGACGGGACGGGTGCGGCGCGGTGGACCTACGGCGTAGTAAGTCGTATGGGCGTCAGGCGCCCAACCCTCCAAGCCTAAGCCATGGAGAGGTGGGCACCTGACACTGCCCTTTACTTACCGAGAGCTTCCGGAATCCCTTATGTGGGGGATTACCAGGAGCTCTTGGTCACGCCCGGCAGCTCGCCACGGTGAGCCATCTCACGAAGGCACACGCGGCAGAGGCCGAACTTGCGGTACACGGAGTGCGGACGACCGCAGCGCTGGCAGCGGGTGTACGCGCGCACACCGAACTTGGGCTTGCGAGCAGCCTTAGCGATCAGAGCCTTCTTCGCCATCTCGCTCACGCCTCCTTGAACGGGAAGCCGAGGTGACGGAGAAGAGCACGGCCCTCTTCGTCGTTGGTCGCCGTGGTGACCACGGTGATGTCCATACCCCGGACGCGGTCGATCTTGTCCTGGTCGATCTCGTGGAACATGACCTGCTCCGTGAGACCGAAGGTGTAGTTGCCACGGCCGTCGAACTGCTTGGGGGACAGACCACGGAAGTCGCGGATGCGCGGCAGCGCGAGCGACAGGGTGCGGTCCAGGAACTCCCACATGCGGTCGCCACGGAGCGTGACATGGGCACCGATCGGCTGACCCTCACGCAGCTTGAACTGCGCGATGGACTTGCGGGCCTTGGTGACGGCCGGCTTCTGACCGGTGATCGTGGTGAGGTCGCGGATGGCGCCCTCGATCAGCTTGGAGTCGCGGGCGGCGTCGCCCACACCCATGTTGACCACGATCTTGACGAGGCCGGGAACCTGCATGACGTTCTCGTAGGAGAACTGCTCACGCAGCTTGCCCGCGATCTCCTCGCGGTACTTCGTCTTCAGACGCGGAGTGGTGGTGGTAGCCATCAGATGTCCTCACCCGTCCGCTTGGCAACGCGGATCTTGTTGCCCTCTTCGTCGAAGCGGTAACCGACGCGGGTCACGACCTTCTTGCCGTCCTTCTCAACGACCAGCTGGACGTTGGAGACGTGGATCGGCGCCTCGGTCGTGACGATGCCACCGGCCTGCGAACCGCGAGCCGTGGGACCGGCCTTGGTGTGCTTCTTGACCCGGTTGACACCCTCGACCAGGACACGCTCGTCGCGCGGGTAAGCGGCAATGACCTTGCCCTGCTTGCCCTTGTCCTTGCCGGTGATGACCTGGACCAGGTCGCCCTTCTTGATCTTCATGCTTACAGCACCTCCGGCGCGAGCGAGATGATCTTCATGAACTTCTTCTCGCGCAGCTCACGGCCGACCGGGCCGAAGATACGGGTGCCGCGAGGGTCACCGTCGCCCTTGAGGATGACGGCGGCGTTCTCGTCGAAGCGGATGTACGAGCCGTCCTGGCGGCGGCGCTCCTTGACGGTGCGAACGATGACCGCCTTGACGACGTCACCCTTCTTCACGTTGCCACCGGGGATCGCGTCCTTGACGGTGGCGACGATGACGTCACCGATGCCCGCGTAGCGGCGACCGGAGCCACCGAGCACACGGATGCAAAGGATCTCCTTCGCACCAGTGTTGTCGGCGACACGCAGTCGCGACTCCTGCTGGATCACGTCTATCTCCTGTTTGTCTGCCGGTTCCCCAACCGGGCTGATTGCTCAGCCCGGTTGGAGCCTGGCGGAACTGTCCTGCGGGGTTTGCCCCGCAGGAATTACTTGGCCTTCTCGAGGATCTCGACGACGCGCCAGCGCTTCGTCGCGGACAGCGGCCGGGTCTCCATGAGGAGGACGCGGTCGCCGACACCCGCGGCGTTCTGCTCGTCGTGCGCCTTGAGCTTGTTGGTACGGCGGATGACCTTGCCGTACAGCGCGTGCTTGACGCGGTCCTCGACGGCGACGACGACGGTCTTGTCCATCTTGTCGCTGACGACAAGGCCCTCACGGGTCTTGCGGAATCCGCGCGCCTCGGTGTTGTTCTCAGTCACGTTGCTCTCGCTCATCAGGCGCTCTCCACCGTCTCGATGCCGAGCTCGCGCTCACGCATCAGGGTGTAGATCCGGGCGATGTCCTTACGGACCGCCTTCAGACGGCCGTGGTTCTCGAGCTGACCGGTCGCCGCCTGGAAGCGGAGGTTGAACAGCTCTTCCTTGGCCTCGCGAAGCTTCGCCAGAAGCTCCTCGTTGCCCAGCTCGCGCAGCTCGGACGCCTTGGTACCGGCCGACATCACGCTTCACCTGCCTCGCGCTTGACGATCCGGCACTTCATCGGCAGCTTGTGGGCCGCACGGGTCAGCGCCTCACGGGCGATCTTCTCGTTGGGGTACGACAGCTCGAACATCACGCGTCCGGGCTTGACGTTGGCCACCCACCACTCGGGAGAACCCTTACCGGAACCCATGCGGGTCTCGGCCGGCTTCTTGGTGAGCGGGCGGTCCGGGTAGATGTTGATCCAGACCTTGCCGCCACGCTTGATGTGACGGGTCATGGCGATACGAGCGGCCTCGATCTGGCGGTTCGTCACGTACGCCGGGGTCAGCGCCTGGATGCCGTACTCGCCGAACGCAACCTGCGTTCCACCCTTGGACATACCACTGCGCTTCGGGTGGTGCTGCTTGCGGTGCTTGACCCTACGGGGGATCAGCATGTCGGTCAGGCCTCCGTTCCGGTGCTCTCAGCCGGAGCGGCAGGGGCCTCGGCCTTGGGGGCCTCGGCGCCGGCAGCCTGCTGCGGCTTGCGACCGCGCCGCTCGCCACCGCGGCCACCACGGGCCGGGCGGTCGGCGCCACCGCGGGCCGGGCGGTTACCCGCACGGGCGGCAGCGTTCTCGGCGCGGACCTCGGCGATGTTCTTGACGTCGCCCTTGTAGATCCAGACCTTCACACCGATGCGGCCGAAGGTCGTCTTGGCCTCGAAGAAGCCATAGTCCACGTTCGCGCGGAGCGTGTGCAGGGGCACACGGCCCTCGCGGTAGAACTCCGAGCGGGACATCTCGGCGCCGCCGAGGCGGCCACCGCACTGGATCTTGATGCCCTTGGCGCCCGCCTTCATCGCCGACTGCATGCTCTTGCGCATGGCGCGGCGGAAGGAGACGCGGGAGGACAGCTGCTCGGCGACGGCCTGGGCCACCAGCTGAGCGTCCGTCTCCGGGTTCTTGACCTCGAGGATGTTCAGCTGGACCTGCTTGCCGGTCAGCTTCTCCAGGTCACCGCGGATGCGGTCGGCCTCGGCGCCGCGGCGGCCGATGACGATGCCCGGACGCGCGGTGTGGATGTCGACGCGGACGCGGTCACGGGTGCGCTCGATCTCCACCTTGGAGATGCCGGCGCGCTCCATGCCGGACGTCATCATCCGACGGATGGCGACGTCTTCCTTGACGTAGTCCTTGTACAGCTTGTCGGCGTACCAACGCGACTTGAAGTCGGTGGTGACACCGAGCCGGAACCCGTGCGGGTTTACCTTCTGGCCCATTACCGGGTTCCTTCCTTGCTGCTGACGACCACAGTGATGTGGCTGGTCCGCTTGCGGATCCGGTAGGCACGGCCCTGGGCGCGCGGACGGAACCGCTTCAGGGTCGGGCCCTCGTCGACGTACGCCTCGGAAACGTAGAGGCTGTCGGCGTCGGTGTGGTCGTAGTTGTGCGCGGCGTTGGCGATGGCGCTGTCGAGCACCTTGCCGACCGGCACGGAAGCGGCCTGCGGAGCGAATCGCAGGACCGCCTGGGCCTCCGTGGCGTCCATGCCACGGATGAGGTCCACCACGCGGCGGGCCTTCATGGGCGTGACGCGGATGTACCGCGCCTGGGCCCTGGCTTCCATGGTTGTCCCTTCAGTTACTTACGTGTCTGAATGCGATCCGCTACTAGCGGCGCTTCGACTTCCGGTCTTCCTTGACGTGGCCCCGGAAGGTGCGGGTCGGCGAGAACTCGCCGAGCTTGTGGCCGACCATCGACTCGGTGACGAACACCGGGATGTGGGTCTTGCCGTTGTGCACCGCGAGCGTGTGGCCGAGCATGGCCGGCACGATCATGGAGCGACGGGACCAGGTCTTGATGACGTTCTTGGTACCGGCTTCGTTCTGAGCGTCCACCTTCTTCATCAGGTGGTCGTCGACGAAGGGTCCCTTCTTCAAGCTACGAGGCATCTCAACCCGTCCTTAGCGCTTCTTGTTCGTCTTGCGGCGGCGGACGATGTACTTGTTGCTCGCCTTCTTGGGAGAACGAGTACGGCCTTCCTTCTTGCCCCACGGGGAGACCGGGTGGCGGCCACCGGAGGTACGGCCCTCACCACCACCGTGCGGGTGGTCGACCGGGTTCATGACCACACCACGCACGGTCGGGCGAACGCCCAGCCAGCGCTTGCGGCCCGCCTTGCCCCAGTTGATGTTCGACTGCTCGGCGTTGCCGACCTCGCCGACGGTGGCGCGGCAGCGCACGTCGACCAGGCGGATCTCTCCGGACGGCATGCGGAGGTGGGCCATGGAGCCCTCCTTCGCGAGCAGCTGCACGGAGGCACCGGCGGAGCGGGCGAACTTGGCACCGCCACCGGGACGGAGCTCGATCGCGTGGATCGTGGTACCGACCGGGATGTTGCGGAGGGCCAGGTTGTTGCCCGGCTTGATGTCGGCCCCGGGACCGTTCTCGATGCGGTCGCCCTGCGTGAGGCCGCGCGGCGCGAGGATGTAGCGCTTCTCGCCGTCGGCGTAGTGCAGCAGCGCGATACGCGCGGTGCGGTTGGGGTCGTACTCGATGTGCGCGACCTTCGCCGGCACGCCGTCCTTGTCGTGACGACGGAAGTCGATCACGCGGAAGGCGCGCTTGTGTCCGCCACCCTGGTGGCGAACGGTCACACGACCGGAATTGTTACGGCCGCCCTTGCTGTGCAGGGGACGGACCAGCGACTTCTCCGGCGTGGACCGCGTGACCTCGACGAAGTCGGCGACGCTGGCGCCACGACGGCCAGGAGTCGTCGGCTTGTACTTGCGGATACCCATTTCTCAGTCCTCGTCCGATATCGGACGATCCGGACCTCCGTCAGGAGGTCGGACCGCCGAAGATGTCGATACGGTCGCCCTCGGCGAGGGTCACGATCGCGCGCTTGGTGGCGGCACGCTGGCCGAAGCCGGTGCGGGTCCGCTTGCGCTTGCCCTGGCGGTTGATCGTGTTGACCCCGGTGACCTTGACCGAGAAGACCGACTGGACGGCCTCCTTGATCTGGGTCTTGTTGGCCCGCGGGTCGACGACGAACGTGTACTTGTTCTCGTCGAGCAGCGCGTAGCTCTTCTCGGAGACAACCGGCTTGATCAGGACGTCACGGGGGTCCGTGTACGACTTGCTCAGCGGCGTCTCGACGGTGTTCTTGCCCTCGGCGGCGTGGCGACGCGCCTTGGCGACGCGAGCGGCCTTGGCGGCCTTGGCGGCCTTCGAGGCAATGGCGGGGTGACGGATAGCCATCAGGCCTCGCTCCCTTCGGTGTCATTGGCCTTCGGGCCCGACACGAAGGACTCGAAAGCGGCCTTGGTGAAGACCACGTCGTCCGAGACGAGAACGTCGTACGTGTTCAGCTGGCCCGGCTCCAGGATGTGGACCTGGGGCAGGTTGCGGGCGGACAGCCACGCGGCCTCGTCGGCGCGGTCGACGACCAGGAGCAGGTTCTTGCGCTCCGAGATCTTGCCGAACAGCGTCTTGGCGGCCTTCGTCGACGGCGTCTCGCCCTCGACGACGCCGGAGACGACGTGGATGCGGTTGTGGCGGGCCCGGTCGGTGAGGGCGTGGCGCAGGGCCGCGGCCTTCATCTTCTTCGGGGTCCGCTGCGAGTAGTCGCGCGGCACGGGACCGTGCACGACGCCACCACCGGCGAACTGCGGCGCGCGGGTCGAGCCCTGACGGGCGCGACCGGTGCCCTTCTGGCGGTACGGCTTCTTGCCACCGCCGCGGACCTCGCCACGGGTCTTGGTCTTGTGCGTGCCCTGACGGGCGGCAGCCAGCTGCGCGACGACGACCTGGTGGATCAGCGGGATGCTGACCTTCTCAACGCCGAAGATCTCCGCGGGGAGCTCGACGGAACCGGCCTTGTCGCCCGCCGGCGAAAGGATGTCAACAGTGCTCATCGGTTACCTCAGGCCCCCTTGGCCGCGGTGCGGACCAGGACGAGGCCGCCGTTCGGACCGGGAACCGCGCCCTTGATGAGCAGCAGACCCTTCTCCGCGTCAACGGCGTGGACGGTCAGGTTCTGGGTGGTGACCCGCTCGTTGCCCATACGACCCGCCATGCGGAGGCCCTTGAACACACGGCCCGGGGTGGCGCAGCCGCCGATGGAACCGGGCGAGCGGTGCTTGCGCTGGGTGCCGTGCCCGGCGCCGAGGCCACCGAAGTTGTGGCGCTTCATGACACCGGCGAAGCCCTTGCCCTTGCTCTTGCCGGTCACGTCGACCTTGACGCCGGCCTCGAACACCTCAGCGGTGATCTCCTGGCCGAGCGTGTACTCGGAGGCGTCCGCGGTGCGGATCTCGACGAGGTGACGACGAGGGGTGACGTCGGCCTTGGCGAAGTGGCCCTTGAGGGGCTTGTTCACCTTGCGCGGGTCGATCTCGCCGAAGGCGATCTGGACCGACTCGTAGCCGTCGGTGTCGTTCGTACGGACCTGGGTGACGACGTTCGGGCCGGCCTTGACGACGGTGACCGGAACAACACGGTTGTTCTCGTCCCACACCTGCGTCATGCCGAGCTTCTCGCCCAGGATGCCCTTGATCTGCTTAGCCATCTCTCAGATCACCGGCCTCAGAGCTTGATCTCGATGTCGACGCCGGCCGGGAGGTCGAGTCGCATCAGAGAGTCAACGGTCTTGGGGGTCGGGTCGAGGATGTCGATCAGGCGCTTGTGCGT
Organism: Streptomyces sp. NPDC127197; assembly: GCF_042672405.1. NCBI lineage: Bacteria > Bacillati > Actinomycetota > Actinomycetes > Kitasatosporales > Streptomycetaceae > Streptomyces > Streptomyces sp. NPDC127197. The sequence goes on along the minus strand of NZ_JBHXVG010000001.1, from coordinate 113,943 downwards.
GCGCATCTCGAAGTGCTCGCGCGAGTCCTTGTACTTGTGCGGCGACTTGATGACGCAGTACACGTTCTTCTCAGTGGGCAGCGGCACCGGGCCCGCGACCGACGCACCAGTGCGGGTCACCGTCTCGACGATCTTCTTCGCCGAGGAGTCGATGACCTCGTGGTCGTAGGCCTTGAGCCGGATGCGGATCTTCTGTCCCGCCATGGCTACTTCGTAGTCCTGTCTCTCGTAAACGCTCTGGAACCCGGTGTTCCAGCCCCTCTCCTCCGACCCACGCGGTCGGGCGTGTCGCACTCCCGCTGACACAGATGTCCTTCTTCAGGACTTCCCTGCTGGGGGAGCGCGGGCCCTTCCGGAACCGCAGGCCAGGGGCGAAAGCCCACCGGGTGCCTGGTCTGCACCCCGCTGACGCTTCCCGGAAGATTCCCGTACGTCCGCCCCTGATCAGGGACGACGAGTACTGTGGGACTCGCTTCCGGTCCTCCCGGCGGGAGGCGCGCAACATCGGCACTCGACCGAGCAACCCCGCTAGTCTGCCATACGGGGCATCGGGGGCGCCAATCGAGCGGAAGAGATTACCCCGGGGATGACGGAGATCAAACTTGCATCCCGGGGGTCACCCGCGGCGGGGAGCGTCCGCCGCACCCGTGCCGCTCCTGCCGCGGTGACGGCCTCCGCCTCCCACCCCGGCCGGCCCCTGCCGAGGACGACGACGGGCACGGGACAGCCGAGCACGCGGCGAGATGCCCGCCGTCATGCAGTGGACGGGCGGCGCGCTCCGTCCCGCGGCGGACGCGCTTGCGGAAAGGCTCGTTCAGCTCTGCCCCACTTTGTCCACCACCCCAACAGGCCTCATACACATAGTCGTTGACGGGTGACCACTTTCTCTTTACCTTGAGTCGGCCATTCATGATCATCCTTCGAACGAAAGGGTCCCCATGCGCCTCCGTGCCACCAAGGCCGTCCGAAGAAAGGCCGCCGTCACCATCACCGCCGCCGCGGCGCTCGTCGGCTTCACGGCCACCAATGCCTCGGCGAACTGGTCGAGCTACATCTCCAGCTGGACCGACGGTGACCGTTCCCGCGAGTGGACCGACTCCGGCACCTACAGCCAGGTCCAGTTCCGCAGCTGCTTCGCCCAGTACGGCACGACGGATCAGGTCGTCGTCAAGATGTGGAAGATCGACACCTGGACGCCCAACGACGACCTCGGCAACAAGACCTTCACCAACTGCTTCAACGGTTCCACCTCCTGGTCCAACGGCGAGTGGACCAATGTGCCCACCGGTGAGCACACGCTGCAGTTCGAGGCCGACAAGATCGCTCAGGGCGGCTCCTGCTGCCTGCTGAACGTCGCCGAGGTCTACGTCGACACCTCGATGGCCGACTGACGAACGGCCACACGCCCTGTTCCGCGGTGGTGCATGGAAGGACTGGTTCCATGCACCACCTGCTTTTGCCGGAGAGCACTACTTGAGAATACGGACCGTCTTCCGCACGTCTCCCGCGTTCATGTGCCTGCCGATCGCTCTCGGCGTCACTGTCCTGTACTACACACAGGAAGCGGCCGACCAGATCCACTACTTCCCCTACCCGTGGGCTCCGCTGCTCGTCCAGCGTCCGATCGAGTACATGGCCGCTCCCACCTACGCCATGGTCGCCGCGCTCGCAGCATGGTCCGCGGCCCGCGTACGTGAAGCGGGTACCTGGCAGCTCGCCGCCCACCGGCCCACCTGGCAGGTGATCGCCCAGGCTCTGGCTCCCGTGGTCACCGTGGGCTGGCTGATGTTCATCGCGTCAGTCGCCTGGGCTTTCATCGAACGCCCGACCTGGCCCACCCCGGCCAGCCTGGCCCCGCTGCTGCTCACCTGCGTCCTCACCGTCGCCTGGGCGGTGATCGGCTTCACCGTCGGCCATCACGTAAGGCCTCTGATCGCCGCCCCTGTGCTCGCCTGCGGGGTGTTCGTCCTCGTGGCCTATCCGCACGCCATGCAGCCCTTCTCCCTGCGGCACCTCTCCGGCGAGTACTTCGCCCACCTGGGCGTCGGCGAGTCCGCGACCTTCGAGTCCATCGCCGCCCAGATGATGCCGACGCTCGGCGTAGCCTGCGCTGTGGCCCTGGCGTGGGCCCGCTGGAAGCCGGTGCTGCGCGTCCTGGCCGCCGCCGCGCTGCTGGTCGCCCCCACCCTGGCCGGCTACAGCATCGTCAAGGACTGGGACTACAACCCCAGCCTCACCACCCACGTCGCCCTCGCGTGCCACGGCACCAAGCCCGAGGTGTGCCTGCCCGAGGCAGGGGCGCATGACCTGCCCGAGGTGCACGCCCAGGTCGCCAAGGCGTTCCGCGTGCTCACCACCTACGGCCTCACGGACTCCCTGCCCAGCCGGGTGGAGGACCAGATGGCCTACGGTCGCTTCACCCAGCGGAACACCGAGCAGACGGTCTACATGCAGCTCGGCATCGCTCACCACAAGGGCGTACTCGCCCGCTCGATCGTCACCGGCGCCGTGCGGTTCGGATGCGACGCGGACCCTCACCGCGCCCGCACGATCCACTTTTGGCTGGAGAAGAAGCTGGGCGACATCACCCCGTACGAGCGCATCACGGCCGAGGACCCCTATTACACGCGCGCCCAGTACGACCAGGCCGTCACCACCGCCGAGCGGGTCTCGACGCTGTCTGCGGACGAGCAGAAGCAGTGGTTCGCCAAGACCAGGACCTCGGCCTGTGAGGGGCGCCCGGCGTGATCTGGTGGCTCAAGGTACGCCTCGCCCCGACCGTGCTCGCGGCCGCGCTGGCCGGCTACACGCTCCTCCTGCTCACCGTGCGGGACGGGGAGGTGATCCTCCCGGCGATCAGCGTGAACGCGGGCAACACGGTGCCGCTGGCGTTCTTCCTGCCACTGATCGTCGCGGGTCCCCTTGCCCACTGCCTGGACTCCCGGCAGCCGTACGCCGAGCTCACCGGGATCCGCCGCACCGCCTGGCTGGACACCCTGCTGGCGGCCGCCTCGATGGCGGCAGTGCTGGCCGCGACGGGCCTGGTCTCCCTCGTCACCGAGGCGGAGGCCACGCTGCAGGCGGGGCGCAACACCCTCTTTCTGACCGGGCTCATGCTCATCGCTCGCGCGGTGCTCGGACGGGCCGGAATCGTCGTTCCGCTGGGCTGGGTCTTCGCCGTCATCCTGCTCGGCCGCCGCACCAGCAGCAGCTTCTACTCGTGGGCCGTCACTGCTCTGCCACCCGGCACCGGACACGCCACGGCGACGGCTGCCCTGTCGATCACCGCCGGCCTCGCAGCCACCTACATCACCGCGAGGAGACTTCCATGACCGTCCGCTTCAGCGACTGCACCTACCGCTACAAGCGCCGCAACCGGCCTGTGCTGGACCGCTTCACTTATCAGATCCCCGAAGGGGTGACCATCCTCCTCGGCCCCAACGGAGCGGGGAAGTCCACCACCCTCAAGCTGGCCACCTCCGTCCTCACACCTCAGAGCGGCCGCGTCACCTACGAGGGCATCGACTCCGGCGAGCGCGCGTACCGCCGCCATGTCTCCTGGATGCCGCAGCACATCACCGCGGCCCCCGGCCTGACCTGCCGTGAGCAGGTCGCCTACACCGGCTGGCTGAAGGGCATGAACCGCACCGACGCCTGGACCCGGGCGCGCGAGGCCCTGGCCCTGGTGAACATGGCCGAGAACGCCGGTAAGAAGGCCACCAGGCTCTCCGGCGGGCAGCTCCGCCGGCTCGGCGTCGCCGCGGCGCTCGTCCACGACTGCCGCGTCCTGCTCCTGGACGAGCCCACCGCCGGCATGGACCCCACCCAGCGCCGCGTCTTCCGCAACGTCATCGCCGCGGCAGCCGCCACGAAGGGGATACGGGTCCTGATGTCCACTCACGACGTCGCCGACCTCGCCGAGGACGCCGACCACGTCACCGTGCTCGCCGACGGCCGCATCCAATACGACGGCGGCACCACCGGCTTCCTCTCCCAGGCACCGCACGGCACCCCCACCGGACGCCTCGCGGAAGCCGCCTACACCCACTTCGTCCATTCCGTCTGACATGCACCGGGCCGCTCCGCGCCTTCGTCCTGGAACTGCCAGCGCTTGAGGTCGATCAGGGAGCCGTCCCGACGCAGCGTCCGGAGGTCCCCCGAAGCCAGGTCGCTCACGGGCTCGCCGACTGTGAGACGCCTTCCGCGACCTGGCCCACGGCGTCCAGAATTCCCTGTCCCAAGGCCGTCGGGGCGATCAGCACCCCGAACACCACCACGATGGCCACGGTCAGCCACTGGTCGGACCGGCTTCTTGCCTGCACACGTCGACGTACACGCAGGTAGATGATCACAGCCAGCAGAACCGCCACGTCGAGCGTCAGCACCATTCGGCCAGTCCTCCCGTCAGGTCCGTCAGGCGAGAACGTTCCTGCATTCCTGTGTAGCGGCAGCTACGCGACGCGTGGCTCGGATACCTGCAGTTGGCAGCAAAGTGCTTCTTTCCGGCTTGATCGCGCTGACGACGACGGCCGCGATCAGCGGGGACGACCGGGCGCGAGCGCGGCGCCGATCGTAATCCGCTCGCCCGCCGCCACCCCGCATTCCTACCCTGATCAGGTACGTCGGCTGTCACGGGGGAACGTTCATCATGCGTACGCACTATCCGCGGACCCGGCATCTGCCCTGGTCCCCCGGCGCGACCGCCGATGACCTCCGGGTCACCGACCTGTCCGGTCTGCGCGGCCGCGAGGTCGTCGTCACCGAGAAGCTCGACGGCGAGAACACCACCCTCTACGCCGACGGCCTGCACGCCCGTTCGCTCGACTCGGCCCACCATCCCTCCCGCACCTGGGTCAAGGCGCTCCAGGCGCGGATCGGCCACGCGATCCCCGAGGGCTGGCGGGTGTGCGGGGAGAACATGTACGCCCGGCACTCGATCGCGTACGACGACCTGGAGAGCTGGTTCTACGGGTTCTCGGTGTGGGACGGGAACGGCCGCTGCCTCGACTGGGACCGGACGGTGCACTTTCTGCGCGGGCTCGGCATCCCCGTACCGCGGGTGCTGTGGCGAGGCGTGTTCGACGAGCGGGCGCTGCGCGCTCTGCGGCTGGATCTCGGGCGGCAGGAGGGGTACGTCGTCCGGGCCGTGGACGGGTTCGGCGCGGAGGAGTTCGCGGAGCGCGTGGCCAAGTGGGTGCGGGCCGGGCATGTGCGGACGGATACGCACTGGATGCACGCGGCGGTCGTCGAGAACGGGCTCGGGCCCGGGACCGCGTTGTGGGCGGTGCGTTCCGGCGGGGCTGTCGACACGGCGGCTCTGGAGGAGGCCGTGGGGCTGCCCGGCGAGGGGGATCCGCGGGCCGTCGCCCGGTTCGATGCGGGAGGTCGGACCGGGGACGACCGGCTGGTCGGCATCCTGGCCGCGCTGCTGCACTCGGGCAGGCGAGGCCGGCTCGCGGCGCGGCTCGCCGGGGCGATCGGCATGCCGCTCGCGCGCCGGGCCGCCGATCTGGTCGGGCTGCACCCGGCGCTGCACCGGCCGTATCCGGACGAGGACCGGCGGGCCGGCCTGGTGCGACTGTCCTACGCCACCGACCTCGGTCTGCTGCACCAGGTCGCCCGGGCCACGGCGGACACGGACGAGGCACGCGAGCAGGTGGAGTGGTCGGCGCTGCACGCCGAGGACGTCGGCGGCCTGGACCAGAGCGCGTTGCGGGAGGCGTTCGCCGGGTTGCCGGCCGACGCTGCCGTCCGGTGCCGGGCCGAGGCGCGGGAGGCGTACGCACGGGGGCGGATCGGCGGCGTCGAGGAGGCCGTCGCCGCGACCTGGCGCTGGCGGTCCGGCGCCTTCCCCAAACTGATCCACATGGTCGGCCCGGCCGGCAGCGGCAAGAGCACCTTCGCCCGGGGGCTGCCGGGCGTGGATGCGTACGTCTCCCTGGACGACCTGCGCGAGGCGCGCGGTGCACGCGCCGACCAGCGGGCCAACGCGGACGTCCTGCGCGAGGGGCTCGACCGGCTGGACAGCGCCCTGGCCGCCGGAGGGACCGTGGTGTGGGACGCCACGTCCCTCAACAAGCAGCAGCGCTCGCTCGTGCACGCGGTCGCCCGTCGTCGCGACGCCCTGATCACCCACGCCGTGGTCCTGGTCGACGAGGAAGAGCTGATACGGCGCAACGCGCGGCGCGAGCACCCGGTGCCGCCCGAGGTGCTCAAGGCCCAGCTGCGCCGCTTCGGCCCGCCGTATCCCGGCGACGCGCATCGCACCTGGTACGTCGGGGCGAGCGGGACCATAGAGGAAGAGGTCTGAGGAACGGTGCGTACGAGCGAGAAGATCTATCACCGGGTGCGCTGGGACGCGCGTTTCGACCCGGCCCGCTTCGTGCTGGGCGTCCTGCAGCGCGGTGCCCCGCCCAAGCGGGTTCCGTTGCCCGCGTTCGTGCCCGGCGGTGAGATCCCCTGGCACCGGGTGCTGTTCTTCGAGGCCGACGGCGAGGTGGTGTGGGACCGGGCCACAGGGGTGGACCGGATCGACGCGACCGAGGCGGGGCGGGTGCGGGAGGCCCGGCTGCTCAGGGCGCCGTTCTTCACGGCCCGTACGCCGCACGCGTGGGACGGCGAGGAGTGGGTGCCCGCACGCTCGGCGCGCGGGGTCACCTCCGGCGTCGACGGTGTGCGGGTGCTGACCTGGAACACCCTCTGGGACCGGTACGACGCCGACCGCATCGACAGTGGCCGGCGCAGGCCGCTGCTGCTGCGGGCCCTGCGCGACGCCGACGTGGACGTGATCGCGCTGCAGGAGGTCGAGGCGGAACTCCTCGCCCTGCTGCTGCGCGAGCCGTGGGTGCGGACGGGCTGGACACTGGGAACCGACCCGTGGGGGCGGGACGTGGCCGAGTGCGGTCTGCTGCTCCTGAGCCGGTTGCCCGTCCGGGAGGCAGCGCACCACGATCTGGGCCCGCACAAGGCGGTGACCGCCCTTGTCGTGGAGGCGGGCCCGCGGCCTGTCGTCGTCGCGGCGACCCATCTGAGCAGCGACCACTCCGAGAACGGCGCCGGCCGGCGCGACGCCGAACTGGCCCGTCTCGCTGAGGGGTTGGCGGGCCTGGACGCCGACCTGCTCCTGCTGGGCGACTTCAACGACGGCGGTGACACCCCGCAGCTGACGCTGGGTCTGCGGGACGCGTGGAACGAGGCGCACGGCGCCCACGACACGACCCCGACCTTCGATCCGGGCACCAACCCGCTGGCCGCGGTCTCGTCCCTGACCGGCCGGGCCTCCCGACTGGACCGGGTGCTGCTGCGCGGGGAGGGCCTGCGGGTACGGCGGGCCGAGCTGTACGGGGACACGCCCACGGCGGAGGGGTTGTACATCTCCGACCACTACGGGGTCCGGGCCGAGGTGACGACGGACGTGCCGGAGGCCTCGGAGGCCGGCGCCCTCGACCGTCTCGACGTACGACCGACCCCCCGTACGGCACTGGCGTGGATCCCTCCCCGGGAGCTGTGGCCACCGCTGCAGGACATCCGCCGGGACCACGACCCGCAGATCCACCGCTGGCCTCCCCACGTGAACGTGCTCTTCGGATTCGTACCGGAACACGCCTTCGAGCAGGCGGCATCCGTCCTCGCGGCGGCCACCACGGCCCCCTTCGACGCCCGGCTGGAGGGCGTGCACTGGTTCGGCCACCGGGACTACGCGACGGTCTGGCTCGACCCCGCGGCCGCCGGCGAGGAACCGTGGGCCGAGCTGCACCGCACCCTCCTGCGCCACTTCCCCCGCTGCCGCGGCCGGCACGCGGGCTTCACCCCGCACCTGAGCCTGGGCCGCACCACCGACCCGAACGCCCTGGCCGCCGCCTGCCAAACCCGGCTCACCCCGATGCCGGTCAGGGTCGGCGAGCTGGCGCTGCTGTCACGACGCGGGGAGGAGCCGATGCGGGCGCGGGGGACGGTGGCGCTGGGGACGGGCGAGGTCCGCTGGACGGAGGAGACCGGGCCGTACGAGGCGGAGTACGGGGCCGAGTTCGCATCCGAGGCCGCCGTGTCCGACGACACCTCCACGGCCGACGGGATCACCCACCGCATCCGGGAAGCTCTCTCCGACGGCGTCGTGCACGTCGTCGGCTCCCGGCGTATGCGCTGCGCGCTGCTCGGCGCCGACCTGGACCTGGTGGCAGCACTGCCGGGCACCGCCGAACTCACCGGCGTACAGGCACAGTTGGCCACCGCGATCCCCGAGGCGACCGACGTGCGCGAGGTGGTCGGGGCTCGCGTGCCCGGCCTGCGGTTGCGGGTCGGCGGACTGGACGTGGACCTGGTCGTCGTCGCCACCGGTGCGATGGATCCCGCCGAGGCGGTGGATCGCCGGGCCGAGTTGGGCGAGGCGGCGGCGATCGCGCTCAGCGCCGTGAGCGACGCCGACGCGGTGCTCACCTCGGCAGGCGCTCACGGACCGGCCTTCGCCCGACTGGCGGTACAGGTCAAGGCCTGGGCGAAGGCCCGAGGTCTGGACTCGGCACCGTTCGGGGGCCTGCCGGGCCTGGCCTGGTCCGTCCTGGCGGCCCGCACCGCGAGCGAGGCCGGCGACCTGCCACCGGCCGAACTCCTCCGGCGCTTCTTCGCGACGTGGGCCGCGTGGGACTGGCGCGATCCGGTGGAACCGGCGGGCGAACGGGCCGAACATCCTGCCCTCCCCCTCACCATCACGACCCCCTCGGCCCCCGTACGCCCCTGCACGGAGCAGGTCACGGCGGGCATGCGCGACCTCATCACCCAAGAGCTGTTCCGCGCCTGGGAGTTGCTGGACGCGACCACGGACCCGTACCCCTGGGCCGAGCTCCTCGCTCCTCCCCCGCTCCACCGCCGCCACGCGGCCTGGGCGGTCGTGACGGTCGACTCGGTCGCGGACGAAGGCCGGGTACGAGGCAGAATGCGGGCCATCATCACCGACCTGTCGGCAACGGCCCCCGACTGCCACGCCTGGCCCCGCCCCTTCACCACGAACCCCACCCGCTACGCCATCGGCCTGGGCACCACTCCACCGTCCGCCGACCGCCTCACAGCCGTCGCGGCACACCGGCTGCGCGACCTGACGGGGGTCACGCTGACGAGGACCGAGGGCGGAGAGGTCCCGACCCTCCGCTGATCAGGCCGCCTTACGGCTGGGACGCGTACGACACGAAGTCCGCCCAGGCCTCCGGCGTGAGGGCGAGGCGGGGGCCTTCGGTGTGCTTGGAGTCGCGGACGTGGATGGTGCCGGGAGCATGGGCGACCTCGACGCAGGAGTTGCCGTCGTTGCCGCCGCTGTAGCTGCTCTTGAACCACGCCAGCTCGGAGGCGTCCCCGGCAGTGGTCTTGCGGATCATGTTTCTCCCAGCAGTTGCTCGATGAGGGCCAGCGACTCCCGGGGTGAGAGCGCCTGCGCTCGGATGGTGCCATACCGCAGCTCAAGAATGCGCAGCTGTTTGGGATCGTGCGTTGGCCGGCCGTTGAACGCGCCGTCGGAACGGCCCACCGCGGTACCGTCCGAGAACTTGAGCAACTCGATACGTCCGTCCAGTCCGGAGTGGGTGTCGCAGTTCATCGGCATCACCTGCAGGACGACGTTGTGCAACCACCCCACCTCCAGCAGCCGTTCGAGCTGTCGACGCCACGCCATTGTGCCCCCGATAGGACGCCGCAGGACCCCTTCTTCCAGGACGAAGCTGAGCGCCGGCGCCGGGTCGCGTTCGAAGACCGACTGCCGGGCCAGGCGCGCCGCCACCATGCGTTCCACGTCGTCCGGCGAGTACGGCGGCTGCGCCGCTCCGATGACAGCTCGCGCGTGCTCCGGCGTCTGCAGCAGCCCGGCGATGATGTTGCACTCGTACACGCCGATCTCGACCGCGTTGGCCTCCAGCTTCCCAAGCTCCCGCACCTTCTTCGGGTACCGGACCTTCTTCACGTCCTCCCACGTCGCGGCAATGAGCCCACCTGCCTTCAACACGTCGTCGGCCTTGTCCAGGTACTCCTGCCGGGGAATCCGCTTCCCACCCTCGATCTTGTAGACCATGTCCTCGCCGTACCCGACGGCTTTTCCGAACTCGCCGGCCCGCATCCCCACGGCCTCCCGCCGCAGCTTCAGCTGCCGCCCCACCGTGGCGATGACCGCCACGCCCCACTCGTCGTCCGGGTCCACCTCCCAACCCGGCTCGTCCGCCTCGGTCTTGAGCCGCCCCGCGTCCTCATCCACCGTCGTCATCCCGGCGCCCCTCCGTCGTACCGCGTCGTACCGCCCCGCCCCTACCCGTACGCACCGCCTCGACAGCCCGGACACCACTGGACATCCACCGGACAGTCACCGTACGCAACGGCGTAGTCACTGTTCACGGTAGACGCCCGACGCCACGCTGAGTGACGTGATCCAGAAATCCCCTGAACTCGGCGTCGCCGTACGCAACTTCAGCGTCACCCTGTCCCCCACCCCACGCGGCGCCCGCCTCGCCCGTCTCCTGGCCGTCGAACAACTCCGCAGCTGGGGACTCCCGTTGGACGCACCGGCGCACATCGTCGCCGAGCTGGCGTCGAACGCCGTGACTCACGGACGCGTCCCCGGCAGGGACTTCCGGCTCACGCTCTACGTCGTCGGCGACACACTTCGCATCGAGGTCACCGACACCCGCGGTGACCGTCTCCCCCGGCCGGGGCAGGCCCCGTCGAACTCCGAGTCCGGCCGCGGCCTCCTCCTCGTCGACGCACTCGCCGACCGCTGGGGAGTGGCCGAGGGCCCAGCCCCGCGCAAGACGGTCTGGGCCGAACTACACCTCACGCACGGAGTACGACCGACTACGCCGCCCGTTGGAAACTCCGCAACCGCACGAACGACGAGTCCAGCCCCCGCTTCACCATCCGCGCCACCGGCCGTTCCACGAACCGGTGCACCAGCCAGCTCAGCACCAGGAACCCGGCGATCAGGACCACGACCAGGAGCCGGGGATCCATCGTGTCCCGGAATCGGTTGATGAGGACCGCACCGGCGACGTAGTGGGTGAGATAGAGGGGGTACGTCAGGTAGCCCGCGGTCACCAGCCACTTCCAGCGGATGCGGTCGGTGTATCCCAGAGCCACGGCCACCATGACCAGCATGAAGACCGTGAAGATGACGACCGCGCCCCGCCAGCTGCTCACCTGCTCGTACTCCACCCGCTCCCCCAGCTCCAGCTGGCCCATGAGCCAGGCCATCGCGAGGATGCCCCACAGCAGGAGGTCCTGGCCGAAGCGGTACATGAGGTAGAGGGCGAGGCCGGCGATGAAGTACCAGGCGGCACTCGGGTCGGCGACCAGCACCATCAGCGGGAACTTGGAGATCGGCGCGAGCATCGCCGCCGCGCCCCAGATGCAGCAGAAGACCACGACCCGGCGGTACGTCAGGCCCATGGCCACGACGACGAGGAACAGCAGGTAGAAACGGAGCTCCGACCAGAGGGTCCAGTACACGGGGTCGACGTTCGGTACGTCGGAACCCGCCTGCAGCATCGTCAGGTTGAACAGGACCTCCCGTAGCGGCAACCGCTCCATCACCCCCGGCAGCAGCACCAGCACGGCCGTGGTGAAGAGGACGCCGAACCAGTACGCCGGGTAGAGGCGGATCACCCGCGACACGAAGAAGTCCCGCGGCGTGCGGCCCCAGCACGACATACAGATCACGAAGCCGCTGATCACGAAGAAGATCTCGACGCCGATCCAGCCGAAGGAGGCGACCCGGAACACCGTCGGCATGATGTCCGACACCGACCGGTCCCAGATGATGTTGCCCGGCTCATTGGCCCGGCGCGTACCGACGAAGTGGTGCAGGACGACCATCAGGGCGGCGGCCAGGCGGATGCCGTCGATGACGTACAGCCGCGGGCGGGACCGGGCGCCGCGAGAGGGGCCCGGCTTCGGTGTACCCAGCGGCTGCGCCGGCGGCTGCGGCGGACGGTCGGCCACCGCGACCGGCATCGGTATCGACAATCCGCTGCGCACACCCTGCATCAAGAGACCTAGCCATCCTCGGGAGAGACTCGGGGCCCGACGGCCACTGGACCACGGTTCACGCTACGGCCGCTCGTTCCGCCCCACGGGGACAGAAAAGAACAATCCCCCCGCTGCCACCGGGAGTTGCCGGAACTCTCGCCAATCCGCCGCACAAGGTTCGATTAGGTTTCACCCACCGCCTGCACAACCCTCTGAATGTTCGAGGGGGCACCAGAACAGCAAAAGGGGCCCGTACGACCGAAGTCGTACGGGCCCCTTCAGGCCTTTTCAGGTCAGGCGACCCTCAAGCAAGCGGAACTTACTTGACGATCTTGGTGACCTGGCCGGCGCCCACGGTCCGGCCACCCTCACGGATGGCGAACTTCAGGCCCTCCTCCATGGCGACCGGCTGGATGAGCTCGACCTTCATCTCGGTGTTGTCGCCCGGCATGACCATCTCGGTGCCCTCGGGGAGGTGCACGACACCGGTCACGTCAGTCGTACGGAAGTAGAACTGCGGGCGGTAGTTGTTGAAGAACGGGGTGTGGCGGCCACCCTCGTCCTTCGACAGGATGTAGGCCTGGGCCTCGAACTCGGTGTGCGGGGTGACAGAGCCCGGCTTGATGATGCACTGGCCGCGCTCGACGTCCTCGCGCTTGATGCCACGGAGCAGCAGACCGACGTTCTCACCGGCCTGGCCCTCGTCGAGCAGCTTGCGGAACATCTCGATGCCGGTGACCGTGGTCGAGGTCTTCTCGGTCTTGATGCCGATGATGTCGACGTTCTCGTTGACCTTGAGGACACCACGCTCGATACGGCCGGTGACGACCGTACCGCGACCGGTGATCGTGAAGACGTCCTCGATCGGCATGAGGAACGGCTTGTCGACGTCGCGCTCGGGCTGCGGGATGGACTCGTCGACGGCGTTCATCAGGTTGAGAACGGAGTCGACCCACTCCTTCTCGCCCTCAAGGGCCTTCAGAGCGGAGACGCGGACGACCGGAAGGTCGTCGCCCGGGAACTCGTACTCGGAGAGGAGCTCGCGGACCTCGAGCTCGACGAGCTCCATGATCTCCTCGTCGTCCACCATGTCGGCCTTGTTCAGGGCGACGACGATGTACGGAACGCCGACCTGGCGGGCCAGGAGCACGTGCTCCTTGGTCTGCGGCATCGGGCCGTCGGTGGCGGCGACCACCAGGATCGCGCCGTCCATCTGCGCGGCACCGGTGATCATGTTCTTGATGTAGTCCGCGTGCCCCGGGCAGTCGACGTGGGCGTAGTGACGCGCCTCGGTCTGGTACTCGACGTGCGCGATGGAGATGGTGATACCACGCTGACGCTCTTCCGGCGCCTTGTCGATGTTGTCGAACGGGGTGGCCTCGTTCAGGTCCGGGTACGCGTCGTGCAGCACCTTGGTAATGGCGGCCGTGAGGGTCGTCTTACCGTGGTCGATGTGACCGATGGTGCCGATGTTGACGTGCGGCTTAGTCCGCTCGAACTTCGCCTTCGCCACTGGGGTCCTCCTGTGGAGTGGTTCTGTACGCCTTACTTCATCGGCGCCAGGTGATCTTTGCTGTTAAATCCCGGGCCCCGGGGCATTCACCCGAGAATGCGGGTGAATGCCCCGTGAGGCTCCGGAGTCAAGCCTACGGCGTGTGAACGCGGTGCGTTACTCGCCCTTGGCCTTCGCGATGATCTCCTCGGCGACGTTCCGCGGAACCTCGGCGTAGGAGTCGAACTGCATCGAGTAGCTTGCGCGACCCGACGTCTTGCTACGGAGGTCTCCGACGTAGCCGAACATCTCCGACAGGGGCACGAGGCCCTTCACGACGCGGGCACCGGCCCGCTCCTCCATGGCCTGGATCTGGCCACGGCGGGAGTTGATGTCGCCGATGACGTCACCCATGTAGTCCTCGGGCGTGGTGACCTCGACGGCCATCATCGGCTCAAGGAGCACGGGGGCCGCCTTGCGCGCGGCCTCCTTGAACGCCTGCGAACCAGCGATCTTGAAGGCCAGCTCGGAGGAGTCCACCTCGTGGTAGGCACCGTCGAGCAGCGTCACGCGGACGCCGGTCATCTCGTAACCGGCGAGGATGCCGAACTGCATGGCCTCCTGGCAGCCGGCGTCGACCGAGGGGATGTACTCCTTCGGGATACGACCACCGGTGACCTTGTTGACGAACTCGTACGAGGCGTCCCCGCCCTCGATCGGCTCGATCGCGATGATGACGCGAGCGAACTGGCCGGTACCACCCGTCTGCTTCTTGTGGGTGAACTCGACCTTCTCGACCGACTTGCGGATGGTCTCGCGGTACGCGACCTGCGGCTTGCCGACGTTGGCCTCGACCTTGAACTCACGGCGCATACGGTCGACCAGCACCTCGAGGTGCAGCTCGCCCATGCCACCGATGATGGTCTGGCCGGTCTCCTCGTCCGAGTGGACCTGGAAGGACGGGTCCTCCTCGGCCAGACGCTGGATCGCGACGCCCAGCTTCTCCTGGTCGCCCTTCGACTTGGGCTCGATGGCGACCTGGATGACCGGCGCCGGGAAGTCCATGGACTCCAGGATCACCGGGTTCTTGTCGTCGGACAGCGTCTCACCGGTGGTGGTCTGCTTCAGGCCCATGACGGCGACGATGTCACCGGCGCCCACCGACTCGATCTCCTCACGCTTGTTGGCGTGCATACGGTAGATCTTGCCGATGCGCTCCTTGCGGCCCTTGACGGAGTTCAGCACGGCGGTGCCGGACTCCAGGCGGCCGGAGTACACGCGGACGAAGGTGAGCTTGCCGAGGTGCGGGTCGCTCATGATCTTGAACGCCAGCGCCGACAGCGGCTCGTCGTCGGACGGCTTGCGCTTGATGACCGTCTCCGGGTCCTTGACGTCGTGGCCCTCGATGGCCTCGACGTCCAGCGGAGAGGGCAGGTAGCGCACGACCGCGTCGAGCAGGGGCTGGACACCCTTGTTCTTGAACGCGGTACCGCAGAACACCGGGGTGACGGTGGTGCCGCCGCCCTTGCCGGAGGCGATGGTGATACGGCGGATCGCCGCGTACAGCTGCTCCACGGAGGGCTCCTCGCCCTCCAGGTACAGCTCCATCAGCTCCTCGTCGTTCTCGGCCACGGCCTCCAGCAGCTTGCCGCGGTACTCCTCGGCAGCCTCCTGGTGGGTGTCCGGGATGTCGACGGTGTCGTACATCTCGCCCTTGGTGGCCTCGGCGGACCAGACCAGGGCCTTCATCGTCACGAGGTCGATGACGCCCTTGAAGTCGGCCTCGGCACCGATCGGCAGCTGCATGACCAGCGGCTGCGCGCCCAGACGGTCGGTGATCATGTCGACGCAGCGGTGGAACTCCGCACCGGTGCGGTCGAGCTTGTTCACGAAGCAGATACGCGGAACGCCGTAGCGGTCCGCCTGACGCCACACCGTCTCGGACTGGGGCTCGACGCCGGCGACGCCGTCGAACACCGTCACGGCACCGTCGAGCACGCGCAGCGAACGCTCCACCTCGACGGTGAAGTCGACGTGGCCCGGCGTGTCGATGATGTTGATGGTGTGGTCGACGTCTTCCAGCGGCCAGTGGCAGGTGGTGGCAGCAGAGGTGATCGTGATACCACGCTCCTGCTCCTGCTCCATCCAGTCCATGGTGGCAGCGCCGTCGTGGACCTCACCGATCTTGTACGAGACGCCGGTGTAGAACAGGATCCGCTCGGTGGTGGTCGTCTTGCCCGCGTCGATGTGGGCCATGATGCCGATGTTGCGCACCTTGGCCAGGTCAAGCGAAGTGGTAGCCATAAGGCTTTCGTCTTCTCTCGGTCTCGATGTGGACTGCGACTACCAGCGGTAGTGCGCGAAGGCCTTGTTGGACTCGGCCATCTTGTGCGTGTCCTCGCGCTTCTTCACAGCGGCACCGAGGCCGTTGCTGGCGTCGAGGAGTTCGTTGAGCAGACGCTCGGTCATGGTCTTCTCGCGACGGGCGCGGGAGTAACCGACCAGCCAGCGCAGCGCCAGGGTGTTGGCACGGCCGGGCTTGACCTCGACCGGGACCTGGTAGGTGGCGCCACCGACACGGCGGGACTTGACCTCGAGGGTCGGCTTGATGTTCTCGAGAGCGCGCTTGAGCGTGATGACCGGGTCGTTGCCGGTCTTCTCGCGCAGGCCCTCCATGGCGCCGTAAACGATGCGCTCGGCAGTCGAGCGCTTTCCGTTCAGCAGCACCTTGTTGATCAGGGAGGTCACCAGAGGGGAGCCGTAGACCGGGTCGATGATGACCGGGCGCTTCGGGGCGGGGCCCTTACGAGGCATTCTTACTTCTCCTTCTTGGCGCCGTAGCGGCTGCGGGCCTGCTTGCGGTTCTTGACACCCTGGGTGTCGAGCGAACCGCGGATGATCTTGTAGCGAACACCCGGCAGGTCCTTCACACGGCCACCACGCACGAGCACGATGGAGTGCTCCTGCAGGTTGTGTCCCTCACCCGGAATGTAAGCGGTGACCTCGATCCCGCTGGTCAGACGCACACGCGCGACCTTACGCAGGGCCGAGTTCGGCTTCTTCGGGGTGGTCGTGAACACACGCGTGCAGACGCCGCGACGCTGAGGGGAACCCTCGAGTGCGGGCGTCTTGTTCTTCTCGACCTTGTCCTGCCGGCCCTTACGGACCAGCTGCTGGATCGTAGGCACTACTTCTCCGGTTTCTGTGTGCCGATGGGTACAGCTAACCTGGAACGTCGCCGACCCACGCGGTCGGGTGTGTCGAATCCCGCGGCACTCCCGCCGCTAGGCAGAAAGAGGCGCAGATTACGGTGGCCGGTCTCGGCCCCCGGTGCGGTCTGAAGGCACGCACGAGAGCCAGGGCACACCCCAGGCACAAGGTCTGAGCGTACCTACCTCATTCGCTGTGGTCAAAACAAATGGGCGTCGACCGCCTCACCATGCGAGGTATGTCAAGCCCCGGTACCCTCGGTGATCTTCGAATCGACGACTCCCGCATCTCCGGGCACCCTCTCGTGATCTTCGGCCGGACGTCGTCCGGCTATGTCACCACGCGGCGAGCGTCACCGCCAGCACCAGCGCCAGGACGAGCGCCCAGCCCGCCGTGGACAGCCAGCCGAACACCAGACCGGTCAGCGCCAGCCAGTCACCGCCCTCCCCGGTGCGCCGGATCTCGGCACGCGCCGAGTGCCCCAGAATCACCGCGGGGATGCCGGTGAGACCGACGGTCACCAGACACAGGGCCCCGCAGATCGCGGACCCGACCGCCTTCACGTTCGTCCGCGTCGGCGACACGGGCGCGAACGTCCGCGGCACGGGCGGGCCGACCGCGGGATGCGGTACGGGTCCCTGCGGCAGGTCGGCGACCAGCAGCGCCAGCTCCCCCACCGTACGGGCCGCATACGCCCGCTCAACCCGCTTCTCGAACTCGGCATGCTCCAGCCGCCCCTCCCCGAAGCCGGCTCTGAGCACGTCCACGGCGCGCTCACGGTCGGCGTGCGAGGCGAGCATCGACGGAGTGCTGGGCTGCCCCCAGGGTTGCCATGCGGGGTACGACACCACCAACCACCTCCCGGGACGGCGGGGGTCTCCTCCATGATGCGCCGAAGGGCGGCCTCCCGCGTAACGGGGAGACCGCCCTTCAGTGCGTCAAGCGGACGCTCGCTTACTGGTTGTACGGACCGTAGTCGTAGTCCTCCAGCGGCACGGCCTGGCCGGAGCCGGTGCCGAACGGCGAGTAGTCGATGTCGTCGTAGCCGACGGCCGAGTACATCGCGGCCTTGGCCTCCTCGGTCGGCTCCACCCGGATGTTGCGGTAGCGGGACAGGCCCGTACCGGCCGGGATGAGCTTACCGATGATGACGTTCTCCTTGAGGCCGATCAGGGAGTCGGACTTGGCGTTGATCGCCGCGTCCGTGAGGACCCTGGTCGTCTCCTGGAAGGACGCCGCCGACAGCCACGACTCGGTCGCCAGCGAGGCCTTGGTGATACCCATCAGCTGCGGACGACCGGAGGCCGGGTGACCACCCTCCTGGACCACACGACGGTTCTCGGTCTCGAACTTCGAGCGCTCGACCAGCTCGCCGGGCAGCAGCTCGGCGTCGCCGGACTCGATGATCGTCACACGGCGCAGCATCTGCCGGATGATGATCTCGATGTGCTTGTCGTGGATCGACACACCCTGCGAGTTGTACACCCGCTGGACCTCGCCG
This sequence comes from Streptomyces sp. NPDC127197, assembly GCF_042672405.1. Taxonomy (NCBI): domain Bacteria; kingdom Bacillati; phylum Actinomycetota; class Actinomycetes; order Kitasatosporales; family Streptomycetaceae; genus Streptomyces; species Streptomyces sp. NPDC127197. The sequence goes on along the minus strand of NZ_JBHXVG010000001.1, from coordinate 95,743 downwards.
ACCAGGTGGACCTGGACGGCACGCTGGCCCAGGATGCGCAGCACGTCGTGCGGGTTGGTGGCACCCACGGTGAGCTTCTGGCCCACCTCGACGTGCTCACCCTCGCTGACCAGGAGTCGGGCACGCTTCGAGATCGGGTACGCCGTCTCGTCGCTGCCGTCGTCCGGGGTGACGACGATCTTCTTGGTCTTCTCGGTCTCCTCGATCCGCACGCGGCCGGTGGCCTCGGAGATCGGGGCGACACCCTTCGGGGTACGGGCCTCGAAGAGCTCGACGACACGGGGCAGACCCTGGGTGATGTCGTCACCGGCCACACCACCGGTGTGGAAGGTACGCATCGTCAGCTGGGTACCGGGCTCACCGATGGACTGGGCGGCGATGATGCCGACCGCCTCACCGATGTCGACCAGCTTGCCGGTGGCCAGCGAACGGCCGTAGCACATCGCGCAGGTGCCGACGGCGGACTCACAGGTCAGGACCGAGCGGGTCTTGACCTCGGAGACGCCGTGCCGGATCAGCTCGTCGATGAGCACGTCGCCCAGGTCGGTGCCGGCCGGGGCCAGCACCTTGCCGTCCACGACGATGTCCTCGGCGAGGCAGCGCGCGTACACGGACGTCTCGACGTTGTCCGCCTTGATCAGCGAGCCGTCGGCGCCGCGCTCGGCGATCGCCAGACGCAGACCGCGGTCGGTGCCGCAGTCCTCCTCGCGGATGATGACGTCCTGCGAGACGTCGACCAGACGACGGGTGAGGTAACCCGAGTCGGCGGTACGCAGAGCGGTGTCCGCCAGACCCTTACGGGCACCGTGCGTGGAGATGAAGTACTCCAGCACGGACAGACCCTCACGGAACGAGGCCTTGATGGGCCGCGGGATCGTCTCGTTCTTCGCGTTCGACACCAGACCACGCATACCGGCAATCTGACGCATCTGCATCATGTTGCCTCGTGCACCCGAGTTCACCATCATGAAGATCGGGTTGGTCTTCGGGAAGTTGTCGTTCATCGCCTCGGCGACCTCGTTGGTCGCCTTGGTCCAGATCGCGATGAGCTCCTGCGTGCGCTCGTCCTTGGTGATCAGACCGCGCTCGTACTGCTTCTGGACCTTCTCGTCCTGCGACTCGTAACCGCGGACGATCTCCTTCTTCGCCTCGGGAACGACAACGTCGGAGATGGCGACGGTGACGCCGGAACGGGTGGCCCAGTAGAAGCCGGCCGCCTTCAGGTTGTCGAGCGTCGCCGCCACGATGACCTTCGGGTAGCGCTCGGCCAGGTCGTTGACGATCTGGGAGAGCTGCTTCTTGCCGACCTCGTAGTCGACGAACGGGTAGTCCTCGGGCAGCAGCTCGTTGAAGAGCGCACGGCCCAGCGTGGTCTTCAGCGTGAAGCTGTCACCCTGCTGCCACTCCGGCTCACCCTCCTCGCGCACCGGCGGCTCCCAGCCACGCGGCGGGATGGTGCCCACCGGGAAGCGGATGTCGACCGGCGCCTGCAGCGACAGCTCGCCGGCGTCGAACGCCATGATCGCCTCGGCGACCGAGGAGAACGGACGGTCGGCGCCCTTGATGTCGCGGCCCTCGGCGTCCGTGGTGAGGAAGTACAGACCCAGCACCATGTCCTGGGTCGGCATCGTCACCGGACGGCCGTCGGCGGGCTTGAGGATGTTGTTCGAGGACAGCATCAGGATGCGGGCCTCGGCCTGCGCCTCCGCGGACAGCGGCAGGTGCACGGCCATCTGGTCACCGTCGAAGTCCGCGTTGAACGCGGTGCAGACGAGCGGGTGAATCTGGATGGCCTTGCCCTCGACCAGCTGCGGCTCGAAGGCCTGGATGCCGAGGCGGTGCAGCGTGGGCGCACGGTTCAGCAGAACCGGGTGCTCCGCGATGACCTCTTCCAGCACGTCGTACACGACCGTGCGGCCGCGCTCGACCATGCGCTTGGCGCTCTTGATGTTCTGCGCGTGGTTCAGGTCGACCAGGCGCTTCATCACGAACGGCTTGAAGAGCTCCAGCGCCATCGCCTTCGGCAGACCGCACTGGTGCAGCTTCAGCTGCGGACCGACGACGATCACGGAACGCGCGGAGTAGTCCACACGCTTACCGAGCAGGTTCTGACGGAAGCGACCCTGCTTACCCTTCAGCATGTCGCTGAGGGACTTCAGCGGGCGGTTGCCCGGACCGGTGACCGGACGGCCACGACGGCCGTTGTCGAACAGCGCGTCGACGGCCTCCTGGAGCATGCGCTTCTCGTTGTTCACGATGATCTCGGGCGCGCCGAGGTCGAGAAGCCGCTTCAGTCGGTTGTTCCGGTTGATCACACGGCGGTACAGGTCGTTCAGGTCGGAGGTCGCGAAGCGGCCACCGTCCAGCTGCACCATCGGGCGGAGGTCCGGCGGGATGACCGGGACGCAGTCCAGGACCATGCCCTTGGGGCTGTTGGAGGTCTGCAGGAACGCGGACACGACCTTCAGCCGCTTCAGCGCACGGGTCTTCTTCTGGCCCTTGCCGGTGCGGATGATCTCGCGGAGGCGCTCGGCCTCCTCGTCCAGGTCGAAGGACTCCAGGCGCTTCTGCAGCGCCGCAGCACCCATCGAACCGTCGAAGTACGTGCCGAAGCGGTCACGCAGCTCGCGGTAGAGCAGCTCGTCGCCCTCGAGGTCCTGGACCTTGAGGTTCTTGAACCGGTTCCACACCTCGTCGAGCCGGTCGATCTCGCGCTGCGCACGGTCGCGCAGCTGCTTCATCTCACGCTCGGCACCCTCGCGCACCTTGCGGCGCACATCGGCCTTGGCACCCTCGGCCTCCAGCTCGGCCAGGTCGGCCTCGAGCTTCTTGGCGCGGGCCTCCAGGTCGGCGTCGCGGCGCTGCTCGATCTGCTGGCGCTCGACGGAGACATGGGCCTCCAGCGAGGGCAGGTCGCGGGTGCGGCGCTCCTCGTCGACGTACGTGATCATGTACGCCGCGAAGTAGATGACCTTCTCCAGGTCCTTCGGGGCGAGGTCGAGCAGGTAGCCCAGCCGCGACGGAACGCCCTTGAAGTACCAGATGTGCGTGACGGGAGCGGCCAGCTCGATGTGGCCCATCCGCTCACGGCGCACCTTGGCGCGCGTGACCTCGACGCCACAGCGCTCACAGATGATGCCCTTGAAGCGCACGCGCTTGTACTTGCCGCAGTAGCACTCCCAGTCCCGGGTCGGACCGAAGATCTTCTCGCAGAAGAGTCCGTCCTTTTCGGGCTTGAGGGTGCGGTAGTTGATGGTCTCGGGCTTCTTGACCTCGCCGTGGCTCCACTGACGGATGTCATCAGCGGTGGCCAGGCCGATCCGGAGCTCGTCGAAGAAGTTGACGTCGAGCACTATGCGTCAATCCCTCTCAGGGTCGTAAGTCATTGGGTCTGATACGGGGGTCCTGGGGCCGGCCGGGGCTTTGTGAGCCCCGGCCGGACTCCCGTCAGACCTCTTCGACGCTGCTCGGCTCACGCCGGGACAGGTCGATGCCGAGCTCCTCCGCAGCGCGGAAGACGTCCTCGTCGGTGTCACGCATCTCGATGGACATACCGTCGCTGGACAGCACCTCCACGTTCAGGCAGAGAGACTGCATCTCCTTGATGAGCACCTTGAAGGACTCGGGGATGCCGGGCTCGGGGATGTTCTCGCCCTTGACGATGGCCTCGTAGACCTTCACGCGACCGGTCACGTCGTCGGACTTGATGGTCAGCAGCTCCTGGAGGGCGTAGGCGGCGCCGTACGCCTCGAGTGCCCACACCTCCATCTCGCCGAACCGCTGGCCACCGAACTGGGCCTTACCACCCAGCGGCTGCTGGGTGATCATCGAGTACGGACCGGTCGAACGGGCGTGCAGCTTGTCGTCGACCAGGTGGTGCAGCTTCAGGATGTACATGTAGCCGACCGAGATCGGGTCCGGGAACGGCTCACCGCTACGGCCGTCGAACAGCCGCGCCTTGCCGGACGGGAGCACCATGCGCTCGCCGTCGCGGTTCGGGATGGTGTGCTGCAGCAGACCCGCGAGCTCGTCCTCACGCGCACCGTCGAAGACCGGGGTGGCGACGTTGGTGCCGGGCTCGACGCTGTCGGCGCCGATGGCCTGCAGGCGCTGGGCCCACTCGTCGGCAAGACCGGAGACGTCCCAGCCGCGGCTGGCGAGCCAACCGAGGTGGATCTCCAGGACCTGTCCCGGGTTCATTCGGGACGGGACACCCAGCGGGTTGAGGATGATGTCGACCGGGGTGCCGTCCTCCAGGAACGGCATGTCCTCGATCGGCAGGATCTTCGAGATGACGCCCTTGTTGCCGTGGCGGCCGGCGAGCTTGTCACCGTCGGTGATCTTGCGCTTCTGCGCGACGTAGACGCGGACCAGCTGGTTCACGCCCGGCGGCAGCTCGTCGCCCTCCTCGCGGTCGAAGACGCGGACGCCGATGACCTTGCCGGTCTCGCCGTGCGGCACCTTCAGCGAGGTGTCACGGACCTCACGGGCCTTCTCACCGAAGATCGCGCGCAGCAGGCGCTCCTCGGGCGTCAGCTCGGTCTCACCCTTGGGCGTGACCTTGCCGACGAGGATGTCACCGGCGATGACCTCGGCACCGATACGGATGATGCCGCGCTCGTCGAGGTCGGCGAGGACCTCCTCGGAGACGTTCGGGATGTCCCGGGTGATCTCCTCCGGGCCGAGCTTGGTGTCACGGGCGTCGACCTCATGCTCCTCGATGTGGATCGAGGAGAGGACGTCGTCCTGCACGAGGCGCTGCGACAGGATGATCGCGTCCTCGTAGTTGTGACCCTCCCACGGCATGAACGCCACGAGCAGGTTCTTGCCGAGGGCCATCTCGCCGTTCTGGGTGGCCGGACCGTCGGCGAGGACCTGGCCCTCGATGACGTGGTCGCCCTCGTTGACGATGACCTTCTGGTTGACCGAGGTGCCCTGGTTGGAGCGGGCGAACTTGGCCAGGCGGTACGTGATGTACGTGCCGTCGTCGTTGGCGGTGGTGATGTAGTCCGCGGAGACCTCCTGGACCACACCGGCCTTCTCGGCCTTGACGACGTCGCCGGCGTCGACCGCGGAGCGGTACTCCATGCCGGTGCCGACGAGCGGGGACTCCGCCTGGATCAGCGGAACGGCCTGGCGCATCATGTTCGCGCCCATGAGGGCACGGTTGGCGTCGTCGTGCTCGAGGAAGGGGATCATGGCGGTCGCGACCGACACCATCTGGCGCGGCGAGACGTCCATGTAGTCCACGTCCTCGGGAGCGACGTAGTCGACCTCGCCGCCACGGCGGCGGACCAGCACGCGGGCCTCGGCGAACCGGAGCTCGTCGGTGAGCGGCGCGTTGGCCTGCGCGATGACGAAGCGGTCCTCCTCGTCGGCGGTCAGGTAGTTCACCTCGTCGGTGACCTGGCCGTCGACGACCTTGCGGTACGGGGTCTCGACGAAACCGAACGCGTTGACCCGGCCGTAGGTGGCGAGCGAGCCGATCAGACCGATGTTCGGGCCTTCAGGGGTCTCGATCGGGCACATGCGACCGTAGTGCGAGGGGTGCACGTCACGGACCTCGAAGCCGGCCCGCTCACGGGACAGACCACCCGGGCCGAGCGCGGACAGACGACGCTTGTGCGTCAGCCCGGACAGCGGGTTGTTCTGGTCCATGAACTGCGACAGCTGGCTGGTGCCGAAGAACTCCTTGATGGAGGCGACGACCGGCCGGATGTTGATCAGGGTCTGCGGCGTGATCGCCTCGACGTCCTGCGTGGTCATGCGCTCCCGCACGACGCGCTCCATACGCGCCAGACCCGTACGGACCTGGTTCTGGATGAGCTCGCCGACGTTGCGCAGACGACGGTTGCCGAAGTGGTCGATGTCGTCGGTCTCGACGACGATCGTCTGACCGCTGTCGCCGGTCGTCTCGGTCTCACCGGCGTGCAGCTGCACCAGGTACTTGATCGTCGCGATGATGTCCTCGACGGTCAGGATGCCCGCGTCCAGCGGGGTGTCCGTACCCAGCTTCTTGTTGACCTTGTAGCGGCCGACCTTGGCGAGGTCGTAGCGCTTGGGGTTGAAGTAGAGGTTCTCGAGCAGCGTCTGCGCGGCCTCACGCGTGGGGGGCTCGCCCGGGCGCAGCTTGCGGTAGATGTCGAGCAGCGCGTCGTCCTGGCCCTGGGTGTGGTCCTTCTCCAGGGTGGCGCGCATGGACTCGTACTCGCCGAACTCCTCGAGGATCTGCTCGGTCGTCCAGCCGAGCGCCTTGAGCAGGACGGTGACGGACTGCTTGCGCTTGCGGTCGATACGCACACCGACCATGTCGCGCTTGTCGATCTCCATCTCCAGCCAGGCACCCCGGGACGGGATGATCTTGGCGGAGAAGATGTCCTTGTCGGACGTCTTGTCGATGCTGGAGTCGAAGTAGACACCGGGCGAACGGACCAGCTGCGACACCACGACACGCTCGGTGCCGTTGATGACGAAGGTGCCCTTGTTCGTCATGAGCGGGAAGTCGCCCATGAAGACCGTCTGGGACTTGATCTCGCCGGTCTCGTTGTTGGTGAATTCGGCGGTGACGAAGAGCGGAGCCGCGTAGGTGAAGTCACGCTCCTTGCACTCGTCGATCGAGTTCTTCGGCGGCTCGAAGCGGTGGTCGCGGAAGGTCAGCGACATCGACCCGCTGAAGTCCTCGATCGGGGAGATCTCCTCGAAGATCTCCTCGAGCCCGGACTTGGTGGGGACGTCCTGACCGGACTCCAGAGCCTCCTCGACCCGACTCTGCCAGGCGGTGTTCCCGAGCAGCCAGTCAAAGCTCTCGGTCTGCAGCGCGAGCAGGTTGGGAACCTCGAGAGGCTCCTTGATCTTTGCAAAGGAGATGCGCAGCGGGGCGGTGCTGGCGCCGTTGTTCGTATTCGCGGTCGAGGCAGTGCGCGAGGCGGCCAAGAGGGGGTCCTTCCGAGGGCTCGGACTCACTACGCGCGTACCGGCCCCTCACCGATACACAGAGACAGGTTCCCTGATTGGCCGAATGGCCAGGTCAGGGACGGTCCGGTCGTCGGTGCTCAAGCGAGGGCATGCCCCTGGTGACGGGCAGGGGACAGCTAACAGGCAGCGCAAAGGGTCAGTGTAGCCACTCGGCACACTGATGTCCAGCGCGGGTTTTTCCGAACCCTCGTTGCCCTCGTTGTTCTCAACCCCTGCGACAAGGCGACACCCTCAACGCACGTTGATACTGCCCTCTTCGTCGTCGATCCATGCCTCGGATTCGGATCCTTGTGACGACGCGTCCTGAGAATTGCGCGCTGCGTGCAGTTCGTCAAGGCCCCCCTGGCTCAAACCGGGTGCTGCGCTCGTCACTTGCGCGCTCGGAGGCAGGACGAAGATCACCTTACCCCTCCCGTCCGGGCGTGCAAGGTAGCCGCCACCCAAGCCCCCTGAACGCCGAAGAGCGACCACCCGGATGGATGATCGCTCTTCGGTGCGTTCGCGTTACAGCCCTACCGGACTGCACTCGGCGCGCTGAGAGGTGCGGAGGTACTCCGAAAGGTCTTACTTGACCTCGACGGAGGCGCCGGCGCCCTCGAGGGCCTCCTTGGCCTTGTCGGCGGCGTCCTTGGCAACCTTCTCCAGGACGGGCTTCGGGGCGCCGTCCACCAGGTCCTTGGCCTCCTTCAGGCCGAGGGAGGTCAGCTCGCGCACGACCTTGATGACCTGGATCTTCTTGTCACCGGCACCGGTGAGGATGACGTCGAACTCGTCCTTCTCCTCAGCGGCCTCGGCCGGGGCGCCCGGGGCACCCGGAGCGGCAACGGCGACCGCGGCAGCGGCGGCGGTGACGTCGAACTTCTCCTCGAACGCCTTCACGAACTCGGAAAGCTGGATGAGGGTCATGTTCTCGAACTCGGCGAGCAGTTCTTCCTGGGTGAGAGCCACGATGGCTTTCCTTCCACTAATTCGGCTGGTGCCGGATGTACATGACTGGCGGGCGTACGTTGGCCCGCTACGACCGCCGCCTGCAGGCAGCGATCATGATGCGAGCCGAATTACTCGGCACCGCCCTGCTCGTCCTGCTTGGCACGAAGCGCGTCCACGGTGCGGACGAGCTTCGACGGGAGCGCCTGGAAGACCTGAGCAGCCTGCGTCTGCTTGCCCTTCAGAGCGCCCGCCAGCTTGGCGAGCAGAACCTCGCGGGACTCGAGGTCCGCAAGCTTCTTGATCTCGTCGGCGGAGAGGGCCTTGCCCTCGAGGACACCGCCCTTGATGACGAGATTCGGGTTGTCCTTGGCGAAGTCACGAAGACCCTTCGCCGACTCCACCGGGTCGCCGGTGATGAAGGCGACAGCCGTCGGACCAGCGAACTGGTCGTCCAGCGTCGTGATCCCGGCCTCGTTGGCCGCAATCTTGGTCAGCGTGTTCTTCACCACGGCGTACTGGGCGTTCTCACCGAGCGAACGGCGCAGCTGCTTGAGCTGGGCCACGGTGAGACCGCGGTACTCGGTCAGCACGGCGGCGTTGGAGCTGCGGAACTTGTCCGTCAGCTCGGCAACCGCGGCAGCCTTGTCGGGCCTCGCCATAGAGCCTCGGCCTCCTTCCGGGTGATTCGGACCGCGCGGACCCGAAGGAGGACTGGGGAAAACGAAACGCCCCGGCGCAGGCGCACGGGGCGTAGCTCGACCAGACGGATTCCGTACGGGCGGAACCGATCCGGGAACACTTCCACTGTCACCTACGCGGGTCGTCCGCAGTTCAGCGGATCCTTCGGCCACCGCGCCCTCCTACGAGCACGCGGCAACGACCAGCGGTCTTTGGCTTCTGCAGCAGAGTACGGGACCGGATCGCTGTCAAGCAAATCCGGTCGTACGACGGTGCTCGGCTCCGGGGCCGGTCAGCTCTCCCCGAGTTCCTTCATCATCTCGGCGAGGTCGAGCGTCTCCTTGGCGGGCGGGGCCTGGACGGTCACCGGCTCGTTGTAGTCGAGGAACGTCACCGTCATGTCGAGCCTGCCCTTGTCGGCGTCGCCCTGCATACGGAACTGCTTGGTGTGGTCGTCGCCGTCGACCCACATGTCCATGGTCAGCTCGTCGACGCCCATGTCCTCGTACTGCTCGAGGCTCTTCTCGCGCAGCTCGCGGGTCTTCTTGTCCTCGTTCTTGAGGCTGTCCCGCATGTCCTCGAGGGTGATGGTGCCCTTGTAGTGGGTGGTCTCCACACCGTCGACCGTCTCGGTGCCGACCTCCTCGACGTCGTCGGAGCCGGTGAGGAAGGCGGACTCGGCGGCCGGGTTCTTGTCGGCCTGGTCGAGGCCGCTCGCCCCGGAGCCCAGGCTGTGCTCGCCACCCAGCTCGGAGGCGTCGATCTTCATCCAGCTCTTGCCGTCCATCCCATCGGCCATCGCCTCACCGCCGATGTACACCGCCTTGCCGACCAGCCGCATCTCCACCGGGCCGGTCATCTCCGGGTCGTCGGGCATGGTGATCTTCATGCTCATGGCCTGCGGCTTCATGCTCATCGCCGCCTCGGCCTCGATCCGGCCGTCGCCCGGGACCTCGCCCTTCATCCGGTAGCTGAGGGAGGTGATGTCCTCCGTCTTCTCCGCCGCCCTGGCGACGGCCGCGGCGGGCGTCATGGCCGGCGCCTGCTCGGTACCGCAGCCGACCGCACCGCCGAGGACCAGTGCCGCGAGCCCGGCTCCCGCCACCCCGCCCCGCGTACGTACAGAAAGACCCATCGATTCCCCCCAAGGAACACATGGCCGATTCAAAGCAACAGGGCTGGAGCCTATCCGAGGGGCCCCGAGGGGTCCCCCGAATTCCCTGGGCCACAGGAGGGCTCACCCGGGCTTCAGCAGCTCCTTGACGTCCTGGGTGTCGGCGGCCGGGGGTTCCTCGGCGGTGACCTCGGCGCCGTAGTCGCTGTAGTAGGCGGTCTGGGTGAGCTCGCCGCTCGTCGTGCGGCCCTTCTCGACCTTCTTGACCAGCAGGTCCCGGTCGTTGACCCATATGTCGACGGTCTGCGTGGTGACACCGGCGTCGCCGACGTCGACCGTGCCGGAGTAGTGCGTGGTGCGCTCGCCGCGTATCAGTTCCTCGCCGACCCTGCGCACGTCGTCCGATTCCAGCAGCAGCCGTACTGATTCGTCGGGGGTGGTCTGCCGCAGCTGCTTCTCGAGGTACGCGCCGGAGCTGCCGGCCAGCTGCTCCAGGTCGTCGTACGCGTACTTCAGCCAGTGCCTGCCGCCCGCCTGTGCGGCGAACTCGTCGCCCATGCGGGCGTAGTAGGCGTCGGGCAGATAGCGGGCCTCCATCGATGTGCTGCCGAGGCGGCGCATCGTGTCGGCCATCGTGCCGCCGGTGTAGGTGATCGTCAGGGTGCCGGTGATGTCGTCGCCCCAGCCGAGGACGCCGTCGGCGGTCATGGACATCATCGTGCCCATGGTCGTGGTGGACTCGACGCGGGCGGAGTCGGCCCGGTCGGTGGACCGCTCGGCGGAGCGCAGCTCGGCCATCGGGCGGGTCTGGGCGGCGTCGGTCGCGCTGTCGCGGGTCGGGCTGTCGTCCGGGGCGGGGTGGCCGGAGGGGTTCGTGGAGGTGCAGGCAGCCATGCCGGTCAGCGCGGTCGCCGCTGCGATCGCGAGGGCCACGCGGCGCACGCCGGTGCGCAGGCTGGTGCTCGTCATTCGTCCCCCTGTGCGAGATGCGAGTCCCGTGCAAGAACGCTAACCCAGGGCACTGACAGTCGTGCCCGGTAGCGGAAAGGGAACGGGCCCCGCACCTCGGAAGGTGCGGGGCCCGTGACCGGTTGGGGTGAGCCTGAGGGCTCAGACCGCGGCCGGGTCCTCCTCGACGAGGAGGTTGCGGGTGCGGTTCGGGTCGACCGGGATGCCGGGGCCCATCGTGGTGGTGATGGCGGCCTTCTTGATGTAGCGACCCTTGGCGGCGGACGGCTTCAGACGGAGGATCTCCTCCAGCGCGGCGCCGTAGTTCTCCACCAGCTTGGTGTCGTCGAACGACGTCTTGCCGATGATGAAGTGCAGGTTCGAGTGCTTGTCGACGCGGAACTCGATCTTGCCGCCCTTGATGTCGTTGACAGCCTTGGCGACGTCGGGGGTCACCGTGCCCGTCTTCGGGTTCGGCATCAGACCACGCGGGCCGAGGACGCGGCCGAGGCGGCCGACCTTGCCCATGAGGTCCGGGGTGGCGACGACGGCGTCGAAGTCCAGACGGCCCTTCGACACCTCGTCGATCAGCTCGTCGGCGCCGACGATGTCGGCGCCCGCGGCACGAGCGGCCTCGGCACGGTCACCGGTCGCGAAGACCAGGACCCGGGCGGTCTTACCGGTGCCGTGCGGGAGGTTCACGGTGCCACGGACCATCTGGTCGGCCTTGCGCGGGTCGACACCCAGACGGAAGGCGACCTCGACGGTGCCGTCGAACTTGGTCGTGGAGGTCTCCTTGGCGAGACGGACGGCCTCGAGCGGGGCGTACAGCTTTTCCCGGTCGACCTTGGCGTCCGCAGCGCGGAGAGACTTGCTGCGCTTGCTCACTACTGCTCCTGGGGATTCTTAGGAGTCGTGGTCCGGGCCGAGCAGGCCCTGCCACTTCTGCTTCGGGGAGGTTGGGGCTCAGCCCTCGACCGTGACGCCCATGGAACGGGCGGTGCCGGCGATGATCTTCTCGGCGGCGTCCAGGTCGTTGGCGTTGAGGTCGGGCATCTTGGTGGTGGCGATCTCGCGGACCTGGTCGCGGGTGATCTTCGCAACCTTGGTCTTGTGCGGCTCGCCGGAGCCCTTCTCCACGCCCGCGGCCTTGAGGATCATCTTGGCGGCCGGCGGGGTCTTGGTCACGAAGGTGAAGGAACGGTCCTCGTAGACCGTGATCTCCACCGGGATGACCCAGCCACGCTGCGACTCGGTCGCGGCGTTGTAGGCCTTGCAGAACTCCATGATGTTGACGCCGTGCTGACCCAGCGCGGGGCCGACCGGCGGAGCCGGGTTGGCGGCACCGGCCTGGATCTGGAGCTTGATGAGCCCCGTGACCTTCTTCTTCTTGGGAGGCATGCTCTCTCCGGGTCCTTAGTGAGAGTTTTTCAGCCGTCCGGTCCGGATCATCCGGATGGAGGCATACCGCACAACGATAACGGGTCGGTGTGCAGGTTCTGAAATCGATCAGGTCACACGGGGTTCGGCGGCCCTCGCGCGACGCAGTTTGACCGTCCAGGCGACGGCGCCGGACAGCGACGTCAACGCCAGGAGGCCGGTGAAGACGGCCTGGTAGCGGGTCCCACGGACGCTCACCTGGTGCGCGAGCACGACGCGCTGCGGATCGTCGGCCCGGTAGACGATGTCCACGCGCTCGCCGTCGAGTCGGCGCTTGGCACTCGTACCGACCGGCAGCGAGGCCACGACCCGCTCCCCGCCCGCCTGGAACTCCACCCGGCAGTTGCCCAGCCTGCACGAGCCCGAACCGGTGTGGAACGTGCCGACGGTCTGCGTCCCGTTCGCCGCCATGTCGGCGACCAGCCGGCTCATGGGCAGCATCACGAACACGGTCACCGCGCCGAAGACCAGCGCGAACAGCAGACACACAACCCGGAACACACGGGCCTGAGTGGTAGGCCGCATGGGTTCCGGGTTGCCCGCCAGCCATTCCGCGCCGGACGGTATGGCCGGCACTGAGGTCAGTTCTTCTGGATCTGGTCGAAGGAGAGCTCGACCGGGGTCTCCCGGCCGAAGATCTCCACCAGGCCCTTGACCTTCTTGGAGTCGGCGTTGATCTCGTTGATCGTGGCCTGGAGCGTGGCGAACGGGCCGTCGGTGACGGTGACCGAGTCGCCGACCTCGAAGTCCAGCACCTGGACCTCGACCTTGCGCTGCGGCGCCGGCTTGCCCTCGGCCTCGGCGGCCTCGCGGGCGGCCTTCTCCTCCGCCTCCGGGGCGAGCATCTTGACGATCTCGTCCAGGGTCAGCGGGTACGGGTCGTAGGCGTTGCCGACGAAGCCGGTGACGCCCGGCGTGTTGCGGACGACGCCCCAGGACTCGTTCGTCAGGTCCATGCGCACCAGGACATATCCGGGGAGCTTGTTCTGGCGGATGGTCTTGCGGTCGCCGTTCTTGATCTGAACGACCTCTTCCTGCGGCACCTCGGCCTGGAAGATGTAGTCCTCGACGTTCAGCGAGACGGCGCGCTGCTCCAGGTTGGTCTTCACGCGGTTCTCGTAGCCGGCGTAGGTGTGGATGACGTACCACTCGCCGGGCAGGGTGCGCAGTTCCTCGCGGAGCTTCTCCACGGGGTCGAGCTCGGACTCGGGCTCCCCCTCGCCCTCCTCGGAGGGCTCCTCCTCGACGTGCACGGCGGCTTCCTCCGCGGGCTCGTCCGCGGCGGCCTCGGCAGCCTCAGCCTCATCCAGGTCCTCGTCCGCACCCTCGACGATGTCGAGCTCGTCTTCCACGGACTCGACCGGCTCGATGGCGTCGTTCACGTTCGGGTCAGACACGGTGGCTGCTTCTTCCTGGATACATAGGGGTGGAACGCGCGAAAGGGGCGCCGGTGACGGCGCCCTTCGCTCTTGGCTCAGCCGAAGACGTACTTGGCGGCGTGGTCGAGCCCATAGTCAATCACGGTCACCAGGCCGATCATGATGACGACGAAGATGATCACGACGGTCGTGTACGTCGTCAGCTGGTTGCGCGAGGGCCAGACGACCTTGCGGAGCTCCGCGACGATCTGCCGGTAGAAGAGCGCAAGGCGCTTCAGCGGACCCTTCTTGGCGCGCTTGCCGCCCTTGCGGGTCTTCTTCTGGGACTCCGGCGCCTCGTCCTGGGCATCAGGCGTGTCGAGGGAGCCCACGGCGTCCGTCATTCGTCCTCACCTGATCCCGGGTCGTGGCCGTGCCGCGCCCGGTCTGAGCCGCACGGCGGTGCATTGCTGTACGTACCTGCGCACACATCCTGGCGGTGTGTGTAGCAGGGCCGGAGGGACTTGAACCCCCAACCGCTGGTTTTGGAGACCAGTGCTCTACCAATTGAGCTACGACCCTTTGTCTGCCCACCAACTTACCGCATACGACCGGGTGCTCGGTGTGCACCTGGTGTGTGCGGGCTGCTGTGGGCCAACGAGGTGAGAGTGTACGTGTTCCTGAGCCGGTCGTCGAACAGAAAGTGCCCGTAGGGGGCTTGGCGGATGGAAGAGGGGTGGCAGAAGGGTGGTGCACGGCCGGAAGATCTCCGGCGGGATCGGCCGGAGATCGCTGGTGGATCCTCCAAGGTCAGGCGCCCCGGGCCGGCCGGGCTCCGGAAGATCGCCCAGGCCATCCCACCCGTCCGCACTGTTGTTCAGGTGTTGACCCCCTGCCGTTCAGTCCGTGAAACCCGTGTGCCGGGCTCGTTTCCGGTCTGGAACGATGAGGTCCATGAGCGCTGCAACCCCTCCCACCGAGCGCCGGGTCTCCGCCCGCATCGGCGCGATCTCCGAGTCCGCCACCCTCGCCGTGGACGCCAAGGCCAAGGCCCTGAAGGCCGCCGGGCGTCCGGTGATCGGCTTCGGCGCCGGCGAGCCCGACTTCCCCACCCCGGACTACATCGTCGAGGCCGCGATCGAGGCCTGCAAGAACCCCAAGTACCACCGCTACACACCGGCCGGCGGCCTGCCCGAGCTGAAGGCCGCGATCGCCGTGAAGACGCTGCGCGACTCGGGCTACGAGGTCGACGCCTCGCAGATCCTCGTCACCAACGGCGGCAAGCAGGCCATCTACGAGGCGTTCGCCGCGATCCTCGACCCGGATGACGAGGTCATCGTCCCGGCGCCGTACTGGACGACGTACCCGGAGTCGATCCGGCTGGCCGGCGGTGTCCCGGTCGAGGTCGTCGCCGACGAGACGACGGGCTACCGCGTCAGCGTGGAGCAGCTGGAGGCGGCCCGCACCGAGAAGACCAAGGTCGTGCTGTTCGTCTCCCCGTCGAACCCGACGGGCGCCGTGTACAGCGAGGCCGAGACCGAGGCGATCGGCCGCTGGGCCGTCGAGCACGGTCTGTGGGTGCTGACCGACGAGATCTACGAGCACCTGGTCTACGGCGACGCGGCCTCCGCGTCGCTGCCGGCGGTCCTGCCGGAGCTGCGCGACAAGTGCATCGTGGTCAACGGCGTCGCGAAGACGTACGCGATGACGGGCTGGCGCGTGGGCTGGATCATCGGCCCGAAGGACGTGGTCAAGGCCGCGACGAACCTCCAGTCGCACGCCACGTCGAACGTCTCGAACGTGGCGCAGGTGGCCGCGCTGGCCGCCGTCTCCGGCGATCTGGACGCCGTGGCGAAGATGCGCGAGGCCTTCGACCGACGCCGCAGGACCATCGTGCGGATGCTGAACGAGATCGACGGCGTGGTGTGCCCGGAGCCCGAGGGCGCCTTCTACGTCTACCCGTCGGTGAAGGCGCTGCTCGGCAAGGAGATCCGCGGCAAGCGTCCGCAGGACACGGTCGAGCTGGCCGCGCTGATCCTGGAGGAGGCCGAGGTCGCGGTGGTTCCGGGCGAGGCCTTCGGCACGCCGGGCTATCTGCGGCTGTCGTACGCCCTGGGTGACGAGGACCTCGTCGAGGGCGTGAGCCGGATCCAGAAGCTGCTGGCAGAGGCGCACGACTGACGTTTCCGGGCTTCACGCGCGCATGGCGGGCCGTTTCCCTGTGGGGAGGCGGCCCGTTTCTTCGTGCGAGCAAGACCACTCAAGGGGAAAGCGCTACCGGGACGGCAGGGCCGTACGGCAGGATCCTGGGATGGAACGTGTACGTGATGTCTCCGCCCTCCCGAAGGCCCATCTGCATCTGCACTTCACCGGGTCGATGCGATCCGCCACTCTGCTGGAACTCGCCGACAAGCACGGGGTGCGACTGCCCGACGTGCTGACCGAGGCCCTGGTCAGCGGGGAGCCGCCGAAGCTGCGGGCGACGGACGAGCGGGGCTGGTTCCGCTTCCAGCGGTTGTACGACGCGGCCCGCTCGTGCCTCAGGGAGCCGGAGGACATCCAGCGGCTGGTGCGGGAGGCGGCGGAGGAGGACCTGAAGGACGGCTCGGGCTGGCTGGAGATCCAGGTGGATCCGACGTCGTACGCCCCCCGTCTGGGTGGTCTGATCCCCGCGCTGGAGGTCATCCTGGACGCGGTGGACACGGCGGTGCGGGAGACCGGGCTCGGCATGCGGGTCCTGGTGGCCGCGAACCGTATGAAGCACCCGCTGGACGCACGCACGCTGGCCCGGCTGGCGGTCCGCTATGCCGATCGGGGCGTGGTCGGCTTCGGCCTCTCGAACGACGAACGGCGGGGCATGGCACGGGACTTCGACCGGGCCTTCGCCATCGCCCGGGACGGCGGTCTGCTCTCGGCTCCGCACGGTGGCGAGCTGACGGGCCCGGCCTCGGTCCGCGACTGCCTGGACGACCTGCACGCCAACCGGGTGGGTCACGGCGTGCGGGCGGCCGAGGATCCACGGCTCCTGAAGCGCCTGGCCGACCGGGGCGTCACCTGTGAGGTGTGTCCGGCGTCGAACGTGGCGCTCGGCGTGTACGACAAGCCGGAGGACGTCCCGCTGCGCACCCTTTTCGAGGCGGGCGTGCCCATGGCGCTGGGCGCCGACGACCCCCTGCTCTTCGGCTCCCGTCTGGCGGCGCAGTACGAGCTCGCCCGGGAGCATCACGGCTTCAGCGACGCGGAGCTGGCGGAACTGGCACGCCAGTCGGTACGGGCTTCGGCGGCACCGGAGGACGTGCAGGCGAAGCTGCTGGCGGGCGTGGACGACTGGCTGACCGCCTGAGTGTTCCGCGGGTCCGAGCCGCCCCGGACTCGGGAGTCGCCCGGCCTCTAGAGGCTGACGCCGACCGTCACCGGTTCGTTGACCAGCGTGATGCCGAACGCCTCATGGACTCCGGCGACGACCTCGCGGGCCAGCGCCAGCAGATCCTCCGTGGTCGCGTCGCCTCGGTTGGTGAGGGCGAGGGTGTGCTTGGTGGAGATACGGGCCGGGCCCGTGCCGTAGCCCTTGGTGAAGCCCGCCTTGTCGATCAGCCAGGCCGCGGAGGTCTTGGTGTGCCCCTCCCCCGCCGGGTAGGCGGGCGGCTCGATGCCGTCGCCGAGCCGCTCCCGCACGCGCGCGTGGAACGCGGCGAACCCCGCGTCGGTCAGGATCGGGTTGGTGAAGAAGGAGCCGGCCGACCAGGTGTCGTGGTCCTCGGGGTCCAGGACCATGCCCTTTCCGGCGCGCAGCTTCAGCACGGCCTCGCGGGCGTCGCCGAGCGGGACGCGGTCGCCGGGCTCGACGCCCAGGGCGCGTGCGGTCTCGGCGTACTTCAGCGGCGCCGACAGCCCGCCCGCGTCCTCCAGCTCGAAGCGGACGCGCAGGACGACGTACCGCTCGGGATCGGCCTTGAAGCGGCTGTGCCGGTAGGAGAAGGCGCACTCGGCGTTGGTCAGGGTGACCGTCTCGCCCGCCCGGCGGTCGTAGGCGATGACCTCGGTGATCGTCGAGGAGACCTCCTGGCCGTACGCCCCGACGTTCTGGATCGGCGTCGCGCCCGCCGAGCCGGGGATGCCGGCCAGGCACTCGATGCCCGCGAGCCCGGCCTCGACCGTGCGGGCGACGGCGTCGGTCCACACCTCGCCGGCGGCGAGCTCCAGCCGCGTGCCGGTGAGTTCGAAGCCGCGCGTGGCGATGCGCAGGGCGGTGCCGTCGAACCCCTTGTCCGAGATGACCAGGTTCGAACCGCCGCCGATGAGCAGCAGCGGCGTACCGGCGGAGTCGGCCTCGCGGACGGCGTCGATCACTTCGGCGTCCGTCGTCGCGGTGACCAGCCGGGTCGCGGGGCCGCCCAGCCGGAGGGTGGTCAGCGGGGCGAGAGGGGCGTCGTGGAGTTCCTGCACGCGCTCAAGACTACGAGACGGCACTGACAGCCCGGCGCCCCTGCCTCTCGCCTCGCCGCCCCGCTCAGGCCAGCCGTACGACCGCCCGCGACATCCCGAGCACCTTCTGCCCGTCGCTGGTGGCCGTCAGGTCCACCCGTACGGTGCTGTCGTCGAGCTTGGCCGCGACCTTGCCGGAGACCTCGATCACGGCCCCCTTGTCGTCGTTCGGGACGACGACGGGCTTGGTGAAGCGGACGCCGTACTCCACGACCGTCCCCGGATCACCGGTCCAGTCGGTGACCACGCGGATCGCCTCGGCCATGGTGAACATGCCGTGCGCGATGACGTCCGGCAGTCCGACCTCCTTGGCGAACTTCTCGTTCCAGTGGATCGGGTTGAAGTCCCCGGAGGCTCCCGCGTACTGGACGAGGGTGGCGCGCGTCACGGGGAAGCTCTGCGCGGGCAGCTCGGTGCCGACCTCGACATCGGCGTACGCGATCTTGGCAGTCATCTGCTCACGCCTCCTCGGCCGCGCGGGCCACCAGCTTGGTCCAGGCGGTGACGACGTGCTCGCCGGCCTCGTCGTGCACCTCGCCGCGGATCTCCAGGACGTCGTTGCCCGCGAGGGACTTGATCGATTCGATGGTCGAGGTGACCGTCAGCCGGTCACCGGCCTGCACCGGACGACTGTAGGCGAACTTCTGGTCGCCGTGCACGACCCGGCTGTAGTCCAGGCCGAGCTGCGGGTCGGCGACGACCTGGCCCGCGGCCTTGAAGCTGATCGCGAACACAAAGGTCGGCGGGGCGATCACATCGGGGTAACCGAGGGCCTTGGCGGCCTCCGGGTCCGTGTAGGCCGGGTTGGCGTCACCCACCGCCTCCGCGAACTCACGGATCTTCTCCCGGCCCACCTCATAGGGGTCGGTGGGCGGGTAGGTCCGCCCCACGAAGGACTGGTCGAGCGCCATGGCTCGGCACCTCCTGGTGTCTGCTGTGGTTGACCGGTGGACGACGGCCTTCGTACGGCGTCCGCTTGCGGGCGCCGTGCCCGGTCAACCGTATAAAAGAGGGCTGTGCCCGATTGCGCTCGACGCCACGCTGGCCGAAAGGGTGACCGAAATGCCGCGAGGCCACCCCCTCGAACTGCGGGGTGGCCTCGTGGCAGCGATCTGAAAGATCTGAATCTTTGAGATGTACGAGCCTGGGTCAGCGCGTCTCGCGGTGCGCCGTGTGCGCGTTGCAGCGCGGGCAGTGCTTCTTCATCTCGAGACGGTCCGGGTTGTTACGCCGGTTCTTCTTGGTGATGTAGTTCCGCTCCTTGCACTCCACGCAGGCCAGCGTGATCTTCGGGCGGACGTCGGTGGCAGCCACGTGAGTGCTCCTTGACGAACGGGTAGGTTAGTTCAACGCAAGAAAGAGTAGCCGATCGAAGGACCGACCCCGCAATCGGCTACTGTCAGTAGCGGTGACCGGACTTGAACCGGTGACACAGCGATTATGAGCCGCTTGCTCTACCGACTGAGCTACACCGCTGCGGTGTGATCAGGCCCCGTCTTACGACGGGAACCCCCCACACCAGAGCCCCAAAACGGAATCGAACCGTTGACCTTCTCCTTACCATGGAGACGCTCTGCCGACTGAGCTATTGGGGCGAGCGATGAAGACATTACACGCTCGGCCGCCGTTCACCCAAATCCGTTTCCCGGCCCGAGCCCCACCGCGAAAACGGATCTCTCAGCAGCCCCGCGAGCCCTCTCCCGCACTGCTCGGGTTCGGCGGGCCACACCAGTACGACTTTTACGCTCCTCCCCGCCGGGGGCCGACCGCCGTCCTAGGCTCGACTCACTCTGTGTGATCTTGGCCGCCTACGCACCCCGTGCCGCACATCACGAGCCCTGAGCCCCCGAGCCCCCCGAGCCCCCCGAGCCCCCCGAGCCCCCCGAGCCCCTGGAACGCGATGCCCGACAGCCAGCCGCAGCCGCCCGACCCCTCGTCGTCCCCGTCGGACTCCCCGGGGCAGCACGCCGCGGCCTCCCTGCTGCTGTGCGGGGCGCGGCTCACCGACGGCCGGACCGTGGACGTCCGGGTGGGCGGCGGGCGGATCGAGGCGGTCGGTACGGCCGGCAGCCTGGGCAGTGCCCGCGGCCGCTGTACGCGCGTGGACCTCGACGGTTATCTCCTCCTGCCGGCCCCGGCCGAACCCCACGCTCACGCGGACACCGCACTGTCCGCCGACGGCGGCCCGGTCTCGTACGAACCCGAGGACATCCAGCGCCGGGCCACGGAGGCCGCCCTGCTGCAACTCGGGCACGGGGCGACCGCGCTGCGGGCGCATGTGCGCGTGGGCGACGTTCAGGGGCTCGGCGCGCTGACCGCCGTTCTTCAGGCACGTCGCTCACTGTGCGGGCTCACCGCGCTGGCGGCGGTCGCGGTGCCGCGGGTGCTGACCGGGGTGGCCGGGGCCGACGGGCTCGCCATGATGCGGGACGCGGTGAAGATGGGGGCCTCTGTGGTGGGGGGTTGTCCGGATCTCGATCCCGATCCGACGGGCTACGTCGAGACGGTTCTGGAGCTCGCCTCCGAACACGGCTGCCCTGTCGACCTGCACACCGACGCCACCGATCCGGCGCGCCTCGCCCGCCTCGCCGCGATGGCCGGCGGGCTGCGCCCGGGCGTGACGATCGGCCCGTGCGGCGGCCTCGGCCGACTGTCCGCCGACGTGGCCGCGCGCACCGCCGACCAGTTGGCGGCGGCCGGAGTGACCGTCGTGTGTCTGCCACAGGGCGGCTGCGGGGCCGTCGACCGACGCGACACGGCTCCCGTACGACTGCTGCGCGCCGCCGGCGTTCGCGTCGCCGCCGGCAGTGGCGCCCTGCGGGACGTGTCCAACCCGGTGGGCCGAGGCGACCCACTGGAGGCCGCCTATCTGCTGGCCTCCCGCTACGGGCTGCGCCCCGAGGACGCCTACGACGCGGTGAGCACCTCGGCACGGGCCGTCCTGGGCCTGCCCGAGGTGCGCGTGGAGGCGGGCTTCCCGGCCGAACTGCTGGCGGTGCGCGGGGATCAGCTCACGGGTGCGCTGTCGCTGGCGTACAGCCGGATCGTGGTGCACCGGGGGCGCGTGGTGGCACGGACGAGCTCCGTGCGGGAGTACTGCAACTGGGAGGCCACGGAGGCCGGGGCGGCTGCGGCGGAGCTGGGGTTGCCTCGGCAGGGGCGGAAGGAGTTGTCGTGAGGGAGTCAGGGGAGGTGTGAGGGGGTCAGGGGAGGTGTGAGGGGGTAGGCGCGGGGCGCGTCGGTGGTGCAGGAGCGCGTTCGGGGGCGCGTATGCATGGGGGCGTATGCGCCCCGGCGCACGCGCCCGCACATGCACTCCCCTGTATGCGCTTCCGGAAGGCGCGCCGTCGGGTGGAGCTCGGGTCGTGGGGCGCATACGGCCGTCCGGGCGTACGGTCGGAAACATGCGCATTGTCATCGCTGGTGGTCATGGTCAGATCGCGTTGCGGCTGGAGCGGCTGCTCACCGCGCGCGGTTACGAGGTGGCGGGCATCATCCGCCGCTCGGAACAGGGCGACGATCTGCGGGAGGCGGGTGCCGAGCCCGTCCTGCTGGACCTGGAGTCGGCCACGGTCGAAGAGGTAGCGGCGCACCTTCAAGGTGCGGACGCAGCCGTGTTCGCGGCCGGCGCCGGCCCGGGGAGCGGGGCGGCACGCAAGGACACCGTGGACAAGGGTGCGGCGATCCTGTTCGCGGACGCCGCGGTCCGGGCGGGCGTACGGCGCTTCCTGGTCGTGTCGTCCATCGGCGCGGACGCGAAGCACGAGGGCAACGAGGTCTTCGACGTCTACCTGCGCGCCAAGGGCGAGGCGGACAAGTACATCCGCGGTCTGGACGCCCTGGACTCGACGATCCTGCGCCCCGGCTCGCTGACGGACGATCCCGGCACCGGCCTCGTACGCCTGGAGGCGCACACGGGCCGCGGTACGGTCCCACGCGACGACGTGGCCACGGTACTGGCCGAACTGCTGGAGACCCCGGCGACGGCCGGCCTGACCCTGGAGCTGATCAGCGGGTCCGCTCCGGTGTCGGTGGCGGTGAAGTCGGTGGCCGGTAACTGAGGACCCGGAGCAGGAGACGAACCGGGAACCTGCCGCAACGAGAAAACCCCCTCCGCACCGCGTTTCCGCAGGTGGGGAGAGGGTCTTCCTCAGCGTGGCGGCGCCAGGATTCGAACCTGGGAAGGCTGAGCCGGCAGATTTACAGTCTGCTCCCTTTGGCCGCTCGGGCACACCGCCGGGTTTGCCGCCATTCGAACCCGCTTTCGGCGGAGCTCGCTGGCAACGACGTAAACAATACCCGATAGGCAGGGGTGCTTCGCACCCGACTATTCGGCGCTCGCGCGACGACAGGTGGCTAGGCTTGTCCGGATGCGGCCCGGGGCCGAGCCGGGCTCGGCTGTCGCCCTGCGTATGCCGCCCCGCACCGATACGCACCCGGATACAAGGAGCCACAGCACATGGCCGACTCCAGTTTCGACATCGTCTCGAAGGTCGAGCGGCAGGAGGTCGACAACGCCCTCAACCAGGCCGCCAAGGAGATCTCGCAGCGCTACGACTTCAAGGGCGTGGGTGCCTCGATCTCGTGGTCCGGCGACAAGATCCTGATGGAGGCGAACTCCGAGGACCGCGTGAAGGCCGTCCTCGACGTCTTCCAGTCCAAGCTGATCAAGCGCGGTATCTCGCTGAAGGCCCTGGACGCGGGCGAGCCCCAGCTCTCCGGCAAGGAGTACAAGATCTTCGCGTCGATCCAGGAGGGCATCTCTCAGGAGAACGCGAAGAAGGTGGCGAAGATCATCCGCGACGAGGGCCCCAAGGGCGTCAAGGCCCAGGTACAGGGTGAAGAGCTGCGGGTCAGCTCCAAGAGCCGGGACGACCTGCAGGCTGTGATCGCCCTTCTGAAGGGCCAGGACTTCGACTTCGCGCTGCAGTTCGTGAACTACCGCTAGTCGGTCGCCGTCCGGCATCGCGGCGCCGTGTGTGCAGCGCGCAAGGGCGGACATCCGATGCCCGCCCTTGCGCGCTGCGCGCACGCGTGTTCGTGATCTGTTGTCGGCCAGGACGGGCTGTGTGCACGGGTCGGTTGCACTGGTCAGTAGGGTGCGGCGCATGACACAGCCCGATTCGGAACTGCGGCGCACCCTCGGCGTGGGCGACGCCGTGATCATCGGCTTGGGCTCCATGGTCGGGGCCGGGATCTTCGCCGCCCTGGGCCCCGCGGCCGCCGCGGCCGGTTCCGGGCTGCTGGTCGGGCTCGCTGTCGCCGCGGTGGTCGCGTACTGCAACGCCATGTCGTCCGCGCGGCTGGCGGCTCGGTACCCGGCCTCGGGTGGAACGTATGTGTACGGTCGCGAGCGGCTCGGGGAGTTCTGGGGGTATCTCGCGGGCTGGTCGTTCGTGGTCGGGAAGACGGCTTCCTGCGCGGCGATGGCACTCACTGTGGGCACGTACGTCTGGCCGGAGCAGGCGCATGCGGTGGCGGTCGCGGCCGTGGTGGCGCTGACCGCGGTGAACTACGGCGGTGTCCAGAAGTCCGCCTGGCTGACGCGGTCGATCGTGGCCGTGGTCCTGGCCGTCCTCGCTCTCGTGGTGGTGACGTGTCTGGGCTCCGAGGCGTCGGACGCGGGACGCCTCGACATCGGCGCCTCGGGTGGCGCGGGGGGCGTGCTGCAGGCGGCTGGTCTGCTCTTCTTCGCGTTCGCCGGATACGCGCGTATCGCGACCCTCGGTGAGGAGGTACGGGATCCCGCGCGCACGATTCCCCGCGCGATCCCGCTGGCCCTCGGCATCGCACTGGCGGTCTACGCGTGTGTGGCGGTGGCCGTCCTTTCCGTGCTCGGGTCGGAGGGCCTGGGGCAGGCGGGCGCGCCGCTGGCCGACGCGGTGCGGTCAGCCGGCGTGCCGGAGTTGGTGCCCGTGGTGCGGGTGGGTGCCGCGGTGGCCGCGCTGGGCTCGCTGCTCGCCCTGATCCTCGGCGTCTCCCGGACCACGCTGGCCATGGCGAGGGACCGGCATCTGCCGGGCGCGCTGTCCGCCGTGCATCCACGTTTCCAGGTGCCGCATCGGGCTGAGCTGGCCGTCGGCGTGGTGGTTGCCGCCCTGGCCGCCACGGTGGATGTGCGGGGCGCCATCGGTTTCTCCTCCTTCGGTGTGCTGGCCTACTACGCGGTGGCCAATGCCTCGGCCTGGACGCTCGACACGGCTCCCGCGAGGCGCGTGGTGCCTGCGGTGGGGTTGCTCGGCTGTGTCGTGCTGGCGTTCTCACTGCCGGGGACATCGGTGGTGGCCGGCGCGGGTGTGCTGACGGTGGGAGTGGTCGCGTATGGCATACGGCGCCGGACGGCTGAGCGGTAAGGGCGCCTCGGCGTCGCATGACCGTGCATCGGCCGGCGCGTCGGATCGTCCCTCCCCATCAGGACGAACTGCGAGCTCGTCCCGAAACGTTCCCGATCGCGCTACAAGGAAGCTGCGGCCCTGCCTGAACGGCGTGACCGGCTGATACTTGTCTCGGCAGGCAGTTCCGGCAGCGACCTGGAAGGTGCCGATCATGAAGTTGTTCAACCTGCTGTTGAACATCCTGTGGCTGATCTTCTGCGGGATCTGGATGGCGATCGGCTATACCGTCGCCGCCCTGGTGTGCTTCATCCTGATCGTCACCATCCCGTTCGGCATTGCGTCGCTGCGTATCGCGGGCTTCGTGCTGTGGCCGTTCGGCAGGACGACCGTGGAGCGGCGGGATGCGGGGGCGCCGTCGTTCGTCGGGAACGTGATCTGGGTGATCTTCGCGGGCTGGTGGCTGGCCCTGGGGCACCTGATCACCAGCATCCCGCTGTTCCTGTCGATCATCGGGATCCCGTTCGGGTGGGCCAATCTGAAGCTGATCCCGGTCTCGCTCATGCCGTTGGGTCGTGAGGTCGTTCCGACGGACCAGAGGTTCGGCGGTCGCTGACCTCCGCCGGTCAGCCCATAGCGGTCGGGGCCGTCCTCACGGGCGGCGGCCTGCCATCTGCTCGAGCCGGGTGATGCGCTCCGCCATGGGCGGGTGCGTGGAGAACATCCTGGACAGTCCCTGGCCCGGACGGAACGGGTTCGCGATCATCATGTGGCTGGCGGTCTCGATCCGGGGCTCGGGAGGCAGCGGAAGCTGTTTGGTGCCGACCTCGAGCTTGCGCAGGGCACTGGCCAGGGCGAGCGGGTCGCCGGTCAGCTGGGCGCCGGACGCGTCGGCCTCGTACTCCCGGGAGCGGCTGATGGCCAGCTGGATCACGCTGGCCGCGAGGGGGCCCAGGATCATGATCAGCAGCATGCCGAAGATGCCGGGACCGTCGTCGTCATCGGAGCGGCCGATCGGGATCAGCCAGGCGAAGTGGACCAGGAACATGATCACGGAGGCGAGGGCTCCGGCGACGGACGAGATGAGGATGTCGCGGTTGTAGACATGGCTCAGCTCGTGGCCGATGACGCCGCGCAGTTCACGCTCGTCCAGGATGCGCAGGATGCCTTCGGTGCAGCACACGGCGGCGTTGCGTGGGTTGCGGCCGGTCGCGAAGGCGTTCGGCGCGTCCGTCGGGGAGATGTACAGGCGGGGCATCGGCTGGCGGGCCTGCGTGGAGAGGTCGCGGACCATGCGGTACAGGGCGGGCGCCTCGAACTCGCTCACCGGGCGGGCACGCATCGCGCGGAGCGCGAGCTTGTCGCTGTTCCAGTACGCGTACGCGTTCGTGCCCAGCGCGATCAGGACGGCGACGACGAGCCCGGCACGCCCGAAGAAGCTGCCGATGACGATGATGAGTGCGGACAGTCCCCCGAGGAGTACGGCGGTCCTGAGCCCGTTGTGCCGGCGGTGCACGGTACGCCCTCCAAGTGGTGCAGCAGGGGAACCCTTTGCTTGCTGATCTCTGATCCCGCTGGTCCGTGGTGACACGACCAGTGGAACCTCCCGATTCGGACAACGCCAGGCGGGAGCCACGAGTTCCCTTGCGCGGCCGTCACCCGCGCGTGGGCCGCGCGGGTGACGGCGGCCTGTTCGGCGTACTAGAAGAGCCCGGTGTCCGTGAAGCGCAGCACCAGCTGGGGTGCGCCGGACAGGCCGATGCCCAGGGCGGCGGTCAGGGCGATCGCGGCCGTGAGGGGGGCCGGGACGAGGTGCTTGGCGGGCTCGCCCTCGGGAGCGCGGAACAGCAGGGCCGTCCACTGGAGGTAGTAGAACAGCGCGATCACCACGTTGGCGGCCATGACCACGGCCAGCCAGCCGAGACCCGCGTCGACGGCGGCGGAGAAGACGGTGACCTTCGCGAAGAGGCCGATGATGCCCGGCGGCAGTCCCGCCAGGCACAGCAGGAAGAAGGCCAGGAGCAGCGCGGTCACGGGGTTCGAGGCGTACAGGCCCCGGTAGTCGGTGATGCGGTTGAGGGTATTCGTACGGCCCACCAGTGCGGCCACCGCGAAGGCGCCGAGGTTCACGGCGGCGTACATGAGCGCGTAGGCGACCGTGGAGCCGATCGACTGCTCGGCGTCGTCGGAGTACGCGGCGGCGGCGATCGGCACCAGGAGGTAGCCGGCCTGGCCCACGGACGACCAGGCGAGCAGGCGAACCGCGCTGTACGCGCGCGTGCCCTGCTGACGGAGGGCGCCGACATTGCCGACGGTCATGGTGAGGGCGGCCAGCACGGTGAGTGCCGGGCCCCAGGCGTCGGCGTACGACGGGAAGGCGATCACCGTGACGAGGATCAGGCCGGAGAAGCCGACCGCCTTGCCGACGACCGACAGATACGCCGCAACGGGGAGCGGGGCACCCACATACGTGTCGGGCACCCAGAAGTGGAAGGGCACGGCGGCCGTCTTGAACGCGAAGCCGATGAGGGTGAGGACGACTCCGGTCTGCGCGAGGGTGTCGAGCTGTCCGTCGACGTCCTGGATGCGGTCGGCGATCTGAGTGAGGTAGAGGGTGCCGGTGGAGGCGTAGACGAAGCTGATGCCCATGAGGCTGACCGCGGTCGCGGTGACCGAGGACAGGAAGAACTTCAGGGCGGCTTCGGAGGACCTCTTGTCGCCGTGGCGGATGCCGACCAGGGCGAAGGCGGGCAGGGAGGCGACCTCCAGGGCGACGATCAGGGTCGCGAGATCGCGGGAGGCAGGCAGGAGGGCTGCGCCGGCCGCCGAGGAGAGCAGCAGGAACCAGAACTCCCCTTCGGGGAGTCCTCTGCGCGCGTCCTTCAGGGCGGTGACGGACAGGAGGGCCGCCAGGAGGGCGCCGCCGAGGACCAGGAACTGGATGACGAGCGTGAAGCGGTCCGCCGTGTAGCTGCAGACGTCGGCGTCACCGGTGAGGCAGAAGGTAGAGCGGTCGCCGTCCAGGAGCGGCAGCAGCATCAGTGAGGACACGGCGAGTCCGGCGACGGAGATCCAGCCCAGGAGCGCCTTCTTGGCGTCGTCGACGAACAGGTCGGCGACGAGCACACCGAGTCCGACCACGGCCGCGATGGTGGGCGGCGCGATGGCGAGCCAGTCGACGGACTGGACCATGGACTGGGCCATCGGCTGTGCCAGGGAGCTCATCGGGTGCCTCCTGCAAGGAGCTGCTGCACGGCCGGGTCGGTCAGGCCGAGGAGGGCCTTCGGCCAGAGTCCGGCGACGACGGTGAGGGCGACGAGCGGGGTCCAGGCCGCGAACTCGTAGGTCTGCACATCGGCGAGTTCGGGCGCGTCCTGCGGTACGGCGCCCATGCAGACCCGGCGGACCACGACGAGCAGGTACGCGGCCGTCAGCAGCGTGCCGAACGCGGCGATCGCCATGAAGGTCAGGAAGGCGGGGCGGCTGAGGTCGGCGGCGGGCCGGAACGCGCCGAACAGCGCCAGCATCTCGCCCCAGAATCCGGCGAGGCCCGGCAGGCCGAGTGAGGCGACCGCGCCGAAGGCGAGCAGACCGCCGAAGCGCGGGGCCTTGCCGTACAGCGCGGCGCCGGTCTGTTCGGCCAGGGCGTCGAGGTCGGTGGTTCCGGTGCGGTCCTTCAGCGCGCCGACCAGGAAGAAGAGCAGGCCTGTGATGAGGCCGTGGGCGATGTTGGCGAACAGCGCGCCGTTCACGCCGGTCGGCGTCATGGTCGCGATGCCGAGCAGGACGAAGCCCATGTGGCCGACGGAGGAGTAGGCGATGAGGCGCTTCAGATCGCCCTTCGCGCCCTGCTTGGCGAGGGCCAGGCAGGCCAGGGACCCGTAGATGATGCCGACGACGGCGAAGGCGGCGAGGTAGGGCGCGAACGTGCGGAAGCCGTCCGGCGCGACCGGCAGCAGAATTCGAACGAACCCGTACGTGCCCATCTTCAGCAGGACGCCGGCCAGCAGGACCGAGCCGACGGTCGGCGCAGCGGTGTGGGCGTCGGGGAGCCAGCTGTGCAGCGGCCACATCGGCGTCTTGACCGCGAGCCCGATTCCGATCGCCAGAACGGCAATGACCTGCACGGATGTGGTCAGCGACCGGCCGTTGTCAGTGGCGAGTGCCACCATGTCGAATGTGCCCGCCGTGATTCCGATCAGGAGCAGGCCGAGCAGCATGACCACGGAACCGAGCAGTGTGAAGAGGATGAACTTCCAGGCGGCCTGGGTCCGTCCCTCGCCGCCCCAGCGGGCGATGAGGAAGTACATCGGGATCAGCACGATCTCGAAGGCGAGGAAGAACAGCAGCAGGTCGAGCACGGCGAAGGTGGCGAGGGTGCCGGACTCGAGGACGAGCAGGAGAGCGACGAACGCCTTCGGGGTCGGGCCCGCGGGCATCTTGAAGTACGAGTAGAGCGCGCAGAGGAAGGTCAGCAGCGCGGTCAGCACGAGAAGGGGGAGGGAAATGCCGTCGACGCCGAGGTGGATGCGCACGTCGAGGGCGGGGATCCAGCTGATGTCTGTGCTGGCCTGCATCTTCGACGGCTGGTCGTGGTCGAAGCCGAGCGCGAGGACGATCGCGGCGATGAGGACCGCGCCGGTCACGGTGACGCCATGCCGTAGCACGGCCTGCTCGGGCGACTTCCCCTTCAGCCCGGGCGGGGCAGGCAGGAGAGCGGCGGCGGCACCGAGGAGCGGGCCGACGACGATGAATGCCAGAAGGAACTGCATCACGGACTCGCTGATATCGATCACGCCTGCTCACGCTCCCGTGGCGACGAGGACGGCGGCGACCACCAGGACGACGGTGCCGGCGAGCAGCGCGCTCACATAGGTCTGCACATTGCCGGTCTGGGCACGCCGTACGGCGGCACCGAGCCAGCGGGGCAGGGCACCCGCGCCCCGTACGTAGGTGTCGACGACCTCGCGGTCGAGGAAGCGGACGAGGCCGGCGCCGGCCCGGACGGGGCGGACGAACAGCGCCGAGTACACGGCGTCCACGTGGAAGCCGACGGCCGCGTGGCGGTGCAGCGGGCCGAGCAGCAGGCGTGCCGGGTCCGCCGGGTCGGGCGCGTGGGCCACGCCTCCGTACACGGGTTCGTGGCTCGCGATGGCCTCGGCCTCGACCTGCGCGGCGTCGCCCTCGGGGTGGGCCGCGACCGCACCCAGAGGCACGCGGGCCGCCAGCTCGGTGGTGTGCCGCCAGGCGGCGTAGGTGACGATGCCCCCGACCAGGGCCAGGCCCGTGCCCAGGACGGACGTGGTGAGGGTCGGGGTCAGCTCACCGCCGTCGAACCAGCCGGGCAGCGACTGGTACGCCAGTCCGCCGAGGGCGAGGGACGGGGCGGCGAGCACCCACAGGACCACGGTCATCGTCAGGGGCTGCCTGCCGTGGTCCGGAGCCTCGGTGCCGTGGCCGCGGAAGGCGAGCAGCCACAGGCGGACGGCGTACGCGGCGGTGAGCAGGGCCGTGAGCAGGCCGACGACGAGGACGATCCAGCCCGCGGCAGCGGGGGCGTGCTCGCTGTGGCCGGTAGTGACGTGTTCGGCGGCACCGAGGACGGACTCCTTGGAGAAGAAGCCGCTGAAGGGCGGGATCGCGGCGAGTGCGAGGAGCGCCACGGTCATCGTCCAGTAGGCGTCGGGAACGCGGTCGCGCAGGCCGTGCATGCGGGACATGGCGGCCAGGGAGTTGGTGCCGGCGGCGTGGATGATCACGCCCGCCGCGAGGAACAGCAGCGCCTTGAAGGCGCCGTGCGAGAGGAGGTGGAAGACGGCGGCTCCGCGGTCGCCGACGGCCAGGGCGCCGGTCATGTAGCCGAGCTGGCCGACCGTCGAATAGGCGAGGACGCGCTTGATGTCGTCCTGGGCCAGCGCGGCGAGGGCCGAGCCGGCCATGGTGACGGCGGCCATGACGGCGAGGACGACCATCGCGGCCTGGGAGGCCTCGAACACCGGGAGGAGACGGGCGATGAAGTAGACACCGGCGGCGACCATCGTCGCGGCGTGGATCAGTGCGGAGACGGGGGTGGGGCCCGCCATCGCGTCAGGTAGCCAGGTGTGCAGCGGGAACTGTGCCGACTTGCCCGCCACGCCGGCCAGGAGCAGCAGGGCGATCAGTGTCGGGTTGTCGATGCCGCCGGCAGCGACGGTGCCGAGCACCCGCGTGATGCGGAACGACCCGGCGTCGACGGCCAGCGCGAACAGACCGATCAGGAAGGGGACGTCACCGAGCTTGGTCACCAGGAAGGCCTTGAGGGAGGCGGCGCGGGCCTCCGGGGTCTCCCAGTAGTGGCCGACCAGGAAGTAGGAGCAGATGCCCATGACTTCCCAGCCGACCAGCAGCACCATCAGGTCGCCCGAGTAGACGACGAGCAGCATCGCGGAGGTGAACAGGGACACGAGCGCGGCGTACGAGGGGTAGCGCGGGTCGTCGCGCAGGTAGCCGGTCGAGTAGATCTGCACGCAGGTCGCCACGAACGCGACCAGGACGGCGACGAGGGCGGCGAAGCCGTCGATGTGCAGGGCCAGCTCGATCGGGATCGAGCCGGTGGGAGTGAGTTCGGTCGCGGCGTCGACCGCCTCGTCGCCGCCCTGGCGCACGGCGACCAGCACCGCGAGCACGAGCGACGCGAGCGTCGGCAGGACGGCGATCGGACGGACGAAGCCGGGAGCCGTGCGGCCGAGGACCAGGCCCGCGGCTGCTCCCAGGAACGGAAGGAGGGGGACGAGGACGGCGAGGGTGGTCGTGGTCACGCGGTGGCCTCAGCCTTCTCGGCGGCCGGCTCGGCCGCGGCAGCGTCGCCGGCGGATGCGTCGGCCTCGTGGCCCTCGGCGGTGTCGCGGAGCTTGTCGATGTCCGAGGTGCCGCGGTTGCGGTAGACGGCGAGGACGATCGCCAGGCCGATGCCGATCTCGGCGGCCGCGATGGCGATGGTGAACAGGGTCAGCGCCTGACCGGAGTGCAGGGTCTCCTCGGCTGTCCTGCTGAGCCAGACGTCGAAGGCGACCAGGTTCAGGTTGACGGCGTTCAGCATCAGCTCGACCGACATCAGGACCAGGATCGCGTTGCGGCGGGCCAGGACGCCGTACAGGCCGGTGCAGAACAAGAGGACGGAGAGAACGGCGGGATAGGCGAGGTGCATCAGCGGACACCACCCTTGTCACTGCCCTGGGCGCTTCGGGTGCTCGGGACGGGCGGGGAGCTCTCGGTGCCGGACTCGGCTGCCTTCGCCTTGCGGGACAGGACGATCGCACCGACGAGGGCGGCGAGGAGGAGGACGGAGAGGGCCTCGAAGGGAAGCACCCAGTTCTGGAAGAGGGCCTTTCCGGTGACCTCGGTGGAGCCGGCGGGGGCACCGTCCAGGTCGATCCAGGTCGTACGGAACGCGTCGACGACGACCCAGATCAGGGCGGCGGCCGAGGCGACGGCCACGGTGAGGGCGGCCCAGCGGTTGCCGGAGTCGGCGTCCGGGGAGCGGCCGATGGGGGCCTTGGTGAGCATCAGGCCGAACAGGAGGAGGACGACCACGGAACCCACGTAGATGAGGACCTGCACCCAGGCGATGAACTCGGCGGTGAGCAGCAGGTATTCGACGGCGAGACCGCCGAGGGTCACCACCAGCCACAGGGCGGCATGCACCAGCTGTCTGGTGGTGACGGTGACGATCGCGGCGCCGAAGGTGACCAGGCCGACGAGGAGGAAGGCGATCTCGACGCCGGTCGGGGAGAGGAAGCCGTGCGCTTCCGCGGCCGTGGTGGTGGCCGTGGCGTGCGCCGTCGTGGCGGCTGCGGCGAGAGTCATGACTCACCTCCCTGCGGATCGGCGGGTTCGGCCGGCTCGGTCGGCGTCGCCGGCGCGGCCTGCGCGGCCGCCAGCTTCTCGGCGGTCTTGCGGGCGGCGGCGATCTCCTTCGGTTCCTCCGCGCCGGGGTCGAGAGCAGGCGGGGCCGGGACCGTCCACATCCACTCGCGGAGCTTGTCGCGTTCGTGGGTGAGGTCACGGATGTCGGTCTCGGCGTACTCGAACTCCGGGGACCAGAACAGCGCGTCGAAAGGACAAACCTCGATGCAGATACCGCAGTACATGCACAGCGAGAAGTCGATGGCGAACCGGTCGAGGACGTTGCGGCTGCGCTCGCGGCCGCCGGGCGTCGCCGCCGGGATCGTCTCCTTGTGGGAGTCGATGTAGATGCACCAGTCCGGGCACTCCCGGGCGCACAGCATGCAGACCGTGCAGTTCTCCTCGAACAGGCCGATCACACCGCGGGTGCGGGGCGGGAGGTCGGGCTGGACGTCCGGGTACTGCTCGGTGACGGTCTTCTTCGTCATCGTGCGGAGGGTGACGGCCAGGCCCTTGGCGAGGCCACTGCCAGGGATCGGAGCCATGGTTACTGGATCACCACCTTCACGATGCCGGTGAGGGCGATCTGGGCAAGGGAGAGGGGGACGAGGAGGGTCCAGGACAGCTTCTGGAGCTGGTCCTCGCGCAGGCGGGGGTAGGTCACGCGCAGCCAGATCACCAGGAACGCGAGGACGGCGGTCTTCAGCAGGGTCCAGACCCAGCCGAGGCCGTCGGCGCCCCAGGGGCCGTGCCAGCCGCCCAGGAAGAGGACGGTGGTCAGGCCGCACAGGACGATGATTCCGGCGTACTCGGCGAGGAGGAAGAGAGCGAAGCGCAGTCCGGTGTACTCGGTGTACGCGCCGAAGATGATCTCCGAGTCGGCGACGGGCATGTCGAACGGGGGGCGCTGCAGCTCGGCCAGCCCTGCCACGAAGAAGACGATCGCGCCGACGATCTGCCAGGGCAGCCACCACCACTCGAAGGCGTCCAGGATGCCGGGGAGGGAGACCGTGCCGGCCGCCATGGCGACGGAGGCGGCGGCGAGGAGCATCGGGAGTTCGTAGGCGAGGAGCTGAGCGGCGGTGCGCAGGCCGCCGAGGAGGGAGAACTTGTTGGCGGAGGCCCAGCCGGCCATGAGCGAGCCGAGGACACCGACGCCCATCACGGCGAGCACGAAGAAGATGCCCGCGTCGATGACCTCGCCGACCGCGCCCTCGCCGGGGCCGATCGGGATGGCGAGCAGGACCAGGAGGTACGGCAGGAGGGCCACGGCGGGCGCGAGCTGGAAGATACGGCGGTCCGCGCCGGTCGGGACCACGTCCTCCTTCTGCGCGAACTTCACGCCGTCGGCGACGAGTTGGGCCCAGCCATGGAAGCCGCCGGCGTACATGGGACCGAGGCGGCCCTGCATGTGTGCCATCACCTTGTGCTCGGTCTGGCCGACGATCAGAGGGAAGGTGAGGAACACACCGAAGACGATCAGGAGTCGCAGGGCGACGTCGAGCGCGTCGTTCACTGTCGGCCTCCTGCGGGGTCCTCGGGGTTGGGGGTCTGCTCCGTGTCCTTCTCCTCGTGCTCGTCGAAGGCCGGACGTGCGTGGTGCCACGGCGCGTCGGAGCTGCGCGGGGTGGCGGTGTCGGGCCGGGCCTGCTCGGCGTCCGCGCCCTCCGCCCGCTGTGAAGCCGAGCCCTCACTGGCACTCCGCGCACGCCGGGGCCCAGCAGCTGCGCCCGTCGCCCGCTGCGAAGCCGACCCCTCGCTCGCGCTCCGCGCGCGGCGTGGGGATTCGGCGGGCGTGGAGGCGGGCGTCGGGCGCTGGCTCGTCGAGCCCTCCGTGGCCGTGCGGGTGCGGCGTGCGGGGCGTTCGCCTGCGGGGCCGGCGGCGCCGCGCGCCGGACGGGCGGGGGCCGGGGGGAGCTGGCCCTTGAGCGGGCCCCATTCGTTCGGGTCGGGGACGCCCGGGGGCAGCATCTGGCGGCGCTTGGGGGCACCGTGGCCCGCGGCCTCTCCCGGTTCCTTCGCCCCCGGCCATGCCTTGGCGACGCGGGAGGCGAGGATGAAGTCCTTGCGGAGCGGGTGGCCTTCGAAGGTCTCCGGAAGGAGGAGGTGGTCCAGGGACGGATGGCCCTCGAAGGTGACGCCGAACATTTCGTGGGTCTCGCGCTCGTGCCACGCCGCGCCCGCGTAGACGTCCACGGCGGAGGCGAGGACGGGGGTTTCGTGCGGGATGGTGGTGCGCAGCAGAAGGCGGCGTACCGGGGAGAGCGCGACGACGTGCGCCGAGATGCGGAAGCCCGTGCCCGGCTCGTCGACCGCGCTCAGCCAGTCGAAGTAGGTGCAGCCCAGCTCGTCGCGGGCGGTGCGCAGCGCCGCGGTCCAGGTGGCCGGGGGTACGTCGACCGTCAGGACCTCGTACGACTCCTCGGCTGTGGCCTCCGCACCGAACAGCTCCTCGGCGGGGGCGGGCAGCCAGCCGACCGTGCTGCTCATCAGGCCTCCCCCGCACCGGTGCCGGCCGCGGCCGACGGTTGTACCAGGCCGCTCTGCAGCGCGGCCGCAGACGGGCGCGCCGTACCGTAGCGCTCGCCCAGCGACTCGCGGGCGATCTTCTCCTGGAGCTTGAGGATGCCCTGGAGCAGTGCCTCGGGACGGGGCGGGCAACCGGGGACGTAGACGTCGACGGGGATGATCTGGTCGACGCCCTTGGTGACGGAGTACGAGTCCCAGTAAGGGCCGCCGCAGTTGGAGCAGGCGCCGAAGGAGATGACGTACTTCGGCTCGGGCATCTGCTCGTACAGGCGTTTGACAGCGGGCGCCATCTTGTCGGTGACCGTGCCCGACACGACCATCAGGTCGGCCTGGCGCGGGCCCGGCGCGAACGGGATGACGCCGAGGCGGATGAAGTCGTGGCGGGCCATCGACGCGGCGATGAACTCGATGGCGCAGCAGGCGAGTCCGAAGTTGAAGACCCAGAGCGAGTAGCGGCGGCCCCAGTTCAGGACGACCTTCATGGGCTCGGGGGCGAGGCGCGCGAGGGCCCCGAGACGCTTCGGCTCCGGGAGCAGTACCGGCTCGGGAGGAGTCGCCGAGGGGGTCGCTTCTGGCGTCACGTCCATGCCAGGACACCCTTCTTGTAGGCGTACAGCAGTCCCACGGCCAGGAAGCCGAGGAAGAGGAACATCTCCACGAGGGTCGTCGCCCCGTAGCCGGGGGCGGCGAAGACCGTTGCCCACGGGAAGAGGAAGATCGAGTCGACCGCGAAGATCACGTACAGGAAGGCGTAGACGTAGTAGCGGACCTGGGTGTGGGCCCAGCCCTCGCCCACGGGGTCGACGCCGCACTCGTACGTCAGGAGCTTCTCGGGGGTGGGGACGACAGGGCGCAGCAGTCGGCCGGCGCCGAACGCGATGGCGACGAACAGCACGCCGATGGCGGCGAGCAGTCCGACGACCGAATAGGACTGGAAGTAGTCGGCCGCGACGACTGCGGTCCGTTCGACGGTCGGTTCCCGCACGTCCGTCCCTCGCTCCCCTGACCTCGACCCGATGATCTTGCGATGACCTTGCAGTATCTGTACGCAACGTGAGTCTAGGGCCTGTTAAAGCGGCGGTAAGCAGCTCATCATCGCCTTGAGCGGCCGGGGTGGGGTTTTCCTCAGCAGAACCTGGCGGTCCACCTCATGGCGCGGCCGCGCGCCGCCGGGCACGCTGGCCCATGTGACCGAGAATTTCCCCGCGTCGAGCCCGGCGCCCGCCGACCGCGACGACCACCGCGTGCCGCCGCCCCGCTTCGCCTACGACGTGCACACCTGGAAGGAGATCGCGCATCTCCTGGCCAATCTGCCGATGTCGCTGCTGGGCTTCGTCTATGTGGCGACGGCGCTGTTCACCAGCGCCTTCCTGACCGTCACGGTGATCGGGTTCCCGCTGCTCGCGGCGGCACTGATGGGCGCGCGGCAGCTGGGCAAGCTGGAGCGGGCACGGGCCAGGAAGCTGCTCGGGGTGCGGGTGGACGAGCCGAGTCCGCTGTCGTTGCGGGGCGGCGGAGGGTTCCTCCCCCGGCTGTGGATGATGCTGAAGGACCCGGTGGGCTGGCGGACCGTCCTGTACGACTTCATGCGGCTGCCCTGGGGCATTCTCACCTTCGTCATCACGCTGACCTCGCTGTTCGTGCTGTGGCCGGTGCTGCCGTTCATAGCCCGCGGGCTGGCCAACGCGGACCGGGCGATGGTGCGCGGGCTGCTGTCGCCCTCCGACGAGCTGGAGCGGCGGATCGCCGAGCTGGAGTCGGACCGGGGGGTCGTGGTCGACACGGCCGCCGCCGATCTGCGCCGCATCGAGCGTGACCTGCACGACGGTGCGCAGGCCCGCCTGGTGAACCTGGCGATGGGGCTCGGTCTGGCCAAGGAGAAGCTGCTGGAGGGCCAGGCCGACGAACTGGTGGCGGCCATGGTCGAGGAGGCGCACGGCGAGGTGAAGCTGGCGCTGCAGGAGCTGCGGGACCTGGCGCGCGGGATCCATCCGGCGGTCCTCACCGACCGCGGCCTGGACGCGGCGCTCTCCGCGGTCGCCTCGCGCTGCACGGTGCCGGTGAAGGTGACCGTCGACCTGGAGGCGCGGCCGGCCGAGGCCATCGAGGGCATCGCCTACTTCACCGTCTCGGAGCTGTTGCAGAACGTCAGCAAGCACAGCGGGGCCACGTCCGCCTCCGTCGACGTGTGGCGGACGGAGGAACGGCTGCTCATACAGGTGGGGGACAACGGCCGCGGGGGTGCACGCCTCGACGGCGGTACGGGGATGCGGGGGCTCGCCGAGCGGCTGGACGCCGTCGACGGTCTGTTCGTCATCGAGTCGCCGCGGGGCGGGCCGACGCTGATCACGGCCGAGCTGCCCTGGCGCGACCGGCAGCCGCGGCGCGCGTAGGCGCGGGCGCGGAAGGTAGGGAAAACCCCCCCTTCGAGACGCCGACGGACTCCATGGTCCGCTCGCCCGCCGCCCAGCAGGGTGGAGATACGACGGCACGACCGCCGCAGAGGCACAACGAGCAGGACGAGGAGACGGGGAGCAGGCCGATGGCCACGGAGTACGGACAGGGGTACGGATCCCACAGCGGGCGGTCCGGCCTGGGCTTGGGGGGCGACGTCGAGCGGCGGCATCGGCTGCCGGCCGGGTTGCGGGCGCCGTTCGAGGCGCGCAGCTGGCGTGAGTTCGCGTATGTGCTGCTGAGCCTGCC
This sequence comes from Streptomyces sp. NPDC127197, assembly GCF_042672405.1. Classification (NCBI taxonomy): domain Bacteria; kingdom Bacillati; phylum Actinomycetota; class Actinomycetes; order Kitasatosporales; family Streptomycetaceae; genus Streptomyces; species Streptomyces sp. NPDC127197. Next base: position 58,367 of record NZ_JBHXVG010000001.1, on the reverse strand, counting down.
GATGGGCGTGCTGATGTTCACGTATGCCGTCACGATGCTCGCGCTCGGTGCGGGGCTGCTGGTGACGTTCCTCGGCATTCCGGTGCTGGCGGCGGGGCTCGCGGGGTGCCGGGGGCTCGGGGCGCTGGAGCGGGCGCGGGCGCGCGGACTGCTCGGGCTGGAGGTGGCCGACCCGGAGCCGCTGCGGGTGCGCAAGAACGGCCTGATGGGGTGGATCGGCGCCGTCCTGAAGAGCGGCACGTCGTGGCGGCATCTGCTGTACGCGGTGCTGCACTTCCCGTGGGCGGTGTTCTCCTTCGTCGTCGCGGTGAACTTCTGGGCGTACGGCTGGGCGCTGCTGACGTATCCGCTGTGGTTCTGGCTGTTCCCCGTGTACGGCGGGCAGGACGGTCTCCAGCTGTACGGCGACGAGACGCATCACGTCTATCTCGACAACCCGTTCGAGATCACGGTGACGGCGTTGGTGGGGCTGCTGTTCACGCTGGCCACGCCGTGGATCGTGCGGGCGTTGACCCTGGTGGACCGGCTGCTGGTGCACGGGCTGCTCGGGCCGTCGCGGCTGGCGACGCGGGTGGTGGAGCTGGAGTCCGACCGGGGCGTCGTCGTCGACACGGCGGCGGCGGATCTGCGGCGCATCGAGCGCGATCTGCATGACGGGGCGCAGGCCCGGCTGGTGGCGCTGGCGATGGATCTGGGGTTGGCGAAGGAGAAGCTGAGCCAGGATCCGCAGGCGGCGGCCCAGATGGTGGACGAGGCGCACGGTGAGGTGAAGATGGCGCTGCAGGAGCTGCGGGACCTGGCGCGCGGGATTCATCCGGCGGTCCTCACCGACCGCGGCCTGGACGCGGCGCTCTCCGCGGTCGCCTCGCGGTGCACGGTACCGGTGCAGGTGGAGGTGGACCTGGCGTCACGGCCAGCGCCGGCGATCGAGGGGATCGCGTACTTCACGGTGTCGGAACTGCTGCAGAACATCAGCAGGCATGCGCGGGCGACCTGGGCGGCGGTGGATGTGTGGCGGTCGGAGGACCGGCTGATGCTGCAGGTCATGGACAACGGCATGGGCGGAGCCGATGCCGGTGCGGGCGGGGGGTCCGGGCTGGCCGGGCTGGCGGAGCGGCTGGACGCCGTGGACGGGATCCTCGTGGTGGACTCGCCGCCCGGCGGGCCCACCCGGATCACCGCGGAACTCCCTTGGCGGGGGTGAGCGCCCGACCTCCCTCCCCGGTGCGATCCCGCCCCCGTCCAAAAGCTGGAATGCTTGACTGGTCGTGCGGGCCGAGTCGGGCAATGGGGGGCCGAGGATCGTGGAGGACAGGGTGCGGGTGGTCATCGCCGAGGACTCGGTGCTGCTCAGGGAGGGCCTGACCCGGTTGCTGACCGACCGTGGGCACCAGGTCGTCGCCGGAGTCGGGGACGCGGAGGCGTTGATCAAGACCATCACGGATCTGAACGCCGAGGGGACCCTGCCGGATGTCGTGGTGGCCGATGTGCGGATGCCGCCGACGCACACCGACGAGGGCGTCCGGGCCGCGGTGCAGCTGCGGAAGGAGCATCCCGGGCTCGGTGTGCTCGTGCTGTCGCAGTACGTGGAGGAGCGCTACGCCACCGAACTGCTGGCCGGATCCAGCCGGGGGGTCGGGTACCTGCTGAAGGACCGGGTGGCCGAGGTGCGGGAGTTCGTGGACGCGGTGGTGCGGGTCGCCGAGGGGGGCACCGCCCTCGACCCGGAGGTCGTGGCGCAGCTGCTCGGGCGCAGTCGTAAGCAGGATGTGCTCGCCGGGCTCACCCCGAGGGAGCGTGAGGTGCTGGGGCTGATGGCCGAGGGGCGGACCAACTCGGCCATCGCCAAGCAGCTGGTGGTGAGCGACGGCGCCGTCGAGAAGCACGTCAGCAACATCTTCCTGAAACTGGGCCTGTCCCCGAGCGAGGGGGATCACCGGCGGGTTCTGGCTGTCCTGACGTACTTGAATTCCTGACGAGTACGGTTCGAGCCGCGCATCCAATAGGGCTCGAGCCACGTCTTAAGCGGTGTTCTTCATGCGAATGACCGAGGGAAGGCGACCCGTGCCGACGTAGGGTTGATCCTGGGAGAGCTCACGGGAGGGCCACTCCCCGACAGCCGCCTCGAAGGAGGTCCAGTTCAGTGACGAGCCAGGTCAGTAGCCAAGCGGAACAGGCCGACGGAGCCGTCGTGGGAGAGCAGCGCAAAGCGGCCGGCGTCAAGGACGTCCGCCGTCTCGACCGGGTGATCATCAGGTTCGCGGGGGACTCGGGTGACGGTATGCAGCTCACCGGTGACCGCTTCACCTCGGAGACGGCGTCCTTCGGCAACGACCTGTCGACCCTGCCGAACTTCCCTGCCGAGATCCGGGCGCCCGCCGGGACCCTGCCGGGGGTGTCGTCCTTCCAGCTCCACTTCGCCGACCACGACATCCTCACCCCCGGTGACGCGCCGAACGTGCTGGTGGCGATGAACCCGGCGGCCCTGAAGGCCAACGTCGACGACCTGCCGCGCGGCGCGGAGATCATCGTCAACACGGACGAGTTCACCAAACGGGCGATGCAGAAGGTCGGGTATGCGACCAGCCCGCTCGAGGACGGCTCGCTCGACGGGTACAACCTGCATCCGGTGCCGTTGACCACGCTCACCGTCGAGGCGCTGAAGGAGTTCGACCTCACCCGGAAGGAGGCCGAGCGCAGCAAGAACATGTTCGCCCTCGGCCTGCTGTCCTGGATGTACCACCGGCCCACCGAGGGCACCGAGAAGTTCCTGCGGTCCAAGTTCGCGAAGAAGCCCGACATCGCGAGCGCCAACATCGCCGCGTTCCGCGCGGGCTGGAACTTCGGTGAGACGACCGAGGACTTCGCCGTCTCCTACGAGGTCGCACCGGCCGTCAAGGCGTTCCCGGTCGGCACGTACCGCAACATCTCCGGGAACCTGGCCCTGTCCTACGGTCTGATCGCCGCGAGCAAGCAGGCCGATCTGCCGCTCTTCCTCGGCTCGTACCCGATCACCCCGGCCTCGGACATCCTGCACGAGCTCAGCAAGCACAAGAACTTCGGGGTGCGGACCTTCCAGGCCGAGGACGAGATCGCGGGCATCGGCGCGGCGCTGGGCGCGGCCTTCGGCGGTTCGCTCGCCGTGACCACGACGTCGGGTCCGGGTGTGGCACTCAAGAGCGAGACCATCGGGCTCGCGGTCTCGCTGGAGCTGCCGCTGCTGGTCGTCGACATCCAGCGCGGCGGGCCGTCGACCGGACTGCCGACGAAGACCGAGCAGGCCGACCTGCTGCAGGCGATGTTCGGACGCAACGGCGAGGCGCCGGTGCCGGTGATCGCGCCCCGCACCCCCGCCGACTGCTTCGACGCCGCCCTCGAAGCGGCCCGGATCGCCCTGACGTACCGCACCCCGGTGTTCCTGCTGAGCGACGGCTACCTCGCCAACGGCTCCGAACCCTGGCGCATCCCGGAGCTGGACGAGCTGCCCGACCTCGGGGTCCAGTTCGCGCAGGGCCCGAACCACACCCTGGACGACGGCAGCGAGGTCTTCTGGCCGTACAAGCGGGACCCGCAGACCCTGGCCCGCCCGTGGGCGATCCCGGGCACGCCGGGTCTGGAGCACCGCATCGGCGGCATCGAGAAGCAGGACGGCACCGGCAACATCTCCTACGACCCCGCCAACCACGACTTCATGGTCCGCACCCGTCAGGCCAAGGTCGACGGCATCGACGTGCCGGACCTCGAGGTCGACGACCCGCACGAGGCGGACACGCTGGTGCTGGGCTGGGGGTCGACGTACGGGCCGATCACGGCCGCGGTCCGCCGTCTGCGCACCGCCGGCAAGTCGGTCGCGCAGGCCCATCTGCGCCACCTCAACCCCTTCCCCCGGAATCTCGGGGCGGTGCTGCAGCGTTACGACAAGGTGGTGATCCCCGAGATGAACCTCGGTCAGCTCGCCACGCTGATCCGGGCGAAGTACCTGGTCGACGCCCACTCGTACAACCAGGTCAACGGGATGCCGTTCAAGGCAGAACAGCTCGCCACGGCGCTCAAGGAGGCCATCGATGGCTGAGACGTCCACGGAAGGCACGGGCACGATCGAGGCGCTTTCGCTCGTGCCCAAGGCCGAGGCCAGGCAGTCCATGAAGGACTTCAAGTCCGATCAGGAAGTGCGCTGGTGCCCCGGCTGCGGTGACTACGCGATCCTCGCCGCCGTGCAGGGCTTCATGCCCGAGCTGGGCCTGGCGAAGGAGAACATCGTCTTCGTCTCGGGCATCGGCTGCTCCTCCCGCTTCCCGTACTACATGAACACCTACGGGATGCACTCCATCCACGGCCGCGCCCCCGCGATCGCCACCGGACTCGCCTCCTCCCGGCGCGATCTGAGCGTGTGGGTCGTCACCGGTGACGGCGACGCGCTGTCGATCGGCGGAAACCACCTGATCCACGCCCTGCGCCGCAACGTCAACCTCAAGATCCTGCTGTTCAACAACCGGATCTACGGCCTGACCAAGGGCCAGTACTCCCCCACCTCCGAGGTCGGCAAGATCACCAAGTCGACGCCGATGGGGTCGCTGGACGCGCCCTTCAACCCGGTGTCGCTGGCCCTCGGCGCGGAGGCGTCGTTCGTGGCGCGGACCGTCGACTCCGACCGCAAGCACCTCACCGAGGTACTGCGCCAGGCCGCGGCCCACCCGGGCACGGCCCTGATCGAGATCTACCAGAACTGCAACATCTTCAACGACGGCGCGTTCGACGCCCTGAAGGACAAGCAGCAGGCCGAGGAGGCGGTGATCCGGCTTGAGCATGGGCAGCCGATCCGTTTCGGCCGGGACAACGCGCGTGGTGTCGTACGGGACCAGCAGACCGGCGACCTCAAGGTCGTCACGGTGACGCCGGAGAACGAGGACCAGGTGCTCGTGCACGACGCCCGTTCCGACTCCCCGACCACCGCCTTCGCGCTGAGCAGGCTCGCCGACCCCGACACCCTGCACAACACACCCATCGGCGTCTTCCGCGCCGTCGACCGGCCGGTCTACGACACGCAGATGGCCGACCAGCTCGACACGGCCATCGAGCAGAACGGCAAGGGCGACCTGGCCGCACTGCTGGCCGGCGGCGACACCTGGACGGTCGTCGGCTGAGCACCGTATGAGCGCAGGGGCCCGGGTCTCAGACCCGGGCCTCGTCGTATGCCTGCCGCGCCTTCGCCACGTCGTCCATCCGCTTCTGTGTCCACAGCGCCAGTCCCTGCACCTGCTCCGCCGCCTCGCGGCCGATCTCGGTCAGGGAGTAGTCGACGCGCGGCGGGATCACCGGCTTGGCGTCCCGGTGCACCATGCCGTCCCGCTCCAGGGTCTGCAGCGTCTGGGTGAGCATCTTCTCGCTGACCGGGCGAACCACGCTGATCGCCCGGCGCAGCTCGCTGAACCGGTGCGGGCGCTCCAGGAGACGTATCAGCACCAGCACGCCCCAGCGGCTGGTGACGTGCTCCAGGACCAGGCGATACGGGCACATCGTCTCGCCGTCGGGCTTCCAGTCGCTTGCCGTTCCACTCTCCACCATGCAGGTACCTTACTTCAAAGTGGGTACTTTCCAATAGTTAGCGCAGTTCCTAGGGTGAGTGCCATACCAACCCGTACTCATCCGTACACAGGAGTTACCTCATGAGCATCGTCGTCACCGGAGCCACCGGAAAGCTCGGCCGGCACGTCATCGAGCAGTTGCTGGAGAAGGTTCCGGCCGACCAGGTCGTCGCCGTCGTCCGTGACGAGGCCAAGGCCGCCGACTTCGCGGCCCGTGGCGTACGGCTGGCGGTCGCGGACTACAACGCACCCGAGACCTTCGACGGGCTGTTCTCCGCCGACGACAAGGTGCTGCTGATCTCCGGCAACGAGTTCGACAAGGGCCGCGTCGGCCAACACAAGGTCGTCATCGACGCCGCCAAGGCCGCCGGTGTCGCGCTGCTCGCCTACACCAGCGCCCCCAGCAGCCTCACCGCCGCCCTTGCCGACGACCACCGCGGCACGGAGGAGGCGGTACTGGCGTCCGGCGTGCCGTACGCGCTGCTGCGCAACGGCTGGTACCACGAGAACTACACGGAGAACCTCGCCCCGGTACTGGAGCACAACGCGGTCGTCGCCGCCGCCGGTGCGGGCCGGGTCTCCTCCGCCTCCCGCGCCGACTACGCGGCCGCCGCGGTTGCCGTGCTGACCGGCGAGGAGCACGAGAACAAGACGTACGAGCTGGGCGGCGACGAGGCGTGGAGCTTCGCCGAGTACGCGGCCGAGCTGAGCCGGCAGACCGGCAAGGAGATCGTCTACAACGCGGTCACGACCGAGGCGCTCACCGGCATCCTGACCGGCGCCGGCCTGCCCGAGCCGCTGGCCGCGATCCTCGCGGGCGTGGACGCCTCCATCGAGAAGGGCGAGTTGGTCGTGTCGACCGGCGACCTGTCCCGCCTGGCCGGCCGTCCGACCACCCCGCTCTCCGAGGCCGTCGCCGCCGCACTCAAGGGCTGAACCGGCACAGCAGACCCCGTCCGTCATGACCGTATAGCGATACGGGCATGACAGGCGGGGTTGCTCGGCGCTACCTTCGTTCAGGCGAGGCTGACGCACGAAGGAGGAGCAGGTGGCCGGGAAGTCCAGGGGCGAGCAGCGCATAGGTCTGCTGAACGGCTTCGCGGCATACGGGATGTGGGGGCTGTTCCCCCTCTTCTTCCCCCTGCTGAAGCCCGCCGGGCCGTTCGAGGTCCTCGCCCACCGGATGGTGTGGTCCTTCGTCGTCGTCGCCGCGGCGCTTGTCGTCGTACGACGGTGGAGGTGGGCCGGCGAACTGCTGCAGCAGCCACGCCGCCTCGGGCTCATCGCGGTCGCCGCGGCAGTCATCGCCGTCAACTGGGGCGTCTACATCTGGGCCGTGAACAACGACCGGGTCGTCGAGGCCTCCCTCGGGTACTTCATCAACCCCCTCGTCACCATCGCGATGGGCGTGCTGCTCCTGAAGGAGCGGCTGCGGCCCGTGCAGTGGGCGGCGGTCGGGATCGGCTTCGCGGCGGTCCTCGTCCTCACCGTCGGCTACGGCCGGCCGCCGTGGATCTCCCTCATCCTCGCCTTCTCCTTCGCCACGTACGGCCTGGTGAAGAAGAAGGTCAACCTCGGCGGCCTGGAGTCGCTGGCCGCCGAGACCGCGATCCAGTTCCTGCCGGCGCTGGCCTATCTGCTGTGGCTGACGGCCGACGGCGGCTCCACGTTCGCCGCCGAGGGCGCGGGGCACGCGGCGCTGCTCGCCGCGACCGGTGTCGTCACCGCACTCCCGCTGGTCTGCTTCGGCGCGGCCGCGATCCGCGTGCCCCTGTCCACGCTGGGGCTGTTGCAGTATCTGGCCCCCGTGTTCCAGTTCCTGCTCGGCGTCCTCTACTTCCGCGAGGCCATGCCGCCCGAGCGCTGGGCCGGGTTCGCGCTGGTCTGGCTGGCGCTCACGCTGCTCACCTGGGACGCGCTGCGCACCGCGCGCCGGACGGCCCGGACGCTCATGGCCGAGACCAGGGTGCCCAGCACCACCATCGCGACGGGCACTGTCAGCGCCGTACGGAACGCGGAGAGCGTCGCCTCCGGGCCAGAACCGCTGGACGCCAAGCCGTAGACCGCGGTCACCGCGGAGATCCCGATCGCGGACCCGAACTGGGTGGCGGTGTTCAGCAGCCCACCGGCCAGCCCCTGCTCCTCCTCCGCGACCCCGTCCGTCGCCGCGATGGTCAGCGGCCCGTACGCCAGGGCGAACGCCGTGCCCGCCAGGATCAGCGTCGGGAACATCGCGGCGTACGACCAGTCCAGGCCGAGCGGCAGGAACAGCCCGTAGGCGACGACCGCCAGCACGAAGCCGCCGAGGATCACGCGGACGTTGCCGTAGCGGGCGACCAGCTTCGGGGTGAGCGTCGGGGCGAGCACGGCGTCGCAGCCGAGGACGACCAGCGCGACCGCGGTCTGGAGGGACGACCAGCCGCGCAGCTCCTGCAGATACAGCGTGACGACGAACTGGAAGCCGAAGAAGGCCCCGACGAAGAGCAGCGCCCCGAGGTCGGCCCGCACCACGGACCCCTTGCGCAGGATGCCCAGCCGGACCAGCGGGGCGGCGGCCCGCCGCTCGACGGCGACGAAGGCGCCGCCCAGCGCCGCCGCGGCGAGCACAGCGAGGGCGGTCAGCGGCCAGTCGTGCAGACCGTGTTCCAGGCGTACGACGGCGTAGGCGGCCAGCAGCATGGCGCCGGCGGCGGTGACCGCGCCGAGCAGATCGAAGCCGCCGCGCACCCGCGGGGCACCGTCCGCCGCGGGCACCAGCCGCACCGCCGCGACCAGCAGCGCCCCCGCCAGCAGCACCGGCGCGAAGAACACCCACCGCCAGCCGAGCTGGGTGAGCAGTCCGCCGATGACCAGGCCCAGCGAGAAGCCGCCGGCCGCCGTGCCCGCGAAGACCAGCAGGGCCTTGTTGCGCTGCGGGCCCTCCTCGTACGACGTGGTGATCAGCGACAGCGCGGCCGGGGTCATGAACGCCGCGGCGACACCGGTGACGAAGCGGGCGACGACCAGCATCCAGCCGTCGGTCGCGAATCCGCCGAGCCCGGAGAAGAGGAGGAAGACGGTCAGCCAGGTCAGGAACATCCGGCGGCGGCCGAGCAGGTCGGCGGCCCGACCGCCGAGCAGGGTGAAGCCGGCGTAGCCGAGGACGTAGGCGCTCATCACCCAGGCCGCCGTTCCCGTCGACAGGCCCAGTTCGGACCGGATGGTGGGGATCGCGACCGCCATCATGGCGACGTCGATGCCCTCCAGGAAGATCGTTCCGCACAGCACGAGCAGCAGGGCCCAGGCGCGGGTGCCCATGGGGGACTCCTCAGGTAGGCGCAGACAGGGTCGGTTACGGAACTGTGGGTCGGTTCCCTCTTGTAACCACAGCCAGCCTGCGGCAGCATCGACAGACATGGAAGTAGGCACTTCGAAGTCACCGAGTAACTGCGCGAGCACCGTGGACTACGGCGACGCCGACCCCTTCCAGTGGGACGCCCGGGAGGGCTGCGAGGTACGGCAGATCCTCGACCGCGTCGCCGACAAGTGGTCCCTGCTGGTGATCGCCCTGCTGGAGAACCGCCGGCTGCGCTTCACCGAGCTGCGCCGGGAGATCGACGGTGTCAGCCAGCGGATGCTGACGGTCACCCTGCGCCAGCTGGAACGCGACGGCCTGGTCCGCCGCACCGTGCACCCGGTCGTACCGCCCCGGGTCGACTACGAACTCACCCCACTGGGCGGCACACTGCACGCCACGATCCAGTCGCTGGTCAGATGGACCGAGGACCACCAGCGGGAGATCGCCGCGGCACGGGCGGCATACGACGCACGAGAGGCCGGGGCCGAGACCGAGAAGGAGCTCAGGGTTTCATGACCGACACGCCATCAGCGCCGGCACCCATGCACTGGAAGCTCGTCATCGACTGCCACGACCCGCACGCCCAGGCCGACTTCTGGGCCGCCGCGATCGGTTACGAGGTCGAGGACAACAGCGCCCTGATCGAGCGGCTGCTGCAGCTGGGCGCCCTGCCCGTCGCCGCCACCGTCGACTTCCACGGCCGCCCCGCCTTCCGGGACCTGGTCGCCGTACGGCATCCGGAGGACCCGGTCGAAGAGGAGAACGGCACCGGGCTGGGACGGCGGCTGCTGTTCCAGCGCGTCGCCGAGCCCAAGTCCGGCAAGAACCGGCTCCACCTGGACCTGCACCCCGCTCAGGGGCAGCGGGCCGACGAGGTGGAGCGGCTGCGCGGGCTGGGGGCCAGTGTGCTGCGCGAGGTGAAGGAACCCAGCGGGGAGTGGGTCGTGATGCAGGACCCGGAGGGGAACGAGTTCTGCGTGCACTAGGAACTGGTGTCCCTCTGCATCACGCTCCGGTTGCCCGTCCCGCCCGGTTCGCCAGGCGGCCCATGCGGGCTCGGGCGGACTCCAGTTCCTCGATGTCGTCGGCGGCCGGGCCGCCCTCGGTGACCAGCTCGGTCCACAGGCCGATCAGGTCCCGCCCCAGCTCCAGCCCGAGCGCGGGGTCGCGTACGGCCCGCCAGGCGGTGTCCGCGCTCTGGATGTTGCCGTAGGCGGCCTCCGCGTCCCGCAGGCGGCGGTGGATGTGCACCACGTCGAGGGAGAGGCGGAAGGACCGGACCGGTTCGGCCGCCAAGTAGGCGACGTACGCGGTGAGTTCGCGCAGCCGGAGCAGCTCGGGGTGGTCCGGCGCCAGCGTCGCCGACGCCTCCGCCAGGGTCTGCTCGGCCAGCTCCGCCGCGGCGTCGATCCGGCCCGCCTTCACGGCCTCGCCGATCCGGGCGATCGGCTCGACGAGGACGGCGGGAGCGGGGTCGTTGTGCTCCTCGGCGTTCTCGGCGTTCCCAGGGTTCCCGGGTGCGTCACCGAGGATGGCCTCGGCGACGGCGTCGAAGCCCCGGGGCGGGGTCGGCTTCGGGTCGGGGTCCGACGCCGACGATGCAAACGACTCCGGGTGCGGCTTGGCATCCATCACCGGCGGCGGACCGAACTCGCCCGTCGGCGCGGCGACCGCCGAACCGGGGACGGCGCCCTCGGGCATCGCCCGCAGCGGAAAGGTGGGCACCGCATCACCCAAGGGCTGAGGCTCCGTCACCGCTCGCTGCGGGAACGTCGGCGCCGCCTCCCCCGACGGCGACGACTCCGGCACGGCCCGCATCCGGAACGTCGGCGCGGAGCCGGCCTGCGGCTCGGCGGGGGTGCGGAACACCTGCGTGGGGCGGTCGGAGGCGGGGGGCTGCGGGGGGTGCGGTGGGGCCGTCGGTGCCGGGTCCGGTGAGGGGTGCGGCGGCACGGGTGCGGGCTCCTGCGAGGGCTGCGGCTCCGCCGCCCCCGTCCGCACCGGCTCCCCTGTGTACCGGCTGGAGCCGTCCGGGTGGACCTGGAGGGGGACGACGTAGCCGATGCGTTCGTCGTGGACTCTGGCGAGGACGGGTCGCCCGGTGGCGAGGGCGACGCGGTGGAGGTGGTTCAGGACGGCGTGCTGGAGTTCCTCACCCGGCACGGCGACGACCGGGACACCGCCGATCGAGGCGTTGCCGGCGCCCGGCACGTGAACGTCGATCGCCGACACCGCAGAGGCGGCCTGGTGCTGCTGTTCCCGCTTCTTCTCGCGGCTGAGTCGAGACATCCGTTCCCTCACTCGCTGGCGTCCGCACGTCGGCGAACCCGTACTTCCGAGTCTCGCCGCTCCCCCACGGCGCTCGCGTCACCGGCGCGTCACAGGCTCGTCCCAAGAACGGGTACCCCCGTCACTCAGCCGTCCACCGAGCGGCGAAGATCGATGAGGTGACGACGGAGAGGAGCGGGCATGCGGACGGGCGCGCAGCAGGGGCCGGAGATCTGGATCCGGGGACCGGTGGCCGAACCGGAACCCGCCCGCACCTCCGGTACGGTCCGGCGTTTCTCCTGGGTCGGCACGCACGGCGGGTCGGGAGTCACCACGCTGGCCGCGGTCTACGGCGGGCAGGACTGCGGGCGTGACTGGCCCGGCCCCGGTGATCCGCCCTCGGTGCTGCTCGTCGCCCGGACGCACGCGACGGGGCTGGCGGCCGTCCTGCACACCCTGGAGATCTTCCGGCGCGGCGAGGCTCCGGCCGGGCTGGACCTGGACGCCGTCGTGCTGGTCGCGGACGCGCCGGGGCGGCTGCCGCGACCGCTGGCACAGCAGGTCAAGCTCATCGAGTCGGTCGTCGACGTGTACCGCGTGCCCTGGGTGCAGTCCTGGCGTCTGGGCGATCTGAGCGGGCGCCCGCCCCGTGAGACCGAGGCGCTGGCCCGGCTGACGGGGGCGGCTCGCTGATCCCCCGTGGGTTGCTACGCGGTGACGTCCTTCGTCGTGAACCGTGCCCAGGCCGCCGAGCCGAACACGGCCGCGTACAGGCCCTGGAGGCCGAGGTTGCGCACCAGGTCGTCCCAGTAGACCGGTTCGCGCATCAGGTCGGCGAAGGACAGCCAGTAGTGGGAGAAGAAATACGGGTGGATCGCATGCAGTTGGGGGATCTGGTCGAGGATCTGGACGGTGATCAGCAGCCCGACCGTCGTCGCCATCGCCGCGATGCCGCTGTTGGTCAGCGTCGAGACGAACAGCCCGAGCGCCGCGATCCCGATCAGTGACACGGCGACGACCAGGGCGATCAGCAGTGCCCGGCCCAGTCCCTCGGCGAAGCTGATCCGCGTACCGGAGATGGTCGTCAGGTCGCCGAGCGGGAAGAGCAGCGCGCCGACCGTCAGTGCCGAGACGGCGACGACGAGGGTGGCCGCCAGGCAGAAGGCCATCGTGGTCGCGTACTTGGTGAGCAGCAGGCGGGTACGGCCGGCGGGGGCGACCAGGAGGTAGCGCAGGGTTCCGGCGTTCGCCTCGCCGGCGATCGCGTCGCCCGCGACGACGCCGACGGCCATCGGCAGGAAGAACGGGAGGGTCGCGGCGAGGGCGGTGAAGACGAGGAACAGTCCGTTGTTGGTGATCTGCGTGATGAACGCCGGGCCCCCGCCGCCCTCCGGGCCGCCTGAGCCGCCCAGCGTCGAGCCGTCGCTCGTCTCGATCTTCACGGCGATGCCGACCAGGACCGGGACGGCGGCGAGCACACCGAGCAGCGCGAGCGTGCGCCAGCGCCGGAAGGTGATGACGAGTTCGCTGCGCAGCAGACCGAAGGTCCACAGCGGGCTGCGGCGGGAGCCGATGGCCTCAACCTGCGACATCGAAGCCCTCCCCCGTCAGCGCCACGAACGCGTCCTCCAGGGAGGCCCGTTCCACCCCGAAACCGCGTACCCGCACCCCGGCCGCCACCAACGCGGCGTTCAGGTCGGCGAGTTCCCCGTCCGGAGGTTCACCGGTCACCCGGTCCTCCTCGACGATGACGTCCGCGACCCCGCGTTCCTTCAGCACCCGCGCCGCGTCGCCGGTGTCCGGCGTGGTCACCACCAGCCGGCCCCGGATGCCCGCCGCCAGGTCCGTCACCGCGCCCTGGGTGATCAGCCGGCCCTGCGCCATCACCGCGGCGTGCGTGCACACCTGCTCGATCTCGTCGAGGAGATGGGAGGACAGGAACACGGTGGTGCCCTCGGAGGCCAGCTCCCGTATCAGGGCGCGGATCTCGCGCATGCCCTGCGGGTCGAGCCCGTTGGTCGGTTCGTCGAGGACGAGCAGGCGGCGGGGCTGGAGCAGCGCGGCTGCGAGTCCGAGCCGCTGCTTCATGCCCAGGGAGTACGCCTTCGCCTTCTTGCCGGCGGCCGCCGCGAGCCCGACCCGGTCCAGCGCCGCGGCGACGCGGGTCCGCCGGGTGCGCGGATCGGCGGCGGGGTCGGCGGAGTCGTAGCGCAGGAGGTTGTCGCGGCCGGAGAGGAAGCCGTACAGGGCGGGGCCCTCGATGAGGGCGCCCACGTGCGGGAGCACGGCGCGCGTGGCCCGGGGCATGGGCCGCCCCAGCACGTGCGCCGTGCCCGACGTGGGCTCGATCAGGCCCATCAGCATGCGGATGGTGGTGGTCTTGCCGGAGCCGTTGGGGCCGAGGAAGCCGAAGACGCTGCCCGCCGGGACGGTCAGATCGAGCCCGTCGACGGCGAGCTGTCCGCCGCGGTAGCGCTTGGTCAGGGCGCGGGTGTGGATGACGCTGTCACCCGCGCCCTGCTCTGCCGTGGCGGACGATTCGCCCATCGTCTCCCCGATTCGTCGTGCGCGTACGGTACTTACTGCCCCTTCCGTACGGTACTCACTGCCCGGAGTCGGCCGCCTTCACCAGCGCGTCCTTGGTGACCGCACCGACGTAGACCTTGCCGTCGTCCGTGATCAGGGCGTTGACCAGACGGGTCTTGAAGACCGTGCCCGAGCCGAACTTGCCCTTCACCTCGTCGCCGAGCGAGCCCAGGAAGCTGCCCATGTCGCCGCCGGCGGCGTCGGAGGGCATGCCGCCCTCGGCGCCGGTGTCGAGGACGGCGACGGAGTTCCAGCCCTCGCCGATGACGTTCAGCCCGTCGAGGCCCTTGCCGAGGTCCTCCTCGGACTTCCGCTCGTGCTCCGGCGCCGCCTCCAGGCTGTCGCCCTCGGTCACCTTCGCACCCTTGGGCGGGGTGAAGTCGAAGGTCGACGCGGCCGGCCTGGCGAAGCTGACCTGCGTGAAGCCCGCGTCCACCACGGCGGCACCGCCGCTCGCCGGAGTCAGCGTGAACTTCAGCGGCAGCCCGGTCTCCGCGTCCACCGCCACGCTGATCGCGCCCACCGTGGAACCGGACTGCTTCGGCTTGATGAGCAGCTTGTACGCGTCGCGGCCGGCCACCTGCGCGGTGCCGTCGACGGTCACGGACGTCGTGTCGTCCACCGCCTTCAGGGCCTGATCGGTGAGGTCCTTGGGCGTGGCCGGCACCTCCTCCGACGCCTTGCCGTCCGCGGCCTCGGTGGCAGTGCCGTGGTAGACCTCGTTGGACGCGCTGTCGTAGCCCCACACGTCCTTGCCGTTGTGGATCAGGCTGTACTCGGCGGCGTTCTCCAGCAGCGACAGCTTCTGCTTGTCCGGGCCGTCGGCGGCGACGCGCAGCGTGTGCGTGCCGGACGCCAGCTCGGTCAGCTTGGCCGACGGGTCGGCCGCGGAGCCCTCACCGTCCGAGGGGGTTGCGCCGGACGTCAGCCCGCTCTCCAGGCCGCCCAGGTCGGGCAGTCCCAGATCGGTGCTGATCTTCACCGTGCCGGACAGCTGCTGTACGTCCGACTCGGCGATCTTCTCGATGAGTTGCTGTGCGCTGATCTCCGGCAGGTCGGGGCTGCCGGAGTCGGCGATCGCGGGAACGAGCCCGATGGTCCCCGCAGCCACCCCCAGGACCGCCGCCGGGACGACGTACCGCGCGGCCTTGCGCCGCCGCGCCGCGCGCAGCTCTTCGGCCTGCGCCGCGGTCGTGCTGTCGTCGGATTCGTACGGTGCCATGTGTGCCTTACCTCCGTCGTCGGCGGCGGCTGTCCGTCACTTCGCGTCCTCGCACTCGTCCACCCTGAGCCGCCATTCTCACCCGAATCGGTGAGGAGTGGTGTGTTCCGTGGTCTCCATCTGACCAAACCGGATGCGAAGAAGCGTCAGACCGCGGGCTCAACTCCGTGTACTGCTGCGGTATGACACAAGCGAGCGGCGCCTCCCCCGACCCGTAGGGGTCGTAGGGGAGGCGCCACCTCGATACCGGGTTCCGGCGATCCGCCGAACAGGCCCCGCGATTCCGGCATGATCCGCCGGTCGGGTCCTATCCCGCGCGGTGCACCACCGCGTCGCACAGTTCGATGAGCGCCGCCTTGGCATCGCACTCCCGCAGCGGCGCAAGCGCCGACCGCGCATCCTCCGCGTACCGCACGGTGTCCCGTCGCGCCTGCTCCAGCGCGGGGTGCGCGCGCAGCGCGGCCAGCGCCTGCGCATGCCGGGCGTCGTCCGTCAGGTCGGAGTCCAGCAGCTCGCACAGGGCGATGTCCTCGGCCAGCCCCAGCCGGGCCGCGCGCTCGCGCAGCCGCAGCACGGGCAGGGTCGCGATGCCCTCCCGCAGATCCGTCCCCGGCGTCTTCCCGGACTCGTGGGAGTCGGACGCGATGTCCAGCACGTCGTCGGCGAGCTGGAAGGCGACGCCCAGCCGTTCGCCGTACTGCGTCAGGACGTTCACGAGCGACTCGTCGGCGCCCGACATCATCGCGCCGAAGCGGCACGAGACCGCCACCAGCGACCCCGTCTTGCCGGCCAGTACGTCCAGGTAGTGCTCGACCGGGTCGCGCCCGTCCGACGGCCCCGCCGTCTCCAGGATCTGACCGGTGACCAGCCGTTCGAACGCCTCCGCCTGCACCCGCACCGCCTCCGGCCCGAGGTCGGCCAGGATGTGCGAGGCACGGGCGAAGAGGAAGTCGCCGGTGAGGACCGCGACCGAGTTGCCCCAGCGGGCGTTCGCGCTCGCTACCCCGCGCCGTACCTCCGCCTCGTCCATCACGTCGTCGTGGTACAGCGTCGCGAGGTGGGTCAGCTCCACGACCACGGCCGAGGGCACGACCCCGGGCGCGTAGGGGTCACCGAACTGCGCGGCGAGCATCACCAGCAGCGGGCGGAACCGCTTGCCTCCGGCCCGCACCAGGTGCTGCGCGGCCTCCGTGATGAACGGGACCTCACTCTTGGTTGCTTCGAGCAACCCTTCCTCGACAGCCGCCAATCCGGCCTGGACATCGGCTTCCAGAGCCTGGTCCCGCACGCTCAGCCCGAACGGCCCGACGACGGTCACGAGGGGTCTCCTGTCTGCTGGTGTCTACCGGCGGTTACGCGGTTTGTCGATACGTCGCTGCCTTCACTCAAGTCAGCGTATCCGGTCACGTTTCGATCACCGAGGGCGCCCGGGGTTACAGGCCGGGCTGTATCGGATCACGAGCGGTATGTTTTCGATCAGTTGATACGAGCAGTTATTTATCGACTTAAGTCGAATAGGTGAGCTTTGTCCCGTATCACCCTCGCCGCACCGTCTCACTCCGGCCATTCGGGTGACCTCGACACACACCCGTACACCCCCGCACCCTTCCCCTACGAGGCGACCCTGACCCCCAATGGGGTGATTTGCACAGAAGGTGGAGAGGTTCTCTTCCATCGCATTCGGGAGAAGCGCATCCCACGCACAGCCGATTGATAGGCACTTGAGCTCATTGCCCGATTTGCCACTCTTGCACCCGCGCGTGATGTGACTCACCTTCACCTGTCCACAGGTTTCACACAGTCAGCGACCATCCGGCTTTCCAGGCTGGCGAGTTGAGCCTTGGCACACGCAAAGGATCAAGCTGACAAAACACCCCAGATGAAGATCAAACAGCATGTTGCGTGAACCCGCTACTTGTTTCCGACATGTGCTCTCGCATACGTTCCGGGCCAGTCGGGCGGACGCCGAATCCTGCCGCCGCCCGATACCACCGATGACGAGACCACTCACGCACGGCAGGAGCGGGGGACCCAGGTAAGTCGCCGGGCCGGACGTCGTACGACGCACCGGAACGGCTTGGGGTGAAGTTGCGCTCGCAAGGGCGCGGCCGGGCACCTCCCAGCCCGAACCCGACAGCTCACCTCGCAGGCGAAGGAGAGGAACAAGCCCATGCCTGCAAACGGTCAGCTCTGCCGCACCCGTACCGCCCGCATAGCCCGCAAGCTCGCGGTCGCCGGCACCGGCGCGGCCGTGCTCGCCCTGCCGCTCATCGGTGCGAGCACCGCATCGGCCGCCACCCCCGCCGCGGTGACCGCGAAGACCGCCACCACGGCGTACTCCGACAACCTCGACGGCTGGATCCGCGAGTCGCTCGCCATCATGGCGCAGCACGGAATCCCGGGCTCCTACAACGGCATCTACCGCAACGTCATGCGCGAGTCGTCCGGCAACCCGGCCGCCATCAACAACTGGGACTCCAACGCGGCCAAGGGCACCCCGTCCAAGGGCCTGCTCCAGGTCATCGACCCGACCTTCGCCGCTTACCACGTGCCCGGCACGGCCTACGACCCGTTCGACCCGGTCGCCAACATCACCGCCGCCTGCAACTACGCGGCCGACCGCTACGGCTCGATCGACAACGTCTTCGGCGCCTACTGAGCCCTTCGCGCCTACTGAACCTTCGTACCCACCGAGGGCCTGCGCCCGCCGAGCCGCTGCGGGCGCCGGTCCTCGGTGAGGAGCTGTTCGAGGACGACGGCGATGCCGTCGTCCTCGTTCGAGAGGGTGATCTCGTCGGCCACCGCCTTCAGTTCGGGGTGCGCGTTGGCCATGGCGACGCCGTGGGCGGCCCAGTCGAACATCGGGATGTCGTTGGGCATGTCTCCGAAGGCGATGGTGTCCTCGGGGCGCAGCCCCAGATGCCGGGCCGCCAGCGCCAACCCCGTCGCCTTGGTGATGCCGGACGGCTGAAGCTCGACCGTCCCGGGCCCCGACATGGTGACCGTCGCGAGCGAACCCACCACCGAGCGGGCCACCGACGCCAACTCGTCGTCGGACAGGGCGGGATGGCGCAGCAGCACCTTGCTGATGGGCTCGCACCACAGGTCGGCACGCCGGCCGACCCGTACCGCCGGCAACGTCGGGTGCGGCATCCGATACCCCGGCTCGATGAGCGTCAGGCCGTCGACGCCGTCCTGGTCGACGGCCGCATACACCGTGCCGACCTCCGCCTCGATCTTGCCGAGCGCGGTCTCGGCCAGTTCCCGGTCCAGGGTGACCGACCACAGCAGACGGTCCACGCCGGCGTCGTACAGCTGCGCGCCCTGCCCGCACACCGCGAGTCCCCCGCCACCCAGGAACTTCAGCAGCGGCCGCACCCTGGGCGCCGGCCGTCCCGTCACCACCAGATGCCGGGCACCGGCCGCCGAGACCCGCGCGAGCGCGGTGAGCGACCGGTCGGAGACCGTGTCGTCGCCGCGCAGCAGCGTTCCGTCCAGGTCGGTGGCGATGAGGGCGTACGAGGTGCGCTCGGCATATGCGATGGGTGCGGCCATGATCAGAGAATACGGACACCGCGCCCACGCCGTTCATCCCCAACTCCCTTCCACGCCCCCACATTTCAGCGGTCCGGCCCCTCGCGCCGGCCGTCGGGCGGACGAAGGCGCGTTGCGGATGGCGGGTCACGGACAGCGTGACGAGGTCACGGGTATGCACGACTCCCCCATTCCGAACATTGCGGACCCTTTGCGTGCTTAAGTCACTGCCCAAGACGGCCGCCGCAGCCGTAACGTGTGCCGCGACCGCATGGACCGTACGTACGAAAGTGAGGCAGCACCCCGATGCCCCCCTTCGATGTCCCCGAGGGCGACCCCTTCGGTCCGCACAACCTTCCGTACGGCGTCTTCTCACCCGCCGGGTCCACCGAACGCACCGTCGGCGTCCGTCTCGGCGACCACGTCCTGGACGCCGGCGCGGCAGCACTGGCACTCGGCTCCCCGTATGCCACCCTGCTGGCCCGGCCCACCCTGAACACACTGCTCGCCGCCGGCCGCACCGCCTGGTCGGACGTCCGGCGCGCGCTGACCGCCTGGGTGACGGTGCCGTCCCACCGCGAAACCCTCGCGCCCCTGATGCACCCCCTCTCCTCGGTGACCCTGCACCTGCCCTTCGAGGTCGCGGACTACGTCGACTTCTACGCCTCCGAGAACCACGCCCGGAACGTCGGCCAGATCTTCCGCCCCGACGCGGCCGACTCACTCACCCCCAACTGGAAGCATCTGCCGATCGGTTACCACGGCCGCTCCGGCACGGTCGTCGTCTCCGGCACGGATGTCATCCGCCCCTCCGGCCAGCGCAAGGCCCCGACCGACCCCACGCCCGTCTTCGGGCCGTCCGCCCGCCTGGACATCGAGGCGGAAGTCGGCTTCGTCGTCGGCACCCCGTCCCCGCTGGGCCGACCCGTTCCGCTGGCCGGCTTCCGCGACCACGTCTTCGGTCTGTGCCTCCTCAACGACTGGTCCGCGCGCGACATCCAGGCCTGGGAGTACGTCCCCCTCGGCCCCTTCCTCGGCAAGTCCTTCGCCACGTCGGTGTCGGCCTGGATCACCCCGCTGGACGCGCTGGACGAGGCACGGGTGGCCCCACCGCAGCGCACCCATCCCCTCCTTCCGTACCTGGACGACACGGACGACGAACCCGGCGGCTACGACCTGCGCATCTCCGTCGCTCTCAACGGTCACGTCATCTCGGAACCCCCTTTCTCCACCATGTACTGGACGGCCGCCCAGCAACTCGCCCACATGACCGTCAACGGCGCATCCCTGCGCACCGGCGACCTGTACGGCTCGGGCACGGTGAGCGGCCCGACCGAACGCGAACGCGGCTCCCTCCTCGAACTGACCTGGAACGGCCGGAACCCGCTCGAACTCCCCGACGGCAAGCGGACGTTCCTGGAGGACGGGGATGTCGTGACACTGTCGGCCTGGGCACCGGGCGCGGGCAGGGTCCGGGTGGGGTTGGGGGAGGTGAGCGGGAGGGTCGTCGCGGGCTGAGCTGCCGGGTGGTGCGAGGCGAGCTTTTCGGGCAAGCGCCGGTCGGGCGCTGACGCGGGATGCCCGGCGCCGTCATACTGGCGGTGGGTGGTGTGCGCGAGGCGGGACGCGGGACGCGGTCGGCAGGCGCGGCCGCTGCCCCCACCGCACGACCCGAGCCGCCCTCACTCCCGACCAGGATCCGGAGCCCGTGGCATGACCGTCTGCCTGCTCCTGCTGAGCGTCGTCGCCCTGACGGCCGCCGTACCGGCCCCCCGTGCGCTGACCCGGGCCGCGTGGCCCGAACGGGAGCCCGTGGTCGGGCTGTGGGTATGGCAGTGCCTGGTCGCCACCGTCCTGCTGTGCTGTCTGGCCGCCCTTCTGCTGGGCACGGCCGCCGTCTTCCAGACCGTCCGCGACCAGGTCTTCGCCCCCGCACCGCCCCATGTCACCGCGGCGTACGACCTCTCCGCCGCGCCTCCCTGGGCCGCTGCGCTCACCCTGCTGCTGGCCTGCGGTGCCGCCTGGACCACCGCGATGCTCGCCCGGGAGCTGGTCGAGGCCCGGCGGCGCCGCACCCAGGCCCGCACCCACCTGCGCGAACGCGCCCCCGACCTGCCCGCCGGCCTCCCAGCCGCCCGCGGCCCGCTGCTCGTCCTGGAGGACGAGTACCCCGATGCCTGGTGGCTGCCGGGCCACCCGCCCCAGCTGGTCGTCACCACCGGCGCCCTGCACCGCCTCACCGACCACCAGCTGGACGCCGTCCTCACCCACGAACGCGGACACGCCCGCGCTCACCACGACTGGCTGCTGCACCTGTCGACCGCCCTTGCCACCGGCTTCCCCCGCGTTCCACTGTTCGCCCACTTCTGCGACCAGACCCGCCGTCTGGTCGAACTCGCCGCCGACGACACCGCCTCCCGCCGCTGCGGCCACCTCACCACCGCCCTGGCGCTGATCGAGCTGAACCAGCACCGCGGAGTCCTGTCCTGCGCCTCCAGCCACCGCCTCCTCGGCGAACGCGTGGACCGCCTCTTGCAACCCCCGCCCCGCCTTGGCCGCCGCCACCGTGCCCTGACGACCACGGTGGCCGCCCTGGTCCCCCTGGTGCCGCTCCTGATCACGTTCGCCCCGGGCCTGACGGCGTTGGGGTAAAGGCGCAGAGGGATGGTGGACGGCACCCCAAGCCCTGTCCAGCGGTCCGCCTATATCCAGTCGTCCGGCTCCGGCCCCTCGGGCGGCTCCGGCCAGTCGTCCGGCCCGCCCTGATCGGCCGCGGTTCCCGGAACCGGCAGTGCACCTGCGTCGGCCTGCCCGGCCGGGGCACCGGGCGGCCCCTCCAGGGACGCGAGCACCCCGAGAACGCCCTCCCCGTACGTCGCCAGCTTCTTCTCACCGACCCCGCTGATGCCTCCGAGCTCCGCGATCGACGTCGGCCACGCCGTGGTGATCTCCCGAAGCGTGGCGTCGTGGAAGATGACGTACGCCGGGACGCCCTGCTCCCGGGCCTGTTCTGCGCGCCAGGCGCGCAGGGCCTCGAAGGCCGGCAGCAGTGCCTCGGGCAGCTCGGCGGCCGCAACCTTGGGCTTGCCCGCGCCGCGCCCCGCCGAAGACGCCGACGCCGACCGCGAGGTCACCGGCTTCTTCGGCTCCTTGCGCAGCGGCACCTCCCGCTCCCGCCGCAGCACCGAACCGCTGGCCTCGGTCAGCACCAGCGTGCCGTACTCCCCCTCGACCGCGAGCAGCCCCTGCGCCAGCAACTGCCGGATGACGCCCCGCCACTCGCCCTCGGTCAGCTCCTCGCCGATGCCGAACACGGAGAGCTGATCGTGGTCGAACTGGATGACCTTGCCGGTGCGCTTCCCCAGCAGGATGTCGACAATCTGCACCGCGCCGAACTTCTGCCCCCGCTCCCGCTGCAGCCGCACCACCGTCGACAGCACCTTCTGCGCCGCGATGGTGCCGTCCCAGGTCTCGGGCGGAGTGAGGCAGGTGTCGCAGTTGCCGCAGCCCGCCGGATCCGGGTCCTGGCCGAAGTAGGCGAGCAGCTGGCCGCGGCGGCACTGGGCGGTCTCGCACAGCGCGAGCATCGCGTCCAGGTGCGCGGCGGCCCGGCGCCGGAACGCCTCGTCGCCCTCGCCCGACTGGATCAGCTTGCGCTGCTGTATGACGTCGTTGAGTCCGTACGCCATCCATGCCGTCGACGGCAGACCGTCACGCCCCGCGCGGCCGGTCTCCTGGTAGTACCCCTCGACCGACTTGGGCAGATCCAGGTGGGCGACGAACCGCACGTCCGGCTTGTCGATGCCCATCCCGAAGGCAATGGTCGCCACCACGACGAGGCCCTCCTCCCGCAGGAAGCGGGACTGGTGCGCCGCGCGCGTGCCCGCGTCCAGGCCCGCGTGGTACGGCACCGCCTCGATGCCGTTTCGGGTGAGGAACTCGGCCGTCTTCTCCACCGAGTTGCGCGAAAGGCAGTAGACGATGCCCGCATCGCCGGCGTGCTCCTCACGCAGGAGGCTCAGCAGCTGCTTCTTGGGGTCCGCCTTCGGCACGATCCGGTACTGGATGTTGGGCCGGTCGAAGCTCGCCACGAAGTGCCGGGCCGTCGGCATGTTCAGCCGCTGGGTGATCTCCTGATGCGTCGCATGCGTGGCCGTCGCCGTGAGCGCGAGGCGCGGCACGTCGGGCCAGCGCTCGCCGAGCAGCGACAGCGCCAGATAGTCGGGGCGGAAGTCGTGGCCCCACTGCGACACGCAGTGCGCCTCGTCGATCGCGAAGACGGAGATCTTGCCGCGCGAGAGCAGATCCAGCGTGGACTCAAGACGCAGTCGCTCCGGCGCCAGGTAGAGCAGATCGAGCTCACCGGCCAGGAACTCGGCCTCCACCACCCGGCGCTCGTCGAAGTCCTGCGTGGAGTTCATGAACCCGGCTCGCACGCCCAGCGCCCGCAGCGCGTCCACCTGGTCCTGCATCAACGCGATCAACGGGGAGACGATGATGCCCGTACCCGGTCTGACCAGGGCCGGGATCTGATAGCAGAGCGACTTGCCGCCACCGGTCGGCATAAGCACGACGGCGTCACCGCCGGCCACGACATGCTCGATGACCGCTTCCTGCTCACCGCGGAAGGCCTCGTACCCGAAAACCCTGTGGAGCGCTGCCAACGCCTCGCTCTCGGCTACCGCCGCCATTCCACCGATCCCGCCTGTCCCACCCATCGCCGTGCCCCCGTACGTCGCATCTCGACCACTGCGTCCACGATAGGCGCCCGGACTGACACCGTCGGAGTTATCCACAGGCTTGCCCTCACTCCTCTCCGTGTCCTTCCGATAACCTGACGCAACCGTGACGCCCAGCCGGAGAGCATCTATGACCGGGGCACCCCTCGACATCTCGTCGCCCAACTGGCCGGTCCCGCCCGAAGGCGGCTGGACCGCCGACGACCTGGACCGCCTCCCAGACCTGCCGATGCATACGCAGTTGATCGACGCAAGCCTGGTTTTCCCCTGTCGGCAGTCGGTCTTCCACGAGCGTGCCATGAGCTTCTTCGGCAGGCAGCTCGACGATGCCGCCCCACCGGGGCTCGAAGTCCTCTGCCGGTTCACCATCGACATCGATCGGCAGAACAGACCGGAGCCGGACGTGATCGTCGTAAGAGAAGAGGCCCTGACCAGCCTCGATCAGACTCGACTGCCGGCAGCGGCGCTCGCCTTGGCCGTCGAGGTCGTCTCCGACGACTCCGTGTCACGGGACCGCGAGACCAAGCCTGTGAAGTACGCCCGAGCCAAGATCCCCCACTACTGGCGGGTCGAGGACGAGAACGGCCGCGCCGCGGTGCACGCCTTCGAGCTTGAGCCGACCACCGGCGCGTACACCAGCGTGGGCATCTTCCGCGACCGTATGAAGGTGGACGTGTCCTTCCCTGTTGACCTGAATCTCGCAGAGATCAAGACGCACCCCGCCAAGCGCTGAGCGCCCCGACACACGGCCGCCCGGCACCCCAGGACCAGGGATGCCGGGCGGCCGCACGTCCGGATCGGCTCAGCGCACAAACACCCCCGCATCCCCCGCCAGATCCAGGAAGTACTGCGGCGCCACACCCAACACCAGCGTCACCGCAACCCCCACCCCGATCGCCGTCATCGTCAGCGGCGACGGCACCGCGACCGTCGGCCCCTCGGGGCGCGGCTCGCTGAAGAACATCAGCACGATGACCCGGATGTAGAAGAACGCGGCGATCGCCGAGGAGATCACGCCGACCACCACCAGCGGCGCCGCCCCGCCCTCCGCCGCCGCCTTGAACACGGCGAACTTCCCGGCGAACCCGGAGGTCAGCGGAATGCCCGCGAAAGCGAGCAGGAACACCGCGAACACGGCCGCGACCAGCGGCGAACGGCGGCCCAGACCGGCCCACTTGGACAGGTGCGTCGCCTCACCGCCGGCGTCACGCACCAGCGTCACCACCGCGAACGCGCCGATCGTCACGAACGAGTACGCCGCCAGGTAGAAGAGGACCGACGAGACGCCGTCCGGACTCGTCGCGATGACACCGGCCAGGATGAAGCCGGCGTGCGCGATCGACGAGTACGCCAGCAGCCGCTTGATGTCGGTCTGCGTGATCGCGACGATCGCACCGCCCAGCATGGTGACGATCGCGACGCCCCACATCACCGGCCGCCAGTCCCAGCGCAGCCCCGGCAGCACGACGTACAGGATGCGCAGCAGCGCGCCGAACGCGGCCACCTTGGTCGCCGCTGCCATGAAGCCGGTCACCGGCGTCGGCGCCCCCTGGTACACATCCGGCGTCCACATGTGGAACGGGACAGCGCCCACCTTGAACAGCAGCCCCATGACGATCAGCGCGGCGCCGAGCAGGAGCAGCGCGTCGTTGCCCATGGTGTCCGCGAGCGCCGGCGTGACGTCGGTGACCGTGCCGTCGACGACCCGGGCGATCGTCGCGTACGACATCGAGCCGGAGTAGCCGTACAGCATCGCGATGCCGAACAGCGTGAACGCGGAGGCGAACGCACCGAGCAGGAAGTACTTGACCGCGGCCTCCTGCGACATCAGCCGTTTGCGACGGGCCAGCGCGCACATCAGGTACAGCGGCAGCGAGAAGACCTCCAGGGCCACGAACAGCGTCAGCAGGTCGTTGGCCGCGGGGAAGAGCAGCATGCCGGCGACCGCGAAGAGCAGCAGCGGGAAGACCTCGGTCGTGGTGAAACCGGCCTTCACCGCGGCCTTCTCGCTGTCGCTGCCGGGCACGGAGGCCGCCTGCGCGGCGAAGGAGTCGACCCGGTTGCCGTGGGCGGCCGGGTCCAGTCGCCGTTCGGCGAAGGTGAACAGGGCGACCAGCGCGGCCAGCAGGATCGTGCCCTGCAGGAACAGGGCCGGCCCGTCGACCGCGATGGCGCCCATCGCCGCGATACGCGCCTTGGTGGTGCCGTATCCGTCCGCCGCCAGGGCGACGGCCGCGGCGAACGCGGCGGCGAGGCCGACGACGGACACGAACATCTGGGCGTAATAACGGGATTTGCGCGGTACGAACGCCTCGACCAGCACCCCGACGATCGCCGCGCCGATGACGATCAGCATGGGCGACAGTTGTGCGTACTCGATCTTCGGCGCGTCGATCTTGCCGATGGGATCGGCCGCGGTTGTCCACAGGCTGTGGACGGCTGTTGCGCTCACTTGGCCGCCTCCACCTCGGGCTGAGGGTCTGTCTTCTGTACGTCGGACATGGTCTGCTGCACCGCCGGGTTGACGATGTCCGTGACGGGCTTCGGGTAGACACCCAGGAAGATCAACAGTGCGACCAGCGGGGCGACCACCACGAGCTCACGCACTCTGAGGTCCGGCATCGCGGAGACCTCCGGCTTCACCGGCCCCGTCATCGTCCGCTGGTAGAGGACGAGGGTGTAGAGCGCGGCGAGGACGATGCCGAAGGTGGCGATGATGCCGATCGCCGGGTAGCGCGTGAACGTACCGACGAGGACCAGGAATTCACTCACGAACGGAGCGAGTCCGGGCAACGACAGCGTCGCGAGGGCGCCGATCAGGAAGGTGCCGGCGAGCACCGGGGCGACCTTCTGCACTCCTCCGTAGTCGGCGATGAGCCGCGAGCCGCGCCGCGAGATCAGGAATCCGGCCACCAGCATCAGCGCGGCCGTCGAGATGCCGTGGTTGACCATGTACAGCGTCGCGCCCGACTGGCCCTGGCTGGTCATCGCGAAGATGCCCATGATGATGAAGCCGAAGTGGGAGATCGACGCGTACGCCACCAGTCGCTTGATGTCCCGCTGGCCGACCGCGAGCAGCGCCCCGTAGATGATGCTGATCAGGGCGAGGACGAGGATGACCGGCGTCGCCCACTTCGACGCCTCCGGGAACAGCTGGAGGCAGAAGCGGAGCATCGCGAAGGTGCCCACCTTGTCGACGACCGCGGTGATCAGCACCGCGACCGGGGCGGTGGCCTCCCCCATCGCGTTCGGCAGCCAGGTGTGCAGCGGCCACAGTGGGGCCTTCACCGCGAAGGCGAAGAAGAAGCCCAGGAACAGCCAGCGTTCGGTGCTGGTCGCCATGTCCAGCGAGCCGTTGGCCCGTGCCTCGGCGATCTCCTGGAGCGAGAAGTTCCCGGCGACCACATAGAGGCCGATCACCGCGGCCAGCATGATCAGACCGCCGGCCAGGTTGTAGAGGAGGAACTTCACGGCCGCGTACGACCGTTGCGTGGACGCCGCCTCCTCGCCGTGCTCGTGGGCACGGTCCCCGAAGCCGCCGATGAGGAAGTACATCGGGATGAGCATGGCTTCGAAGAAGATGTAGAAGAGGAAGACGTCGGTGGCCTCGAAGGAGAGGATCACCATCGCCTCGACGGCCAGGATCAGGGCGAAGAAGCCCTGTGTCGGCCGCCACCGCCTGCTTCCGGTCTCCAGTGGGTCGGCGTCGTGCCAGCCCGCGAGGATGATGAACGGGATCAGCAGCGCCGTGAGCGCGATGAGCGCCACCGCGATGCCGTCCACGCCCAGCTCGTATCTCACCCCGAAGTCCGCGATCCAGGCGTGGGATTCGGTGAGCTGGTAGCGGTCGCCGTCCGGGTCGAAGCGGATCAGGACCGTGATGGCGAGGGCGAGGGTGGCGAGCGAGACGAGCAGCGCCAGCCACTTGGCGGCGTTGCGCCGCGCGGCCGGTACCGCGGCCGTGGCGATCGCCCCGAGTGCCGGGAGCGCCGCCGTCGCTGTCAGCAGAGGAAAGGACATCGGTATCAGACCGCCCTCATCAGCAGGGTCGCGGCGACGATGAGCGCCGCGCCGCCGAACATCGAGACCGCGTAACTGCGCGCGTAGCCGTTCTGCAGTCGGCGCATCCGTCCGGACAGGCCGCCGACCGAGGCGGCCGTGCCGTTGACGACTCCGTCGACCAGGGTGTGGTCGACGTACACCAGGGAGCGCGTGAGGTGCTCGCCGCCGCGGACCAGGACGACGTGGTTGAAGTCGTCCTGGAGCAGGTCGCGCCGGGCGGCCCGGGTGAGCAGCGACCCGCGCGGGGCGACGACCGGGACCGGGCGGCGGCCGTACTGCGCGTACGCGATGCCGACGCCGATCACCATCACGGCCACGGTGGCCAGCGTGACCGTGAGGGCGCTGACCGGCGGGTGCCCGTGCTCATGGCCGGTGACCGGCTCCAGCCAGTGCACGAAGCGGTCACCGATGCTGAAGAACGCGCCGCCGAAGACCGACCCGACGGCCAGCAGGATCATGGGGATCGTCATGACCTTGGGCGACTCGTGCGGGTGCGGCTCCGCGTGCTCGCCGCGCGTTTCGGCGGCGGGCTCCACGCTTGGCTCGGCCGGGGACGGTGTCGGGGCGTGCCGCCAGCGCTCCTCGCCGAAGAACGTCAGCAGCATCACGCGCGTCATGTAGTACGCCGTGATGGCCGCGCCGAGGAGGGCCGCACCGCCGAGGATCCAGCCTTCGGTACCGCCCTTGGCGAACGCCGCCTCGATGATCTTGTCCTTGGAGAAGAAGCCGGACAGACCGGGGAAGCCGATGATCGCGAGGTAGCCGAGGCCGAAGGTGACGAAGGTGATCGGCATGTACTTGCGCAGGCCGCCGTACTTGCGCATGTCGACCTCGTCGTTCATGCCGTGCATCACCGAACCGGCGCCGAGGAACAGCCCGGCCTTGAAGAAGCCGTGCGTCACCAGGTGCATGATCGCGAAGATGTAGCCGATGGGGCCGAGGCCCGCGGCGAGGATCATGTAGCCGATCTGCGACATGGTCGAGCCGGCCAGCGCCTTCTTGATGTCGTCCTTCGCGCAACCGACGATCGCACCGAACAGGAGCGTGACCGCACCCACGATGGTGACCACGAGCTGGGCGTCGGGCGCGGCGTTGAAGATCGCTCCGGAACGGACGATCAGGTACACGCCCGCCGTCACCATCGTCGCGGCGTGGATGAGGGCCGAGACCGGGGTCGGGCCCTCCATCGCGTCCCCGAGCCAGGACTGGAGCGGTACCTGGGCGGACTTGCCGCAGGCGGCGAGCAGCAGCATCAGGCCGATGGCGGTGAGCGTGCCCTCGGAGGTGTCGCCGACGAGACCCGGCTCCTCGTGGCTGCCGAGCACCGGGCCGAAGGCGAAGGTCCCGAAGGTCGCGAACATGATCATGATCGCGATCGACAGGCCCATGTCGCCGACACGGTTGACCAGGAAGGCCTTCTTCGCGGCGGTCGCGGCGCTGGGCTTGTGCTGCCAGAAGCCGATCAGCAGGTAGGAGGCGAGGCCGACGCCCTCCCAGCCGACGTACAGCAGCAGGTAGTTGTCGGCGAGGACGAGCAGCAGCATCGCCGCCAGGAACAGGTTCAGGTAGCCGAAGAAGCGGCGGCGCCGCTCGTCGTGCTCCATGTACCCGACCGAGTAGAGGTGGATCAGCGAGCCGACGCCGGTGATCAGCAGTACGAACGTCATGGACAGCTGGTCGAGCTGGAAGGCCACGTCGGCCTGGAAGCCCTCGACCGGGATCCAGCTGAACAGGTGCTGCGTGAGCGTCCGGTGCTCGGCGTCCTTGCCCAGCAGGTCGGCGAAGAGGACGACGCCGAGGATGAAGGAGACGGCCGCGAGCACCGTGCCGATCCAGTGGCCGACGGCATCGAGCCGCCGGCCGCCGCACAGCAGGACGGCCGCTCCGAGCAGGGGCGCCGCGATCAGCAGCGCAATCAGGTTCTCCACGATTCTTCCGACCCCTTACAGCTTCATCAGGCTGGCGTCGTCGACCGAGGCCGAGTGACGGGCACGGAACAGCGACACGATGATCGCGAGCCCGACCACGACCTCGGCGGCGGCGACGACCATCGTGAAGAAGGCGATGATCTGGCCGTCGAGATTGCCGTGCATCCGGGAGAAGGCGACGAACGCGAGGTTGCAGGCGTTGAGCATCAGCTCGATGCACATGAACAGCACGATCGCGTTCCGCCGGATCAGCACGCCGGTCGCGCCGATCGTGAACAGCAGGGCGGCGAGATAGAGGTAGTAGACGGGGTTCACTTCGACGCCTCCTCGGTCCGCTTGAACGGCGGCGGCTCGATCGCGTTCCGCTCCAGGCGTTCCTCCGCGCGCTGTTCCAGCGCCCGCAGGTCGTTGATCGCCTCGGTCGACACGTCCCTGATCTGGCCCCGTTCGCGCAGCGTCTTGCTGACGGTCAGATCGGACGGGGTGCCGTCGGGCAGCAGCCCCGCGATGTCCACGGCGTTGTGCCGGGCGTACACACCGGGCGCCGGCAGCGGCGGTACGTACTTGCCCTCGCGCACGCGCTGCTCGGACAGTTCGCGCTGGGTCTTGGCGCGCTCGGTGCGCTCGCGGTGGGTGAGCACCATGGCACCGACGGCGGCCGTGATCAGCAGGACGCCGGTGAGTTCGAAGGCGAAGACGTACTTGGTGAAGATGAGGGCCGCCAGGCCCTCCACGTTGCCGCCCGCGTTCGCCTGGCCGAGGCCGTTGAACTCCTTCAGGGAGGCGTTGCCGATGCCGCCGACCAGCAGGATGCCGAAGCCGAGCCCGCACAGCAGGGCCAGCCAGCGCTGGCCCTTGATGGCCTCCTTCAGGGAGTCCGCCGCGGTGACGCCGACGAGCATCACCACGAACAGGAACAGCATCATGATCGCGCCGGTGTAGACGACGATCTGCACGATGCCCAGGAAGTAGGCGCCGTTGGCGAGGTAGAACACCGCCAGGACGATCATGGTGCCGGCCAGGCAGAGCGCACTGTGCACGGCCTTCTTCATGAAGACGGTGCACAGGGCGCCGATCACCGCGACGGTGCCGAGGATCCAGAACTGGACGGCCTCTCCGGTGGAGGTGGTGTAGGCGGCGAGCTGCATGCTCATGCGTCCACCTCCTCTTCGGAAGGCTTCTCTCCCTTGGAGACGGCGACTTGCTGGACCGTGCCGGGCGCGGCCTCGGTGACCAGCCCCCGGTAGTAGTCCTGCTCGTCCATCCCCGGGTAGATCGCGTGGGGCGAGTCGACCATGCCCTCTTCGAGGCCGGCGAGCAGCTGCTCCTTGGTGTAGATGAGGTTGGCGCGGGTGGAGTCGGCCAGCTCGAAATCGTTCGTCATCGTGAGCGCGCGCGTGGGGCACGCCTCGATGCACAGGCCGCACAGGATGCAGCGGGCGTAGTTGATCTGGTACACGCGCCCGTACCGCTCGCCGGGCGAGTAGCGCTCCTCGTCGGTGTTGTCCGCGCCCTCCACATAGATGGCGTCGGCGGGGCAGGCCCAGGCGCACAGCTCGCAGCCGACGCACTTCTCCAGGCCGTCCGGATGGCGGTTGAGCTGGTGCCGTCCGTGGAACCGGGGGGCGGTGGTCTTCTGCTGCTCCGGGTACTGCTCGGTCAGCCGCTTCTTGAACATGGCCTTGAAGGTCACGCCGAAGCCGGCCACGGGGTTCAGGAAACCGGGCTTGGTCTCCTTGGGCTCCTCAGCCATCGGACGCCTCCTTTCCATCCAGAGATTCGTCACTCTGAGTATCAGGCCCACCACTGACAATCAGCTCCCGCTCACGCCGCGACCTGCGTCGCGGCACCGGCGGCAACTCCTGTCCGGGCAGCGGCGGTACGGGGAATCCGCCCGCCATCGGGTCGAAGCCGGCGGCCTGGGCGGGCGGTTCGGGCGCGGGTTTGCCGCGCTCGCGGAAGAAGTCCGCGACGAAGGAGAGCAGGAGCAGGGCGAGGACTCCGCCGCCGACGTAGAGGGCGATGTCGGCGAAGTCGTAGTTCTCGTTGCGCAGGGTCCGCACGGTCGCGACGAGCATCAGCCAGACCACGGAGACCGGGATGAGGACCTTCCAGCCGAGCTTCATCAGCATGTCGTAGCGGATCCGCGGGAGCGTGCCGCGCAGCCAGATGAAGAAGAACAGCAGCAGCTGCACCTTGAGGACGAACCAGAGCATCGGCCACCAGCCGTGGTTCGCGCCCTCCCAGAAGGTGGAGACCGGCCAGGGTGCCCGCCAGCCGCCCAGGAAGAGCGTCACGGACACGGCCGAGACCGTCACCATGTTCACGTACTCGGCGAGCATGAACATCGCGAACTTGATCGACGAGTACTCGGTGTTGAAACCGCCGACCAGGTCGCCCTCGGACTCCGGCATGTCGAACGGGGCGCGGTTGGTCTCGCCGACCATGGTCACGATGTAGATCAGGAACGAGACCGGCAGCAGGATGATGTACCAGCGGTCCGCCTGCGCCTCGACGATCGCCGATGTCGACATCGACCCCGAGTAGAGGAAGACGGAGGCGAACGCGGCGCCCATGGCGATCTCGTAGGAGATCATCTGCGCGCAGGCGCGCAGACCGCCGAGCAGCGGATAGGTGGATCCGGAGCTCCAACCCGCCAGCACGATGCCGTAGATGCCCACCGAGGCGACCGCGAGGATGTAGAGCATCGCGATCGGCAGGTCGGTGAGCTGCATCGTGGTGCGCTGGCCGAAGATCGAGATCTCGTTGCCGGCCGGGCCGAAGGGGATCACCGCGATCGCCATGAACGCCGGGATGGCCGCGACGATCGGCGCGAGGACGTAGACCACCTTGTCCGCGCGTTTGACGATGACGTCTTCCTTGAGCATCAGCTTGATGCCGTCGGCGAGCGACTGGAGCATGCCCCAGGGGCCGTGCCGGTTGGGGCCGATGCGCAGTTGCATCCAGGCGACGACCTTGCGCTCCCAGACGATGGAGAACAGCACGGTCACCATCAGGAAGGCGAAGCAGAAGACCGCCTTGACGGCGACCAGCCACCACGGGTCGCGGCCGAACATCGAGAGGTCTTCAACGGCGAGGTACGGGCTCATGCCTCCACCTCCTTGGGGGCCTCGCTGGCGAGGGTCGCCGGGCCGATGCGGACGAGGGAGCCGGGCAGAGCCCCGGTGCCGGAGGCGACGCCCCCGCCGACCGAGTTCAGCGGGAGCCAGACCACACGGTCGGGCATCTCGGTGATCTGCAACGGGAGCTCGACGGTGCCGGCGGGGCCGGTCACGGCAAGCGCGTCGCCGTCCTTGACGCCCGCCTCGGCGGCCGTGGCGGGCGACACGCGCGCGCGTGCGGCGTGCCGGGTCCCGGCGAGCGCCTCGTCGCCCTCCTGGAACACACCCCGGTCGAGCAGCAGCCGGTGCCCGGCCAGGACGGCTTCCCCGGCCGCCGGACGCGGCAGCACGCTCGCCGTCTCGAGGGGGTCGGTGGCCCGCGGTCCGTCCCAGACCCCGAGTCGGTCCAGCTCCGCGCGCGCGGTCCGCAGATCCGGCAGACCCAGGTGTACGTCCATGGCGTCGGCCAGCATCTGCAGCACGCGTGCGTCGGTGGGTGCCAGTCGGCGGCTCATCTGGTCGGGCTTGAGCGCGGCCTCGAAGAAGCGGACCCGGCCCTCCCAGTTGAGGAAGGCGCCCGCCTTCTCGGCGACCGCGGCGACCGGGAGGACCACGTCCGCGAGTTCCGTGACCTCGCTGGGCCGCAGTTCGAGCGACACCACGAAGCCGACTTCGGCGAGTGCTTCACGCGCGCGTGCCGGGTCGGGCAGGTCGGTGATCTCCACGCCCGCGACCAGCAGTGCCTGGAGGTCGCCGTTTGCGGCGGCCTGGATGATCCGGCCGGTGTCACGGCCGTAGCGGTGCGGGAGGTCGGCGACACCCCAGGCGGCGGCGACCTCCTCACGCGCGCGTGGGTCGGTGGCCGGACGTCCGCCCGGCAGCAGCGACGGCAACGCGCCCGCTTCGATGGCGCCCCGCTCCCCTGCGCGACGCGGGATCCACACCAGCTGCGCGCCGGTCGCGGAGGCGGCCCGTACGGCGGCGGTGAGGCCACCGGCGACCCCGGCCAGCCGCTCGCCGACGACGATCACCGCGCCCTCGGCGCGCAGCGCCTGAGCGGCCCTGGCGCCGTCCTCCTCCAGGCCGACCCCGCTCGCGAGCGCGTCCAGCCACTCGGTCTCGGTACCCGGAGCCGCCGGCAGCAGCGTGCCGCCGGCCTTCTCCAGACCACGCGTGGTGTGCGTGGCCAGCGAGAACACCTTCTGTCCGTGCCCCCGCCAGGCCTTGCGCAGCCGCAGGAAGACGCCGGGGGCCTCCTCCTCCGACTCGAACCCGGCCAGCAGGACGGCGGGCGCCTTCTCCAGGGAGGTGTACGTGACACCCTCACCGTCGAGGTCGCGCCCGCGTCCGGCGATCCGCGCGGCGAGGAAGTCGGCCTCCTCGCTGCTGTGCGGACGCGCGCGGAAGTCGATGTCGTTGGTGTCGAGCGCCACGCGCGCGAACTTGCTGTAGGCGTAGGCGTCCTCGATGGTGAGACGGCCGCCCGTGAGGACACCGGTGCGCCCGCGCGAGGCGAGGAGTCCCTGAGCGGCGATCTGCAGCGCTTCCGGCCAGGAGGCGGGCACCAGATCGCCCTCGGGGTTGCGTACCAGAGGCGTCTCCAGCCGGTCCCGCAGCTGCGCGTACCGGAACGCGAAGCGCCCCTTGTCGCAGATCCACTCCTCGTTGACCTCGGGGTCGTTGGCGGCGAGCCGCCGCATGACCTTGCCGCGCCGGTGGTCGGTGCGCGTGGCGCAGCCGCCGGAGCAGTGCTCGCACACGGAGGGTGAGGAGACGAGGTCGAAGGGGCGGGAGCGGAAGCGGTACGCCGCCGAGGTGAGTGCGCCGACCGGGCAGATCTGGATGGTGTTCCCGGAGAAGTACGACTCGAAGGGGTCGCCCTCACCGGTCCCGACCTGCTGGAGCGCGCCGCGCTCGAGCAGCTCGATCATCGGGTCACCGGCGACCTGGTTGGAGAACCGGGTGCAGCGCGCGCACAGCACGCACCGCTCGCGGTCGAGCAGCACCTGCGAGGAGATCGGGACCGGCTTCTCGAAGGTCCGCTTCCTGCCCTCGAAGCGGGACTCGGCGTTGCCGTGCGACATGGCCTGGTTCTGCAGCGGGCACTCGCCGCCCTTGTCGCAGACCGGGCAGTCCAGCGGGTGGTTGATGAGCAGCAGCTCCATCACACCCTTCTGGGCCTTCTCGGCGACCGGCGAGGTGAGGTGGGTCTTCACCACCATCCCGTCGGTGCAGGTGATGGTGCAGGACGCCATGGGCTTGCGCTGACCCTCGACCTCGACGATGCACTGGCGGCAGGCGCCGGCCGGGTCGAGGAGGGGATGGTCGCAGAACCGGGGGATCTCGATGCCGAGTTGCTCGGCAGCCCGGATGACCAGAGTGCCCTTGGGCACGCTGATCTCGATGCCGTCGATCGTCAGCGTCACCAGATCTTCCGGCGGGACCGCCGCCTCTCCCCCTCCGGAGGGAGCGCTCGTGGTCACAGTCATGCGTTCACCTCCGTGCGGTGGTCGGCCCAGGCCGTCGACTTGGCCGGGTCGAAGGGGCAGCCGCGGCCCGTGATGTGCTGCTCGTACTCCTCGCGGAAGTACTTCAGCGAGGAGAAGATCGGCGAGGCGGCACCGTCGCCGAGGGCACAGAAGGACTTGCCGTTGATGTTGTCGGCGATGTCGTTCAGCTTGTCGAGGTCACTCATCACGCCCTTGCCGGCCTCGATGTCACGCAGCAACTGCACGAGCCAGTACGTGCCTTCGCGGCAGGGTGTGCACTTGCCGCAGGACTCATGGGCGTAGAACTCGGTCCAGCGGGTGACGGCGCGGACGACGCAGGTCGTCTCGTCGAAGCACTGCAGGGCTTTCGTGCCGAGCATGGAACCCGCGGCGCCCACTCCTTCGTAGTCAAGAGGGACATCGAGATGCTCGTCGGTGAACATCGGTGTCGAGGAGCCGCCCGGCGTCCAGAACTTCAGTCGGTGGCCGGGTCGCATCCCGCCGCTCATGTCGAGGAGTTGGCGCAGCGTGATACCGAGCGGGGCCTCGTACTGGCCGGGGCTCGCGACATGGCCGCTGAGCGAGTAGAGCGTGAAGCCCGGGGACTTCTCGCTGCCCATCGACCTGAACCATTCCTTGCCGTTTTTCAGGATGGCGGGAACCGACGCGATCGACTCGACGTTGTTCACCACAGTCGGGCACGCATAGAGGCCCGCGACAGCAGGGAAGGGGGGACGGAGCCGCGGTTGACCACGGCGGCCCTCGAGCGAGTCCAGCAGTGCGGTCTCCTCACCGCAGATGTACGCGCCCGCGCCCGCGTGCACGGTGATGTCGAGGTCGAGTCCGCTGCCCAGGATGTTCTTGCCGAGGTAGCCGGCCGCGTAGGCCTCAGCGACAGCTGAGTGCAGCCGCCGCAATACGGGGACGACCTCACCACGCAGATAGATGAAGGCATGCGACGACCTGATGGCATAACACGCCATGATCATGCCCTCGATGAGGCTGTGCGGGTTCGCGAAGAGGAGCGGAATGTCCTTGCAGGTTCCGGGCTCCGATTCGTCGGCGTTGACAACTAGATAGTGCGGTTTTCCATCACCTTGGGGAATGAACTGCCATTTCATTCCCGTCGGGAATCCCGCGCCGCCGCGGCCGCGCAGCCCGGAGTCCTTGACGTACGCGATGAGGTCGTCCGGCGACATCGCGAGCGCCTTGCGGAGCCCCTCGTATCCCTCGTGCCTTCGGTACACGTCCAGCGTCCAGGACCTGTCCTCGTCCCAGAAGGCCGACAGCACGGGTGCGAGCAGCTTCTCGGGGCTCGGGTCCTTGAGCTCGGGTGCCAACGTCATCACTCCCCCTCCTCTGCGACAGGCCCGGCGGGGTGCGCGGGGTCGGATGCCGATGTGTCCTGCGGCGCGTCGTGCGAGCTGAGGTGTTCGGCGGGCGACGGCTCGTGAACGGCCCTGTCCTGCGGCGCGTCGTGCGGTCCCCCCTCCCGCGGGTGGACCACGCGCGCGGGTGCGGCCTCTCCCCTGGCCAGGCGGAGGCCCACCAGCGAAGCGGGTCCCGCGCTGCCGGTCGCCTCGACGGCCCCGGCCCGCTCGTCGGGGAAGCCCGCCAGGATCCGGGCGGTCTCCTTGAACGTGCACAGCGGGGCCCCGCGGGTCGGCGCGACCTGTGCTCCCGCGCGCAAGTCGTCCACCAGGCGCTTCGCACTGTCCACGGTCTGGTTGTCGAAGAACTCCCAGTTGACCATCACGACCGGCGCGAAGTCGCAGGCCGCGTTGCACTCGATGTGCTCCAGGGTCACCTTGCCGTCGTCGGTGGTCTCGCCGTTGCCGACGCCCAGGTGCTCCTGGAGCGCCTCGAAGATCGCGTCACCGCCCATCACCGCGCACAGCGTGTTGGTGCACACCCCGACCTGGTAGTCACCGGAGGGCCTGCGCCGGTACATGGTGTAGAAGGTGGCGACCGCGGTGACCTCCGCCGTGGTCAGGTGCAGCATGTCCGCGCAGAACCGCATTCCGGTGCGCGTGACATGGCCCTCCTCCGACTGCACCAGGTGCAGCAACGGCAGGAGGGCGGACCGGGAGTCGGGGTAGCGGGCGATGATCTCGCGCGCGTCCCGCTCGAGCCGGGCTCGAACGTCGTCCGGGTAGTCGGGCGCGGGCAGTTCGGGCATGCCCAGGCTGACGCCCCGCTCCGAGGAACTGGTGGTCACCGGTCGACGCCTCCCATCACGGGGTCGATGGACGCGACGGCGACGATGACGTCGGCGACCTGGCCGCCCTCGCACATCGCCGCCATGGCCTGCAGATTGGTGAAGGACGGGTCGCGGAAGTGGACCCGGTAGGGGCGGGTGCCGCCGTCGGACACGGCGTGCACCCCGAGCTCGCCCTTGGGCGACTCGACCGCCGTGTACGCCTGTCCCGGCGGGACGCGGAAGCCCTCGGTCACCAGCTTGAAGTGGTGGATCAGGGCCTCCATGGAGGTGCCCATGATCTTCTTGATGTGGTCGAGGGAGTTGCCCAGTCCGTCCGGTCCGAGGGCGAGCTGGGCCGGCCAGGCGATCTTCTTGTCGGCGACCATGACCGGTCCCGGCTGCAGCCGGTCCAGGCACTGCTCGACGATCCTGAGCGACTGGCGCATCTCCTCGAGGCGGATCAGGAAGCGGCCGTATGCGTCGCAGGTGTCTGCGGTCGGGATGTCGAAGTCGTACGTCTCGTAGCCGCAGTACGGCTGGGCCTTGCGCAGGTCGTGCGGCAGGCCGGTGGCGCGCAGGATCGGTCCGGTGGCGCCGAGGGCCATGCAGCCGGCCAGGTCGAGATAGCCGATGTCCTGCATGCGGGCCTTGAAGATGGGGTTCCCGGTGGCGAGCTTGTCGTACTCCGGGAGGTTCTTCTTCATCTTCTTCACGAACTCGCGGATCTGGTCCACCGCACCGGGCGGCAGGTCCTGGGCGAGTCCGCCGGGCCGGATGTACGCGTGGTTCATCCTGAGGCCCGTGATGAGCTCGTAGATGTCGAGAATCATTTCACGATCACGGAATCCGTAGATCATGATCGTGGTGGCGCCCAGCTCCATGCCGCCGGTGGCGATGCACACCAGGTGCGAGGAGAGCCGGTTCAGCTCCATCAGGAGCACCCGGATGATCGTGGCCCGGTCGGGGATCTGGTCCTCGATGCCGAGGAGTTTCTCGACGGCGAGGCAGTAGCCGGTCTCGTTGAAGAAGGACGTCAGGTAGTCCATGCGCGTCACGAACGTGGTGCCCTGCGTCCACGTGCGGAACTCGAGGTTCTTCTCGATGCCGGTGTGGAGGTAGCCGATGCCGCAGCGGGCCTCGGTGACCGTCTCGCCCTCGATCTCCAGGATGAGGCGGAGCACACCGTGGGTGGACGGGTGCTGGGGGCCCATGTTGACGACGATGCGTTCGTCGTCGGCGCGGGCCGCGGACTGGACGACCTCGTCCCAGTCGCCACCGGTGACCGTATATACGGTGCCCTCGGTGGTCTCGCGTGCCGACGCGGCGGCTGTTGAGTGCGTGCTCACGAGTACGACCTCCGCTGGTCCGGAGCCGGGATCTGGGCGCCCTTGTACTCGACGGGGATGCCGCCGAGGGGGTAGTCCTTGCGCTGCGGATGGCCCTGCCAGTCG
This sequence comes from Streptomyces sp. NPDC127197, assembly GCF_042672405.1. Lineage (NCBI taxonomy): Bacteria > Bacillati > Actinomycetota > Actinomycetes > Kitasatosporales > Streptomycetaceae > Streptomyces > Streptomyces sp. NPDC127197. The sequence continues at coordinate 19,844 of NZ_JBHXVG010000001.1, read as the reverse complement.
TCCGGCATCATGATCCGCGTCAGGGCCGGGTGACCGTCGAAGACGATGCCGAAGAAGTCATAGGTCTCGCGCTCGTGCCAGTCGTTGGTCGGATACACGGAGACCAGCGACGGGATGTGCCGGTCGCTGTCGGGGGCGCTGACTTCGAGGCGGATCAGCCGGTTGTGGGTGATCGAGCGCAGGTGGTAGACGGCGTGCAGCTCGCGGCCCTTGTCGTTCGGGTAGTGGACGCCGCTGACGCCGGTGCACAGTTCGAAGCGCAGGGCCGGGTCGTCGCGCAGGGTGCGGGCGACGCGGACCAGGTGCTCGCGTTCGATGTGGAAGGTGAGTTCGCCGCGGTCGACGACCGTCTTCTCGATGGCGTTCTCGGGGAGCAGGCCCTGCTCCTCCAGGGCGCCCTCGAGCTCGTCGGCGACCTCGTCGAACCAGCCGCCGTAGGGGCGGGCCGCCGGTCCCGGGAGCCGGACCGAGCGGACCAGGCCGCCGTAGCCGGAGGTGTCGCCGCCGTTGTTGGCGCCGAACATGCCGCGCTGGACGCGGATCTCCTCGCCGTGCTCGCCGCGCTGTCCGGGGAGGTTGGAGGCGCCGAGGTCCTTCTCGGGGTTGACCCCGTTCGACGCCCCGTTGGTGCCGTTCGCGTCGCTCATCGCAGCAGCCCCTTCATCTCGATCGTCGGCAGGGCCTTGAGCGCCGCTTCCTCCGCCTCCCGGGCCGCCTCCTCGGCGTTCACGCCGAGCTTGGAGGTCTGGATCTTGTGGTGGAGCTTGAGGATCGCGTCCATCAGCATCTCCGGCCGGGGCGGGCAGCCGGGGAGATAGATGTCGACCGGGACGATGTGGTCGACGCCCTGGACGATGGCGTAGTTGTTGAACATGCCGCCCGAGGACGCGCACACGCCCATGGAGATCACCCACTTGGGGTTCGGCATCTGGTCGTAGACCTGCCGCAGCACGGGCGCCATCTTCTGGCTGACCCGGCCGGCGACGATCATCAGGTCCGCCTGCCGGGGTGAACCGCGGAAGACCTCCATGCCGAAGCGCGCCAGGTCGTAGCGGCCTGCGCCGGTGGTCATCATCTCGATGGCACAGCAGGCGAGGCCGAACGTGGCGGGGAAGACCGACGCCTTGCGCACCCAGCCCGCGGCCTGCTCGACGGTGGTCAGCAGGAAACCGCTCGGCAGCTTTTCTTCGAGTCCCATGACTTAAAGGCCCCTCAGTCCCATTCCAGGCCGCCGCGCCGCCACACGTACGCGTACGCGACGAAGACGGTGAGCACGAAGAGCAGCATCTCCACGAGCCCGAACACCCCCAGGGCGTCGAACGTGACGGCCCAGGGGTAGAGGAAGACGATCTCGATGTCGAAGACGATGAAGAGCATCGCCGTCAGGTAGTACTTGATGGGGAAGCGCCCGCCACCGGCCGGCGTGGGGGTCGGCTCGATACCGCACTCATAAGCCTCGAGCTTGGCCCGGTTGTACCGCTTCGGACCGATCAGCGTGGCCATGACCACGGAGAAGATCGCAAAGCCTGCCCCGAGGGCTCCCAGTACGAGGATGGGCGCATACGCGTTCACCGCTCCTCGCTCCTCTCAGTCGGCACTGACTGCTGGCGGTTTGCATCGGGCTTCACGCCTGCCTCACCGGCCCCACGAACCCCGCTCGTCCCGGCGAAGATCGAGAACATGTGAAGCAGGTCACAAGCCCAACTGCCTCGCATCTTATGCCCGCCGCTCTGTGATCTGCGACACGGGGTATTCCACAAGCTTTGTGATCTCCACCACCTGATGAAGGATCATGAAGTCGGATGAGCGGCGATCTTCGTACATGAAGCGTTCAAGTGATCACCAGACGTGACATTTCTGCTCGTCTGCGCAGCTCGGAGGGGTCGTCTCAATATCAAGAGACTTCCGCTGCATGCAAATTGGCGATGGACGTTGCGTCCTGATAGTGGGCGGCGTTCACACATCAGAGGGAGGAGGGCGCCGCGGTGTGGACGCGTGCACGCGTTCACGAGCGCCACGGGCGGATGCGCGCGGCAGACGCCGCGGCCGCGGTGACCGTTCCGTGACCTCCGTCACATCCATGAGAGGCGCCCAAGAAGGAGGCTTGGCCAACCACCCCAACGAGTGGTAAGCGGGGGGCAATTCGGACCAAACGAAGAAAGCCCATGATCACAGGCTTGATGGGCCGCGTCCGCAATGTCCGTTACGGCGTCAATAAGGAAAGTAACGCCAGGGTTTCGGGTGCCGGTTGAACAACTGTGGCGCACCACACGTTCCTTGAAGGTATGGAGGAGCCCCTGATACCGGTTGTTCCCATGTCCCACACCGCTCACATACGAAGCCACCGAAAACCCCGCCCGCGCAGCGCCTCGACGCTCGCGATGCGGGCCGGAGTTGCCGGTGGCATCCTCAGCACCGTGGCAGTGGCGGGTGCGTCGGCTTCGGCGAATGCCGCCGAGCCGGTGACGCAGACGCTCGAACTGCCCACTCTGACGGCCGACCTGTCCGTCCAGGTCGCCCAGTCCGCGGACGTCACCCAGCAGGCGGCCGCGAACTATGAGCTGCAGGCCGAGCGTGACGCGGCCGCCGCCCAGGCCGCCAAGGAGGCCAAGGCCGACCTCGCGGAGGCCAAGAAGAAGGCCGAGGCCCGCAAGAAGGCCGCGGAGGAAGCACGGCAGGCCGCCGCCGAGCGTGCCGCGCGCGACGCCGAGCGGGCCACCCTCTCCACGACCGCCGAGGCCTCCACGTCCACGACGGCGTCCGCGCCGGCCAGCGGCAGCGTCGCGACGGTCATCTCCTTCCTCCAGGCACAGGTGGGCGACGCCTACGTCATGGGCGCCACCGGCCCCAACGCCTGGGACTGCTCCAGCCTCGTCCAGGCCGCCTTCAAGCAGGTCGGCGTGGACCTCCCCCGCGTGTCGCAGGACCAGTCGATGGTGGGCACCGACATCCCCCTGTCCGACATCCAGGTCGGCGACATCCTGTACTGGGGCGGCAAGGGTTCGGCGTACCACACGGGTGTGTACATCGGGAACGGCCAGTACCTGGACGCGGCCAACCCCTCCAAGGGCGTCGTCATCCAGGACCTCTCCGGCTACCCGGCGTCGGGCGCGGTGCGCGTGCTCTGACGCAGGGCACATCGACGTACGGAAGGGCCGCAGCCGCTCGGGGGCAGCGGCCCTTCCGTCTGCCTGTTCTGTTGTCATGGGTGCGGGAGGGCAGGGACGGGCGGCAACGGCCGGAAGGCCGATTGCCGGCCACCTGCAGCACCTCACACACCGGTCAACAGAAGGAGAGACAGCGATGCCGAGCGTCTTCGTGCAGGGACGGCCCGTCGACTCGTATCCCCCGCTCGCGCCCGAGGCCCGGCGCGGCAAGGTGCGGCGGATCACCGAGGTCGGTGAGGAGGTCCTGCACAAGCCGTGCCGGGACGTCACCGAGTTCGGACCCGACCTCGCCGCCCTCATCGACGACATGTTCCTCACCATGTACATCGCCGACGGGGCGGGGCTCGCCGCGAACCAAGCCGGTGTCGATTTGCGCCTGTTCGTGTACGACTGCCCGGACGACGAAGGTGTCCGACATGTCGGACACATCGTCAACCCGGTGCTGGAACCGCTCGACCCGGCCGGGCGACGGCTGCTCGACGAGAGCGAGGGATGTCTGTCGGTGCCGGGCGCGGTGATGGACGTAGCGCGTCCGGACCGGGCCGTCGTCCGCGGGTACGACCAGGAGGGCCGGCCGCTGGTGATCGAGGGGACCGGGTACTTCGCCCGCTGCCTCGCGCACGAGACCGATCACGTCAACGGGCACGTGTACCTGGACCGGCTCTCCAGCCGGGAGCGGAAAGCGGCGCTGCGGCAGGTGGCGGACCGGCGGGAGGAGGTGTTTGCCCGCCGGGTCGCCAAGGCGGCCGCGTTGAGCGGCTGATCAGGCCTTCGGGGCGACCTTGCTCAGCCCGTTGATGATCCGGTCCATCGCGTCGCCGCCCGTCGGGTCGGTGAGGTTGGCGAGCAGCTTCAGGGTGAACCTCATGAGCATGGGGTGCGTGAGGCCGCGCTGGGCCGCGATCTTCATGACCTTCGGGTTGCCGATGAGCTTCACGAAGGCGCGGCCGAGGGTGTAGTAGCCGCCGTAGGTGTCCTTGAGCACGCGCGGGTAGCGCTGGAGCGCGGCCTCCCGCTGGGCCGGCGTGGCCCGCGCGTGCGCCTGGACGATGACGTCGGCGGCGATCTGACCGGACTCCATGGCGTAGGCGATGCCCTCACCGTTGAAGGGGTTCACCAGGCCGCCGGCGTCGCCGACCAGCAGCAGCCCCTTCGTGTAGTGGGGCTGGCGGTTGAAAGCCATCGGCAACGCCGCCCCGCGAATGGGCCCGGTCATGTTGTCGGGCGTGTAGCCCCATTCCTCGGGCATGGACGCGCACCACGCCTTCAGCACCTCCCGCCAGTCCAGCTCCTTGAAGGAGTCGGAGGTGTTCAACACGCCGAGGCCCACATTGGACGTGCCGTCGCCCATGCCGAAGATCCAGCCGTAGCCGGGGAGCAGCCGGTCCTCGCCGGGACCGCGGCGGTCCCACAGCTCCAGCCAGGACTCCAGGTAGTCGTCCTCGTGGCGCGGGGAGGTGAAGTACGTACGGACCGCGACGCCCATCGGCCGGTCCTCGCGGCGGTGCAGGCCCATCGCGAGGGAGAGGCGGGTGGAGTTGCCGTCGGCGGCCACCACGAGCGGCGCATGGAAGGTGACCTCGCGCTTCTCCTCACCGAGCTTGGCGTGCACGCCGGTGATGCGGCCGGTGCGGTCGTCGATGACCGGAGCGCCGACGTTGCAGCGCTCGTACAGGCGCGCCCCCGCCTTCTGGGCCTGCCGGGCGAGCTGCTCGTCGAAGTCGTCGCGCTTGCGGACGAGGCCGTAGTCGGGGAAGGAGGCGAGATCCGGCCAGTCCAGCTGCAGCCGCACACCGCCGCCGATGATCCTGAGCCCCTTGTTGCGCAGCCAGCCGGCCTCCTCGGAGATGTCGATGCCCATCGCCACGAGCTGCTTGGTGGCGCGTGGGGTGAGGCCGTCGCCGCAGACCTTCTCCCGCGGGAACTCGGTCTTCTCCAGGAGCAGTACGTCGAGTCCGGCCTTGGCGAGGTAGTACGCCGTCGTGGAGCCGGCCGGTCCCGCGCCCACGACGATCACATCGGCGGTGTTCTCGGAGAAGGGCTCGGAGACGGGCTGGGAGTGGGGCTCGGTCACGGCGGTCACGGCTGGATCTCCCCAAGTTCGGAAACTGTGTGCCGACCGGCACTGGACATGGGCAGTCTATGCAGCAGAATTGATCAACCGGCTGAAGGGATACCCAGTGAACCGAGCTCTCCCCGTGGTACGGCTGCGTGTCCCCACCGACGAGGACGCCGTGGCGTGGCACCGGGTTTTCGACCACCCGGACGTCATGGAGTTCCACGGCGGCAAGTCCGCCGACCTGTCCGTCTACGAGGAGCTCACCGCCCGTCAGCGCAAGCACGATGCCGAGCTGGGCTTCTGTCTGTGGACGATGCTCGACGCGGAGGACCGGGTCATCGGCTTCACCGGCGCGCAGCCGTGGCCGCGGGAGTGGGGCCCGAAGGGTGAGATCGAGATCGGCTGGCGGCTGGGGCGGGAGCACTGGGGCCGGGGGTACGTCACCGCAGCCGCGCAGATGACGCTGGAGCGGGTGCGCGCGACGGGCGTGGGCAGCGTGGTGGCGATGGTCAACGCGCGCAACACCCGGTCGATCGCGGTCACCCAGCGGCTGGGCATGCACCTCGCCGAGACCTTCACCAGCCCCGAGTCGGATCTGCTGGGGCACTGCTACCGACTTGAGCTGCGGCAGATGTGACAGACTGTAACGGCCAGCTACAGAAAGCCACTTGACGCTTCCGGACCGCACCCCGGGCGGTTACCCTTCCAGTACCGCTGGGGGGTGACATCTGTGCGCATCACACCCAAGACGCCCGAAGTGCGCGTGCCCAAGTTCGTCGGACTGATGGCCGTGGACGCCCGCGAGACGGCCGAGACACACGGAGTGCTGCTCGCCGCGCCCGACCGGCCCGACTTCCATCTCACCGTCGTCGACTACGTCGTACGGCAGTACCCGCTGCCCGGCGTCGAGGTGCCCCGCGGTGCCGTCGTCACCGTGTGGTTCGACTTCGGCGAGGGCGGGGGCGGCGGTGGCGCGGGCGTCCGCGAACCGCGCCTGCCGAAGCCGCCCGGGGGCGGGCTGCAACGCGAGCTGGACGCACCGGGGCATGCGTTCGAGGTGATCCGGTGAGCGCCCGCCCCGAAGGTGGTTTCAGGCCTTGAACCCCCGGTGCAGCGCCACGACTCCACCCGTGAGGTTCCGCCACGCCACCCTCGACCAGCCGGCCTTGCGCAGCCGTTCGGCCAGCGCGGGCTGGTCGGGCCAGGCGCGGATGGACTCGGCGAGGTAGACGTACGCCTCCGGGTTCGACGACACCGCCCGGGCGACCGGCGGCAACGCCCGCATCAGGTACTCGGTGTACACCTTGCGGAACGGCTCCCAGGTCGGATGCGAGAACTCGCAGATCACGACACGCCCGCCCGGCCGGGTCACCCGGTACATCTCGCGCAGCGCGGCGTCCGTGTCCTGTACGTTGCGCAGCCCGAAGGAGATGGTGACGGCGTCGAACACGTCGTCCCTGAAGGGCAGCCGCGTCGCGTCGCCCGCCGTCAGCGGCAGCCAGGGGTGTTTCTGCTTGCCGACCTGGAGCATGCCGAGGGAGAAGTCGCAGGGGACGACATACGCGCCCGCCCGCGTGAAGGGCAGCGAGGAGGTCGCCGTACCAGCGGCCAGGTCCAGGACCTTCTGTGCGGGCCGGGCGTCGACCGCCTTCGCGACCTCCCTGCGCCACACCCGGTCCTGGCCGAGCGACAGCACGTCGTTCGTCAGGTCGTACCGTTCCGCGACGTCGTCGAACATCGAGGCGACTTCGTGCGGCTGCTTGTTCAGGGATGCGCGGGTCACGGGCCCCATTCTTGCAGCCCGCGTTCACGGGAGGAGTCTGGGCTTCTTCCGCGCCGCCACGTCCTCCACCCACCCGCACAGCAGCACGAAGCCGGCGATCAGCACCCATCCCACGCCGAACAGGAACCACTGGCTCTCCAGCGGCAGGTACGCCTCGAACGCGGGCACCTTCCAGAACTGGTCGATCAGCGGGACGGCGAGGATCAGGGCGATCTCGTGCCACAGGTAGACGGTCACCGCGCGCGCGTTGAAGACCGTCACGATCCGGTCGAGCCGGCGGAACCGGGGGAGCCCGGCGAAGTCGATCCGGAAGCGGGCTTTCGCCCACATCAGCAGCGTCACGAATCCCGCCGACCAGAAGGCCTGCGCGAGCGGGATCTCGTCCAGGTCGTAGGTGCCGTAGTCGGCCTGGTGCGTGACGGCGTACCAGCCGCCGTAGCCGAGCGCGGCGAGCGACAGGACGACCACCACGGCCGGTTTCATCCGCTGCAGGACGCCGTCGCGGTGCGCGAAACCGAGGAGCCAGCAGAAGAGGTACGTCGCCAGGTCGGTGAGCGCGCTGCCCAGCCGGTCGTCGGGCGGCTGCCAAGCGAACTCGAACACCGCGACGGGGACGAGGGACAGCAGCAGCACGGGCACCGGCGCGAGCCGGAACACCCGCAGCAGAAACGGGGAGAGGAGGACGAACCAGAGGTACGTCCGCAGGTACCAGAGGATCTCGTACGCCTGCATGCCCCACGTGTTGCCCGGCGGGTCTCCGAGCGGAACGATCCAGTAGACGATCTGCCATCCCGGCATCCAGTCGTGGATCAGCATCGCGACGACCACGAAGAAGCCCCAGAACCAGAAGGGCGGGAGCAGTCTTCGGACGCGGCTCCTGATGACCGTCAGGGCGGGGCGTTCCAGGGACTTCGCCATCAGGGTGCCGGCCAGGGCGAACATGACCCCCATCGAGGGGAAGACCATGCCCGCCCAGGGCCAGCCGAAGGCGTGGTAGGTGACGACGCGGATGAGGGCGGCGGCACGGAGGGTGTCGAAGTAGCGGTCCCTGGCACCGCTGCCCACAGCGGCAGCCGCAGCAATCGGACGGCCCTTGCGATGCGAGCCCACCTCAGCCCGCCCCCGCCGGTGTCCCCACCTCGCCCGTCCGCTTCAGCTTCTGCCAGCGCAGGCGGCCGCCGGTGAGGGCGGTGATGCAGGAGTGGATGAGGACGAGGTACATCATCTGGCGGTAGGCCAGTTGTTGCAGCGGCATCATCAGCAGGTAGCGGTACTTCTCACGGTCCAGGCGGAAGGCGTACGCCGCACAGAGCAGCTGGATGCCCAGCACTGCCAGCCATGCGAGCAGTGCCGCCCTGAAGTCGATGAAGATCATCGAGTAGACGGTGAAGACGTCGATCAGTGGGGCGAAGACGGGCGTGATGATCTGGAAGACGACCACGAGCGGCATGCCCACGCGGCCGAAGCGGCCCGAAGGGCCCGTGTCCGTGAGGGACCTGCGGTGCTTCCAGAGGGCTTGCATCGTGCCGTACGACCACCGGTACCGCTGCGACCACAGCTGCTTCAGCGAACCCGGCGCCTCCGTCCAGGCCTTGGCGTGCTCCTGGTAGACGACCCGCCAGCCCGCGCGGTGCATGGCGATGGTGATGTCGGTGTCCTCGGCGAGGGTGTCCTCGCTCATCCCCCCGACCTCGAGCACCGCGCCCCGGCGGAACGCGCCGATCGCGCCGGGGATGGTCGGCATGCAGCGCAGCAGGTCGTACATCCGCCGGTCGAGGTTGAAGCCCATCACGTACTCGATGTGCTGCCAGGCGCCGATGACGGTGTTGCGGTTGCCGACCTTGGCGTTGCCCGCGACGGCGCCGACGCCGGGGTCGGCGAAGGGCTGCACCAGCTGCCGTACGGTGTCGGCTTCGAAGACGGTGTCGCCGTCCATCATCACGACGATGTCGTGACTGGCGCTGCGGACACCGTTGTTCAACGCCGCCGGCTTGCCCGCGTTCTCCTGCCGGATGACCCGGACGTTCGTCATGCCGAGCTCGTGGGCCGCACTGCGCGCGATCTCGGACGTACCGTCCGTCGAACCGTCGTCGACGACGATGATCTCGATGGGATGCGTGCTCTGCGCCAGCGACCTGAGGGTGTTGGCGATGCACTCCTTCTCGTTGTACGCCGGGACGATCACGCTCACCGGTTCGGTGACCGGCGGTCCCCAGCTGAACCGGCGTCTGTTGCGCTGCCGGTAGTGGCGCCGGGCGAGCAGCAGCATCATGCCGAACCGGCCCATGACCGCGCAGCCGACCACGGCCAGCCCGACCGCAAGGCCCGGGACCGTCCACTCGGCGACGGCGACGGCCGCGACGAGGGCCTTGCCCTCGTAGAGGGTGGCGCCGGTGGCGGTGCGGTGGGCGGCCTGGAGACCGCCGGGTGCGGCACCGGCCTGGGCACCGGCCACGCCCGGGGCACCCGAAGGCTGTCCGCCGGCCGGCTGGTTCGCCGCCTGACCAGCGGCGTCCTGCTCCTGCATGACGCCGCTGATCGTGGTGAAGGTGTACCCCTTCGCCTTCATCTTCTTGATGTACGCCGGCAGCGCCTTGATCGTCTGCGAGCGCTCACCGCCCGCGTCGTGGAACAGCACCGACGCACCCTCACCGCTCTCCGGCGTGGCGCCCTTGATGATCTGCGAGACGCCCGGCCGCTTCCAGTCGTCGCTGTCGGTGTCGATGAAGACGCTGGTGTAACCGTCCTCGCCGAGCTTCCGGTAGACGGGCCAGCTGTAGTTGTCGACGGCGTCCGTCTCCGAGGAGTACGGGGCACGGAACAGCGTGGTCGTGATGCCGGCCGCACCCGCCAGGGCGAGCTGCGTCTGCTGCATCTCGCGCTCGACTCGGGCGTCGCTCTGGTAGGAGAGGTCGACGTGGGTGAAGGTGTGGATGCCCACCTCGTTGCCCTGCTCGACCATGTCCTCGACGATGCCCGGGTAGCGCGACACCATCGAGCCGACCACGAAGAACGTGGCCGGGACGTCGTACTCCTGAAGGATTTCCAGGACCTGGGGCGTCCAGGTCGGGTTCGGGCCGTCGTCGAAGGTCAGCGCGATCGTCTTGTCCGGGACGGAGACGGTGGTCGCCTGACCGCCCCGGAAGGTGAGGATCGGCCCGCCGTTCAGGACGTCGTCGGGGACCTCGCTCGAGCTGGCCCCGGTGCGCACGCGCTGGTCGCCGCCGACCTCGGCGCGCAGATAGCCGTCGAGCAGCATGATGCTGGTCAGCGCGAGCAGGAGCAGCAGGGCGAGGATGACACGCGGTTTCTGCAGGGCCGCGGCCCGGCCGGCCGCCCGCTCGATACGGGTGGGGGCGCGCCGGCGCCCGCGTGGGGAAGTCGTCGTCATGAGGGTGGGTGCGTTCCGGTCAGTTGGCGGCGGCGACGGCCGACGCGGACGAGGTCGGGGGCGGGGACGGGACTGCGGCGCCCGAGGGCGGCGCGGACGGAGTGCCGCCGGGCGGGACCGCTCCGTTGCCGGGACCGCCCTGCGGGGCGGGATCACCCTGGCCGTTCGCCCCGCCCGCGAAGGGCAGCAGCGAGGACGGGTTCAGCGAGGTGCCCCAGCCCATGAAGGCCGCGCCGAGCACGACCGCGTAGCCGAGGCAGGCGACGCCGAGAAGGAGTCCGATCCGGCGCAGCAGCCTGGCCCGGCGCCCGGAGTTGTCAACGAACACGGGTCCCGCTGCGGAGCCGGGGGCGGAGGCGGACCCGTTGCCGCGTTTGCGACGGCGACCGCGCGGAGCGGCGCGGTTTTCGATGGCAGGCTCGGAATGCATTCCCCGGAGAGTAGGGAGCCTTTATGTGCGCTTCTCTCTGGTCTGCATGTGAGACAGCCATGAGAAAGGCCCCAGCCTGTCCGTTCCCTGAGAGAATTCCCGGACGCCCGGATATACCACCACAAAACGCCAATCCCGTGTGAGAGATTTCGGATTCGGAAATCGGACACCACGAGAGCGGGTACATGCGCCATGAGGAGTTTCCTGAAGCCGGTCGCCGGGCTCACCTGTCTGTTTGCCCTGGCAACGGCAGGATGCTCGGCGGGCTCCAGCAGCTCCTCCGACGCGGCCCCGGCGGCACCCACGTCGCCGTCGCAGTCGGCCGCCTCCACCACCTCGTACGCCCCGTACGTCAGTGCCACGACCGCCTCCGACAACGACGCGGCCGGCTCCCCGGCGACGTACAACCTGGCCTTCGTGATCTCGGACGGCAGCGACTGCACACCCGAGTGGAACGGCACCCACGCCATCGACGACTCGACGGTGACGTCCCGCATCTCCCGGCTGACGGAGTCCGGCGCCGACGTACGCGTCTCCTTCGGCGGCGCCTCCGGCAAGGAACTGGCGGCGAGTTGTGACAGCGCGCAGGAGCTGGCGCAGGCATACGCCGATGCACTGGACGCGGCCGGTGCCACCCGGGCCGACTTCGACATCGAGGGCGACGAGCTGACCGACTCCGACTCGGTCGCCCTGCGGTCGGAGGCGATCGCGGCGCTGCAGGAGGAACGGCCGGACCTGGAGGTGTCGTTCACGCTCCCGGTGATGCCGTCCGGCCTGGACGACGACAGCGTCGCCCTGCTCGAATCGGCCAACGACCACCAAGTCCAGGTCTCCACGGTCAACCTCATGACCATGAACTACGGCAGCTCCTACACCGGCGACATGGGCGGCTACGCCGAACAGTCCGCCACGGCCGCCCACGACCAACTGGCCGACATCTTCGGCCTGTCCGACTCCGCCGCCTGGCAGGGCATGGCGCTCACCTCGATGATCGGCGTGAACGACGTCGACAATGAGACGTTCACGCTCCAAGACGCCGTCCAGGTACGGGAGTTCGCGGAGGAGAAGGGGATCGCCTGGGTGTCGATGTGGTCGACGTTCCGCGACCGGCAGTGTGCGGACGAGGACGCGGCGCAGGACGACGCGTCGACCAACTGCAGCGGGGTGGAACAGAGTTCGGGGGCCTTCGGGGAGGCATTCGCCGGCTGACCGCTATCGGCGGCGGTAGACGATCCGCCCCGCCACCACCGTGGCCACACAGCTCCCGCCCCCGCGCTCGGCCAGCTCGTCCTCGTCCCGTACGTCGAACACGGCGAACCGTGCGGCGGACCCGCTCTCCCGCTCCGGCGGAAACTCCACCGGCACCCCGGAGGCGAACGGATCGAGCGCGGGCACTCCCCCAGGCACCCCGAGCCGCCCCACCACCCCGATCCCGGACCGCCGTACGGCAGCCACCACGACCCGGTTGCGCAGCTCCCCCGCCACCGCGACCGTCCCGTTCGCCAGCATCCGCTGCACCCCGCGCCGGGCGCTGGCCCCCCAGCGGGCCTCGTCCATGGGGAGCGCGGCGAGCGCGTCCCCGGTCAGCGGTTCGGTGCCGAGGGTGTCGGCCTCGCGCGGGTCCGGGTGGTAGGCCTGCTCCAGCAGCTCGGGCCCGTGCAGGTTGACCAGCCCCGGGGTGAGAATGCCGGGCCACTGCCGCACCCGCGCCTGCGGATGCGCGGCGAGGAGTTCCTCCAGGGTGCCGACGGCGGCGATCCACTCACCGCGCACGGCCAGGCATTGGCCCCTGGAGTCGGCGTGCAGTGTCAGCAACTCAGTTGGAAGCGAGCAGCTTCAACTCGGGATGAGCCGTGCCGCCCTCGATCGCCGTGGACGAGATGTGGGACATGACGCGGTCGTCGACGGGGTCGTTCGCCGGGTCGTCGTGGACGACGAGGTGCTCGTACGTCGTGGAGCGCTGGGCCGGGACGCGGTCCGCCGTACGGATCATCTCGATCATTTCCAGCAGGTTGGAGCGGTGCTTGGCACCGGCCGCCGAGACGACGTTCTCCTCCAGCATGATCGAGCCGAGGTCGTCCGCGCCGTAGTGCAGCGTCAGCTGGCCGGCGTCCTTGCCGGTGGTCAGCCAGGAGCCCTGGATGTGGGCGACGTTGTCGAGGAAGAGACGGGCGATCGCGATCATCCGCAGGTACTCGAAGATGGTGGCCTGCGTGCGGCCCTTCAGGTGGTTGTTCTGCGGCTGGTAGAGGTACGGGATGAAGGCGCGGAAGCCGCCCGTGCGGTCCTGTACGTCACGGATCATCCGCAGGTGCTCGATCCGCTCGGCGTTGGTCTCGCCGGTGCCCATGAGCATCGTCGACGTGGACTCGACACCGAGGTTGTGCGCCGTCTCCATGATCTCCAGCCAGCGCTCGCCGCTCTCCTTCAGCGGGGCGATGGCCTTGCGCGGCCGCTCGGGGAGCAGCTCGGCACCGGCGCCGGCGAAGGAGTCGAGGCCGGCGGCGTTGATCCGCCGGATGGCCTCCTCCACGGACACGCCCGAGATCTTCGCCATGTGCTCGACCTCGCTCGCCCCCAGGCTGTGGATGACGAGCTGCGGGAACTCCTTCTTGATGGCCGAGAAATGCTTCTCGTAGTACTCCACGCCGTAGTCCGGGTGGTGACCGCCCTGGAACATGATCTGCGTACCGCCGAGCTCGACGGTCTCCGCGCACCGGCGCAGGATGTCGTCCAGGTCGCGCGTCCAGCCCTTCGCCGTGTCCTTCGGCGGCGCGTAGAAGGCGCAGAACTTGCACGCCGTGACGCAGACGTTCGTGTAGTTGATGTTCCGCTCGATGATGTACGTCGCGATGTGCTCGACGCCGGCGTAACGGCGGCGGCGTACGGCGTCGGCGGCGGAACCCAGTGCGTGCAGGGGCGCGTCGCGGTAGAGGTCGAGGGCTTCTTCGGGGGTGATCCGTCCGCCGGCCGCGGCACGGTCGAGCACAGACTGGAGGTCGGCCTTCTCGGTCACCGAAGCGTCCCTTTCGTCAAGGGTTGTGGACGGACTGAACCAGCCTACGCCAGCCGTTTTCCCGCGTTGCCGTCAGGCCGCGCCCACGAGCAGGCCGGTATACGCCCCGGCGAGCAGAAACGGCCCGAACGGAATCGCCGTCTTGCGCCCCGCCTTCCGTACGACGACGAGGGCACCCCCGTACAGCGCCCCGAACACGAACCCCGCGAAGGTCCCGAGCAGCACGGCCTGCCACCCGTACCACCCGAGCACCGCCCCCGCCCCGAGCGCCAGCTTCACATCGCCGAAGCCCATGCCGCTGGGGTTGATCAGGAAGAGGACGAAGTATCCGGCGCCGAGCGCGAGGGCACCGAGCAGGGCGGTCGTCCAGTCGCCGGCGTGCCCGGGCAGCAGCGCGACCAGGCCGAGCAGGACGAGGGCGGTGGCCGCGAGGGGCAGGGTGAGCACATCGGGCAGCCGCTGCACCCGCAGGTCGACGACCGCGAGCAGCACACCGACGGGCACGATCAGCAGCCAGACGCCGAGTTCGGGCCGGGAGCCGGTGACGGCGGCGAGGGCGGCGCAGAGGAGGGCGGTGACTGTGGCGAGGAGGGGGGTGTTGGGGCCGTACGAAGGTGGTGGGGTCGCCGGGAGAGGGGCACTGGAGCTGTACGACTCCATGAGGTGAGCGCTGGGACCGGTGGAGGACGGGTCCGCCGTACATTCCGCGCACCGCGCCCACCCGATCCACCCCCGGATGGCATGCCCGCCCGGGCACCGCTCCCGCCAGTCCTCCTCGGACGGCACGGAGAACCGATACGCGGCCCGCGGCAGCAGCACGCCGGCCGCCGCTCCCCACACGGCCGCGCAGGCGACCAGCACGGACCCGCTCACGCCCCGCTCATCCCGCCGCGGCGACGCCGTTGCGCCAGGTCGGGAGCAGCTCGTCGAGGAGCGCCTCGGTGCGCGCCGGCAGTCCGCGCGCCCCGCTGCGGCCGACCAGGTCGGCGGCGAGGGCCTGGAGCCGTGCGAGGTCGTCGGTGGCGTGGGTGGCGCGCAGCAACTCGTTCCACAGCCGAAGTATGGCAGCGGCGCCTGGTCCCTAACCATGCGTCATCGCCGGGGACGATCAACGAACTACGCCGCGACGAGGTCGCACCACACGTACTTGCCGCGACTGCCCTCCCTGGCCAGCGGCTGCCACCCCCACAGGTCGGCGCAGGCGCGGACGAGAGCCAGCCCGCGGCCGCGCTCCGCTTCGGCGAGGGATTCCACCGGCGCCGGCGGATCGGGCGGCGCAGGATCCGCGTCCCACGCCCCGATCCGCAACACCCCCGCCGCCCACCGCACACGCAGAGCGGCGGGCCCCTTGGTGCGCAGTACGGCGTTGGCGACCAGCTCCGTCGCGAGCAACTCGGCCGTGTCGGTGAGGCGGATGAGGCCGTGCATGGTGAGGATCAGCCGGAGGGTACGGCGACAGACGGTGACGGCGCGGGGATCGTGAGGGATGTACAGGGTGTACTCCCAAGGGGCGGCGGTTTCGTTGTCGGGCATGGGTGAGCTCCGTTCGGCGCAGGGAAGTTGCGACGCAGGCGGTGTCATTGCCGCACCCGTCATGGCAGGGCGGAGCGGTGCACTTCCGCTGCGTGTGCGTTACATCACCGACCGTAGAGCAAAAATTTTTCCTCACGCAAGCCGTTGTCGTAACCTGACACTCGAAAGTGGCGCAGAAACAGGCGAGTTCAGTCCGGAGGGCGCATGGCACCAAGGAGCCAACCAACCGCACGACAGGTACGCCTGGGCACCGAACTGCGCAGACTTCGGGAGGCCGCCGGACTGAAGGCCCGCGAAGTGGCGGGGCTGCTCAGCTCGACGTCGGCCCAAATGAGCCAAGTAGAAGCGGGCTTCGCCGGAGTCAGCGAGGAGCGGGTGCGCCGCTTGGCCGCCCACTACGCCTGCGCCGACGAACCCCTGATCGACGCCCTGGTGGCGATGGCCACCGACCGTACGGCGGGGTGGTGGGAGGAGTTCCGGGGCATCCTGCCTCCGGTGTTCCTGGATGTCGCCGAGTTGGAGCATCACGCGACGTTCCTGCGCGAGGTCGTGATCACGCACGTACCGGGGCTGTTGCAAACGCCGGACTACGCCCGCGCGGTCTTCGGCTACATGGTCCCGGAGCTGCCCGAGAGCGAGCTGACTCCGCGGATCGAGCACCGGATGAAACGGAGGGCTGTGGTCGAAGGGGACTCCCCTGCCCCGTACGAAACCATCGTCCACGAAGCCGCCCTGCGTATCCGCGTGGCTGGTCGCAAGGTGACCTTGGCCCAACTCCACGAGATCCTGCGTGAGATGGAGCGGGGGCACGTCACGGTGCGCGTCATCCCCTTCGACACAGACGGATTCGCCGGCGCAAGCGCAGCCATGTTGCATGTGGGCGGCCCACTGCCTCGACTGGACACGGTGCTTCGCGACTCACCTAGCGGAACCGCATTCCTGGATGCCGAATCCCAACTGGACCGCTTCCGAACGCTCTTCCGTAAGGTGGAGAAGGCAGCACTTAGTCCCGCCCAGTCGCGGGACTTCATCCACCGTTTGACGAAGGAACTGTGAGGCACCAGGCGTGACAGACCCCCGCCACTGGAAGAAGTCCTCCTACTCCGAGGGAGGCGATGGCAACACCTGCGTGGAAGTCGCGAACCTGCACACCCAAGTAGCCATACGCGACTCCAAGCACCCCACCCACGGCACCCTCACCTTCCCTGCCGCAACCTTCACGGCGTTCCTCGATACCCTCAAGGCCGACCAACTATAGGAACGCACGTACGGGGTTAACGCGTGTCCCACAGGCCGACGGACTGGCACATACTCGACCTGGACAAGGACCCGACCCCCGGCTGGGCCACGATGCGAAGACTCCAGGCAGCCGTACGAGCCACTCTCGCCGTCGCTGTCCTCACCCTCCTGGTCGCCGCGGCCGCCCCAGCCCACGCCGCAGACCCTTCCGTCAATACGCAGGCCACCCATCTGGCATCACATCTGCGCGAAGATCCGGTCTACGTCACCGACCAACTGCCGCGCGAGATACCCCGATCCACGGCTCCCGCGTTCGCCGGACTCGCCGAGCGCACCGGAGTTCCCACGTACGTCCTCGTACTCCCCCTCTGGAGCACAGGCGGCCGAACACTGCTGGACGCGGTGCACGACCGCCTCGGGCGGGACGGACTGTACGTACTGATCGACGAGTCGGGCGTCACGGATGCCGCCGCCTACGGCGTGCGCGCGCCGACCGACGACGCGGTGACCGTCTCTCTCTATGAACTGCCTTACGACGCAGGCCCTTTGCGCAGCTTCCAACGCTTTGCGGAAGTCGTCGCGCAGGGCCCCGAGAGGGCCGCCGATCGGGCGGAGGCGGCACGTGAGAAGTACGACGCCGGGAACGAACCGGCGGACATGTACATCGGCCCGAGCGACCGCGAGAACCAGTCGTTCCTGACCGGTATCGCGCTGACCGCCGTACCTCTGTCGATCCTGATCCTGGTCCCATACGTACGGCGTTGGCGCCGCCGCCTGCCCGGCGCGCAGTCGCGGCAACGGCCCGTCCGCCGCGCACGCGCCTGGATCGTCCCTGCCGTGGCCCTCGTCTCGGCCGCCGCAATAGCCGCCACCGCTCCCACCGTCTTCGACCAGAAGAGGTCGAGCGCCGCCCCGACGCCCACCCCGGACGACCTGACCGCCCGCGCCGACCGCGTCGCGGCGGGACTGAAGCAGGACCCGGTGTACGCCGACCCGGAGAGCCCTCAACTGCTGGACGCCCGACAGCGGGCGCGCCTGCACGACCGCATCCGCGCCTTCGCCCGTTCGGACGGCGGCGGCCCGGTCTACGCCGCCCTCGTACCGCAGCTGCCCGAGGACGAATCCGCCGGCGATTCCGAACTGTTCGCGGCGGCAGTGCACCACCGTGTGGGCAAGGACGGCGTGTACGTCGTCGCCGACCCGTTCAACGGCACGATCGACGTCTTCAACCACGGGCTACGTCTGGACAGCATCGACCTCTACTTCGACCTGCCGGAGTCCATCGCGTACGGGAACGAGGCGGCGGCAGAGGCCGACGACCACCTCATGGCCGAACGCCTCGACCGGCTCATGACCCACCTCGACAAGTCCCCGCGCACAGAGGAGCCGGAGGCCCTCTCCGACCCGGCGCCCGCGCCGAACCCTCGCACGGCCACGACCCTGCCCCGGCTGTACTCCGGCGAGGTCTGGCCCGGCCTGTTCATGGGCGCCGTGGTGGCGATGATGCTGTTCGTGGTCATGTCCGGTGCCCTGGGGATGATCGCCAGGACACTGCGTCGGCGCAGTCCGGAACCGGCGCAGTCCCTGCCCCTCAGCCAGCCGTCCGCCCCGTCCACACGGTTCCTGCGACGCACGGCCCGCACCGAACTCCGCGCTCTGGAACGGTCCTTCACGATGCACCCGCCCGATTCCGCCTCCGCCGCCCACACGCGCGCGGCGGACTGCCGGGAAGCGGCGATGCTGCTGGCGGGCGTGAACGGCGATACGGACCGCTTCGCAGACACGGCAACAGCCACGACGGACCCCGCGACCCTGGTCGCCCTGATCGTCCTCGCCCGCGCGGGCCGGGCCGCGCTCGCCGGTGACGTGGAGGACCGGGTCTGCGGCGTAAACCCCCTGCACGGCCCCGCCGAGACGCGCCGCGACGTCCGAGTGTCAGCCACCGAACGCAACCGCCGACGCTGGCTGCCCGTCTGCACGCGGTGCCTGAACGCGGCCATCGCCGAGCCGAGTTCCGTCCCGGCCCTGCTGCTGACGCTCCCGGCCCCGTCCGGCGGGGACAACGGACGCGTGCCGTACTACGAGGCCGGGGGCCCACTGGCCGCCGTACGGGACGGGGTGCCGCAGCTCGTCCGAAGGGTGCGGGAGGCCATGCTCACCGCCCGCTGACACGCCCGTCTCGGGTCGGGCGGGCGCTACCGCTGTCGCGTCGCCGCCCGGCTCTTGTCCTTCCCCTTCTTACGCAGCTTCCGCAGCCGCTCACGCTCCCGCGCCTGCCGCGCCTCGACAACCGACTGATGCCAGTGGTACTAGAGCCAGCCGATCAGGGCAGCGCTGCCTGATCTCGTAGATCACTTGTCGGGCGCGATCCCCGATCGGATGAAATTCCAGGAACCGATCCAGAGCGCGCCGACCAGCTCACTTGAGTGGGGACCGACAACCTCACACGAATGGATCACCCGTGCCCGAACCACCCGGCCTGTACACGATCGAACTCGAACCCGAGGTGCGCGCCTGGCTCGAAACGCTTCCGTTGCCCGAGTACAGAGCTGTCGAGCGCTTCGCCGACCGGCTCGCCACCGACGGGCCTGCTTTGCCCTTTCCCTTGGCGAGTCACCTCGGCGACGGGCTGCGGGAGCTGCGTATCGGGGCCTTCCGCGTCACCTACTGGCTCGCTCCAGGGCGGCGAGCGGTTCTGCTCACGGTCTTCCGCAAGACTCGTATGTGAGAGACGGACGAAGTGCTGAGGGCGCAGCGGGCGCGGAAGCTGTGCGAGGCCGAACACCCTCCGGCCAGTGAGCACGACGTTTACAGTAGGGACGAGGAGGCCCGATGAGCAGCGGATACCACACCGGCTGGAAGGTCCCGGCCGAGCACCGCGAGGACCCCGCGTACCGCGCCGCCGGGCGCCGTATGGACTTCGCGCAGGCTGTCTACGAACGGCGGTCCGTTCTCGGCTGGACTACCGCCGAGCTGGCCCGTCGGGCTGGCTTGTCCGAAGCGGACATCGAGTCCATCGAGGAGAGCGGTGTCGATCCGACCCTCGAGCTGATCGAACGGCTGGCGACCGCCATGGACGCCGGCGCGCACATCGATCCGCGTACCAGCCCCGAGTTCCGGTTCGAGGACAGCGCTTCCTAATGCCGTTGTCAAGCAGCTGCAGTCGCTGGAGGTGCGACTTGATAGCACCGTCGGTCACGGATCAGGGCCCACAGAACGTTGACGC